>JBMERE010000003.1:0-304793 GCA_048820955.1 Desulfobacterota bacterium M19 | reverse complement strand
AGATCATTTGGAAACAATGCTTAAGAGGGTGCTGAGACTTGGAATCCGGGCTGATTATATCCTGATGGACAGCTGGTTTTCCTTTCCCGCTCTTCTGGCCGCACTGGGTAAGCATTTGCCGGTAATTTGCATGGCCAAGGATATGCCCAATGTCTTTTACCGCCATAAAGGCCGGTGGGTAAAACTTAGCAAGCTGTACAGCATGTTGCGAAAACGGCCGGGTAGAGCCAGGATTCTCACCAGCGTAGTGACAGAAACTAAACAAGGTCAGAAGATAAAAATTGTATTCGTTCGCTATTGCCACAAAAAACGTCAATGGCTTGCGATATTGTCCACCAGGATTGACCTCCCAGACGAGGAAATTGTCCGCATCTATGGTAAACGATGGGATATTGAGGTGTTCTTCAAAATGATGAAGCACTACCTGAACCTGGAAAGAGAGACACAACTGCGTGATTATGACGGCATGGTTGCCCATATCACCATTGCCATGAGTCGTTATATTTTCCTGGCATTTGAGCAACGTTGTCATGATGATCCCCGAACACTTGGCAGCCTGTTCTTTGCCTGCAGCGATGAAATGAAAGCCCTGAGCCTTGTGGAGGCTCTGCAGCGGCTCCTCAGCCTTGCCATGGAGAAAATCAAATCAATAGGTATAGTTACGGAAGATGTAGCACTTGCTCTTGTTGATTCAGTTATGAGTATTGCAATTGACATGCTTCAAACCGGACAAAGGTTGCATTTAAATAATAACGTGGTTACGGCGGGTTAAGTCAACTCCGAAACTTGAGTTTTAAATTAGCACAACCAGTAGTATCAAGTACGCTCTCAAAATCGCGCAATTTACCAGATTTTTCTCTTTTTAAGTAATCATGATATATAAATTCTAGTTTCATCTCCCCCCCAAATTTCTTTCTGATTTGTTTTCTGATATATGTTTCGATAATATGGGTAGACTGATCTGTAAGTACAAGGTGAAATTCTAATCTATCAAGGGCCGACTGGCGCACCTTAAATTGTTTTATCCCCCCATGTTTCCTGGTAAAATCTTTTATGATATAGTAAAAAATTATACTATGATAGGATTGGCCACCTGGAGTTAATACAATATCACTGGTTCTTCCTATAATTTTTTCCAAAGAAGACAGATTTACACCACAATTGCAATTATTATAAGATGACTTGCAAGCAATATCGCCAAGCTCGTATCGAATAATAGGAGAGGAAAAGCTATGTAGAACAGTTACAATAACCCTTCCTGGCTCACCATCTGGAACCGGCATATTATTATCATCAACAATTTCAACATAAACACAATCGTCTGAAATATGATTGTTTCCTGATGGGCACTCATAAGTTATAATTCCGGTCTCTGTTGCGCCATATTCAGATATAACTTTACATTCAAATGTACTCTCGATAGTTTTTCTTTGAAAAGAGCTAATTTGTTCAGCCGTGCAAATAGCATTGTTGATACCCAAATTACCACCTGGCAGGTTCATTTCTTGCAAAAACATTGCGAACTCATATATCATGGATGAATATCCAAATAAATAATCTGGGCGTCTACGTTTAACTTTATGGTAAAAATCGAACAAGGTGTCATGGCTAATATTATACTCTCTCTCCCTAAACCGATTCAACATTATATCTTTAAGTTTTGCTTTTAATCTATTCTTATAGTCTATTGGTATACCCCATAGCATAGCTTCCTTAAATCCTATGTCCAGCCCCCACCACCTATGACCTCTATAAAGCGATGCAAGAGTGTAACCGAAAACTAATTTATCACGATAAAATTGCAACGGTGCGCCTGTTGAACCTGATGTCTCAACTAAATATGTTTTTTGTTTATGTTGTTTTGTTACAATATTGTTGTAATTTTCCCGTAATTCATCTTTGGTTAATATGGGGATAGAAGAGAAATCTTCCAATGGATTAAAACCAGTATACTTTTTTTGATAAAATAAATTATTATTCAATACATATTTAAGCAATTTGTTGAGTTTATTGCTTTTGAGATTATTTATTTCGCACGGAGAAAGGAATTGATTTTTTTCTAATTCTTTTAAATGGCGATATACATATTCTTGTCTAAAAAACTCAACAGTGTAAAATGCATATTTTGCAATTATTGGATACATAATTTTAAATAACGTCTAACTGTTATCGAACAACTTCAAGTTTCGCCAATAACTCATCTAACTCAATCTTGGCTTCATTCCAGTTTTTCTTGATTTGATCCTTCATGCGGTTAGTTTTGTTTGTATAGTCATTTAGAGATTTAGATATTTCTAAAATACCTTCAACAATACTATCAGCATTGTTAGTCACAAATACCGCGCCAGGGAACACCTTTCTTAACACTTCTGTACTTGTTGTTATTAATGGTTTTTGTGCTGCGACAGCTTCATAACATCCACATAACAAAGTATATTCAGCTGTTGTTAAAACCATTACAATGTCAGCAGAGAATAGCATACTTGCAAAATCCTCATCCGAAAGAAAACCTGTCAAGTTAACACAATTAGGAGTATTATTAATTATGTCATTCCCTTGTTTCGCAAAATTACCACTTACATAGAAAACGATGTTTTGTTCAGCTAATCTACGACTTGCTTTAAAAACCTCATTAAAAGGTTCATCTTTTGCAAATGAGGTAATAAAAAATATAGACAACCCTTTAGGATTCAATTTATGTTTGGTAACCTTGTTAATATTAAAATTAGGGATTTTATCAGTAAGAACAAATGGGACTCCACCTAACACACGAACAACATGAGATAGTTCTTTATTGGTAACAATAGTAAGGTCTGCCGATCTTATAGACAAATAACTTAAAAAGTGGAAAATTACTTCACGGAGTGTAATTCGGTGATCTCTTGTTAAAAAGAAGTTAGTATGACGATCAACAACTATAGGAATGCGGAACAAATATTTCAAAAAACAAGACGCAAAGCAGGCCAAGATCATAGAGGGATTTTGAACAAATAATATGGCCGGCCGATTTTGTTTAACAATATGTAGTGTAGCAATCAGGCACTTAAAATATCTTAAACAACCTTGGTGTTCCAATATATACAATTTACACCCCAAAGAGGCCGCAAGCTCAACTGATCTACGTTGCCTTTCCCAGGCAATCCAAATTCTTTTTTGTTTCTTTTGGGAAATCATAAGTTATTTCTTCATAGTACCTGAATCTGTATGCTTCAGTTGTAAATGGATTCACTCAATTTCTAAAAAGGTCAGGATTAATCCTTGATAAATCCTGTTGGCGTTTCTGGTTTTGGTTTATTTGCTACATTATTTAGTCCAATATATTTCGTGGAAAAAACAACATCATCAATGTAAACGGCAGTATCTTCATTAAATCCAGAATTAGACCAACCCATAAAATAACCATGTTTAAAGAATTTATTTAGACCGCATGGTGCTCCTATCCAGGCAATGTTTTGAGCGTCAATTTCTAAATTTCCATCAATCCACATCTGGAAAATACCATCTCCAGAACCAGTATCCCTACGAGTATGTATCTCTATTTCTGCCCATCTTCCTTTAATATCAGAAATACTTGTTGATGTCTTAGGGTAGGTGTTAATAAAGCCAGTACTGCCAGAGCAACTTGGAGAAAAATTAGGCCAGCCGGTTTCTTTAGCCTTAAATCCAAAGTGCATGTTTTTGTCGTATTCTATGCCAACTTTATTCATGTCATTCTTGTAACTATTACCCCATAAATAAAACAATTTAGTGTTTTTCGTTCCGATTGCATCTCTAATTACATAGTTAGAGGGAAAATAAATATAGAATCGAATATATACTTCATCATAGTTTTTGCCGAGATCGAAATATTGTTCCGACCAGGCATCAGCGGATAAATTAGGTTTTCCTTTGAAAAAAAATCTCAATGAATATTTTCCGGAATGAACAATTTTTGTTGAGACACTTGTGGAAATACCTCCATTCCATTTGGCACCACTATTGGCATCAATGTGGCTTGTATTCCCGGATTCAAAACCATCGGAAAAGAATACTCCCGCAAAAGATGACTTAGGAGTAACAAAAATAAAAAAACAAAAAACAATTAAATTTATAGCGGTTAGCAGACTCATATGATCTACCTCCTGTTTTCTTAAAAATTGTGGAAATGAAGTCATGATTTCGCCTGTGCAGGAGTTTTCCGGTCTGAATAATCAGACTCATGAGATTTTTCTAAGTATCTGAATACATTGCCAAGTTGAATGATCTGTCTGCTCCTGCTGAATTCACGACATACTCTTTGGCGAGCTTTTGAAGCTAATATATTTTTTTTTTCATTACCGTTTTCTATCAGAGAAAACAAACCTGAGGCAAGCGCTCCTGAATCACCTGGCGGGAACAAAAAACCTGTTTCACCATTAACTACGGTTTCGTTTAAACCTTGTAAAGAGGACACAAACAAAGGCAATCCGCTGGACATCATCTCAATTGAAGACATGGTAAAAGAATCCCAACCCGTTGAGGCAATAACTCCCAGATAACAACCGCGATGTATTTGGGCAATGTCCTTTCTGTAACCACCAAAAGTGACATGTTTATGCGTTGTTGTCCTTTTCAGCATTTGCGTATATGGCTTTTCTTCACCTGGCTTGTTCCCTAATAATAAAAAATGGACATCAAGCTGATCCCGTCGTTCGACAAGATCAATTGCTGCTTTTATTATCACCTCCACCCCTTTGCGTTGTTCCATGTGCCCAGAATAAAAAATTATTTTCCTCTTTTCTGGGATATTAAACTGATTATAAACATATTTTTGTTCTTTATTTGTTCTCGCAGGTTTAAATTTGTCTGTATCAACACCAAGCCTGACTACTTTGACCTTTTGGGAGGGGATACCTCGTCCTAAGACTGCTGAATTTGCCATAGCCTTGGATTCAAAAAGATATAGATCCGGCTGCCATGGTGCTATCATCAGCAGTAGTCTCTTGATACTTAGTTTTAACTTGTTACAAGGGTCACCCATAGGTGCTCCCCAGTAAGATATAATTTTTTTAATACCGGCACGTCTGAAAAATCGATAACTTTTTTTATGAGGACCTTGGTCAAACCCAACTGCTACTTTAATATTTTTTTCTTTTATGAACTCAAAAATATCATGTAATTGGCGATTATCTTTTGTATTAGGGTCAAATTTTATCACATTGCTAAAGTTGGGTGGAAAGGCATTTGACAAACCATCTTTAATGTCTGGATAAGCAAAATATATACCATTTTCTGAGTAGCTTCTCTTGGCGGCTAACCAGAAAGCTTTTTCAAGTGATTCAATCGCGTATCCTGTATTAGATTTGCAATGGAAAAAAAATAATATTCCAGGATTCATCTTTTACCTCTGTCAGCGTATTTTAAGTACAGTTCAGCATATTGCTTAACTATGCTTGATTTTGCAAATTTATTAACTGAACGGGAGGAAGCGCAGCCTGGCGAAAAAATTCTTACTTCTGATACGTCAATTATTGCTTGTGCTATAGCGCGATAATCTCCAACGTTAACCAATATTTCCTCTGTTCCCGATAGAATTTCTTCAGGCCCCCCGCTTTTTGTGGCTATTATTGGAACACCGCAAGCCATTGCCTCTACAGTCGAAATCGAAAATCCTTCTGAACTTGACGAGAGAAGAAAATAATCAAAATTATGTAATAGTTCAGTTGTATCATTACGAAATCCAAGAAAAAAAACAGTGTCTTCCAACTGTAATTTTTTGCGTAACGCAACGAGTTCATTATACAAGCATCCCGAACCTTCACCAGCAATGACAAATTTAATATTATGGCGCTGTTGTTTAACTATAGCCGCAGCCTTAAGAAGTATATCATATCCCTTTGCGGGACGAATGTTCCCAATAGATCCCACAATAATGTCATTAGTTGCAAGGCCCAAGTCTTGTTTTAGCGTTTTGTTTTTTCCCGGTTTAAAAAGGGTAGTGTCTACTCCATTGTAAATAACATGACTTTTAGCCGCATTAGCGCCAAGTCTATCTATAAAAAATTTCATAAGATGTTTTGAAACAAAAATTATAGCTGTTGCGCCCTGATTAATAAGGATAAACTTCAACTTCAGCAATCTATCGTTTTTGTCTGAATCAACAAAACCATGAAATGTCGCAACAACAGGAGTTTTTGTAATCATTCCGGCAAGGCTGCAGTAAACATTTGACCCGAAAAGATGAGAATGGATAATGTCAATTTTGTTCACTTTGATCAAATTAACTAAATCAAATAGATATTTTAAATTGAATGAACCCCGTGAGGGAACAATCTGGGGATAAAAGTTTTTGTTGGTTAATTTGTCATATAACCAGCCAGTACTGGGCAAAACCGGAATTGAGTAAAATCTATCAGGGGCAATTCCTGTAATTAAATCATAAAAAACGGTTTCTGCTCCTCCTGGTCCCGGAGTATCTATGGCATGAAGAATTTTAAGCATAGGCCATTTCTTACCTGGAACTTAAAATATCTGTTACATATTCACTTAGTTCATGCAAAAAAGGTTTGAAATCACTAATCTGTAGTACATCAAACCCACATTTTGCTTCCTTGAGTTTCATGAAATCTACCACCGTCTGTAGTTTAGATGGGTAACCGGTAGGCAAATTCAACTTTAAATCTGGATTTCGTAACCGTATTAACATATGATCCAAGGTTCCCAATAGCCACTTCATTTTCAGGCCAATTTGATATTGATCTTGTAAGCCGTTCTGTCTCTCGCCTTGCAATAATTTTAATAATAAAGTGGGAAAATCAATTCCTGCCGAAATCGCAAGCTGGAGTGATCCCCAAAATCTACCGTTTATTTCCATTAACTTGGCTTTGCCGTCTCGTTCATCTCGTTTAAATTCAACCATTGCTACACCCTGCCAGCCGACTGCTGCTAATAATCGTCTTGCTGATTCCACCATTTCTTTATCCAATTGGCACGATTCACAAACTACACTCACTCCACCTGAAGGCGGCTTTTCCCGCAGACGTTTATGTGAAAAAAGGGCGAGGTGGTGATTTTTATCAAACAAAGTGAAAAGACCGGTTCCTGGGCCGATAATTTTTTCCTGAATTAATGATGGATAATTAAATGCTTCGTGTTTATTATATAATTCTGTTAATTCTTCTATGTTATTGGCGTATTTTACCGATGTCGCTATAAAATTTTGTTCGGTTGGAATTCGCGACATTGCAGGTTTGGCAACTAATGGGAATTGTGAAATTGTTGTTTTTTTACGATTAAAATCCTTTCTGTTTTCTATAAAGAGGGTAGCAGGAATTGCTACATTATTTTCCTGAGCCAGTTTAAAAACGGAAAATTTGTTAAAAACTGACTTAATTTTATCAATGGTTGGACAGGCTAAAGTGGCAGCAACTGGCAGTTGCTCCCGGTATTTGGACAAGAGCATTACCGCAGGCTCGGTCATTGGATAAATTACACCTACTTTTTCGCGAATTAAAATTTCCTTGATTACTCTTAGAAAACCATCGCCTCCTTGAATAGGTGAGGGAACTTGATACGCAGAGGTACAATATCTTGAGCATGAAGAAAGGTTTTTCTTTTTTTTACCTGCGATAACAACCCTGCATCCTGCTTTGCCTAAAGATCGTGTTACAGCCAGGGAAGATCTGTTTTCACCATCAGTCACCAAGATTGTCAGTTTTTTTTTTATATTATTCATTTCACAAATAGTCTCCATTGGAAAAGAGCCTGCGTATGACTGATATCATCATGAACTGCAATTCGCGGTAATTCAAGCAACAAGGAATTCTGCGCCACTAAACCACGTTTTGTTGTTACTGCGGCCGTAATACCGGATTCAGGAAGTGTAGCCAGTATCTGTGGGGTATAGTTGCCATTGGGGTAGGCAAAAAGTTCTGTTTGTATACCACTTTCTTTACGTATCTGGGCTGTAGATTCGATAAGTTCCTGTCGCACATTTTCTGGCTGTAGTTGATCCAGCAGGGCATGGGAAACTGTATGAGAACCAAAGTCTATCAATCCGCTCTTTGCCATTTCTCTGACTTCATCCCAATTCATCAAAAGACGTTTTGACTCCGCAATTGTTTTAATTCGCAGCTGGGTGCATTGTTGTGTAACAGATAATCTCCTGGAGGTATCCCACGACTTCATGTCAGCAATAATTTGGTCAATATTCTCGCAGATATCTTGTTTTCTGGAACGTCTTTTCTTCAGCATATGTGATAGCGGGTCAGGAAGCAAGGAAATATCTACTATTCCTCTGTATACTGAAAGTACAGCCCAGCCTATTTCTTCTGGCCAGAATCGTTGAACTGTGCCGATAAAACCGGAGGTCAGAAAAATGGTGGCTGGAACGTTAAATTTCTGAAGAATAGGGAAGGCATAGAGATAGTTGTCTCGCCAACCATCATCAAAGGTCAGAACGGCGCAACGGGAAATATCTTCGCCTGTTTGTAATCGTCGAACTAACTCCGCAAGGGATATAAGAGAAAAATAATTTTTCAGGTATGATAAATGCAATCTTAAACTTCTTGGTGACACATACATGCCTGGTTGAATCGGAATATTTGTCTCATTTACCAGCTCTTGTGGAAGCACACGATGGTACATGAAGATGGCGGCTTTATTTTTCAAGGCCAATCGGGAGCGTAACGCAAACCAACCACTCATGCGGAGCAATGAGGAAAGAACGATTTTAATCTTTGCAGCTGCCATCTTAGTACCAACTCATTATTTGGCGTAGGGCTTTATCAATGAGGAGATATGTTCGTCTAAATTCTTTTTTACCCCATCCGTATGGATCGTTAATATTGCAGAAAAGACGACCGGGGAAAGGAACAAGACTCCGTAGCAGAAAAATATTTTCTTTTTTGTGAGGATATATTTGAATTAAACGATTGTACTGCCAGTATTCCATTGGAAAAATGAAATCCGCATTTTCTATATCACATTCAGTCAGCCCCTTGGCTTGCCGGCCGAATATTGAACAGGAAAATTCAGCTGCTATGGATACAGAATCCCCAGGAGGGGAATTGCCTTGATCCACATTGACTCCACAGGAATCAATGTGGATATTGTTAGAGCCAAGAAGATATTTTAAACGCTGTTCTGCGAAAGCGCTTCTACACACATTTCCCTTACAGACAAAAATAACGGTTGCAGCTTTTTGATTTCCCTTCCCCAATGGAGAACTACCCATAAAACAAGGTCTATGCCCTATATAATATCGTAACGAATCAATTATATTTCGGAGAAAATCTTTGAGCTTTTTTTTAAGGATATTAGGAACGTGTGCCTTTATTGTGTTGAGCATTGTATTAAGATCGTTAATAAAAAACTGGTTAAATGGTTGCCGTGTTGTCTTTTTGTTTCCGTGCGCCAGGTTAAGACGTAAATTTTTTCTGCGCTGCAGTATGCAGGCAGGTTGTCATGGCGCAGTGTATCCAGAAATATGGATAATACATGACTGTTACAAAAAAACCGCTGCCAAGATAGCCAAGTAAAGCCGCATCAAAACCGTATGACATGATAGCCAGGAATTGATCGTCTCGTCCTTTGCTTAATTTCCTTACCATTCTTGTATTTACAAAGCAGGCTATAATCATTAATATGAACACGCTTAATCCCGCAAAACCCAATTCGGTACCGCATTGCAAAAAAATATTATGGATAAGTTTGGTTCCTTTAAATTCTATCTGATAATGTTGGGGAAAGTATTCCGCCCAAGCATCAAACCCGACACCAAATACTGGATACTTGTTTATGGTTTCCAAGCCATCATGCCACCGCTCAAGACGCTGTTCAGAGGTTTTATCTTTACCCATTTTCTGGAATCTCTGCATGGATTTAGTGGGAATGGATACTATTGTTAAAACTGCTACCATCGATAATATGATGGAACTAACGAAAAATATTTTAGGCCTGATGAGCAGCGGACGAATTCCGGCAACGGCTAATCCAACCAGAGCTCCCCGGGAGGATGAGGCTATAGCAGTGGCGATACCAGTAAAAGGCATGAGGAGGAAAAAAATAAGTTTGGGCTTTGACAATAATTTGTAGGTTGCCATAATGAAGGCAATTGCAAGCGGCACATATATGCACATCTGAATCCCTACCTCCCCTGAATTATTAAACCAGCCGGGGGCGCCGGTAACACCCCACCCGGCAAAGGCAAATCCTCTTTGGAGCCATGATAAAAAACCGTGCTGAGACATTTTGAAAGAGTAAAGAAGAAATGAGAGAAAAAAAATAAAAAAGCGTTTTTCATTATTGACGATCAGAACAATCAAGAAATAAATAAAGAACCAGTTAAAAAAAATGCGCCATTTTAAGAGAGAGACGGCGGGATACAGACTGGTGACCGTAATTGAGAACACAACTATCAGCCCATAACAAACGATAAGTTTGTTTAATATGTTGGGTTGCGCTTGGAGATCACCGCTTAACAGTAATACTACAGCAGTCAGAGCCAATATAATAAAACTCCAGGGAATTATATCTATTACTGGGTAAATACTCTGGGGGCGAACATATTCAAAAAAAAGATAGAGGCAGATGAACTTAAAGGCCCAACCTTCCTCTCGAATGGTGGAAATAATTGCGCTGATCTGTATGGCATATAACTGTTTCATGGGGTGGGTAAATTAGGTTAGATCAAGTAGATTAGTATAAACTTTTTCTACTTGGCGGGCGTATCTCTCTTTGGTAAACATGGCAGCAACCCTGTCTTTGCCATTTTTACCCATAACTGTCGCCAGGGTATTGTCGCTTAGGAGTCTGCATACAGAATCTGCCAGACCGTTAATATCGCCCGGTTCGACAAGAAATCCGGTCTGGCCATCTACTACTATGTCCAACGGCCCTCCATTTTTTGTTGCCACAATCGGTTTACTCATGGACATTCCTTCAATAATCACCATGCCAAAAGGTTCGGGTCTTATTGAGGCATGAACCACAACATCTATTAAGCCCATGAATGTTGGTATATCTTTTCTGTAGCCTGTTAATATGATGTTTTGTTCTAACCCGTAGTAAATAATGAGATTTTTTATTTCTGTGAAATATTTATTATCACCGTCCGAACAATCGCCAACGATGAAAGCTTTGGTATTTGGCTGTGATTGTATGATAAGGGCGGCGGCATGGACAAATTCCTTAATCCCTTTCCATTCAATTATACGGCCAAAGATGCCAAATAATTTTTCTCCATTGCCAATGCCAAATTCTGTGCGTAAATATTCAGATGGGCGGTTGTCTTTAAAGTCGTCAAGGTCAATTGCATCATGGATAATAACAATTTTTTCTTCAGGAATGGCTAAGCTTAACAAATTATCTTTTATTGCTTCTGAAATTGCTATATGCGCATCTACCATTTTGGCATATTGCTTTGTCACACTATCTATTGCTTCAAAATCACGCAAATGGGCAACGCATGGTACCCTAAGAAGCTTGGCGGCAAGGATACCGGCCAGTTGCCCCCCCAATATATTATTAAGGTGAACAATACTGACTTTGTGCTTTCTGCCAATTCGATAGTAACGGGTAACCTCAGGCAGAGTAACAAATAGTAGCCAATATAAAAAGCGTATACGTTTGATACATTTTAGTCTAATCCCGGAAGAGAAAAACTTGTATTTGATGATTCTTTTGTAAATCCGATTATGTACCCATGAAAGTTTAATATCCACATGTTTCCAGTCTATAAAATTAAAGTGCTGGCGCAAAAAACTCTCTGGCTGAGCAGTAACAAGTACGGGGGTAAACCGTGTTTTGTCTAACGCTCTTAGCAAATATAGTAGGCTATTTATTGCACCGCCAAAGGTGTAGGTGTTATCGAGGTAAAGGACTGGAATTTTATGCCGGCTGTTTTTCATGAAAATAAATTACTCACAGTGCCCAATTGCGAATAGAAATTTTAAAAAGAGATGCTGATTAATGCTACTTACTATTGCTAATTTCATGGTAGAACGGAGAGCTTTTTTTAAGTAATCACAAGATTTATTGAGCTCTACGTTTTTGTATTATAAAAAGTTTTCCAATCAAAGAAGTCTCGTTTAGCCAACTGCTTTAATTCTTCTACGCTATGTTTTAATTGATTGCGGAGATAGTTATACACTTCGACAGGAGTTTCCTCGATTTTGTCAACTTCCCTGTAAGCAATTATATTAGCAAGTTTTCTGATATGTTTGGGGGTAAAACAACTCACTTTACTCCAAGCATTGGAATATCTTAGTTTATGCAATAAAGCTTTTCCTTTTGGTTGCTTGAGCCTTTGGGGGGTTACATTTTTTTTCCCTTCATCAATTGGAAACTGCAATTCATCTAAATTTAGCCAGTCTGTAATTTCTCTAACATGCTTTTTGATATCTGAAATTAATTCTTCAAATGTCAGCAAATAGATATTTTCTCTCGGAAAAAAGCGTAGGTACTCTTTTAACTGTAGGGAATAATTACTTACCTGCAACATGTTAGGCTCTTCCCATACTGCCGTTAAAATATCCCTTTGTTCACCTGCAAGCCGGACATTATACCAATAATGGCTTATTACCCGTTCAACAGGGTCTCTTAGAATATAAACTAATTTTGAGGTTGGGTTAAAACGGTGTAATCTTTCAGCTACCCCTTGATATTTAGGTAGCATTGTATAATCCGGACACGATTCCCCGATAATTACTTCTGTGGACACATTGTGAAAATGGTCTAAATACCAGTCATTACCCTTTGACCAATTTTTCTCTTTCACAAAGTACCATAACTCCTTGGGGTCACTCATGAAAATCTGTGGGTGCTGATTCAGGTAATAATGCAGCGATGTTGTGCCGGCTTTCATAGCACCTATTATGAAAAAATTTGGTTTGATTACTTCTGTCACTCCCATTGTGCGGTGTCCTGTAATATGGTTGTCATCGATTCGATATATTTATCCAAGGAGAATAGCTCATTTGTTCTTTTCATAGCATTTTGTCCCATTGTGTTTCGCAATTTAGCGTTATCAATCAACCGCATTAATTTATTTGCCAAATCATCAGAGTTGTCTTCTTTAAATAAATAGCCAGTCTCTCCATCTACAATTATCTCTTGAATTCCTCCGGTTCTTGACCCAACACTGGGAAGTCCGCAAGCTGAGGCCTCAATTAGTGTTCGTCCAAATGCTTCCGAGCGGGATGAGTTAACATTTATATCAATAAGATTGTTGTAAAAAGCAGCTACCTCCGATTGCTCACCAAGAAATATTATCTTGTCAGTTACTCCAAACTCACAAGCAAGATTATTCCACTCCTGGTGTTTTTCACCTTTACCAATAAATACCAGAAAGATGTTTTTCCTTTTTTGAAAAACTTTAATAAAAGCTCGAATTAAGATATCGCCACCTTTTCGACTGATTAATGATCCAACCTGGCCTATCACAATGTCTCTTGCACTGATGCCTAATGATTTCCGTAAGGTGTTATTTTTTGTGTGGGGGGGGGGGAAATGGTTTTTAATATCTATACCATTATAAACAACTTTAATTTTCCCGGAAAAATTTACTTTGTTGGTTAATTCAAACATAATTGTTCTACTGACAAAAACAACAACATCAGAGAATTTAAAAAGCCACATCCATGGGTAACGAAGAGAGTGAGAGGCACGAATATGAGTCAGAATAGGAAGATTTAATGCTTTCGCGACAGGGTATCCAATTTGAGTTGGCAATCCTGAATTTGAATAAATTATATCTGGCCTCAACCGTTTGGCTATACAATATAGTTTCACCAGTTGAATAAAGTATTGAACAAATTCGAGTCTGGTTTCTTTACCCTCAATGGTAATTTGAGGAAATCTAAAATTTATTACATTAAAGCCTCTCTTCAGAGCTTCTTGTTCAAGTGTTTTACTATTACAAAGTAAGGAAATAGTAAAATATTGCTTATTTAATCCATCCAATAGTGCCAGCAGACTTCTTTCACTTCCCAGAAGCGACTCTCCTCCATGATGCATAATTAATATCTTTAAAGGTACATTCTTTATTTTTTTATTCAATTTCATGCTCAAAGGTGGTTTGATCGCAGCCTCTTACAGAGGTTATGCACTTATTATACGAATTCAGGAATCCATATGAAACATAGAATAGCCGAAATATGTAACTATTTATATGAACAGTCAATCAACGTGATACAATATTTCCGCTACCTCGTTGTCTCTTTTGCGTCTACCAATCATCCTGGCTGGGTTGCCAGCGATTACAGAATAAGGTTGATATTTTTTTACAGTTACAAGCGATCCAGCACCAACTACTATACCGTCTGGCAAATTGACTCCTGGTAGTATAAATGTGTTAGAGGCAATCCATACGTCATTTCCAACGACAACATTTCTTTTCGTTAATCCTTGTTCTCCTATAAGTTTATTTCTATTTTTGTAATTATGATTTACACTCCATATTTTTACACTTGGTGCAAGAGATGTATCATGGCCTATTGTCACTCCGCCAAGCGCCTGAATAAAATTGTCATTTCCGATACATGAATTATCGCCAATCGACAGATTCTCTGGGGATCTAAAGCGCGCACCGGATAGTATTTTTACATTTTCCCCTGTATACTTGAAAATTTTCCCCATATAACGAGAACGTAACATATCCCCGAATGTACCGGGTAGTTGCCATATAAACCAATAGCCATACATTTTTCTTTGTGCTGGATCTGCAATATCCCAATACAATCGACGAAATAATTTCCATATAGAATATTCACTTTTAGACATTTTCTTGATTTATATATAAATTTGTGTCTGTTAAAAAAATATTCTTTCGGTATTTTGTTGCTTTGGCTACTTTAGAAAAACAAAAGCGCTTTGGATGATTTAGTTTTTCCCAATTACCTTCATCACTGCTGATCGTGGATTACGTAAAATTCTGCGGGTATCTCGGCGTAACCAGTCAGGTAAAATTGGCAAGTATAAAAGAGTAAGTGCAACGACAATTAATAATGAACTATTTAACAACAAAGATGCGGCAAAATTGGCAGGGCCGTACATTGAACATATATAAACAATAAGCCAGAGCCCGATAAGCAATCCGGCTGATTTCCAGCATAATCCCATGTCATAGAGCTTTTTTGCCCGCCAATAGACCCATAGGGTACGGCTGGCAAACGCAAGGAGTGTTGCCCAGGCGGCTCCCATAGCCCCGTAACGGGGTATAAGCAGGAAATAGCCGAGAGAAATAACTCCAGCGGCTATAATTGTTCCGTAGGTAATTTCAATTGTTTTATGCCGCAACAATATCCCCAGGTTAACAAATTGGCTAAAGGCGTTGGCTAAATATGCTCCCAAAATAACTGGGACAATTTGGGCCGCACCCCAGAAAGAAGGCGCGGACATTATATGTAAAAGATTTTTTACATATAGAGAAATGCATATACATGCCAGAATGACAACGGTGGAATATATAATAAATATTTTCTGAAATTCTTCTTTGGCGGTTTTTTTTTGGGCAATATTGTATTTTTCTGAGTCCCAGATTGAAGCAAATGGCATTACTATCAGAAACATCAGCATAAAGCCAAATTTATAACCAAGTGAATATACGCCGACTTCATTAAGGCCGCCGCTGTAAAATCGGAGGAAATAGCGATCCCCGAAAGTTATGTAAAAAGCAATTATACCAGTGGCCATCATCGGCAGGCTGAATGAAATGAGCCGGCGTGCTTTTTGGCGGGAGAACCGGATGCCGCACTCTTTCAGAGTATAAAATCCGAGCATACAGCCCATGAGAAGCGCGGAAATGATGGCGCTGTAAATAACTCCCTCAACATGTAAGCGTAGATATACTACAAATAGAATATTCAACCCAAGTTGTAATGTCAGCTTTATAGTACTGAAAACAACAAACAACCATGGACGTTGCCGCGCGCGTATATAAGTCATTGGGATTCCGATAAATCCCTGCATTAACATTGTTAATGCGAAAAGAAGCAAGTTCCTGATCTGTTCGGTATTACCGAAAACCATTGTTGAGATTGGTTTTGCGCCGGCCGCAATGAATAAAAAGCCCGCAACATTCAAGATGGCAACGAGCCATAGTGCTGTAGATATTACTTCATTTTTGTCAGTTTTATTTTTATAATCAGCATAATAACGGAATATTGCTTCCCCGATGCGCAGACCCAGAATAATGCCGACAAAATCCAGGGTCATGGAAAGGAGCTCAATGGTACCGTAATCAGACGGCGTCAGGCAGCGAGTGTAAATAGGCAGCATAATAAAGCTGACACTGCGCTGTAGAATAGTCCCTGTCAGATAAATTTTACCATGGGAGATAATTTTTTTCCCGCTGCCTGCCGCTGTTTTTCCCATCAGTCAGTGCTATTAACGGGTAATTACCGGTATTAATTCTTGCATGAAGGATTCAATCAGTTTTTCTTCTTTTTGTTGATTCCCCTCAAGACCCAAATATCCGGATACACGAATCAGCGATCCGCTTTTATTTTTATTAAACAGTCGGTTTTTAGCAATATTCAAGCGCATTTTTATATAATTCTGGCCCATGAAATTACCGGCTTTGTAAAAATAATATGACACGCTTCGGTTATTTGCGTTGGAGGCCAGAATCTCGGCTATGTTCAGAGTAAATGAGCTGTTGCCATGCTTAATTGTAATCTTTTTTGTAAGTTTTCTGGTATGTTCCCCTCGACCGCCCAGGCATGCTTCCGGGGCATGAAAATCAACTTTAGTATCTTTATAATGAACAATGGAAAGCTGTAAAGTCTTCCCCGCTTTGTTTACATAGTTACGATTGATAATGGCTCGGGTTTCCAGGATTTCATACACCTTTTCATCAAGGGGAACATTGTAGCCTTTCCATTCGCCAATCTGCATGGGAATTGTTTGCAAAAAAGCTTGTCCTGTGGCCCCTTCATCCTGGGACGGGCTGTATTGCAGCGCGGAGACAATCGCGGCGGTAGCCGCTATCAAAATGGCGGCTATGAAATATCGTAGTTTCAAGTTTGTCATTCAAGCACCTTTACAGAGGCCAGCAGCAACAAAAAACCAACAATAAAAACCAGCATCCCTGAACCGGTATGCACAAAGGTGCCTGGTGCGGCGGCCTTAAGCCCCCAGTAGTGGGAGGCAAGGATTAGAATGGGAACCCTGATGAAATTTGACAGCAGGGCAATGGGAATTGCGAGCAGAAAAACAAACCATTTCTTAATATTTGAAAGAGAGGCCATATAGGCACAGATAGATCCCAGAGCCATAAAGGCAATCAGAGAACGCAGGCCGCTGCAGGGATTGCCGACCAGCAGGTGACCGGCAGGGATAAAGATATTAAATCCTTCACCATAAATGGGAATACCAAGCGCGCTTACAATCCAGACACCGGCCTTGGCGGCCAGGATTTTGAGAGGAAAGGCCACTGCTGACACCATTGCCATGGGCAGGGGAAACATAAAAACAAGAAATACCAGGGGAAACCAGATGATTTTAGTTCTTTCCCAGCCGAACAGGAAGAGAGTCAGGCCGATGAAAAGAAAAAACAGGGAAAAACCCGAAATGGAAAATACATAGAGAGCGGTTCCCAGGATATGCAGAAGCAAGGCAAAGATTAAAATGAACAGACCTGTGAGACTGGCTCTCTGCGGCGTCCGTTGCAGGATATCCTTTTGTTGGTAGATGAAAAACAGGGAGACAAAAGGGACAATAAAGCCATGAGAGTAATAGGAATCCACTCCCATATAGCGCTGATACATCCATAAAATGGTCGTATGATAGGTTAGGGCGATAAGCAGTCCGATAACTGTCAGCCCTCCGATATTGATACCCCTGTTATTTGACCTTAGCGTTTCCATGTCTCGTCATGTCCATTATAACTACCTGAATAAATGTAAAATTTTCAATCTGTCTTTTTTTGTAACATATTCGTGAACTGGCAGGGTCATAAGACGCTCAGACAAATTTTTGGCATTTGGGAACTGCTGCCCTGAAAACTCAGCGGCAATTTCCGGGATTTCATTAATCGGCGCGGGGTAAGTTGTCATTACTCCTAAGCCACAGCGCTCACTGCCCGCACAGATTTTATTACGTTCGGCCGGTGAGCGGGCAAGCACCGGCAGCCGAATTAAGCTGCATGATTGATGATCTGGATCAATAATAGACATAGCTGCTGGCAGGTGCTTCTTCCAAAACAGAATATTTTTCTCCCTGGCTTCTTGATGTCGCCGCAGTCTTTTTTGCCAATTTTCTGCCAGCCTCCTTTGTACGGGTGATATTATCCGTAAGGGGAAGTTATCCTCATATAAAGTTTCGCCAAGCCGCAAAAATGGTAGAGACTTTGGCAGCCAGAATAAGACCGGGTGCTGAAATAATGTGGTAATTGCCGCTTTGATGGTAAGTTTTATTCTATTCGAGAACGTGTATGTTTTCAAATCTTTTGTTAAATGATTTAACTCTGCGTTTAAATCGAGCCGCTTTGAGATTATCGCGCCGCCCTCCATGGTTGATAATGCCTTGCCCCGGCCCAGGCTGAAAAATCCCACATCTCCAAGTGTACCGATTTTCCGGCCGTTAATTTCTCCTCCCATGGCCTGGGCGGCATCTTCGACAATGGGGATGTCTTGCCCGATTATCTGTTTAAGGGCGGTAAAATCAGCGGGGCAGCCAAAAAGATGGGTGACAAGTACACAAAGAATCTTTTTTCCTTTTTTATCGGTTTGAATAATTCGTTTAAGCTGCTTTTTGTCAAAATCCAGCGACTTAATGCCGGTGTCACAAAGTTTTACCTGTAAGCCTGTTTTTTTTATCGCGGCCGGCACAGAATAGCAGGTAAAGGCTGGTATGAGTACTTCATTACGATCGGGATACAGATGATGCAGGGCTGTTAAGATCAGGGTTAAAGCCGCCTTGCCGGATGACAGCAGAAAACAATATGGCTGTCCAAACTGCTGTTTTATCTCTTTTTCAAAACGGAAGTTGTTGTCTTTATGCCGAACGCATGAAGGAAAAGCCCGCAAAACATCACTTAGCGGAATGGGGGCAGCTGCTGGCGGCAGAGTTCGTCTTATGTGAATAGTCATTAAAGATTAATATATTTCCTGAGTTGCGGCCCTAACAAATTGGCAACGGGCAGCGGGATTTTTTTCCAGATTTCAGCCGCCATTTCCCGTTTGGCTGGTTTTGCTCGAGTATTATCCGTGTCTTGCCGTTTGACGTTCGGGGAGAAGGTGTACCATGGTAATGCCGCTGGTTCAGCTCCCCATTGTTTTTTGAACCTGAACGTCCCTTCATTCTTGGTTGAACGGCCAAAATCGAATGTTTTTTTACCATTATCAGCCGCGAATTTTAAGCAGTTCCAGTACAGCAGCATATTGGGAGCCTGGCGATTATACTGACGCAGAGTTGAGGCCCAGGGAATTGCCGTCTGCTCATTGGTTGACAGGATTAATCCCGCGCCTATACATTTCCCTTCAAATTCGGTTAAGCCTATTCTGGCATTATTGCCGTAATTTTTCATGATTGCCCGAAACCATTGACGCGAATGAACTGGTGAACCAAGGTCATGCATATTCTGACAAAAGACAGCGTAAAAAGATTCAACCCCGTCTTCTCCGGCCCAGCGGAATGTAACCCCGTTCTTCTCCGCTTTACGAATCTGACTGCGTAATTTTGACTTGAAGTTTTTTAGTAATATTTCTGAGGAGGGGGGTAATGTTAACAGCATTCTTACTTTTTGGTTATCTTCTCTCGCAAAATGCTGTTTTTTAATCACTGAGTCGTGGAGCCGGCCGCGCAGGGTAATTTTTTTGGCCTTTAAACGGGCCCCTAAAGCAAGAGCTTCGGCTGCCAGTGCGTTTTGCACCTCTTTGTTTTTGCTTAAACAGTTTCCGACATCACAGAAGGGCAGTCCTGTCAGATCATTTAAAAGAGCGGGGAATTTCATATTGACAAGGGGGAGGATTCCTGCAAATTTATTTTCCTTTAGGGCGGTTAAATAATACAGTCTGTGCCCATAGGCCTCTTCGATTGCCCGTCCCCAGGCGAAAAGATGGTACGGTGAGGCATCGGGCCGGCTGAGGACGAAATCATCCCATTGTGCCTGGCTGGCGTGATTGGCTGTCTGGATGGAAATCATATTGTGAATAGTTCAGGGGCTATTTGATGATGGTCGATTTTTTACCAACAGGGACAAAGGAAAAATCAGTTAATAATTGTTCAAACCGAGAGGCTGTCTTCTCTAAATTGTTATAATGCCGAAATTTTGATAAGGCGCTCAGGCCGTTAAGTCTGGGTTGTCCGGGGTCTATTTCCCAGGGGTGAATATAAAAGATAAAGGATTGTCGGTCTTGCCGGTTAATTTTCTTAAGGGCCATTCTGGTGAACCAGTATGGGAAAAGCCGGAAATATCCGCCTCCGGATACCGGAATTTTTCTGCCCAGGAATATACTGGTGGAAATTGGATATTCAATTAAATTATGGCCAGGAATCTTATATTTGAATCTGGGGGCATCTGCAATTCCATATCGATCGTGGCGGATGGGGAATATACTCGAATCACGGCTAAAACCCAATTCCTCCAGAATGTCCAGGGCCCATAATGATTTCCTGGTTATTGAATAACTCGGCGCCCGGTAGGTTAAAACCGGCTGGCCAATAATCTGCTCCAGAATGTCTTTTGCTGTTTTGGTGTCCCGCCTGAATTCTGCAGGTGTCAGGTCATAAATCAGCCGGTGATAATAGCTGTGGCAGCCGATGTCATGGCCGGCGGCGTGAATATCTTTAACTAATTGCGGGAATTTCTCCGCGATCCAGCCAACGATGAAAAAGGTGGCTTTGACGTTATACTTACCCAGCAGGCCTAAAATTATTCTGGTGTTACTGTCAACCCTGGCCGGATAATTATCCCAGTTCGTGTGCGGGCCTACCACCTCTTTCAGGGCGGCTACCTGGAAGTAATCTTCCACGTCGATGGTGAGGTAGTTGGCTGGTGTGTGCAATGGTTTGTTAGTTGGCTGTATTTTACGCCTGCTGAACGCTGATGGCATTGTAGTTAACACTTGCTATGAAACAAAAAAATCATCGTGTCTGGTTACAGACTTATTATCTCTATTTCTTTATTGCCTTTCAGTATCGTATCACGCTGTCCCGCTTTATTCCAGTTGGTGATTTTACTGCGGGTGAGTTGCGGTTAAGAGTTGAGGGTAATTTCCAGTCCTTGCCGAATAGTTACCTTTTTTATAAAATATTGTATAGTCAGAGAAGTAACTGGTCAACTTATTTCGGCTGCCGGGGCTGTTAAATGTCGCTTTGTTAAGTACACAGGAACGATACCCCTTCTGAAATTTTTGAGCGAAAATCAATTAGACTACTTCGAGGTGCGCCGTGCAGACAGATATCGGAGAATCTATTACCTATGAGGTCAAAAAGGACGTTGCCAGCCGCTATTTCGGCTTTCGTAAATTGATCGAAGATGACAAACTCTCCTTGCAGGAGGGGATTACCAGGCACAGCCGTATCCTGGAGAAGCGCATCAGCTTTGAACTCATCCGTATTTATATCTTATTAAAAGATGAGGATTTAATCGGTCGTTTTCTGGCCATAAGCGGTTTGAATAAGCAGATGTTTTACGACCCCTATCTTACGGAATCGGCGACTATCCGGCAGCGGGTTTTTGAGGGGATAAGGCTGCGGGGCCTGACCCAGAAAGGGCGCTATAAAAATGCGGTGCTGGACTGTTACGAACGCCTGGCTATACATGTGGAGCAATATCGAGCCCGGTTCGCGGAATTAAATGATGAACAAAAGATGATCAGCGAGGAGATTAAAATATTCTATCAGAAAAATGATTTAAGTGCCATTATGGGATTTTTGAGGTCACTGGATGCCGTTGATAACCCTCTTGAAGGAGGTATGGCGCCGGCCATGGTTGGTGAGATGGATGATAAACTGCGTATCTCGCCGCCGCCCGCGATTGATTATTATCTGCCGCTTATGCCGCCTCTAACTCCTCTGGCTGAAGTGCGTGGAGAGCTGAAAAAAATAAGTGCCCTGGCCTTTAAACGCCACAAGGATGATATTCTCGCCTTTCTCGCCGCTCATCGCGCCTCAGAAACGGAAGTCTGCCGGAGGTAATTCCAGAAGGCCTGATAATGATTGGGCATGGTACGTCTGGTATGACGTATCAGATAAAAATCACGCTGCATATTATGGATGGGCAGCGGGATTTCGATGAACTCGCCTCTGCTTAGTTCATCCTGCACCGCCAGCCGTGACAGGCACGAAATTCCCAATCCGGCCCGTACCGCCTCCTTTACTGAGGCCGAGGAGCCGAGGGTGGCGGCGATCTGTTCTTTTTTTATCTTGATACCTGCCTGAGCCAGCAGGCGCAGCATATTGACCCTGGTGCCGGAGCCCTCCTCCCGCAGGATAACATGGCTGTTGGCCGGCGGTGTCCCGGTCTGCCCGTTCTGGTAATCTGCCGCCCGGACAAAGACCAGTTCGTCTTTAGTGAGGGGGCAATATTCCAGCAGGGGGCTGGTGCTTCTGGCCCCCACCACCCCTGTAAATATTTCGTGATTAAGAACCATGTCTGCTATTTTCGAGGTGTCTTTAATTATAATTTCAAAGGCGGTAGCCGGGTTGGTACTTCTAAAGCGAGCGGCCAGGGCGGGGAGAATATAGGTACCGGGAATGGTACTGGCGCCTATTATGAGGTTGCCGCGCACCCGGCCTTCTTCGAAGGAAAAATCTTCACTAAGCTTTTTCAGGCTGTCTAACAGCCGCATCACCTCGGGATATAGTTTGTCGGCTTTGGGGGTGGGGGCTATGCGGCGGCCCAGGCGGTCAAATAAACGGCAGGAGAATTCCGCCTCTAAGTTTTTTATATGCTCGCTGATAGTGGGCTGGCTGATATTTAACTTTTTCGAGGCCTTGGTGAAGCTCTTGTGCTGATAAACTGCGGCAAAAATTTTTAAATGATGGAAGTCCATAATCTTGAGATTATTTTTATTTCAGGTTGGCGGCTATGGTTTAATTATGAATTTGGCGGTTTTGGCATTCCAGCTGTAGCTGCTGCCGAACCAGATGTTTTCGATAAGATCCATGTCAATCTTCAGGCCTTTGACCTCGGAATAATCGTCATAGACCGTTAGAATCTCCTGATCGTCAATGCGGTTGTCCATATTCTTGTCAGCCCAGTGGAAGGGGAGCATTTTGACCTCGTTGTTGCCGGAAATAGTTTGCGGACGGCCGCCAAAACGGCGGGAGGTAATGGTGCCCCGCAGCTTAAGGGGGGCTTTCAGGCCGCGTTGGGTCTTGAGGATATAGCCCAGGGTCAGTTCACCATGTTTTATGCGGCCCAGGCATTTCAGGCTGCCCGTTTTTTTGTCTACCGTTACCGCGGCAGCGGAATGGGCCAATATGACTTTGGCGCCGGCGGGGATATACTCTCTGATGATAAAAGACAGAGGCTTGCGGCCGGTATTTCTGATGCGCAGCAGGACGGGGAAAGAACGTCCGGGTACGCTGTGGTCGGGCAGTATACGCCGGGCCGAGATGCGGGGATTGAGGTAGGCACTTTGCCACCACCAGAGGGCCGCGATAATTATTCCAATGCCTGTAAGAAGAATCGCGATGAGCGGCAGGGATTTTTTTTTGGAGCCGGATGCTGTTTGAGGCTGGATAATCTCCGGGGCAGCCGGGGGTGGAGTATTCTCGGCCGCATCATGTTCCGTCTGCGGCGGGCTTGTCTGCTCCTCTTCATCTAAAATTTCGGCCAGTTCTACCTGCAGAGCCTCAGCTAATTTGAGAGCGTTGGCCCTCTTTATGGAGGGATAACGGCGGTTTTCCCAGCGGGAGATGGTATCCGTTGTTACCTCAACCGTTGTAGCCATGTAGAGTTGAGTCAGATCCAGCGCCTCACGCAATTCACGAATTTTCCGGCCGTTAATCTTGACCATGGGCACTCCGCCCCGGCTTATTTTATGTTCATCCATCCGCCAACCCTTTATAAATTCTCAGATATTGCGACGTGCTCTTCCCGCCCGCTTGCAACTGCGGGGAACCCATAAAAATCAGGTAAGCGCATGCGGCAGGATGTTACCTTTTTACGAGTCCATCATACTTGACAACTGTTAACTCGCGTGGCTATTATCTTATAGAACCACCGTGACTTTTGAATGGAGACCTAAAACGTGATTTGCTGCAGCCATCTTTTCAGGCAAGATAATTTAGAATCAAGAAGCGTCATATGTCTGCAATGGGTTCTGCCGCTCAGAATCGTCGTCGCTCTGAATATAATCGCTAATGCCGGTTTTGTTATCTGGCGGATTTGGGCGGTCAGACCAATAGGGCTGCGGCTGACTATGGTGCTGGCCATTCATCTTTTTCTGTGCTGGATAATGCTGCGGGAGGGGCAGCGCAGTGTGGAATATCACCGCCGCCTGCGGCAAAATGTAAGCGCTCCATAAACCGCACTCTCGTTTACGCAAAATGTCCGGCAAACTTAAGCTTGAACCGCCTCTATTATTTCTAAACGGAGCATTTCCGCCAGTACCTCGGCCAGGGGCAGCCCCACCACATTTGAATAGGAACCGGATATTTCCTGAATCATGAAGCCGCCCAGCCCTTGAATGCCATAGGCTCCAGCCTTGTCAAGGGGCTCATTGGTGGCGGCGTAGGCCCGGCATATCTCCGGCGGCCAGTCGGCAAACCTCACCTCAGTACGAATGGCGTGGCAGACAAAAATATTACGTTGATGGCTAAGCAGGCAGAAACCAGTCCACACCTCGTGGCGATGACCGGCCAGCCGGGTCAGCATGACCGCGGCCTCTTCGTTATTTCCGGGTTTACCCAGGATGGTGCTGTTAATCACCACCGCGGTATCGGCGGCTAAAACCCAGCCGTCGTCCTTCGTGACCTGAACGGCGCGGGCCTTGGCGGTCGCGAGGCGTTTGACGAGATGCTCCGCTTCTTCATCGGGCTTTTCCGCCTCATCAATTTCTGTTGTCACTACCTCAAACTTCAGCCCAAGGGCGGTAAGCATCTCCTGTCGCCGGGGAGAACCGGAGGCCAGAATTAACGGTTTCCGGGTGTGAAACAGCCCGGCTTCAGGAGGTGGCGCGGCGCTCATTGTCAGGCCCTGATTGAGTAACCGCCGTCTACGACAATGGTCTGGCCATGGATCATTTCGGCGGGTTTACTGCATAAAAAGAGACTGACATTGGCTACATCCTCGGGAGATGTCAGGCGTCCCAGGGGGGTGCGGGCCAGGGCGGTATCCAGAATTATCTTACGGTTGGGGAATTTTTTCAGGGCTTCGGTATCCACGGCCCCGGCGCTTACGGTATTGACCGTGATTCCCAACGGGCCCAGTTCCACGGCGAGATGGCGAACCAGGGATTCCAGAGCCGCTTTGGAGGCTCCCACTGCCGTGTAGTTTTCCACCGCTCTCACCGAGCCGAGACTGGAGATCGCGATAATCCGGCCCTGGCCGTCCATGAGAGGAACCGCCTGCTGGGCTAAAACCAGAAGTGCCCTGGCGTTGATATCCATGGCCCAGTTCCAGTGTCGGCTGTCTAATTCCATTACTGGCTTCAATACTCCGGAGGCGGCGTTGCTGATTAAAAAATCACAGCGTCCATACTCATCCCTGATTCGTTCAAACATGGCCTTAACATGCTTGTCATCGGCGACATTGGCCTTGATAATTATGCATTTTACCCCGAAGCACTCAATTAACTTGGCGGTTTCTTCCGCGTCACGCCGGTGGCGGATATAATTTACGACCAGATTTACCCCGTTCTCCGCGAATTTCAGCGCGATTGCCTTGCCGATTCCCCGTGAACCACCGGTAACCAGGGCCACCTTCCCCTTTAAATCATACATTAAGATACTCCCTTGTCCGGTGAAACCGGCTTGTTTTCATCATTGTCGAAGCGCCATGCCCCGTTTTTTGTTTACAGATGCCGTCTGACGGCATGCTATATTCTATGCCTTTAATTTTATATCAGCGCTTTACATTAAAATATACGGCGTTTTTTTGCTACTTTTTAGAGCATTTTTTTATGAGATCCGTCTTTTTAAACGTAAATAAAGGCGATATTTTTGGCGCTATGTCAAAAATATGCAGAAATTACCCCGCCAGGAAAAATAAAATCGGCATGTTTTTTTATTTTCTTATTTTTATTTTATTATCGTGTGGTTTCAGTATATTATAGATGTTAATCGTGCCGTTTTGTCAAATAACTCTGGCCGTTGCCGTGATGTGGGGCGGAATGGTAGTTGTTGCCGGTTCGGTGCTGTGCTAGAGATTCCTGACTTCCGCTCATCTGGGGCGGTTGATGAAAATATCTGGCACGTTCTTTGCTCAGTACCCATAAAGTACCAAAAATATTTAAGGAGACAGACCATGGCAGATGATCTCGAAAAAGAGGCTGAAAACGGTGACGCCCCCAAGAAAAAGAGTAAAGCCTTACTCTTTGGTCTTGTCGGCGTGCTTGTCCTGCTTCTCGGCGGCGGTGGTTTTTTTGCCTATACCAAATTTATGAAGCCGGCTCCGGCGGTGAGCGTAGTAAAATTAAAGCAGGAAAATGAAAATAAAATCGGTGTTATGGTGCCTCTCGATCCCTTTGTTGTCAACCTGTCTGATCCCAGTGGCAAGCGTTATCTCAAGCTGGAGATAACCTTGGAGCTGGGAGATAACACCACGGCGGATAAACTTAAACCTTACACCCCCAAGATCAGGGATATGGTCATTATGTTCCTGACCAGCCTCACCTTTGACGAGGTTATGACCCCTGAAGGGAAAATCAGGATAAGGGATGAGTTACTGGCCCGTTTCAATATGATTCTGCGCCCTAACAAAATTAAGAATATATATTTTACTAACTTTGTTATTCAGTAACTTATAGTTGTTCCAAGAGAAAAGATATTATGCGTACAGCAGGTGTTCATGGAGCGCTTACCACTAAACCGACGGCCGGGAATTAAGGCATGGAACAGATATTAAGTCAGGATGAAGTAGACGCTCTGCTTAAAGGTATTTCCGGGGGCGATATTGAGGAGCCGGAGGAATCTGCCGCTCCCGAAGAGGAGCATGGGTACGCGGCCTATGATTTTACCCGGCAGCAGGGCATCGTGCAGCTCAAGATGCCCGCCATGGAGGTCATTAACGATTCTTTCTTAAGGGCCATGCGTTCCTCTCTGGCTAATACCTTGCGCAAGGTGCTTGATGTAACGGCGGTGCCCATGGAGCTGGAGCGTTTCGGGGCCTTTGTCCGTACTCTTCCCGTGCCAAGCAGTCTGCAGATCTTCAAGATGGAGCCCTTTCGGGGGATGGCTCTTCTCGTGCTGGAGCCCAAGCTGGTCTTCGCCCTGGTGGAGTCATTTCTTGGCGGTACCGGAGCGCGGAATATCCGCATTGAGGGCCGGGATTTTACGGCCATTGAGCAGCGCCTGATTCACCGGGTCATTAATATTCTTCTGAATGATCTGGAGAAGGCCTGGTATTCTCTGCATCCGGTCAAAATCCAGTATGTGCGTAACGAGATTAATCCTCAATTCGCCAAGATATGTGAGCCGGAGGATATTGTCATTATCAATCGTTACGATGTCGATATGGATCGGGCCGTGGGCAGTATCACCTCCTGCATTCCACTCTCTAATCTGGAATCGGTTAAATCCAAGCTTATGACCTCCTTTCAGCGTGAAAAGAGCGAGGAGGATCTGCTGCTGGCCAATACCCTGCAGGAAAATATTAAAAATATCCCGGTTTCCTTCAGAGCAGAGCTGGGATCGGTGATGATTCCGGCCGGTGATATTATTGAGCTGGTCAAGGGTGATATTATTCAGCTTGACCGCCGCCGTGATGATCTGTTGCCGGCCTTTGTTTCCGGGGTAAGAAAATATATGGGCACACCGGGGGTTCACCGAGGTAACAAGGCCTTTCTTATTAAACGCAAGGTCTATGATCAGGAAAGGGATTAACAAGGAGAGGGATATGGCAGAAGAAAACACAACCGAAACTACAGAAGAGACGACCGCGGCCCCGGCCGCCGAGCCGGATACCAGTGGTGATGACTGGGCCGCCGCCTTAGACGACCAGAATAAAGATGACGGCGCTCCCGCCTCTTTCGATGAACTGGGTAATGGGGCGGCGGTGGGCGATGAAGAGGCTAATAACCTGGATTTTCTCCTTGATATTCCCCTGAAGGTTACCGTTGAATTGGGGAATACCTCCATGATTATTAACGATATGCTCCAGCTTTCTCAGGGGTCAGTGGTTGAGTTAAACAAGGGGGCTGGTGAACCAGTGGAGATCTTCGTTAATAATAAACTCCTCGGCAAGGGGGAGGTCATCGTGGTTAATGACCGGTTCGGGGTACGGATCACCGAGATCATCAGCCAGGCTGAGCGCATTAAGAATATGGGCTGATGTCTGTCAAATCGATTTTCGCATACCAGGCCGGGCTCCTGACCTTGTCCGGACAGGCGGCGGCCGCCTCGTCTAAACCGGCGGCCGCCGCCTCTGAAACCATGAATCTGATGGCCGCGGTGGCCCGCATGGCCGGTGCCCTGGCTCTCGTAGTGGGGCTTCTGCTTCTGCTTATATATATTCTTAAAAAAAGTGGTCTGGCCCAGGGAGTTAAGGGCGGCGGCACCCGGATCAGGATTATTGAAACCAGGATGGTGGCCCCCAAAAAATATATTGCCATTGCCGATGTTGCCGGTAAATACATGGCTCTTGGGATTACTGACCATAATATTAATTTACTGACCCATCTAAAGAGCGAAGATCTGGATGGGGATAAGAGTCCGGCTGAGAGCGGCGGGCCGGGTGCTTCTTTCAGCGCCGCTTTGCGGCGGGCCATTCCAAAGTTTTCCAGAAAATCACGCGGAGAAAAAATTAACCATGAGCAGTCGAAGGCATAGAGGGCTGGCAATTTTGGGGATGAGCGGCGGTTTTTTGTTTTTCGCTGCTGCCGCTGTTCTCCTGCTGCCTGCCAGAGGGCTGGCTTTACAGCTGCCCACTATGCAGATCGGTCTGGGTGAGACCAATAATCCCCAACAGGTCTCCACCCTCATTGAGATTCTCCTTATCTTCACCATTCTCTCCGTTGCTCCGGCTATCCTGCTGATGATGACCTGCTTTACCCGTCTCATTGTCGCCTTTTCATTTTTGAAAAAGGCCCTGGGTACCCAGACTACGCCGCCCAACCAGGTGCTGGTGGGGCTCTCCCTGTTCCTGACCCTGTTTATAATGACCCCGGTTTTCAGTCAGATGAACAGCCAGGCGGTGCAGCCCTATCTCAACAAGAAGATTACGGCGGAGCAGGCCTTCACCACCGGGCTTAAACCTCTCAGAGCCTTTATGTTCAAGCAGACGAGACAAAAGGATCTGGCTCTTTTCATGTCCATTGCCAAGCTCAAAAAGCCGGAAAACAAGGCAGATGTGCCCACCTCGGTGTTGGTACCGGCTTTTATGATCAGTGAGCTGAAGACCGCTTTTGAGATCGGTTTTGTACTTTTTCTGCCCTTTCTTGTTATTGATATGGTGGTCTCCAGCGTCCTGCTCTCCATGGGGATGATGATGCTGCCGCCGGTTATGATTTCTCTGCCCTTTAAGCTGCTGCTCTTCGTTCTGGTGGATGGCTGGCATTTGATGGTGGGCTCGTTAATTAAAAGCTTCGGGGTTTAGATATGACTGCATTACAGGCCATAAATCTGGGACAGGATGCCGTTTATCTCTCGCTTCTACTTTCGGCTCCTCTGCTGCTGGTAGGTCTGGTTGTCGGTCTCATTATCGCTGTTTTTCAGGCGGTAACCCAGATTCAGGAAATGACCTTGACCTTTGTTCCCAAGATTGTGGCGGTGATGTTCGCCCTCCTGTTCTTCTCTTCCTGGATGATGATTAAACTGACCGATTACACCCATGCCCTGTTCACCCGGCTGCCGGGGCTGATTCACTGAGGGCAGGAAAAGGCCATGACTGACACCGCTCTGCTTCATTGGACATTAAACCAGGTTTTCAGTATGCTGATTATCATGACCAGGGTCGGCCCTCTGATCTTTATGATGCCTATTATCGGCTCTCCCAGCGTACCTACTCAGGTTAAGGCTCTGGCCACCTTTGCCATCTCCCTGGTCTTGCTGCCGGTGCTGCATATTTCCCCGGCTCTCCTGCCCCGCACCGTTATCGGGCTCACTATCTTTGTGGTCACTGAGATTTCCATTGGTGCCATCCTGGCCCTTTTGGCCCATCTCCTTCTGGCTGCCCTGGATATTGCCGGTCAGGAGGTGAGTATCGGCATGGGTATGGGGATGGCCGGGGCGATGGACCCTCAATTCGGTACCCAGGTTTCTCTCGTCGGTTATCTGTGGAATATTGTCGCTATCCTGATTTTTCTGAGCATTAACGGTCACTATATTTTTATAAGAACTATGGTGGAGAGCTTTACCTGGCTGCCGCCGGGTACCCTGCATATCTCCGGTGCTACTCTGCGCGGGGTGATGCAGGGGGCTTCCCATATGTTCATGTTCAGTATTCAGATTATGGCTCCGGCCGGGGTGGCACTTTTCCTGACCAATGTTGCCATGGGTATAATTGCCAAGACTGTACCCCAGGTGCCTATTATGATTGTCTCCATGCCGCTCAGTATTGGCATTGGTTTTATCTTTATTGGTTTGTCTTTGAGCTATTTAATGCCGCTGTTGATTAAAAATTTTAACCAGTTAGGCTTTGACATGCGTCATCTGGCCATGGGGCTGGGGGGCTGAAATATGGCGGATGAATCCAGCGGTCAGGAAAAAACCGAGGTCCCCACCGCCCGGCGCCTGCAGGAGTCCAGGGACAAAGGCGATATTGCCAAGAGTGTTGAGATCCCCTCGGCCGCCGTCCTGTTAGCCAGCCTTTTCACCATCTACCTGCTGAGCGGCTATTTAATTCATACCATGGAGGAGCTGATCCGCCATTATCTTGCCAATGCCGCCCAGATTAAGGTTATCCCTGACAACATGGTTCATCTGGTCAGGGGGAGTATGCTTTACAGTATCATGATCCTGGGGCCGGTTATGCTGGCTGTTTTTATTGCCGCTCTGGCCTCTAATTATGCCCAGGTGGGCGTTATCTTCACTGCTGAAAAGATAATGCCGGATATTGCCAAAATTGATCCCATCAAGGGCCTGGGCCAGAAGTTCTCCATGCAGGCCCTGGCGGAGTTGATTAAATCATTATTAAAGATCGGCCTCATCGGTTATGTTGCCTACGGTGTGGTAAAAAAGGCGCTGCCCGCCTTTATTCCGCTCATGGATCAGACACCGTATCAGATAATGATTTTTGCCGGGCGGACGGCTTTCTGGATATTCCTGAAATGCGCTCTGACCATTGCTCTGTTAGCGGCGGCTGATTACGCCTTTCAACGCTGGCAGTTCCTGAAAAAGATGAAAATGACCAAGCAGGAGGTCAAGGAAGAGGCCAAAACCACTGAGGGTGATCCGCAGGTTAAGGGTCGTATTCGTTCTCTGCAGATGGAGATGGCCAGAAAGCGGATGATGGATGAGGTACCTACGGCCGATGTAATTATCACCAACCCGACCCGTCTTGCCGTGGCTCTGCGTTATGACGCTTCCCAGATGGCCGCGCCCCTCGTGGTGGCCATGGGAGCGGGGGCCATTGCTCAGCGGATCAAGGAGGTAGCGGCTGAGAATAGTGTGCCTGTACTGGAGGATAAACCCCTGGCCCAGGCTCTCTACAAGACATCCCGGATCAACGAACCAATCCCGGATAATCTCTTTCAGCCGGTGGCTGAGATTCTGGCCTATGTCTACGGGGCGCGGAATAAAAGGCGGCGGGCCTGACAGAAGGTAATAAATTATGGGTAAGCGCTCCATGAACACCCTGTTGCACGCGCTCAAAGCCCCCAATATACGGTGTGTATTATCGGCGGCTTTGATCACGCACAACAGGGCGCCTCTGAAACGCTTACATTTCGAGATGTTATAAAGTCAAGAGTGTAGTTTGTGGAGTGCTTACAATTATGGCGGAAAAGGTACAAACAGCAGGCGGCGGTCTCAAGGCTGTAAACATAGAGGCCTCCAGCCTCGTCGTGGCTCTCGGAGTGGTGGCGCTTCTTTTTATCATGATTATGCCGCTGCCTACCATGGTGCTGGATATCCTGCTTTCCTTAAGTATTACCATGGGACTTATTATTCTCCTGATGTCCATGTATAATACCAATCCCTTAAATTTTTCCTCCTTCCCGTCTCTTCTTCTGCTTACTACCCTGTACCGCTTGTCGTTAAATATTGCCTCAACCCGGCTTATTCTTTTACACGGCCACGAGGGGCCGGGGGCGGCGGGGCGGGTAATTGAGTCCTTTGGTGATTTTGTGGTGGGTGGTAACTACACCGTGGGGCTTATTATCTTTCTGATTATGGTGTTGATCAACTTCATCGTCGTTACTAAGGGCTCCGGTCGTATCGCTGAGGTGGCGGCCCGTTTTACTCTTGATGCCATGCCCGGTAAGCAGATGGCCATTGACGCCGATTTAAACGCCGGTCTTATTGACGAGGCCGGGGCCAAGAAACGGCGCTCCGATATCTCCCAGGAGGCAGAATTCTACGGAGCCATGGACGGCGCGGCCAAATTTGTGCGTGGTGAGGCTATCGCCAGTCTTATTATCATGGCCATTAATATTTGCGGCGGCCTCTTTATCGGGGTTATAAGCAATAAGATGGGCATACTCCAGGCTCTGCAGACCTATACCCTGCTTACCATTGGTGACGGTCTGGTGGCGCAGATTCCGTCGCTTATTATTTCAACCGCCGCCGGTATTATCGTCAGCCGGGCGGCCTCTGACATGACCATGGGCGCGGAACTTGCCAGACAATTCGGCATGCAGCCTCAAGCCCTGGCCGTCTCGGCGGGTATTATTATTATTTTCGCTCTGGTACCGGGACTGCCCCATATCCCATTTTTTGTTCTGGGTATTATTGTGGGGGCTACCAGCTATTTCAGCTTCCAGCAGCAGGCCCTGGTCAGTGCTAAGGAATCGGAGGAGGAAAAGACGGCTGGTGAGCCGCCGCCGGGCTCGCCGGAGACCGTTGAGGCCCTTTTACCCCTGGATGCCCTGCAGTTAGAAGTCGGGTATGGCCTTATCCCCCTGGTTGATGAGAATCAGGAGGGTGATCTTTTAGAGAGAATCAGAGGAATCAGGCGGCAGTTCGCCATGGATATGGGGCTGGTAGTGCCGCCCCTGCATGTCCGTGATAATCTGCAGATTAAACCAGATGAGTATATTCTACTCCTGAAAGGGGTGGAGATTGCCAGGGGTGAGGTAATGATGGGCCATCAGTTAGCCATGGATTCCGGTACCGCCAAACGGCATATTGAAGGTATCCCCACCACCGAACCGGCCTTTAACCTTCCGGCCATCTGGATTCAGCAGGATAAAAAGGATGAGGCGCAGCTGGCCGGTTACACCGTGGTTGATCCTTCCACGGTTATTGCCACTCATCTTACCGAGATTCTGCGTACCCACGCCGATGAGCTTCTGGGGCGTCAGGATACCCAGAAATTACTTGACAACCTGGCCAAAACCCATCCTAAGGTAATAGAGGAGCTGGTGCCGGATAATCTGTCTCTGGGCGGCCTGCAGAAGGTCTTGCAGGCCCTGCTTCGTGAGCGGGTATCCATCCGGGATCTGCTCACCATATGTGAGACTTTGGCCGACTACGCGCCCTTGACCAAGGATACGGACATTCTAACTGAATATGTCCGTCAGAAGCTGGCCCGTTCCATTGTCGGTCAATTAGAGGAAAATGGTAAATTGTCGGTTCTCACCATGTCGCCGCCGGTGGAAGATATTATCCGTGAATCAATTCAGAAGACGGAACAGGGCAGTTATCTTAATCTTGATCCTAACCTCAGCCGTCATGTTATCGAGGCGGCCCAGAAGATGGTTGAGAAGGTAACCAACGATGGATATCAGCCGATTATTCTCTGTTCGCCTGTAGTTCGGCGTCACCTGCGGCGGCTGCTGGAGCGTTTTATGCCTCAGGTAACCGTTTTGTCAAATAACGAGTTACCCAATCAACTGCAGATTCAGTCACTGGGGGTTATAGAAGTGAATGCAAAATAGAGCTGGATGGTTTAAAATTCAAGGCACACCGTGGTATTGGATGTTCATTGCGATTCCATTACCTCTAACAGTTATCGTTATACCTTTTTCATATATATAGAATCTATGCGCATTAAACGTTTCGAAGCCAGAAATCATCAAAGCGCCATGGCTCTGGTTAAGCAGGAGCTGGGGGATGATGCCATAATCCTGGGTACTAAAACCCTTGGCGGTAAGGGAAACAGCCGGCGGGTTGAGGTGGTGGCTGCCATGGATTATGATCTGGATACCCTTCTGGATCATGTCGATTCGCCTGAGGAGTCCGGCAGCAAACCGGCCTATGGTTACCGTACTGTTCGCCGCCCTGAACAGTCTGCCATTAAGGCCGCCCCCCGGGAGATCAGGGAGAAGGAGGGTCTCGCGGCCATTCAATCCGAGGCCCATGACCTGCGTCTGCGTTTTGCCAATATTTTCAATAAACCGGCCGGCCGCTTCAATCCTCCACCGGCGGTTAAGGCCCCGGCCCGGCAAGGGAACCGGCCGCCCCCCACTGTCAGTGAGGTACGGCAATGGCGGGATCAGGTGATTGATAAAATTAACCTGTCCGCTGCCAGCTCTGATTGCCGTCAGGAAATAATCGCCCTGGTAGGTACAACCGGAGTTGGCAAGACCACCACCGCCGCTAAACTGGCGGCCTGGCACGCCCTGCGCCGGGGGCGCTCCACGGCTTTGATCTCCATGGACTGTTACCGGATTGGAGCCACGGATCAACTGCGGGCTTACGCCCGTGTCATGCGGCTGCCCTGTGAGATCGCTCTGCGAAAAAATGATATGGGCCGGGCCCTGGCCCGTTTTCAGGACAAGGAAGTAATAATTATCGATACCGCCGGCAAGAGCCCATATGATGACAATCATCTCGTTGAGCTTGGCGAGTGGTTTGCTCAGGGTGAGGCTGTTGTGCCGCATCTGGTGTTAAGCGCCACCACCAAAAAAGAAGACCTGGCCGCGGTTATTAAGGCGTACAGCGGCTTAAATGTCGGCAGTCTGTTGCTCACCAAACTCGATGAAACCAGAGCCTATGCCGTTCTTTGTCAGCAGATAGCTTCCACCTCTCTGCCCGTATCGTTTTTAAGTACCGGCCAGCGGGTGCCGGAAGATTTTGTGGAGGCGACCAGAGATTCCCTGAATATGCTTTTTAAGCGGGGGTAAGGGTTTTAATTGCAAACGAGACCGGTAAAGTAGTTATAATCAGGGTGGTTATTTAAAGTAATGCGTCACCCCGTAAGTTACATTCTGCTGAAATATACCTTTTATTGAGATTAATATAATTATGGCAAAAAAAGCGGACAGGCAGCAATCATCCCCCCGGGTTATCTGTGTTACCAGCGGCAAGGGCGGGGTGGGTAAAACCAATATTACCGCCAATCTGGCTTATGCCCTGGCTGAGGAGGGCCAGCGGGTGCTGGTGCTGGACGCTGATCTTAATCTGGCCAATATTGACGTCCTGTTAGGGCTTACCCCTAAGTATAATCTTCACCATGTCTTCACCGGAGAAAAAACTCTGTCTGAGGTTATGATTCCAGGGCCGGGGGGTATAAAGATCCTGCCCGGCGCCTCCGGGATCATGGAGCTTGCTGCTCTGAATGAGGAGCAGCGGCTTTATTTTTTAACCGAGATGACAGCTCTGGAGGATAAAATCGATGTCATGCTGATTGATACCGGAGCCGGTATTAATGATAATGTTATCTATTTTAATCTGGCCGCTCAGGAACGGATTGTTGTTCTGACCCCGGAGCCCACCTCTCTTACAGATGCCTATGCCCTGATCAAGGTTCTTTCCACCCGCCACAATGTTAAACGTTTTAAGATCATCATTAACATGGCCCTGTCAAAATCGGAGGCGATGGATGTTTTTCGGCAGTTGTATAAGGTCTGTGACCAGTTTCTTGAGACGCTTTCTCTGGACTTTGTTGGTCATATTCCTTATGATAAATTATTAACCGTCGCGGTGAGAAGCCAGCGGTTGATTAACGAAAAATTTCCCGGTGCTGAGGCCAGTGTTATGTTGCGGCAGGCCGCTGCTGTACTCTTGAGAGGTGGTTCTGAACGAATCAGTGACGGTAATATTAAATTTTTTTGGAACCGGGTGTTTGAGCGCTGAAGAACAGAGCCTGCCGGCCCGTAGTAAGCGGAGAGGGTGGATATAGGATAAATGAACAAGCCTAAGAACCAGAAATTCAAGGATTACACTCAGGTGTATTTTCAAGGGACTGGAGGACATATCAGCCCTGAAAAGCGCCATGAACTGATTCTGATTTATACCCCGTTGATTAAATATATCGCTTCCCGCCTGGCCTCGCGGCTGCCGGCTCAAGTTGCTCTTGATGACTTGATCAGCAGCGGTATTATCGGTCTTATTGACGCTATAGACAAGTTTGATGTCAGCAAGAAGGTGCAGCTCAAGACCTACGCTGAATTCCGGATCAAGGGAGCCATGCTCGATGAATTACGTTCCCTTGACTGGGTGCCGCGTTCCGTTCGCAACAAGATAACAGCTATTGAAGCCGCTTATAGCAAGATGGAGAAGAAACTGGGGCGCCCTGCTACTGACGAAGAGATGTCGGAGGTTATGAATATCTCACTTGAGGAATTTCATAAACTCCTCGATGAGACCAAGGGCGTTACCTTTATGGATATTGATTTGTTGAAGAAGCGGGGTTCAAATCTAAATTCTTCGGGGCTGGCCGAGATTTTCCATAATGCCGACGGTGACCCATACTCGGCCATCAGTCTCTCTCAGATAAGAGAATTATTAGCCGAGGCTATTGGTGATCTGCCCCGTAACGAGAAGCTGACTATCTCGCTCTATTATTTTGAAGAGCTGACCATGAAGGAGATTGGCCTGGTTCTTGGCTACACTGAGTCAAGAATTTCTCAAATGCACAGCAAAGCTGTCCTCAGGCTGCGCTCAAGACTCCAGAAGATTTTGTCTTCTTAGGGACTGAATCAATATCGGCAACCGATCACGGGAGTAATTTGCTGCAGAAGCAGTGCCTTGTGATCCCAATATGGCCATTAGCCCCTGCCGGTCATTTTTTTAAATCAAAAGATTTTAATTGATATTGCCTTTATTTTTTCTATATGATTGCTATATAATGATTTACGCGCTTTGTTACGTTACGTTGCCTGGTAACAGGTTAAAGGCAATTCACGCCATGGGAGAAATTCAATAAAATGCCGGATCCAGCTAATATTAAAGTTTTGGTAGTCGATGATTTTGCTACCATGCGTCGAATTGTTAAAAATATTCTGACCCAGTTAGGCTATAAACATATAATTGAGGCTGACGATGGAACCACGGCCATGGATCGTCTTAAACAGGAAAAGATAGACCTCATTATCTCTGACTGGAATATGCCCAAGATGACTGGTCTTGAACTCCTGAAAAATGTGCGGAGTACCCCGGACACCGCCAACATCCCCTTTATAATGGTAACGGCTGAGGCCCAGCAGGATAATATCATCCTGGCGGTAAAGGCTAAAGTCAGCCAGTATATCGTTAAACCATTTACCGCCGACATTCTGGGCGAGAAAATTAATAAGGTTTTGTAGCTGCCGCGACTATAAAGTCTATTTTACCTCTTGCTCGGTTTTTTCTCCGTTTATGAGGGGCGGCTGTATGTACAGGTTAATCACAATATGGCAAAGTCGGCCGATAAAGCAGGGCGGAATAACGGGAATGATATTGGGGAAGACTGGGGTGAGGCCTTTGCCGAGGATGATGAAATGTTTTCTCCGGACGGGGAGGGCAGCAGTCCTTTCTTTCTGGAAGATGAGCAGGAAAAACTACCTGATGAAACCGGGAAAAATCAGGGCGGCGGGAAAAATGGCAGATCAGCATCTCCGGCCGGCAGTCTTCCCAGGGGGGCAGTCAACGGGGCCTTTAAGAAAATTGTATCTCTGCCCCGGCCTTTTAAAATCGCCCTGGCAGGTGTCCTGCTGTTAATGTTCTTTTTGTTAATATTTTTTCTGCGGCCTGCCGCTGAACCTCATAAACCCGCTGTATCCCTTCCGGCAGTTCAGCCGACCCCCCGTCGGCAGTCCGCAGCTGGGGCGCCGATAATTAAGCACGGCGGGCAGTTAAATCAATTAAAGCCGGTGCCGGTCGTGCCGGTCGTTAAGAAACAGATTCCCCAGGCCGCGCCGCCTGTCGTGAAGCCGGCCAAGGGGACTGATTCTGTCCTGGCGGCCGGTTCTCGAAGCCGAAAATGGCCCTTAAAGTCTTTTTTTGTGGCTATCCCCGCGGCCAATCATACCTCTGTGGTGCTTACCGTTGATTTGACCTTATTTTTGCAAAACAGCGGAAAAACCGTGCTGCCGCTCTCCCGGAAGGTGTTTATCCGTGATTTGATCTACCAGTTTTTCAGGAATCAGAGCCTGGCGGATCTGAAACATTTTACCCTGGCCCGCGGTATATTAAAACGCCGGCTCATGGCCTGGATAAAAAAACAATGGCCTGGTCTGCCGGTTTCATCAATCTCTTTTGACCGCTATCAACTTCTCTGACTTCTTCGCAGGCCCTTAAAAACAGTAAATAAACACCTTGCTTTATTCTCTGATATCGGATATCATATGTAGTTATCCGCTGAGATACTTTGTCTCCATGCCGTCCAGTTCCATTCTTCCGGCAACTTCCTTACTTCTCCAAAATTGAAAAATAAAAATTATGAATACATTCGCAGATATTGGCATTCGGCATGATATTATTAAAGGTTTGTCGTTTCTTGGCTTTGTGGAGCCGACTCCGGTACAGGCCGAGGTTATTCCCCTGATGCTGGAACGTCAGGTGGATCTGGTCAGTCTGGCTCAAACCGGCACTGGCAAAACAGCGGCCTTTGGCCTGCCCCTGATTCAGCTGCTCAACCCCGGAAGCCGTCAGACCCAGGGCCTTGTTCTCTGCCCGACGAGGGAGCTTTGCATGCAGGTATCAAGAGATTTGGCCTCTTACGCCCGCTTTGTGGAGGGGGTAAGGGTTTTAGCTGTTTACGGTGGTACCAGTATTGAACCCCAGATCAAGGCCCTGCGCAAGGGGGTTCAGGTTATTGTGGCTACTCCCGGCCGCTTGAACGATCTGATAAACCGGGGCAAGGTGGATATCTCCAAGGTACGGTATGCGGTTTTTGATGAGGCGGATGAGATGCTGCAGATGGGCTTCCAGGATGAGTTAAACGCTATTCTGGCTCAGACCCCGGTTGAAAAAAACACCCTGCTGTTTTCGGCTACCATGTCCAGAGAGGTGGCCAATATTGCCGGGCGTTATATGTCTGATCCGGTTGAGATTACTATCGGTCAGCGTAACGCCGGGGCCGAAAATGTCCAGCATGAATATTACCTCGTTAACAGTCGTGATCGTTACGCAGCTTTGAAGCGTATTGTCGATAATTGCCCGAATAACTACGCCATTATCTTTTGTCGAACCCGGCAGGACACCAATGATGTCGCTAATAAATTGATTCAGGACGGTTATAACGCTGACGCACTGCATGGTGATTTGTCGCAGGCCCAGCGCGATCAGGTAATGAAAAAATTTCGCGCCAGGAATCTGCAGATATTAGTGGCCACGGATGTCGCGGCCCGCGGCCTTGATGTCAACGATCTGACCCATGTAATTAATTATAATCTGCCCGACGATATTGCCGGTTACACCCATCGCAGCGGCCGTACCGGCCGGGCCGGGCATACGGGGGTGTCCATCGCCCTGGTGCAGATGAATGAGCGCTTTAAGATTAAACAGCTTGAGAAGAAAATTCAAAAGAAGTTTAAACAGTGCCGCATTCCCAGCGGGGCGGAAATCTGCCGGAAACAACTGATCAACCTCATGGACAGCGTTGCCGCTGTTGAGGTTGATCACGGTCAGATTGATCCCCTTTATGATGACATCGCGGCCCGGCTCGGCGAGCTGAGCCGGGAGGAGTTAATCAAAAAATTTGTTTCTCTGGAGTTCAACCGCTTTCTTAAATATTATAAGAATGCCCCTGATCTTAACCTGAAGGTCAATGAGAAGAGCAGAAAGCAACGGCTGAACAGAGAGCGTACAGGCTGGGATAAATCAAAGGCCAATGCCAGTCATCGCGGCCGGCCGCAGTTTGCCCGTTTCTCGCTTAATGTCGGCCGCCGGGATGGGATTATGCCTCAGGGGCTCATTGGCGTGATTAACAGAGCCCCCGGCGGTGGGAAAATCACAGTCGGCAAGATTGAGATTATGCGCAACAAGGTGACGCTGGAGGCCGACAGCCGCTTTACCCCCCAAATACTTAACGCCTTTCAGCATTTTACCATTAACGGGAAAAATGTCTCTATTGAGCTTGCCCGGCCCGCTGTCCCTTCGGCGCAGCGCAAACATGGGGGGATGTACCACCGCAAAAACAACAAATTCAAGGCCGCGTAAAGTGTAAGCACCCCCATAAACCACACTTCTCGTATACAATAATGATCGTATGCGTGCAGCAGGGCGTTCACGGAGCGCTTACGCGTAAGGGTGCCGCCTTCTTATTGCAGACTGGCGGCTATCTCTTGCTGGAGTGAATCGATGAGGGCCAGAGGTTCCGCAGCGGTGCGGATGGGGCGGCCAATGACTAAGTAATCGCTGCCATTGATAATAGCCTGTCCCGGTGAGGCCGTCCGCCGCTGGTCGTCACCAGCTGTTTCGTGCTTTGTAACCGGCCGGATGCCGGGGGTAACCATAAAAAAGTTGTGGCCTAATTCCCGGCGCAGGGCGGCGGCCTCAAGGGGAGACGAGACGATACCGTCACAGCCCGAATCCAGAGCCCGCCGGGCCCTGATCCGCACCATGTCTTCCACCGGCCCGGTGAGTCCCATCTGCCGCATATCATCTTCATCAAAGCTGGTCAGGACCGTAACAGCCAGGATCTGCAACTCGGCCTTATCCCGCATTGCCGCCTTGATTATGGCATCATTGCCGTGAATTGTGGCAAAGGTTACGCCATGATTCCTGAGTTGCTGGACGGCCTGGTGAACGGTCTCCGGAATATCGAAGAATTTCAGATCCAGCATGACCTTACTGCCGTGTTTAATAATCTGATCAACCACCGGCCAGCCGCCGGCTAAAAAGAGCTGCAGGCCGACTTTGAAGAACTTTATTCTGCTCTCCAGCTTTTCAACCCACGCGGCCGCCTCCCGCGGATCGGCAAAGTCCAGGGCGAAGATAATTCGTTCATTTAAAGGGATATCTTTTTTCATAGTCTCAAATAATTACGAATTATGTAGATAATTCTCATAGACGGAGGCAATGCCATCTATGAGAGAGGTTGTGGCCTTCCAGCCCATTTTGTTCAGCCTGCTTACATCCAATAACTTCTGCATCGTACCATCGGGCTTACTTGAGTCAAAGGTGAGGGTGCCGTTAAAGCCGACCACATCCCGGATCATCTCTGCCAGTTCCCGGATGGTCAGGTCAGTGCCGCAGCCAATATTAACCAGCGGCGGATGTTCGTTATTGAGCAGTGTCTGCAGGTCCTCATCCGTTTGTTCCAGGAGATAGAGGCAGGCCGCCGCCATATCGTCGCTGTAGAGGAATTCACGCCTCGGCGTGCCAGTGCCCCACACCACTACTTCTTTGTCGCCCCGTTGTTTCGCTTCATGCATTTTACGGATCAGGGCCGGCATGACGTGGGAGTTATTGAGGTCGTAATTGTCATTTGGGCCGTAAAGGTTGGTGGGCATTACGGCCATGAATCTGGTGCCGAATTGGCGGTTATAGGCCCAGCACATCTCGATGCCGGCGATTTTGGCCAGGGCGTAGGGGCGGTTGGTAGGCTCAAGCGGCCCGGTGAGTAGATATTCTTCCCGCATGGGCTGTGGGCATTCCCTGGGGTAAATGCAGGAAGAGCCCAGAAATAATAAACGCTTAACACCTGCCCGGTGGGACTGGTGAATTATATTGGTCTGGATGGCCAGGTTCTGATAAATAAACTCAGCCGGATAGGTATTGTTGGCCGCGATACCGCCGACCCTGGCGGCAGCTAAAAAGACATAGTCCGGCTGTTCGGCACTGAAAAAATCATCTACAGCCTGCTGAGTGGTCAGGTCAAGTTCCGCGTGGGTGCGGGTTATAATGTTGTTGTACCCCTTAGCCCGCAGACGGCGGATAATGGCGCTGCCGACCAGGCCTCTGTGACCGGCCACGTATATTTTGTCTGTTTTTCGCATTATTCCTTATTAGTAAGCGTCTCATAAATCACACTCTCGCATACGATCATGGAGTGCTTAACCTTACTCATTATGCTCAAACACCTTATAGCCTTTACGTTTAACCAGCTCATCCCGTTCGGCGGTTTTGAGATCCTCACGCACCATCTCAGCTACCAGTTCCGCGAAAGGAATTTTAGTCGACCAGCCTAATTTTTCTTTGGCCTTGCTGGCATCGCCCAGAAGAGTCTCGACCTCTGTGGGGCGGAAATAACGCGGGTCAACCTCGACTATGCATGAGCCGTGAGCGTCATATCCCTTTTCCTCCATTCCCTGTCCCTGCCAGGAAATGGAGAGACCGATTTCGCGGGCGGCGGCATCAACGAAGTCTCGCACGCTGTACTGCTCGCCGCTGGCAATGACAAAATCTTCCGGTTCGTCTTGCTGCAGCATGAGCCACTGCATCTCCACATAATCTTTGGCATGCCCCCAGTCCCGCTTGGCATCAAGGTTGCCAAGGTATAGACAATCCTGGAGTCCCAACTTTATTCTGGACAAAGCCCTGGTGATTTTTCTGGTGACAAAGGTTTCACCGCGGACGGGAGATTCGTGGTTAAAGAGGATACCGTTACAGGCATACATGCTATATGCCTCACGGTAGTTAACCGTGATCCAGTAGGCGTAGAGTTTGGCGGCAGCATAGGGAGAGCGGGGGTAAAATGGGGTTGTCTCTTTCTGCGGCGTTTCCTGAACCTTGCCGAATAGTTCAGAGGTGGAGGCCTGATAAAATCTGGTTTTTTTCTCCAGCCCTAATATTCTGATGGCCTCAAGCAGGCGCAGGGTGCCTAAAGCATCTGAGTTTGCCGTGTACTCCGGTTCCTCGAAAGAGACTGCCACATGGCTCTGGGCTGCCAGGTTATACACCTCATCCGGCTGCACGGCCTGAATTATCCGCACCAGACTGCTTGAATCAGTCATATCACCGTAGTGGAGGATAAAGTTGCGGTTCTCCGCGTGGGGGTCTTGGTAGAGATGGTCTATCCGGTCGGTATTAAATGAAGATGAACGCCGTTTCAGACCATGAACCTCATAGCCCTTGGCAAGCAGGAATTCAGCGAGATAGGCGCCGTCCTGCCCGGTTACACCGGTTATTAATGCTTTTTTGGTCATAATAATTTGTTGATCCTTTTTTGGTAAGCGCCCCATAAACCACACTCTCGCATGCAATCATGGTCGTACCGCTGACTTTATAACATGTTAACATGTCGGAATGTGATGACTTATTTACCGGCCTTCAGGCGTGCCCGTAACATGGACGATTAACCATAATGTAGAATTAATTACAAGCGGTTTCTGAAGCATATAAAGGGGAAAACAGGGGGGCATAACCGTAGGTACCCCTTGATAATTCAATGATCTACTCCTTCGTGGCGCATGACCTTGAAAAGGGTCATAAGCAGTATTCTCATATCCAGCGGGAAAGAACGGTTTTGGTAATAATACTCGTCAAAATTAACTTTTACCGGAATCGGCAGTTCATCTCTGCCGTTTATCTGGGCCCAGCCGGTTAGACCTGGCTCAAGAGTATGAATGCCTTTTTTTGTTCTTAACTCAATCAGATCATGTTGATTAAAAAGGGCCGGTCGAGGGCCGACAAAACTCATATCGCCTTTGAGAATATTAAAAAGCTGCGGTAGTTCATCCAAGCTTGATTTTCGCAGAAATCGGCCGACAGGGGTCAGGTATTGCCCTGGATTTTCCATTAAATGGGTCGCAACCGCCGGGGTGTCTATCCTCATTGTTCGGAACTTGTACATCTTGAAGATTGAATTATTAATACCGATTCGGTCAGAGGCGTATAAAGCAGGGCCTTTAGAGGTTATTTTCACTATTAGAGCTACTAATAAAAACGGCAGGCTGAAAACGATCAGGAGTAAACAACTTAAAAAAATATCAAAGGATCTTTTCACTACTCGTTCCTCGTCTATCTGGCCGCATATTTTATCACGCTTAGCTGCGTTTAATCGGGGAGTCTGCGCTTTCCCGCACGGCTGTAAGCCGCGGTTGGTGGGACGGTTAACATGAAGATGGGACAAAAAAGAGAATTCTGCAGACTATTACAGCGATGGGCGATCTCTGTGTCTCGTAATGATATTACAAAATAAAAAACAAAATTGGTGCCCCCGGCACGAATCGAACGTGCGACACCAGGATTAGGAATCCTGTGCTCTATCCCCTGAGCTACGGGGGCTCATTTTGTTAACATATCTTAGTCATATATCATTTTTGGCCTGAAAATTCACGACGTTTTTTTTGACAATTCTGTTGGGCTGGAGTTTATTGTTCCTCAACGAAAATTTCATGAGTATTAATTCTGTTAACTTGTTCAGACCGGGGGGTTCTGTTCTCTGCTGTTTAAATGCGTGCAGCAGGGTGTTCATGGAGCGCTTAGTGCTGAAAAGCTGCCTGGTTCAGCCATACCATAGCCATACCATAATATAACGTGCCGGTATTTAACTTATCATCAGATATAATTTTCCCACCGCCGGAGCTGGCGCGGGAGGACGGGCTGCTGGCCGTGGGCGGCGACCTGACCCCGGAGCGTCTGCTCATGGCCTATCAGATGGGAATCTTTCCCTGGTACTCAGATGGTGAACCCATCCTCTGGTGGAGTCCGGTGCCGCGGTTGATTATGGAACCTGCCGAGTTCCATCTTTCTAAGCGTTTAGCCCGTGAGCTGCGCCGTCAGATTTTTGAGTTTAGCTTTGACCAGGATTTCAGGGCCGTTATTGAGTCCTGTGCCGTCTGTCGTATCAAGCGGGGTGAGCCTACCTGGATAACGGATGAGATGATTGAGGCTTACTGCCGGCTTCATGAGCTGGGATTTGCCCATTCCGTGGAGTGCCGTTTAAAAAATGGTGAATTGGTCGGCGGCCTTTACGGGGTGGCCGTTGGCGCGGTATTCTGCGGCGAATCCATGTTCAGTACAGTCTCCAACAGTTCCAAGGCGGCCATGGCGGTTCTGGCCCGCCATCTGCGTTACTGGGGGTTTGATTTTATTGATTGCCAGATGCGTACCGCCCATCTTCTGTCACTGGGGGCGAAGGAAATATCCGGCCCGGATTTTTTTTGTCGTCTGCAGAGGGCAGTCTTAAAGCCGGAGCGTAAGGGACCCTGGCTTTGCCGTGGTTTTACTTGACAGCCCTGTTCTATTGAGATAATAGTCTTTGATGGCGTTTTGCAGTCTATGTTTAACAGTAGATCGGGCTTCTGTGACGCCATCAGTCTTTGAATTAGAATAATTCCCCCTTTTTGTCTCACTCAAAAAATCAGCAAGGGATACCTCATGAAGATCAGCGTTCTGAAAGAAACAGTGGCTGGAGAAAAGCGGGTGGCCATTATCCCGGATGCCTTAAAGCGTCTTACCAGGCATAATTTTCAGGTTACCGTCCAGGCCGGGGCCGGTCTGCAGGCGGGATACAGTGATGAAGACTATGAAAAGGCGGGAGCGGTTGTTGCCGCCTTTGAAGGGGTGATGGATGCCGATGTCTTTATTAAAGTACAGCCGCCAACCCTGGAGGAGGTGGATAATCTTCCGGCAGGTAAGGCCCTGATCTCTATTCTGCAACCCCTGACCCGCTTTGATCTGGTGCGCAGGCTGGCCCGGCAGAAAATAACCGCTTTTGGCCTTGATGTAATTCCACGCACAACTCTGGCTCAGAGTATGGACATTTTGAGCTCAATGAGTACCATTACCGGTTACAAGGCCGTTTTACTGGCCGCTGATTCCATTAATAAATTTTTCCCCATGCTGATGACTGCCGCCGGTACTGTTGCCCCGGCCAGGGTTATGGTCTTGGGGGCCGGAGTGGCGGGGCTTATGGCCTGTGCCACGGCCAAACGGCTGGGCGCGGTGGTGGAAGCTACCGATGTCCGTCCTGAAGTTAAAGAGCAGGTCAAGAGTGTCGGAGCCAAATTTCTTGAGGTTAAGAGTGATGAGAGCGGTGCCGGTGAGGGCGGCTATGCCAGGGAGATGTCGGAAGATTACAAACGCCGTCAGGCCGAGATGATTGCCAGGCATATCGCCAAGGCTGATGTGGTAATTCCCACTGCTCTGATTCCTGGGCGTAAGGCCCCTGTTCTGATTACCGAGGAGCATGTTAAGTCCATGAAAACCGGTTCGGTTATTGTGGATCTGGCCGCCGAAATGGGCGGTAACTGTGAACTTACCGAACGGGATAAATCGGTAGTCAAGCATGGAGTACTGATTATCGGGGAGAGCAATCTTCCCAGTACCATGTCTTATCATGCCAGTCAGATGTTTTCCAAGAATATTGAGCGTTATCTCTTCCATATCTGTGATGAGAATGGTTTGAAGATGGATATGGACGATGAGATCACCAGCGGCTCTCTGGTCACTCGTGATGGTGAGATTATTCACGCCCGCACAAAGCAGCTCATGGAACAGGGATAATGAATTTGTAAAAAAATACAGGCACTCAAAAAACCACATTCTTCTTAACATCCAGGGAGCAAGCAACAAACGAACCACACCTTGACATTTGCAGCACCCCCAAACTGTAATGGGTTCTGGGCATGGAGCGCTTACTGAAAATTCACTCAACTTGATAACTAAGAGAGGTGTAAATTATGGCAGATACGATTTTGGTTGGGCTGTATATCTTTGTTCTGGCACTTTTTGCCGGGGCGGAGCTCATTGCCAGGGTGCCGCAGACCCTGCATACCCCCCTGATGTCAGCGTCTAATGCCATTTCCGGCATTGCTATCCTTGGCGCCCTGGTTGTGGCCGGTCATTCCGCTACCATTAATCACACCTCTGTCATTGGTCTGCTGGCAGTTATCTTTGCCACTATTAACGTAGTGGGCGGCTATATGGTGACCCAGAGGATGCTGGATATGTTCAAGAAGAAGGCCCCAAGGGCCAAAAAATAGGGGTTGGTATTGTGATAAATCAAAATTTTATTAACTTTATCTATCTGATCTCCGCTATTCTCTTTATGATGGGCTTAAAAAAATTAAGCTCACCTGCTACGGCCCGGTTGGGTAATAAACTGTCCATGGCCGGTATGGCTCTCGCCATTCTGGCCACTCTCATGGTGCCGGGATTATCCTTCAAGCTGATTGCCCTTGGTATTGTTATAGGCACCGTCATTGGCGGTTGGGCCGCGGTCAAGGTGGAGATGACCTCCATGCCGGAGATGGTGGCCCTCTTTAACGGCTGCGGCGGCGCGGCCTCGGCTCTGGTGGCGCTCTCGGAGTTTCAGTTGCGCGGTCATGAGTTCGGCCCCGCCATGGTTGAGCATATCGGCACTTTTGCCATGATTACTCTGCTGCTCTCCGTGATTATCGGCGGTCTGACCTTTACCGGTTCGGTCATTGCCTATGCCAAACTGCAGGGTATTGTCTCCGGCCAGCCTATTACCTATCCCGGTCAGCAGGTGGTCAACGGCCTTATCCTTATCGGCACTGTGGTGCTGTCGTATATGGTTTTTAATGATCCCGCCAATCATTTGATGTTTTACGGGATTTGCCTGCTCTCCCTGGTTTTAGGTGTTCTCTCGGTTATTCCCATTGGCGGCGCTGATATGCCGGTGGTTATCTCACTTCTGAACTCCTATTCCGGGCTGGCTGTATCTATGACGGGGTTTGCTCTCGGTAATAATGCTCTGATTATAGTAGGTTCACTGGTGGGCGCTTCGGGACTGTTCCTGACCAAGATTATGTGCGATGCCATGAACCGTTCATTGAGTAATGTTCTCTTCGGGGCCTTTGGTACTGGAGGCGGCGGTGGAGATGACGATGGTGCGGCGGCGGGCGGTGCGGCCGAAGGCTCGGTGAAGGGATATGAGGTGGAGGACGTGGTTATGGTTTTAGAGAATGCCTCTTCATTGATTATTGTTCCCGGTTACGGGATGGCTGCCGCTCAGGCTCAGCACGCGGTACGGGAGCTGGGTGATTATCTTGATGAGGAGGGGGTGGAGGTGCGTTACGCCATCCATCCGGTGGCCGGCAGGATGCCGGGCCATATGAACGTGTTACTGGCCGAGGCTGATGTCTCCTATGATCAGTTATTTTCCATGGAAGATATTAATGATGACTTTAGTGGTACAGATGTGGTATTGGTCATCGGGGCAAATGACGTGGTTAATCCCGCGGCCAAGACTAATCCCGGCAGTCCTATTTATGGCATGCCGGTCTTAAATGTTGAAGAGGCGCAGACGGTTGTTGTCCTCAAAAGAAGTATGAAACCGGGTTTTGCCGGTATTGAAAATGAATTATTCTTAAAAGATAATACTATGATGCTCTTCGGTGATGCCAAGTCTTCGGTGCAGGCTCTGGTGACTCACTTGAAGGGGTAATTTCAGTCAGCCTTCAAGAGATGAGCCGCCGCCGGGCACAGGGGCGGCGGGTTTATTGGTATTCCGGTAAGCGCTCCATGAACACCACCCTGCACACGTTGACCGGCCGCAATATACAGGGGGTATGATTGCACCCGGTCAACGTGCACATGGCGGCGTCCCTGAATCGCTTACAGTTTGGGGGTGTTGCAAATGTCAAGGTGTGGTTCGTTTGTCGCTTACGTATTCCGCATTCCAGATTTTTCGTAAACGCTCCATGAACCCCTTATATCCCGAGATGTTATAAAGTCAGCGGTACGACCATGATCGTATGCGAGAGTGTGGTTTCAGGGGCGCTTACGATTTTTTCCACATTCTGAATTCAAAAAAGGAGTAAATAATGTGTCGTTTAGCTATGAAAACAGCTATTGAGCCGTTTTCGCCCTATACTGTTCTCCAGGCCATGGAGGCTATGCAGGAGGGCTATGATGGCAGCGGTCTGGGCCTGCTGCTGCGGGGCATGAAGTTTGCCGATTTTAATTATCAGGCCGGTGAACCGGTTTTGTCCGGGATTGCCCATAGTGAGGCTGCCCTTCATCGTCTGAATCAGATGCTGCAGGACAGGGGTTATACCTTGAAATATGACCATGAGTTTCAGGTACGGCCGGAGCTTATTGAGGCCAGGGACCGCCATAAATATTTCCTGAGGGTCTATAAACAGCCTCTGGCCTGGAAGGACTGGAGTCAGGAACAGGTTGAGAATGAGTTAATGCTTACCCGTCTGGCGTTGCGGGAGGATGGTCTGCGCGACAATGATCTCACCGTTTTTTCCTTCTGGCCCGATGTGGCGATTATTAAAGAGGTGGGCTGGCCCCTGCAGGTCGGTGATGCTCTGGGGCTTGCCGATAACCGGATAACCTCAAGAATATGCATGGCCCAGGGGCGGCAGAATACCAACTACGGTATTAATCTCTATGCCTGCCATCCCTTCTTTATTCAGGGGGTCGGTACTATGACCAACGGTGAGAATACCGCCTTTGTTCCCATTAAGGAGTATCTCACCGGTCTGCATCGTCCTGGTTATGTCGGTTATCAGAGTGATTCCGAGGTGTTTGCCCATATTCTGCATTATGTTACCAGGGAGTTGAAGCTGCCCCTTGAGGCCTATAAGCATGTGATTACCCCTTTAAAAACCGAGGAACTGGAGAACCATCCCCAGGGACGCTTCCTGCGTGGTCTGCGTGATGCCTGCCGGCGGATGATTATTGACGGCCCCAATTGCGTTATGGGTTCCATGCCCGACGAAACCTGTCTGCTGCTCATGGATACCAAAAAGATGCGGCCGGCAACCATCGGCGGGCGGCCGGGAGAATGGGCCATGGCCTCGGAGATGTGCGGGGTGGATGCTATGATCCCTAATCGTGACAAGAGTTTAGATTTTCAGCCAATGAGAGAAAATACGGTGATCGTTCCCGCTCACCGAAAGGAGTTTGTAATATGGTCTCAATTCGATCCATACCCTCTACACCAGGCAGCCTGACTTATAACGATCTGCCCTGGATAATAGAACACCGCGAGGATAGATGTACCCTCTGCGGCCGCTGTACCTCCATCTGTCCCACCCAGAGCCTGCATCTGGTCTATCACCGCCAGAGAATGCCGCAGCTCGGTATCTTGAAGAAGAAACGCGGCAGTGAATACAGGGTTTTTACCGGTATAAGGCAGAGTACGGATCTGGAGCACCGCTGCACCGGCTGCGGCATGTGTTCCATGGTCTGCCCCAATGAGGCTATTGGCCCCTTTCCCAACAGCAACGATGAACGGGCGCGTTTTCACAGTCACCAGAAGGGTGAGGCCTGGAAACGGGGCGGTCGCCGTAATGACCGGCACAGCCTCCTTGATCAGCTCTCCTTTAACCGGATATCCATGCTCACTGATCCGGCTCTTGATGCCGGCCGCCATGAGTTTTATCTGAATACCATTCTGGGCCGGGTTCTGCCGCCGGAGGAATATATCCGCCGCCAGACTGCCGGGGAGTGGATACCGCCTACGAGGGAGATATTCCCCTTTATCATCGGTTCCATGTCCTTTGGGGCTCTGTCGCCTAATATGTGGCTGGGATTGCTGCAGGGGGTGGCTTATTGTAATGAGGTCTTGAATATTCCGGTGGTCATGTGTACCGGCGAGGGGGGCTGTCCGCCCTGGGTGTTGAAAAGCCCATTTCTGAAATATCTCGTTTTACAGATTGCCTCCGGTTATTTCGGCTGGGATGAAATTATCCGGGCTATTCCGGATATGCAGTGTGATCCGGCTGCCATCGAAATTAAATACGGCCAGGGTGCCAAGCCGGGTGACGGCGGGCTGCTCATGTGGTTCAAGGTCAGTCAGCTTATTGCCCGCCTGCGCGGGGTGCCGGAGGGGGTTGATCTGCCTTCGCCGCCAGTGCATCAGACTCTGTATTCCATTGAGGAGAGCGTGATGAAGATGATTCAGACGCTTTCCATGGCCTGGGATTTCCGGGTGCCGGTCTATCCCAAGATATCCGGTTCAACTTCGGCCAAGGCGGTTTTGAATAATCTGGTGCGTAATCCTTATGCCTCCGGTCTGCTCATTGATGGTATCGACGGCGGGACGGGCGCGGCCTATAATGTCAGTATGGATGCCACGGGGCATGCCATTGCCTCCAATCTCCGCGACTGCTATCTCGATCTGGTGGCTCAGGGCAAGCAGAATGAGATCCCTCTGTTTGCCGCCGGCGGGGTGGGTAAAAACGGCAATGTTACTCAGAACGGCATGGGACTCATTATGCTTGGGGCCTCCGGGGTGCATATCGGTAAATATATCCTCCAGGCCGCAGCCGGCTGTCTCGGTAATGAGAAGAATCGCTGTAATGTCTGTAATCTGGGGATTTGTCCCAAGGGTATTACCAGTCAAAATCCCAAATTATACCGCCGTCTTGACCCCGATCAGGTAGCGGAGAGAGTTGCTGATGTTTTTATGGGAATTCGTACGGAGATGAAGAAAATTATGGCCCCTCTGGGCCGTTCTCAGAGCCTGCCCATCGGCATGTCCGACGCCCTTGGTATTGGCGATGAAGCCGCGGCCAGGCGCTTAAATATCAGGTACGTCTGCTGATTCAGAGGAGAGAGGCCGGAAGGCGGCTGTAGGGACGTATTGCCATATTATCGGGGGACTTAAGTGCGCACAGCAGGGTGTCTCTGAAACCCTTACATTACGAGATGTTATAAAGTCAAGGGTGTAGTTTATGGGGCGCTTACGTATAATTTATAATTTGTCAGAGGAGTAAAATGGTGCAGGGCACTAATGATGCTGTAATTGTTAAGGGTGTTGACGAAAACGGCCGGCGGATAAGTTCGAAGCTCTTTGAGGAGCTGGTGCAGGCCGCTTTTAAAAAGTCGTCAAATCTGATCTTGGAGACCTACGGCCAGCATAATGTCGGCGGCCGTCTGCTTAATGCCGCGCAACCCATCAATATCAAGGTCTCAGGGCCTGTGGGCCAGCGCCTCGGCTGTATGGGGCGGCCCGGCACCACCATCTATTGCGACGGGCCGGCCTCGGACGATGTGGGTTATCTCAATATTGGGGCCGATATTATTATCAATGGTCACGCCACCAACGGTGTCTGTAACGCCATGGCCGAGGGCCGGGTGCTGGTCAACGGCTCCATCGGTTCCCGTGGTCTGACCATGACCAAATGGAACCCGGAGTATAAGCGCCCTGAATTATGGGTACTTGGTTCCGTAGGCGACACCTTTGCGGAGTTTAACTGCGGCGGTGTTGCCGTGATCTGCGGGGTGGAGCCCAAATCAACGAATGTTCTTGGTTATCGGCCCTGCGTCGGCATGGTTGGCGGTCTGGTATATTACCGCGGTGAGACCGATAACTCTTATTCCCGCACCAATGTCAGAAAGGCCGCTCCTGATGATGCGCAATGGCAGTGGCTAATGGCTAAACTGCCCGGCTATCTCAAGGCTATTGGCCGCGAGGAGCTTCTGGAACAGTTGTCGGTGCGGGATGAATGGGGACTGTTGATCTCCATAAGCCCCCAGGAACGGGCTTTGATGTTTTCCGGTCCCATGCCTATGCGGGAGTTTCATGCCAAGGTCTGGGATAAGGGGTTTGGCGGTGATCCTCTGCGTGATCTGGCTCCAGGTCTTGACCGCTCACCCATTGGTCTTATTGAGACTGGAGAGCTGCGGCGGCGGATACCATATTGGGCCAATAAGGAGTCAGCGGCACCTTGTGCCTATTACTGTCCTGTTCATATTCCCACCATTGACCGTCTGCGTCTCCTGCGGGAGGGCAAGGGGGAAGAGGCCTATAAATTAATCATGGAGTATACCCCCTTCCCGGCCTCGGTCTGCGGGGCCATCTGTCCTAATCTCTGCATGGAGAACTGTTCCCGGCAGACGGTGGATAAACCCATAGATGTGGCTCTACTCGGCCGGGCTCTGCTCGGTGTCCCGGCTCCGGAGGAAAAACCGGCGATTGGCAAGCGGGTGGCCATTATCGGCGGCGGTCCGGCAGGGATTAATACCGCCTATCAACTGGCCAGGGCCGGAGTGGAGGCTCATATCTTTGAGAAGGATGAGCAGTTAGGCGGTAAGCTGGCTCAGGTTATTCCCTGGGAACGGCTGCCCATGGCTACCTGGCAGAAGGAAATTGATCGTTTTATGCGCATGAAGAATGTCAAAGTGCATTTTGGCACGGATATGGATAAGGCTAAATTCGCCGCTCTCCATGAGGAATATGATTATGTGGTAGTGGCGGTGGGTACCCACGAGCCGCGCCGCATTCCCTTCCCCGGTCACGAGCGGGTAATTCCGGCCCTGGATTTTCTGAAGGCCGGTAAGAGCGCAAACCCCGTTAAGCCTGGCCGGCAGGTGGTGATTATCGGAGCTGGTAATGTCGGCTGTGACGTGGCCTGTGAGGCCTATCGTCTTGGAGCGGAGCAGGTGACTCTGGTGGATATTCAGCAGCCCCTGGCCTTTGGTAAGGAAAAGGAGGCGGCTGAGGCCCTGGGTGCCAGGTTTAAATGGCCGGTGATGACCAGCGAGGTTACCGAGAAGGGCCTGATTGACAAGGAAGGCAATTTGATACCGGCCCAGACGGTTATTATCTCCATCGGAGATGTGCCGCGGCTTGGCTTTTTGCCGGATAGTATTGAGTGTCTTAAGGTCGGCGGAGCCAGCTGGGTGAAGTGCGATAAGGCGGGCCGAACCTCTGACCCCAAGGTCTTTGCCGTGGGTGATGTGGAACGGCCGGGACTGGCTACCAGCGCTCTGGGGGCCGGCAAAACGGCTGCTGAGGCCATTGTCGCCGAACTGGAGGGCCGGGAATGGCAGCCATTCTCCAGGGAGGTGGTGGCTATCAGCAACCTCACCATGGAACATTATGCCCCGGAGACATCCTGTGGTGCCGATCAGGAGGGTGAGGCCGACCGCTGTTTGAGTTGTGGCTCATGCCGTGATTGTCATCTCTGCGAGACCATATGCCCCACTGGCGCTATAAGCCGTCATGAGCTGCAGCTTCCCGAGGGCGACAGTTATGAATATATTTCGGACGCCGCTAAATGCATTGCCTGTGGCTTCTGTGCCGATACCTGTCCCTGCGGGGTCTGGCAAATGCGGACGAACTAAAAATGCGGACGAACTAAGTATGTTAATTACGGGTTCATTACTTTTAAAAAAATAAAAAATAAAAACATCAGGAGAAAAAATGGCAGACGAGAATGATTTACAGGTAACTATTAAAACCAATAAGGGTGATATAAATTTACGTATATTTGCCGATAAAACGCCTTTAACCGCGGCTAATTTTATAAATCTGATTCAACGTAATTATTATGACGGTCTGGCGTTTCACCGGGTAATTGCTGATTTCATGGTGCAGGGCGGCTGTCCGCATGGTACTGGTACCGGCGGCCCGGGTTATAATTTTGAGGATGAGTTTGATGCCTCTCTGCGTCATGCCAAAGGGGGTATTCTCTCCATGGCTAACGCCGGGCCCGGCACTAATGGCAGCCAGTTTTTCATTACTCATGTTGCGACCCCATGGCTTGATGACCATCATACTGTCTTCGGTGAGGTGCTGAATGAGGATGACATGGCGGTGGTTAATAATATTGTCCAGGGTGATACCATTGAGGGAATAACCATCAGCGGCGATGTTGAGTCTCTGCTGCAGGATCAGGAAGAGAGAGTGGCGGAGTGGAATAAGGAGATTGACCGGGCCTTCCCTGATCTGGGCTGAACAGAGTGCGCAGTCTGTCCGGCTGCTGGGAAATTATTACTGCGTACAAAAAATTATACCTTTGGCTCCTCATCTGGACTGGTTAAAAAAAAGATACTGCCGCTGATTTGGCGGTGAATGGGGCGGCCGGTATTCCCAAAAAAGGCGGGTATTGTTTTTTGTACCGATAACATGTTGATTTTAATAGAATAATTATGAAAGACTCATCGAAACTATTTTTGGTACTTCGGTGGAATTAGTTAAAGAAATGATTAAATGGCAATCGTTGAGGTTAACGCTTTGTTATTATTAGATAAATAAATAAATCATAAGAGAAATTGTTGTTTGGCATGGAGATTGCTTTAAGTATTATTCAAGAACGAACTCTTAATCTTCTTTCCAAGCAAAAAGACCTGCCTTCTCCCCAAGGCGGGTCTTTTTGCTTTCGGGCTGTTGAAATGAGCGGTACGACGATGGCAAGCGCCCCTAAACCAACACTCTTTACTTTATAAGTAAGCGCTCCATAAACCACACTCTTGACATTATAACATCTCGGAATGTAAGGGCAGCAGGGTGTTCATGGGGCGCTTACGGATTGCTTGCCTTGATGGTAACATTAACGGAGGCAGGGATAACATCTTCTACGATAATCCCCGGTTGAGTGGTGGTGATTTTAACCGCCGCGCTATGCTGGCTGGCTGATATTTTGCTTACATCTACCCGGGCCGTGAATAACTGCCGCGGCTTCAGGGTGCTTTTATTTACCAGCATGGGGATGCGGGCCTTGATCTGTACTACCCTGGGCTTAAGCAGCGCTTTTTTGCCCTTGGCCAGGCCGATGACGGTTATGGTCAATCTGTTAATCTTCCTCTCCACCATCTTTTCTTTGATTATAATACGGGCCGTAATGCTGGGAGAGCCAATGAGATTAATCACCTCTGGCGGTATATTCAGATATATCTGCCTGGTAACCTCCTGGTCAAGACCATTAAGGTCAATGGGTTTGGTTGGCAGATTCTTGTATTTGCCGATGATCTTCTGCGGGCCGGATATGTTAATGTGATCCGGGGTCAGGAGAATTCCCTTTAATTTATATTCTCTAAGTGGTTTGCCCTTGGTGACGGCCTTGACGGGCAGATTTTTCTGGATCAATTTGTCAATCAGCAGGACTGTATGAGACGGCTGGATGCGGAGGACAGTAATGCCGCGGGCAAAGGATATTGAGTCCGGTTTGTTGTCGATAATTATATTGCCGGGCTTGGCATTGGAGAGGTCAATTGAACGGGAAATATCACTGCGGGCAATTTCCCGGATCAGGCTGCGCGGCCCGCTTACAGTAACCTCCAATATATTCTTAAATTGATTGGAGATGATCAGGTCGCGGGGCATGTTGACGATTTCCACCGGGATCTTGACGTTCATGTCCACCCGGTCTTCTCCGGCGACGAAATACCAGAGAAAGACGGCGAAGAACAGGGAAATCAGTTTAATCAGCCAGTCCTTGCGCCAGGACAATTTAGGCGGCCGGTAGTTGCTTTTTATTTGTTTATCAGCCAATTTTTCCATACCGTAGTTGGTGGTTCTTTGGGTTTGAATATGGCTTCGAGGCGGGCGCTAAGGGTATGTTTGTCGAGATTAGAGGTGATGGCGCCATGCTGTACCAGAGAAATCTTGCCCGTTTCTTCGGAAACTACAATAACCACCGCGTCTGTTTCTTCGGATATCCCGAGAGCTGCCCGGTGTCTCGTGCCGAGGCTTTTGGAAATATAGGGATTTTTGGTCAGCGGCAGTACGCAGCGGGCTGAATGAATACGTCCGTTTCTGATAATAACTCCGCCATCGTGGAGAGGCGAGACATTTCTGAAAATACTTATTAACAGTTCATGGGTCAGGATGGCATCAATGGGGTGGCTCGATTCCAGGTAGTCCTTGAGTCCGGTTTCTTTCTCGATAACGATGATGGCCCCGATTTTTTTGCGGGACATATAGAGTGCGGCGGTGACTAACTGCCGGAGGTCTAAATCCGCGTCTTCCAGGTGGCGGCTGAACGAAGGCGTGGCCTGCCCCATCTGAGTCAGAGCCCGGCGGATATCACGCTGGAAGACGATGATGACAATCAGGAAAATTGAGCTGAGCAGGGTGCCAAGCAGCCAGTAGAGGGTCATGAATTCTAACTCCCTCGCCCCGAAATAGACAATAATCAGAACCCCTATACCGGCTAACATCTGCACCGCTCTGGTACCGCGGATAAGCAGGATTGTCCGGTAGATGATAAAGGAGACAATGAGAATGTCCGCGATATCCTGCCAGCGTAATAAGTGTAAAAAGTTCAGCATGATAGTATTATGCCTGAAAATCAGGGGAAAGACAAGATGGAGCTTGAAATTTGGGGATTTTGCAAAGATCAAGGTGCGGTTCGTTTGTCGCTTACCTCCAATCAGGCTTGGTTGATGGCATCACAGTTGGTTTTAAGGAGGATTTGCTGGATTAAGTGTCCGCAGGCGGGCGGTAAAATAAAAGGTAGAACCCTGACCGGGTTTGCTTTTTACCCATATCCTGCCGTCTATCATGGGGACTAAGCGGGAGCAGATGGCTAATCCGAGCCCGGCTCCCTCATGTCGTCTGGTGAGGTATTCGTCGGCCTGGGAAAAGGGTGAGAAGATTTCTTCCTGCTTGGCGGCCGGTATCCCGCAGCCGGTGTCGCGGACGCTGAATCGCAGGATTATGCCGTCCGGGTTTTTTTTCTGTTCAACCGCTGCGTGAATGCTTATCTGGCCGCGTTCGGTAAATTTTACGGCATTTTCCAACAGGGAGTTAAGTATTTGCTGGATAATATTCAGATCACCCTGCAGGGCGCCTGGGATGTCGTGATCTAAAGAGAAGGACAGCTTAAGCCCTTTTTCTTCGGCCTTTGGGGTTATGTTCTTAACAGCCTGGTCGAGGATGGCGCGCGGTTGGAAGTTGATATCCTGGCGGTGCCGTCGATCTTCGCTGTGTGAGAAATCAAGGAGCTGGTTTATCAGCCCCATGAGGCGGTCGGCGGAGAGCTGGATCAGGCGGAGAAACTCCTGCTGTTTTTTGGAAAGGGTGGTCTCGGCCAGTAGTTCCAGAAAGCCGAGAATACCGTTCATCGGGGTCAGAAATTCATGGCTGATGGTATTGATAAAGCCGTTTTTTACCTCATTGGCCTGTTGTACGGTATTTCGGGCTGTTAACAGCTCAGCGCTGATATCTTTGTGATACTGTAATTCCCGCCGCAGGTTATTGAAAAGGGCTTTTTCTCGAAAAATTCGTCTTAGCTTGGCAATTAATTCATCTTTGGGAAAGGGCTTTACTATGAAATCACTGGCCCCGGCTTTGATGACATCGGTGTAGGAATAGTCATTGCTGTAGCCGGTCATGGCTATGATGCTGGTCAGAGGGGAATGTTCCCGGATATGGCGGATTAACTGCATGCCGTCCGTTCCGGCCATAATCATGTCGGTAATGACCACGGTGAAGGCAAAGCTGTTGAGGTAGGTTATGGCCTCGCTGCCGGATGCCGCCAGTTGAAAGTTATGACCGCCGGAGGCCGCATATCGGCCCACCAGGGCCAGATGATCAAGGTCATCATCAACGATCAGGATCTTGCCGCTTAAGTCAGCCATGTTTCAGCCTTTGCCGCATAATTGCCGGATAGCGGCACTTAGTTTGTCTAATTCCATGGGTTTCAGTATTATCTTGCGGATTCCGATTTCTTTAGCGTACTGCATGGTGTCTTGATCTATAATGCCGGTGAACATGATGATTGGGATTTGTGCTCTGATTTTAAGCAGTTCGACGGCTAAATCAATACCGGTCATCCTGGGCATGGTTTGGTCGGTGAGAATTACGTCGAAGTCTCCGGGGTGGGCTTTGAACGTTTCCAGGGCTTCGATGCTGTCGGTTTTGTAGGTTACCTTGTAACCTGTTTTGTTTAAAGCTCTGGCGGTTATCTCGGCTAACGGGGCCTCGTCATCAACTAACAGGATACGTTCGTGTCCGCTGATGGCGGGAAGTTCTGGAGCTGTTGGCTCTGCCTCCGCCTGGCAGGGAGGGAAATATATGGTGAAGGTGGTTCCCTGTTCTGGTGAACTTTTGATTTGAATAGCCCCGTTTAATTTGGTGACGATGCCATGCACAATGGCCAGACCCATGCCGGTACCTTCGGGCTTGGGTTTGGTGGTAAAAAATGGATTGAATATTTTTGGAAGCACCTCCGGCGGGATACCGCTACCGCTGTCTGAGATGGAAAGCCGGATATAATCGCCGGGGCTGAGCCCGATAATAGCGGCCGCCTCTGCCCCGCTGAGGGTTGTATTCCGCAGGTGAATATTAATGGTGCCGCCATGACGGCGCATGGCGTAATAAGAGTTGGCGCAGATATTCATCAATATCTGATGAATTTGTAAGGGATCCGCCATAATATTAGCCTGGCAGCTCTGATCTATGTGGAGCTCTATTTTGATGGCGGCAGGTATTGAGGCCCGCAGAAGTTTTATAGTCTCTTGAAGCATCATGTCTAAGCGCAGAGGAGAAAAATGCAGATCCTGGCCGCGGCTGAAGGCCAGAATCTGTCTGGTTATTTCCTTGGCCCGCCGGCCCGCTGAAATGATATGCTCAAGATCAGAACGTATGGGGCTGTCGGCGGGTAATTCCTCCAGGGCCATACCGGCAAATCCCAGGACGGAGGCGGTGATATTGTTGAAATCATGGGCTATGCCCCCGGCCAGGGTGCCTACCGCTTCAAGGCGCCATGACTGCTGCAACTGCCGGTCAAGCTCCATACGTTCCTCTTCCGCCCGGCGGCGGCGGCGAATGTCCCGGATTATGCCCACGGCATGGCGGTGACCATTAATATCAACCCCCGAAAGAGACAGTTCAACCGGAATTTCCCGGCCGTCCCGGCAGCGGGCGTTGACTTCAACTGTTCTGGCCAGAACCTCTTTCCGGTCTCTTTTTAAAAAACTTATCAGGGCCGGCCGATAGGCATCGGAATAATTGTCGGGGACAATAAGATCATGGACATTGCGGCCCATGGCTTCCTCTTTCGTGTAGCCGAAGAGGCGGGTGGCGGCTGGATTCCACAGGGTGACTCTGGCTCGGTCATCCATCATGATTATGGCGTCAACGGCGGCATTGGTTATAGCTTTGGCATAGTTCTGGCTGCTGCTTAATTTTGTGGCGCTGCGCTGGAGGCGGATGATGCCGGCAATGGCGATGGCGGCAATCTGCAGGAGTTCGACTATTTCCGGATCGTAATGATCCTCGATCCTGGTGTAGAGGGTAAAAACACCGAGTACGGAACCGTTCCGGCCTGGGATTGGGATGCAGTAATGGCCGTAGGGCTGGGAAACTTCGATGTATTTTTGATAGCGGGGATCTGAGTTGTCGGCCAGGATAATTTCTCCTGCGGCGGCGCATTGTCCGCACAGGCATTGACCAAATGGTATCTCTTGGCAGAGATTGTTGATCTGGGGGGGGAGGTTGTGGGCCGCTCGCAGCTGTAAATTATGAGGGGGGTCTTCGTCAACCAGGAAAAGGGCGCCCCGGTTGATGAGGTTCAGGCTGGGCAGAGAGGTCAGAATCTTCAGGAAATGCCGCAGAATCTCGCTGAAGGAGTCCTGGCTCACTGCCAGCCGCATAACACTGCTCAAAACCGTCTGGATGTCTTTGCTGGAACTTTTCATTTTTCATGCCCGCTGATGTTATTGTAAGTGATAAACGAACCACACCTTGACATTTGCAGCACTTTCAAACTGTAAGCGATCCATCGTATGCGAAAGCGGCTGTGAAAATATCAGGAATGCAGGCCGGTGTTTTTTCGGTGTTACATCTCCCCGGCGTTGAGCCGTTTGGGAGGAACCCGGCATAAACTGTGGCGCATAATATTATAATGGGATTAGAATGATCTGTATGTCAAGTCTGTCGGCTGAGATTAATAGCGTATGGCATAAAAAATTATAGGCTCTTGACATTGAAGGCCAATTGTTTTATTTTAAAAAAATTTTCTATAGAGGCTTAATATGCTCAAAGGGCATTATTGAATTTATCTTAAAAGTTGGGAGAAGAAGTTTTGGCAAATCATAAATCAGCATTAAAGAGAAGCAAACAGAGCCAGGTGCGCAGGTTGCGGAATCGGGCTCGCAATTCCCGGATGAAGACCGCTGTCAAGGCGGTTGACGCGGCGATTGAGGCTAAGTCGGTTGAGGAGGCTCGGGAGGCTTTGCGGGCGGCTGTTCCTATTATTGACCGGGTCGCGGTTAAGGGCAATCTGCACAAGAAAAATGCTTCACGTAAGGTATCACGTCTGACCAAGAGGGTAAACGCTTTTATTGCCTCTATGCAGCAGTCCTGACCGCCATTGCCTAAGGGAGATTTTCCGGAGGAGATTAAGTTTTAAGACTCCGGAGAAAAAGATGTCTGTAACGAACAAAATATTTTTAATGGCAGTACGGCACCTGTTATTTACTATGCGGTCGTTATTTTATGCCTGTTAATAGAAAAGCCATGTGGTCATTCGTGTCCTCATGGCTTTTTGTTTTTGGCCTCTGTCTTGTCTTGCGACAAGGTGATAAATCGCGTAAGCGAGAGTGTGGTTTATGAGGCGCTTACATAAATTATTATGATTACACCAGGCTTATCCACATTTAAGAAATTGGCTGCCGAGTCCGGCATGGTTCCTGTCTGTCGTGAGATTGTGGCGGATATGGACACGCCTCTCACCGCCTTTGCCAAGGTTGCTGCCGGCCGCAGTCATGTGTTTCTGCTGGAGAGTCTTCAGGGAGGCGAGAAGTGGGGCCGCTATTCTTTCATCGGCCTGGAGCCCCTTGCCACCTTTCGCAGCTCCGGTTCGAAAATAGATATCAGGGGCCGGGAGGGCCGCCGGGAACTGACCGGTGATCCCATTGCGGCCTTAAAGGATTTGTTAGCCTCTTTCCGTACCTGTGACACCAGTTATCTGCCCCGTTTTTTTGGCGGGGCCGTGGGCTATATGGGCTATGACATGGTACGTTTCATGGAACGGCTGCCGGAAACCAACCCGCCCCTTGATATTCCTGATTCATCATTTATGATTCCCCGTATTGTTCTGGTCTGTGATAATCTGCGCCAGACTATTGCCGTGGTTAACTGCGTGGCCATTGAAGATGATCTTGATCCCGCGGAGCAGTATCAACACGCCCTGGAAGAAATAGCCGGGATTACCGCCCGGCTTGCCGGGCCGCTGCCTCCTCACCTTACCACCGAACCGGAAGAGGCGCTGGAGCACGATTTTAGCGCCAATATGTCTCGGGAAGAGTTTACGGCCATGGTGGCCAGGGCTCAGGAATATATCATGGCCGGTGATGTTATTCAGGTGGTACTGTCCCAGAGATTCCACAGTAAGACCAAGCTCTCACCCTTTGCTCTTTATCGGGCTCTGCGCCATATTAATCCCAGTCCCTATCTTTTTTATGTCCAGCTTGATGATATTATCCAGATCGGTTCTTCGCCGGAGATTCTGGTGCGGCTCGATAACAGTAATGTTGAGGTGCGCCCCATTGCCGGCACCCGTAAGCGCGGGCGGGATGAGGCTGAGGACAAGGCTCTGGAGGAGGAGCTGCTGGCTGATCCCAAGGAACGGGCCGAGCATTTAATGCTGGTAGATCTGGGGCGTAATGATCTGGGCCGGGTGGCACGTTACGGTACAGTGGAGACCCGTGACTTGATGGTGGTTGAACGTTACAGTCATGTGATGCATATTGTCTCCGGGGTGCATGGTGAACTGCAGTCGGGGCTGGATCAATTTGATGTACTGCGGGCCTGTTTTCCGGCCGGGACGGTGAGCGGTGCTCCCAAGATCAGGGCCATGGAGATTATAGAGGAGCTGGAGCCGGAACGCCGGGGTCCCTATGCCGGGGCGGTTGGCTATTTCGGTTTCTCCGGCAATATGGATATCTGTATTACTATCCGTACCTTTCTGATGAGGGGCGATGATCTCTGGGTTCAGGCCGGAGCCGGTATTGTGGCAGATTCCGATCCGGAGGTTGAATTTGAAGAAACCATTAATAAGGCTATGGGGTTGCGCAAGGCGGTTGAATTAGCTGAGAAGGGGTTATAGGGCTGTGCTGGTAATAATTGATAATTATGATTCTTTTACCTATAATATCGTCCAGACGATTGGCGGTTTCGGGGTGGAGATAAAGGTCTTCCGTAATGACGAGATTACCATTACCGGGCTGGAGGCCTTAAGGCCCGATCATCTTCTCATTTCACCCGGACCCTGTACGCCTGATAAGGCCGGCATTTCTATTCCGGCCATTAAACATTTTGCCGGCCGTCTGCCCATCCTTGGTGTCTGTCTCGGTCACCAGGCTATTGGAGAGGCCTTTGGCGGCAGGGTGGTACGGGCCGGGCGGGTGATGCACGGCAAGACCAGTATGATTGAACATGACGGGCAGGGGGTGTTCAGGGGGCTGCCCAATCCTTTTGCCGCTATGCGTTATCATTCCCTGATTGTGGATGATGATTTGCCGGAATGTCTTATGGCAACGGCTCGTACCCCGGAGGGTGAGCTTATGGGGCTGCGTCACAAAACGATGAAGGTGGAGGGGGTACAGTTTCACCCTGAGTCTATCATGACCCCGGATGGTGTGCAGCTCTTAAAAAATTTTGTCACGGTCTCGTAGAGGCTGGGTCTGTATCCTCGTAATTTGCAGATAAAACTGTAAGCGCCCCATGAACCCCATGAACCCCATGAACCCCTTACATTACGAGATGTTATAATGTCAGCGGTACGATCTGATCGTATGCTAAAGTGTGGTTTATAGAGCGCTTATTATATAAAACTTATTGTACTTCAGAGAAATGATTAAAGAAGCCTTGTCCACGCTGGTGGATGGTCGTGATCTTGATGAGCAGATAATGGTCACGGTCATGAATGAAATTATGTCCGGCGACTGCACTGATGCCCAGATTGGCGCCTTTATCACCGCTCTGCGCATGAAGGGAGAGACGGTGGCTGAAATAACCGGAGCCGCCCGGCTGATGCGCCGGAAAGCGGTAAAGATTGAGGCCCTGGGTGCCGACGGGCTGCTCCTTGATATCGTTGGTACCGGCGGCGACTCATCTGGTACTTTCAATGTCTCCACCACCTCCGCCTTTGTGGCGGCCGGAGCCGGGGTGGCGGTGGCCAAGCATGGCAATCGCTCCATCTCCAGCCGCTGTGGCAGCGCCGATGTCCTTGAGGCCCTGGGGGTTGATCTCAATATGAGCCCGGCCCGGATTGGTCAATGCGTACGGGAAATCGGCATTGGTTTCATGTTTGCCCCTGTTATGCACGGGGCGATGAAATATGCCATCGGCCCCCGGCGGGAGATTGCCATTCGGACAATTTTTAATATATTAGGGCCATTAACCAACCCGGCGGCGGCTAATGTCTATCTTCTCGGGGTTTATGATCCAGCTCTTACTGAGATTATGGCGGAAGTCTTAAATAATTTCGGGGTTAAACGGGCTCTGGTGGTCTGCGGGGCCGGTAATATTGATGAGATAACCACCACCGGCGTTACCAGGGTCTCAGAGGCTGATGGTCATAAGGTCACTACCTATAATATTAATCCCGTGGACTACGGTCTGGCTCCGGCAACTCTGGCCGATATCAAGGGCGGGGAGACGGCTCAGGAATCGGCTCGTCAATTACGGGATGTCCTGGCGGGGAACCCCGGCTCCTGTTATGACGTGGTTATCTTTAACGCCGGGGCCGCCCTCTGGGCCGCGGGCCGGGCTGCTGATCTGGCTGGCGGTATTGAATTAGCGCGGCAGACTATTGATTCAGGGGCGGCCCTGATTAAATTAGAGGCCCTGGCGGCTTTTTCAAAAAATGATTCTTGATACCATAGTTGAATATAAACGGCAGGAAGTCGCCAGACTTAAACTTCAGGGCGGGCCGCGGCCGCCGGAGATGGAGATTGCGCCGCCACGCGGTTTTAAAGATGCTCTGCTAAGTTATGAGGGGGTAGCGGTTATCGCCGAGGCCAAAAAAGCATCGCCCTCCAAGGGATTGATCTGCCCGGATTTTGAGCCGGCGGCAATTGCCCGTGATTACGAAAAGGGTGGAGCCCAGGCCATGTCGGTTCTCACGGATGAACATTTTTTTCAGGGCTCTCTGGCCTATATCCCTGAGGTGCGAAGTGTGGTGAATCTGCCGGTGCTGCGTAAGGAATTTATCATTGATGAGATCCAGATCAGGGAGGCTGCGCTCTTTGGAGCAGACGCCATTCTGCTCATTGCCGCTATTTTAGCTGACCGTGAGATGGAGGATTATCTAAACCAGGCCCGGGAGCTGGGGCTTGATGTCCTGGTTGAGGCGCATGACGAGAGAGAGGCGGAACGTTCTCTAAGAGCCGGTGCCGGTCTAATCGGGATTAATAATCGTAATCTTCGTGATTTTACAATGGATATCGAGACAACTTTCAGGGTAATGGCCGAATTACCGGCGGCGGTGCCGGTGGTCAGTGAATCAGGCATTAAGGACAGTGCTGACCTGAGGCGGCTCGCTGAACGTGGAGTTTGCGCCGCTCTTATTGGTGAGTCCCTGATGCGGGCGCCTGACCGCGCTCAGGCCCTGCGCGATCTGCGTCTGCCCTGATTGTTAAATGCGGCCGGGCGCAACAAGGAATGAAAATTGACTACGAATCTGCCAGCTTCGTAGTCAATTTTCGGATAAAACCAATAAAAAGGACAAAAAAACTGATGGTTCCGCGAACGAGAATCAAGGTATGCGGTATTACTGAACAAAGTGAAGCTGAGGTTCTTGCCCGTCTTGGGGTAGATGCTCTGGGCTTTATCTTTTATAAGGCAAGTCCGCGTTATATTGAGCCGGAAGCGGCTCGGAAAATTATCAGCAGTCTGCCGCCCTTTGTAGATACTCAGGGGGTATTTGTTAATGAGGATCCTGATCTGGTCAATGACATTGCCCAATATTGTTCCTTGAGCTTTGTTCAGCTGCACGGTTCAGAACCGGTTAAATATTGTCAGGCCATTAACACCCCCATAATAAAGGCCTTTCAAATAAAAGGTAGAGAAAGTCTGGAAGATATTAAACCATTTGAGGATTTGACCAAGGGGGTTTTGCTGGATACCTATCATCCTGAACTGGCCGGTGGTACCGGGGAAAAATTTGACTGGCAGCTCCTCGCGGATCATTCAATCTCCAGGCCTTTTATTTTAGCCGGCGGTCTTAATGCCGGTAATGTGGAAGAGGCGGTTAGAATAACCCGGCCATGGGCGGTGGATGTTAATTCCGGGGTGGAAAGTTCCGCTGGTCATAAGGATGCTGCTCTGGTCGCAGAAGTTATGGCAGCAGTCAGAAGGGCGGATAGTTCGAAAATGTAAAAAAGAATTGAGTGAGCGGGGAGAGAGTCCCGCCCACTCAATAAGAGAGAGACATTAATATATTACAACATATTTCCTTTCTGCCAATATGGCAAATTGTCGCATAGTCAGCTGCTGCCTTACCTCAATTATCAGATTTCCTCTGTATTCTCAATGAAGTGTTGAACTGCTCCCCCCCCCTGCCTTTGCCTGTCCCCGTCTATCTTCGGTATTAACCTGTTATTTATTAGAAAAACCCTGTGCTGCAAAATATATATGTTGACTTTATCTCTTTTTTGGCCATAAAATTAAGTTTATCCATTGTGTATTCCTTCTTAAAATACAAGAAGATATGGTAATTATTAAAATTGAGGCCGCGACGTCTGGATTTCCCCGGCTGGGATGGCGAGAGCGTAAACAAAAGGGATAAAAAACATAATGGAAAAAACCATTCAGGAATTACGGCGGATAATTTCCTTTAAGGATACAACCCGGACTGGGGATATAGTCCTGACCGCTATTGCCGAACCCAAATCTGTTTTTTACGCTCTAATTACGGATATTACTCCTGACCAGGCTAAACGTGACTGGTGGCAGTTAACCATGCACATCCTGGGGCTGCCGCCTCAGAAGGTAACCTGGGCTCTGCGTGAGCCTCAATTCAGTGGCCGGGAGATATTCACCATGAATGGTATAGAACATTTTATGCAGGCTGTTGATTTCGGGCCAATCGCCGCGCCGCCCGCTTCCACGCCTCCCGAACGCCGGAAAGCGGTTTTACGGGTGGTGAAGTGAGGCATGGTCTCGGAACGTCGGCTTATAGATTATATCAAACAGGCAGCGGGTAAGACTCCGGCGCTGGTACAGGGAATTGGCGATGATTGTGCCGTCTTTGATGTTCGGGAAGGCTGTAAGCAGCTGGTAAGCGTTGATACGCTGGTGGAGGGGGTACACTTTGACCTGACCTGGCATGGTCCGCGGGAATTAGGTCATAAGGCGGCGGCGGTAAATATAAGTGATATTGCCGCAATGGGCGGTAAGCCGTGTTTTGCTCTGCTTTCCATGGCGCTTCCGGCCTGTTTGGATTTTACCTGGCTCACCGCTTTTACCGAGGGGTTTACGGCGGAGTTAAGGGAGTACGAAATCGTACTGATCGGCGGTGATACTGTATCCTCTCCGGCGGGTTTGTCGCTGTCAATCACCATTATCGGCGAGGCTGAGGAGGGCCGGATCTTATACCGCTCCGGGGCCGGGATTGATGATGTGATTATGGTCAGCGGCCCTTTGGGCGATGCCGCTCTGGGCTTAAATCTCTGCCGTCAGGGGAGGTCGGCATCCTGGCCGCAGCTGACAGCGGCTCATTTGACTCCGCGGCCGGAGGTCGCGCTGGGCCGTTATCTTGCCGCCGGCGGCAAGATAACGGCCATGCTTGACATGTCCGACGGGCTGGCTACGGATCTGGCTCATATGTGCGAGGCCAGCGGTCTGGGGGCTCGCCTTGATGTCGATTTGATCCCGGTCTCTATTGCTGCCGGACAGGCGGCTCTGGCTCTTGAAATAGATGTCCTGGATTTGGCTCTCAGCGGTGGTGAGGATTACAAACTGCTCTTCACCTGCCCGGCCGCCGCCGCAGAGGATTTGAGGCGGGAGGTAAGGGCCGGTCTGAAACGGCAGATCTTCAGGATCGGAAAGATGGTAGCAGGCCGCGGGGTTCTGCTTTGCGGCGGGGATGGGGAGCGGGATGTTTCGTTTCAGGGTTATGAACACTTAACTGCGTGAACTATGTCTGGACTTGCTGAAAACATAAATGTTGAGCGCATTCCGACGCTGCCGGCTGTGGCAGTTGAGGCCATTCGCCTGTTAGAGGGTGATCCTTCCAACTTCGAATCAGTGGCAGATCTGCTGCGAAACGATCAAGTGTTGTCCGGCCGCATTCTCCGCTATGCTAATGCCGCCTTTGTTGGCGCCCGCCAGAAGATTACCTCCATTCCCCGGGCCATTTCTCTCCTGGGTTTTAATACTGTCCGCGGTTTGATACTTTCGGTCTCGGTTTTTGACTGTTTTTCCGATGCCGCCCAGGAACGGCTTGAAGGGCTGGTTAATTTCTGGCTCCACGCCATCGGGGTGGCGGCCGCCTCTGAACTGCTGGCTGAAAAACTGGGATTTGCCAATGTTGATGAGGCCTATCTTGCGGGTCTGGTACATGATATCGGTAAACTGATCTGCTATCAGCAGATGCCGAATGAGTTCAGTGAGGTTTGCCTCGAACTGGAGAAACAGGGCGGATATTCCACTGATGCCCCCCTGGCTCTTGATGTCGAACGGCGCAAGATGGGGCTGGATCATACCGATGCCGGTCGTATTGCTGCCGAGCAGTGGATGTTCCCCGCATCCTTAGTCAAGGCTCTGGCCTCTCACCATCAGCCCGTACCTGAGGCTGTCAGGCCGGAGAAGGAAAATCTTTATCAGTTAGTACGTTTTGCGGATGTAATCTGTGTCTGTCATAATATTGGCTCCAGTTATTTTCTCTCTACCGGGGCTTATGATCATCAACATTACCATTTCGCCCTGGAAAACTTTATGCTCCTGAACGGTATAGAGGGCGGGGAGATTGATGATCTGGTGGCGGAGGTTGTGAAACGTATAGAAAAAATGGCCGTGGTCATGGGTTTTCATGATTCGGAGACTTACCAGCGCCTGCTGTCTTCCGCTAATGTCAGCCTGGGAGCGATGAGTGTTGACCTGGGGCAGCAGAACCATGAACTGCTGGCGGCCAACCGGGTGCTGGACGCGGCCTGCGGCCTGGGACGAAGCCTGAAACCGGGGCTGACTATTGCTGAGGCCCTGCGGGAGATACTGTTAGCGGCTCAGGAGGCCTTTGGAGTTAAGCGTTGCCTGTGTCTGGCCTTAGATGATGGTGAAGCCCATTTCCGCGGTCAGATATACAGCGGCGGAGAGTTTGCTGAGTTTTCGGTGCCGCATCGGGGAAACCCGGTGGTTAAGCCCGAGGCCGATATGGAGACGGAGGCCCTGCAGCAGTTAAGGCGGGCCAGTATGGAATTTGAGCAGGGGACAATTATGGAATCCGGGGTGGCCGAGATTATTGCCGGTTCGGAGTTCATGGCCGGTTTCTTTCTTGGTGATCAGAAGTCTCATGGCCGGGTGGAGCGCATAATCGGTGAATTACTGGTGGATTTTAAGGATGCTTCACCGCCGGTGGCTGATCTGGCTGGGATGCGGCGTAATTTTGAGTTATTATCCACTGCCGCGGCCAATGGTATTGACCGCATCCTCATGGAAAAGGATTTGAACCGTCAGACCATGGCAATGGCGGCTGAGGCCCGTAAGCTGGAAGAGCATCAGCGTCAGCTCTTTAATACCCACCGTCTGGCCACTGTGGGGCGGCTGGCGGCTGGTGCTGCCCATGAAATTAATAATCCCCTGACGATTATCTCTTTGAATTTACAGATTATGCAGCGTTTGCTGGTTAAGCAGCCCGATGATGAACTGCGTCATCGTCTCGAAGTTATCGCTGACCAGGAACGGCGGATCTCCAAAATTATCGGTGATCTCATGGGATTTGCCCGTCCCAATGAGCCTAAATTCACCTCGGCTCAGGTTCGGGAGTGTATGGATCTGGTTCTCGGTGTTCTGGGTGACCGGGTCTCTATCTCTAAAATTGAAATTGTTAATAATATTCCGGCGGATTTACCCCCTGTTTTTGTTGATGCCATGCAGATTGAGCAGGTTTTTATGAACCTTCTGATCAATGCCATTCACGCCATGCCCAAGGGCGGACGTCTGGAACTGCGGGGCGGGGTTGACGGTCATGAGCGGGTGGTCATCGCCGTTATGGATAATGGTGTCGGTATTTCCAGGGAGAATCTCGGTAAGATATTTGATCCGTTTTTCACCACCAAGAGGCAGGGGGAAGGCACTGGTCTGGGGCTGGCAGTATGTCACTCCATTATTGAGCATAACGGCGGTGTTCTGCAGGTGGAGAGTGTGGAGGGTGAGGGTAGTACTTTCAGTGTCCGGCTGCCCATTGATCATGGGGTACAGCTCCGGGATTTAAAAAAGGCGGTGGATCAGAAGACTGCGCGGAGCGATGAGCAGCATGAGGTCTGTAGAATCTTGATTATTGATGATGAACGGCTGCTCAATGAGATGCTGCAGGAATGTCTCAGAGCGGCGGGATATGATGTCGATGGGGCATACGATGGAGTGGAGGGTATCGGTATGCTGCGTTACCAGAAATATCATCTTATTATGCTTGATGTCCGTATGCCCCGCAAGGACGGCCTGGAGGTTCTAAAGTTTATGAACCGGGAATTTCCAGATATTCCCGTTATTATTGTTACTGGTCTGGCATCATTGCAGGAGATTAAAAATACCGTGAAGATGGGGGCTTTCGCCTGTCTTAAAAAGCCTTTTGTTCTGGATAAGGTCCTGAAAACAGTTAACAAGGCTTTAACCTTGAAGTGTAAACATGGTCAGGTGATAGATTGAGGTACGAGGTTTAGAATTTCCAATGAACCAGTTGCTTACTATTGGCGATTTAATTGCTGCCACCGGCCTGGAAGAGAGTCTTATTCGTTTTTATGAATCAGAATACAGTTCCCGGCTGCCGGAGAAGATTATCCGGGGTGACGGTCTTTTCTTTCGTTCAGAGGCCGTTGCCGCCCTGCGTGATATTCACGCCCGGTATGGAAGCGGCAATACGGCTCCGGTTCCGGAGAGGGGCTATGGGCGGGTTATTGCGGTCAGTTCAGGCAAGGGCGGGGTGGGCAAGAGTAACCTGGCTCTTAATATGGCCATTGAATTTCAACGAGCCGGTCACATGAGTCTGGTTCTGGATGCAGATCTCGGTATGGCCAATATTCATCTTCTCGCCGGGGTACAGCCTCGTTATACCCTGGGTGATTTCCTTAAAAATCATATCTCTATTTCTGAGTTAATTACTCCCGGCCCCTGCGGGGTGGGAATTATTCCCGGCGGGGCCGGGATCATGGCCCTGGCCGACAGTACGGTATCTGACCGGCGGCGTATGCTTGGCGCCCTGGAGAGTATGGAACAAAATGCCGGAATTATTGTGGTTGATACGGCGGCGGGGATGGGGGCCGGAGTGCGTGATTTTCTGCGGGCGGCCGATGAAATTATTATTATTTTAACCCAGGATATAACCGCTATGGCCGATGCCTATGGCCTGCTCAAGGGACTCCGGCGGGAGGGACTGCGGGGAACGGTGTATTCGGTAGTTAATATGACCGCCTCTCTGAAGCAGGCGGCCGCAACTGCCGGACGCTTTGCCGCCTGCGCGGCGCAATTTCTGGATTTGCGGGTGGAAAATATAGGTTATATTATGCGGGATTCCTCTTTTGCCGCCGCCACCGCCCGCCGTACCCCTCTGAACGTCTTTGCTCCTCAGTCGCGGGCGGCCGGGAATATTCGCAATATCGCCGGCTCGCTGTTGCGTGGGGCGGAGAAAGGCATTAAAGTGAACTCCGCCTTTAAGCGCTATATGAAGATGGTGAATATAGAGGCGGAAAAAAAGAATTAGTTACCATTAATTGTAACTATTCAGCGTTATGCCTAAAAGTAACAATAATCTCCAAACTGTAACTGTTCAGCAGTGCCCCAGGTTTGTTCGTTCAGGACTTTGAAGCATACTTTCGTATTCGAGAAGGCCTAAACGGACGAAGATGGGGTATTGCTGAATAGTTACCATTAATTTTATGATTTTGTAATCCTGGGCTAATTATTATGAACCAAGCCGATCATTGGGCGCTCCAGTTCGGATTGCGGCGTAATCCGTTTCAAGATAATATAGATACCGATCTCTTTTTCCGCACCCGGCAGCACGAGGAGGCCCTGCTAAAAATCGGCATGGGGCTGAGGGATAAACATGCCCTTATTCTCCTTGCCGGGGTTTCCGGCACCGGCAAAACCCTTGTTTCACAGGCAGCTCTGCGGGAAATGGAGGGTTTATTGTATAAGCCGGTTTTGATTCTGGCTCATCCGGGGATGAGCCGGGCCGGGCTGCTGTCAGCTATAGTGAAGGAACTTGAACTTGAGCCCGGCCGTTTTTCGATTCAGCGGTTGCGGGCGGTGCAGGATGAGGCCCTGCGCCTTTATGCCGAGGGCAGCCGTTTGGTCATTATCATTGATGAGGCCCATTTCCTGAAGGCCGATGCCCTTCATCTCCTGCGTACCCTCTCTAATCTGGAGACCGAGAAGGAGAAGCTGGTGACGGTATTGCTCTGCGCAGAACTTGCCCTGCTTCGCCGGTTGCGCGCGCCCACCTATGCCGCTCTCCGCGGTCGTATCACCTTTGCCATCACCCTTAGTCCCCTGAACGCCGCCGATCTGGAGCAGTATGTTAAATACCGGCTCTTGAAATGCGGTGCCAGGCCTGATCTTCTGCCGCCGGAGGTTTACCCCCTGGCCCTGGAAAAGAGCGGTGGTATCCCCCGCCAGATTAATCGTCTCTTTTACTGTGCCTTTATAGAGGCTATAGCGGCTGATTCTCCTCTGAATCTGACTATACTGGATACGGCAGCTGTCAGCCTGGCGGCGCTGCATGACTAAAATAAGTGATCTGCGGTTGACCGGCTCAAAGAGCGGCCTGTCGGAGGACGGGGGGGTAGCGGCTGTGGAGCTTGACGCGCTTGGTATTTCCTCTCCGCGGGGGGGCGCGGAATTTAAGCTTGTGACCGCATTTGCCCCCTCTGGGGATCAGCCCCAGGCCATTGACCTGCTTTCGCGCGGGTTAAAGGCCGGAATTCGCTCACAGGTGCTCTTAGGGGTAACCGGCTCCGGTAAGACCTTCACCATGGCTCAGGTTATTGCCGGAGCCGGACGTCCCGCTCTTGTTCTGGCCCCGAACAAGACACTGGCCGCTCAGCTCTACGCCGAGATGAAGGAACTGTTCCCTGATAACGCCGTGGAGTATTTTGTCAGCTACTACGATTATTATCAGCCCGAGGCCTATATCCCCCAGTCTGACACCTATATTGAGAAAGATTCGGCTATTAACGACATTATTGATAAAATGCGTCATGGGGCTACTCGTGCCCTGCTCACCCGCCGTGATACAGTTATTGTTGCCAGTGTTTCCTGTATCTATGGTCTGGGGTCACCGGATGAGTATGAGGGAATGAATCTTACCTTGCGGGTCGGGGAGGAATACGCCCTGGAGGATGTCCAGCGCCGCCTGGTTTATATGCTTTATGAACGTAATGATATTTCCTTTCACCGCGGTACCTTCCGGGTGCGGGGTGATGTCCTGGAGATATTTCCGGCCTATGAGGATGAGCGGGCTGTGCGGGTGGAGATGTTTGGTGATACCGTGGAGGCTGTCAGTATAATTGACCCTCTGCGCGGAGTGGTGCTGGAGACTCTTGATGATCTGACCCTCTTTCCCGGCAGTCATTTTGTGACCTCGAAGGAGCGTCTGGAGGCGGCTATGATCTCCATTAAGGCGGAATTGAAAGAACGCCTGGCTGAGCTTGGTCGTGCCGGTCGTCTGCTGGAGGCCCAGCGCCTGGAACAGCGGACGGAGTTTGATCTGGAAATGATTGCCGAGCTGGGCTATTGTAACGGTATTGAGAACTACAGCCGTCATCTCACCGGCCGGCGGCCGGGGGAGCCGCCGCCTACCCTCCTGGATTATTTCCCCGAAGATTTTATTCTCTTCATTGACGAGAGTCATATATCTGTGCCCCAGGCGCGGGGGATGTATCGTGGTGATCGTTCCCGCAAAAAGACCCTGGTGGAGTTCGGCTTTCGTCTGCCCTCAGCTCTTGATAACCGGCCCCTGCGCTTTGAGGAGTTTGAGGCCCGGATTAAACAGGTGATCTTTGTCTCTGCCACCCCTGGTGATTTTGAGCTGGAGGCGGCTCAGGGCCGGGTGGTGGAACAGATTATCCGGCCCACCGGTCTCATGGATCCGGAGATTGAGGTTCGGCCGGTGGACAGCCAGGTAGATGATCTCTTAGAGGAAATTCGCTGTCGCAGCGCCCGCGGGGAGGCGGTACTGGTTACCACCCTCACCAAACGTATGGCGGAGGATTTAACCGAATATTACGAAAATCTCGGGGTGGCAGTGCGTTATCTCCATTCTGATATTAAAACTCTTGAGCGGGTGGAATTGATCCGCGACCTGCGCCGGGGAGAGTATAATGTTCTTATCGGTATCAATCTGCTTCGTGAAGGTCTGGATATCCCCGAGGTCACGCTGGTGGCCGTTATGGATGCCGATAAGGAGGGTTTTCTGCGCAGTGAGCGCTCGTTGATTCAGACCTGCGGCCGGGCGGCCCGCAACGCCCGGGGAAAGGTGATTATGTATGCGGCGCGGATTACCGGTTCCATGCGTTATACCATTGAGGAGACGGCCCGCCGCCGTCGGATTCAAGCGGATTATAACCAGCGGCACGGTATTACTCCGACGACCATAAAGTCGAAGATTAAGGATATTGCCGCTGCTGTCTATGAGCAGGATTATCCGGAATTATCAGCCATGGCCGCCGAAGAGGAGGGGAGTTACATCAATCTGGCCGATCTGCGCCGCGAGATCAAAGATCTTGAGCGTGAGATGCGGGAGGCGGCGGCGGAACTGGCCTTTGAGGAGGCTGCCGGTCTAAGGGACCGGATCAAGAAGCTGCGGGAGCTGGAGTTACAATTCTGAATCAAGGAAAAATGTCCCTGAGTTATAAGCTGTCCCTGAAATTAGTACCGCCACTGTACAGCCTCCTGGCCAGAGCCCTTTTTGCTTCCTGCCGGTTACGGGAGGAAGGCGGCGGTTATCGTGATGAGGTTGTCGGGGCCGGCAGGCCCTTTATCGCCCTTTTCTGGCATTACTCGGTACTCTGCTCATTAATGATGACTGAACATACTCCTGCCGTGGCCATGGTCAGCGCCAGCCGGGACGCTGAGTATGTTTCCCGTCTCCTGCGCCGCCACGGCGTAGATACGGTACGGGGCTCCAGAGGTAAGGGCGGGCTCAAGGCCCTGCGGGAGATGATGAGGCAGATGACGGAGGAGGGGAAAAACGCCGTCATTGTCGCTGATGGCTCCCAGGGGCCGCCCCTTGTTCTGCAGGCTGGAGCGATCCTGCTGGCCTCAAGAACCGGGGCGCCCATTCTCCCCGTGGCCTGGGGGATGAAACATTATTGGGCCTTTAACAGTTGGGACCGTATGATTCTGCCCCGCCCCGGTACCACCATCCGGGTCTGTTTCGGGGCGCCGCTTTTGATCCCTTCCCATTTAAAAGCCGCCGATCTTGAGGTGAGACGCCTTGAGGTGGAGGAGAGGCTTTTAGCCCTCTATCGACAGGCCTGGGGTGCCGGTATTGAGCGTCATTAAGTAAGCGCTCCATGAACACCCTGTTGCGCGTGCTCAAAGCCCCCAATATACGGGGTGTATTATCGGGGGCTTTGAGCACGCGCAACAGGGAGCCCCTGAAACGCTTACATTTCGAGATGTTATAAAGTCAAGAGTGTGGTTTGTGGAGCGCTTACGTCATTAAAGCTTTGTCTGCCGTCCGCTGAAAGCTGAAATTTCTTTTCTCCTTTACCTTTTATTCCGTATAAATTACTTTAAACCGAACTGGTAACTATTATTTACAATCCAGCGTTCGGTCAGCTTTATTAGAGGGAGTAGAGGAGGCTCTATGTTTAGAGTAATGATTTTCCTGCCGCTGTTGACGCTTTTTCTGTTTTATCCTCTTACCGGGGCAGCCGCGTCCCGGCCCCGCCTGCGTGTACTTACCTGTGAAGAGCCCCCTGCCAATTATATGGAACATGGCCGGATTACCGGGATAAGTACCGATATTGTCCGTGAATTGATGCGTCGTACCCGTTCCAGGGGCGTTGTTCAATTATGGCCCTGGCCCAGGGCGTATAACACCGCTCTTCATGAGGCCAATGTCGTTCTCTTTACCGCTGGTCATACTGCCCGGCGTGATAAGCTTTTTTACTGGGTGGGGCCGTTATTTAAGAAACGCTGGATTTTTCTGGCCCGCAGGAAGAGCGGCTATCGTTTCTCTGACTGGCATCTGGCTCGGGAGGTGAAAAGTATTGTGGTTATGCGTGATGATGCCAGGTCGCAACTGCTGCATGAGGTGGGCTTTCGCAATGTCATCGAGGTGGGCAGTCATCTCCAGGCTCTGCGTATGCTGGCCGCCGGCCGGGCCAGTCTCTGGCCGACTTCTGACATGGAGGCCGCGTTCATCGCCCGTCAGGGCGGCATTCCCTGGAGCTGCTTCAGCCGGGCCGCGGTGATTAAGGATATCTATCCGGCGATTATTATTTCAAAGGGGACGGCGCTTAAGGTGGTTCATGACTGGCAGCGGGCCTGGGAGGCTATGAGCGGGGACGGTAGTTTAAACGCTATTGCCCGGCACTGGTCACAAAAACTTAACATTGATATTCATCTCCAGGGCCGGATGCTGGTCTTTGGTGCTCGGCAGGGCGCGGTGGAATAATGGGCGTCGGGCGTCTTTATCGTCAGTCCCCCCTGCTCACCCGTATGGTATTATATCTGGCCGTTTTCGGGGTGGCGGCCGTTTTTTTTACTGCCGTGCTGGGAAGTAATTCTGAGTATCGCTATAAAATAGAACATATTCGGCAATATGTAGCCGGTTTGGAGCAGACTCAGGTACCGGTGCTGACCCGTAATCTCTGGACAATGAATGATGAGGCGGTACGTCTGCAGTTAAGCAGTCTTCTCCAGAACAGGGATTTAATTTATCTTGAGATTACAGATGCCTCCGGGGTTTTGTTTAAGGATGGAGAGCGGCCGGCAGCCGGGGAGCCTGTCATCTCGCAGACCTTTCACCTTATCTATGAGACCAATGGCAATAAGGTTGATCTGGGCCGTTTTCTGGTATGTGCCACTACGAAAAATGCCTGGCGGGATGTGGTGGAGGATATTCCTCTCCAGTCCGGTCTGAATGTCGTTATTATTGTTTTGATCTGTGTCTTTGTTTTCTTTCTCTTTTACTTTATGGTCAGTCGCCATTTACAGAGAATTGCCATGTTTGCCGCTGAACTGGATTTCGATAATCTGGGGCGGGAACTCCTGCTGAACCGTAAGTCTCACTCTCGTCCCGATGAACTGGAACGTATCGTAACTGCCTTTAATGAGATGCGTCGCCGACTTATCGCCGACAGAGATATGATGGCCTCTCAGCAGACCAGATTACTTGAGGGGCAGCAGAAATATGAGACTATTTATAATGCCGCCTCTGATGCTATCTTTATTCATGATGCCGCCACCGGCATGGTGGAAGAGGTGAATCTGAGTATGCTGGCGATGTTTAAATGCAGCCATAACGAGGCGTTAGCCGGTTTCCCGCAGGCCTTTACCGAGATTGACGGGGTGTATAAGCCGGAATTGGCAATGCGGCGGATTGAGGCGGCGATAAAGGAAGGGCCGCAGCGTTTTGAGTGGCATGCCCGCCGGGGTACGGGTGAGCCGTTCTGGGCTGAGGTCGGTCTGCGCTATGCGGAATTCGGCGGCCGGGGGCATGTGGTGGCCGTAGTGCGGGATATTGAGGCCCGTAAACAGATGGAAATAGCCTTAAAGGCCGAACAGCAACGGCTCCTGGTGACTATACAGGGGATAGGTGACGGGGTAATCACCACCGACATTAAGGGACAGATTACGCTGATTAATCAAGTGGCCCAGGAATTGACGGGCTGGCATCAGCTGGAGGCCTGCGGGCGGAGTTTGGCGGAGGTTTTTCATATTGTTAATGAGCAGACCGGCAAACTCTGTGAGGATCCGGTGAGCAAGGTATTGGCCAGTGGCAAGATTATCGGCCTGGCTAATCATACTGTGCTTATTGCCCGGGACGGCAGTCGGCGTGTAATAGCCGACAGCGGCGCTCCGATCCGGGACGAGGAGGGCGACGTCATCGGAGTGGTACTGGTCTTTAGTGATGTAACGCTTAAGGCCCGTTTAGATGCGGATCTGCAACGGGTCAAAAAGCTGGAGGCAGTGGGGGTGCTGGCCGGTGGTATTGCCCATGATTTTAATAATATTCTGGCCGCCATCCTTGGTAATATAAATATGGCCCGTCTGGAGCTGGAAGCAGGCTCCGGGGTGGATGAGTTGCTGGCTGAAGCTGAGCGGGCCTCATTACGGGCCAAGGGGCTCACCGGGCAGCTGCTGACTTTTGCCAGGGGTGGTGAACCGATAAAGGATGTGGCCAATCTTGATGAAGTTATCCGTGATTCGGCTGATTTCGTGCTCCGGGGGGGGAAGGCCAGCTGCCGATATGACTTTGAAACTAAGCTCTGGCCGGTGATGATTGACAGCGGTCAGGTAAGTCAGGTGATTCAGAACATGGTGATTAACGCCCAGCAGGCCATGCCTCAGGGCGGAGAGATTGTCATCAGCTGCCATAACTTCAGTGAGACGGATGGTGATTTTGTCCGTTTGGTTATCCGTGACGAGGGAGCAGGGATGGAACCATCGGTTGTTGAACGTATATTTGATCCCTATTTTACTACCAGGGATGAGGGCAATGGTCTGGGGCTGGCTGTTTCCCACTCCATTATCCACAAGCATAATGGACGGCTGCGGGTGGAATCGGTACCTGGTAAAGGTACGTCCTTTATCATTGATTTGCCGGCGGTAAAATCCGGCTCGGCAGCGGTTAATGGTGGAAAAATCGTTCAGGATACGCATGCCGGGACGGTAAAAGGGGGCACGGTGATAATTCTGGACGATGAACGACCTTTACGGGATCTGGCGGCTCTTATGCTGGGCCGCCTGGGCTATGAAACGGTGAAGACGGCTAATGGCCGTGAAGCGGTGGAACGTTATCAGGAGCTGTTTAAGGCCGGTAAGGCCCCGGAGCTGGTTATTATGGATTTGACTATTCCCGGCGGTATGGGTGGTCAGGCGGCGGCCGCTGAGATCCTGGCCATTGACCCGGCGGCCCGGCTGGTGGTGGCCAGCGGCTATTCCAACGATCCGGTAATGGCCCACTGCCGGGAATTCGGTTTTCGGGCCGCTATCAGCAAGCCCTATCAGCTGACCGAACTGCGAACGGTAATTAATCAGGCTATGACCAGTGGCAGATGATGGTTGGTCCTGATAGCCGGAGGCGTAAGCGCTCCATGAACACCCTGCTGCACGCATGGGCCGGCAAAATGTTTTTGCTGCTGGCAGCCCGCTTTTGATGACTTATACTATATGAACAGGGGAAGAGTTAACTGCGAGTCCATTTATGACTGATAAACAAAAAAATATATCCTCAGAGGAGGCGCCGCAGGGATTCGTCCAGAAGATGCTTGATGCGGTATCTCATCCCTTTTATCTCGTTGATGCCAATAATTATCAGGTGCTGCTGGCCAATGAGGCCAGTGGCTTTCCAGCTGATTACAAGGGGACGCCCTGCTATAAGTTGACCCACAACAGTGATTATCCCTGCAGTGGTTCCGATCATCCCTGCTCCATCGAAGAGTGTAAACGTACCAAAGGGCCCGTGGTCATGGAGCATGTCCATACAGATGCCATGGGTGGTGAGATAATAGTGGAGATCCATGCCTACCCACTGTTAGATGAGCAGGGAGAGGTTAGCCAGGTTATTGAGTATTGCCTTGATATCAGTGACAAGAGGGGACTGGAACGTCAGTTACGCCAGGCCCAGAAGATGGAATCCATTGCCACCATGGCCGGTGGTATTGCCCATGACTTTAATAATATTCTCACCGTTATCCTGGGTTTTTCCGATCTGGCCAAGAGTATTCTGCCCCCGGACCATGAGGCGGTTCCCTATTTGCAGGAGGTGCTGAAGGCCTCCCGCCGGGCCCGGGATCTGGTGGCTCAGATTCTGGCCTTCAGCCGTCAGGGTGAAACCTGCCCCCAGGCCATATTCCTCACGCCCATCATCAAAGAGAGTATAAAACTTCTGCGTGCCACCCTGCCGGCTAATATTATCCTGGAAGACAGTATCTCCCCGGACTGCGGCAAGGTATTGGCAGATCCCGGTCAGTTTCATCAAGTCCTGATGAATATCTGCACCAACGCCTTTCAGGCCATGGAGAGCAACGGCGGTATCTTGAGTATTTCTCAGAAGGTGGTCAAAATTAAGCCCGTCGAACTTGAGAAAATGAATGCCTTGAGTCCTGGAACCTATGTCTGTCTACAGGTCTCTGACACCGGTACCGGCATGAATCCTTTGACTATGGAGAGAATTTTTGAGCCCTATTTTACGACCAAGGGCCAGGGCAGTGGTCTGGGGCTGTCTGTCGCCTACGGTATTGTCAAACATTTCGGCGGTGATATCAAGGTTAAAAGTGAGCAGGGTCTTGGCACCACTTTCAGAGTTTATCTGCCGGAGATACTTGATGATTCTGGAATTACAGGCGACGAACCTCTGCCGAGGGGGAATGAGCATCTGATAATTGTCGATGATGAGGCAACTATTATCAATCTGGCCCAGCGGATGTTGGAGAAGCTGGGTTATAAGGTTACCGCCTTTACCGATAGTCAGCAGGCTCTGGAGGCGGTTTTGGCACATCCTGCCGAATTTGATCTTTTGCTCAGCGATTATATGATGCCGGGGCTCTCCGGTCTGGCACTGGCCCGGCAGATCACGGAGGCGGGAATCAGGCTGCCGGTGATTATTTTCTCCGGCTATCGTCTGCCAAAGGAGTCTATGCAGGGTACTGAAAAATTAGGGGTCAGGGATATTTTAAAGAAGCCCTTTGACCTGCGGGTATTGTCTGCCGCCATAAGAGACGCTCTTGATAGCTCATAGGAAGTAAGCGCTCCCTGAACACTCTGTTGTACGCGCCTGATTGTGCCGCTACAGTTTGGGGGCGGCAAATGCAAGGTGTGGTTCGTTTGTCGCTTACCATGAGAGGGCTGTACGGCATTCTTCTATTATGGGCCGGGCGGCCTGGCGAAAGTGTCTTTCTGATGGCGGATCACCAATCTCCATACATAAAAGATCAATGAACTCCTGAAGGCGGTCGGCCGATGCCGGCCCGGCCAGCTGCCAGTCGGCAACGCTCGGCGGGAATATTTTATGAGCCAGGGGGCCGATGATCTCCGTCATTGTGTCTTCCAGTTGTTTGAGAGTGTGAGCCAGAGGGGGTGAACCGGGCCAGCGGGCGGCCCGGCGGGCTTGAGTCTTGCCCCGCAGGGCCGCCTGGAGTTCGGCGTTTAAGAGCTTGAGGTTAGCGTTAATGAGAACGAGATTGAGGCTCGGTTTTGTGGCAACGATCAGGATCGCCTCCGGGTTGAGCGGCCTGATTACAAGGAGAGAGTTACTCAGTCTTATCTCCATGTTCAGAATACCGCCCCTGCTCTCAGGAATCATCTGGCGGACAAAACAGCCTATTTTATGCCAGCTTTCGGGGTTGAGCGGGCCGTCTTCATGCTTGATGATCCTGCCCGGCAGTAAAATAAGAGCCGTCTGTACTGCCGGCAGGCGGTTGATCCGGGATAGAATGGGAGACAGCAGTTTGTTGATCGTCCTGTCTTGATTATTGCCGTCCCTTTGAGGAGGGGCGGCCTCCTGCCTCTCATCGCAGCGTCTGACTCCTTCAATAAGCATAAAACCAAGGGGCAGGTCAATATTTCTAATTGTCAGCGGGCATCTGTCCTCAATATCGATTACGACCTGCCGCCAGCTGATAATTTGCATGGCCGTCTCTTCTCCACACTCATCTCCGCTCTGGGCGTCCCACAACTCACCGTTAACGAAATATAAGCTGCCCCGCCGCTTGCCGGAGGTCACCCGCAGGGTGCAGGTTTTACGATCCAGTTCAATTAATTGCAGGAAGGAAGTCAGGGAAATCCCGCTTATATGGCCTTGGTAATTCTTGTCCATGTCCTTTACCGTAAGCGCTCCACAAACCACCCTCTTGACTTTATAACATCTCGGAATATCTGCAAAAAATCTCGGCTCTTTCAGGCCCGTAGGTTACGGGCCACAAAATCCCGGAGCGCGGCCCTGATGGGAGGTGGAATGTTGATAAACCGGCAGCCCAGAGCAAGGAGTCCCAGGGCTTCATAATTGAGCAGCCAACGCACTTCTATCTCAATGCCGAAATCAAAATGGATACCGACTAACCCCCGTAATTCAACCATAATACAATGTTCTCCCTGGTCAATAAAGATCTCATTCTGCTTTAGAGAGAGGCCGATGCCTGATTCACTGATATCTAAAACGGTGGCGGTGATTATTTCCTGTTCCGGAACCTCAATCAGGGCTCTGGCCTGGTCGGCGGCCGAGAATAATAATCTGGCATGCTTTCTTTGTTCGATTTTGTTCATAGTTGGTTGCGAGAGTGTGAATTGTGGAGCGCTTACGGTTCTGTGCCGGCCGGGATCAACGGCCCTGAACCTTTATTTAAGGCATGACCCTCTGGCGTGCTTGAAATTGGTGTCTCCGGCTATGGTCTTACAAATGGCATCCTGCATAAGGGTACGCATGTCATTGCGCATGCCTGATTCCTTGATCTCCGTCAGGGGCCGGTTCTGGGAAATAAGTTGTTTGATCTCGTCGTTGGAGGTCAATAGCTCGTGGATAGCGAGGCGTCCCTTGTATCCTGATTGTTTGCAGGCCGGGCAGCCCTGGGGCGAAAACATGGTTATATCCTTTAGGTCGTCGGGGGTTAAGGGGGCGGTGGGATGTGAGCCATAGGCCTCCATGAGTGCCTGTCGGCGCTGTTCATCCGGTTTGTAAGCCTGCCTGCATTTCGGGCAGAGTCGTTTTACCAGGCGCTGGGCCAGGACGCCTAACAGGGCATCGGCGAAGGTAAAAGGGTCTATACCAATACCGGTGAGCCGGGTAATAGTCTCTGGGGCGGAATTGGTATGCATGGTGGTAAAGACGAGATGGCCGGTGAGAGAGGCCTCGATGACCGTGGTAGCCGTCTCTTTATCTCTGGTCTCTCCCACCATTATGACATCGGGATCGGCCCGCAGGAAGGCCTTTAATACGCGGGCGAAGGTCAGGTCTATTTTGGTCTGTACCTGAACCTGGCGCAGGCCGTCCTGGACGATTTCCACCGGATCTTCAGCGGTCCAGATCTTTTTCTCAGGTCGGTTTATATAACGCAGAGCGGCGTGGAGAGTGGTGGTTTTGCCGGAGCCGGTGGGCCCCACCACGGCAATGAGGCCATAGGGCATTTCAATGAGATTTTTAAAATTTTGCAGGTTGGGTTCTAAAATTCCAGCCTGATCCAGCGGCATGGCGTTACTGCTGGCCAGGATTCTTAAGACTACATCCTCATTGTCGCCAGTGGTAGGCAGAGTGGCGACCCGCAGCTCAATTTTGCGGCCGTTGCGGGTTCTGAATTTTATTTTGCCGTCCTGGGGCAGCCGGCGTTCAGATATATCGAGCTTGGCCATGATTTTGAGTCTGGAGACCAGTGAGCGTTTATAATTAAAGGGGATATTGCGGTAGTGGCGGCATTCTCCGTCGATACGGTAGCGGATCTGGATGCCCTTGGTTCCCAGCTGGGATTCGACATGGATGTCAGAGGCCTCGGCGATAATCCCGTCCTCAATGATTTTATTGACCATCTGCACCACCACCCCATCGGCCTGGGCGGCCTCATCCGGCTCTGGTTCCTCATCCTCATAGTCAAGATCAATCTGTTCAAAGACCCCGTCCCCTTCCTCCGGTTCGGGATCAGTAAAGGAATATTTACCGAAATAGTAGTCAATGAATTTGTTGATATCCTCTTTAAGGGCTACGCTGTATTCAATATGGCCAATCTGCAGGGCATTGTTTATGTTGTCATTTTTAACCAGATCGTGGGGATTGTCCACCGCCACCCGGAGGCACCCGGCTTCTTCGGAAAACGGGATGAAACAATTGGCGCGGAAAAATTGTTCCTTTACGGCCTTGATACAGGACGGGGCAACCCCGGCCGCCTGTTCGTCAAACTCCAGAAAGGGGCATTGATAGAAGTCACTCAGGGATTTACCGATATCCTCCTTGCTGAGATTAAACTCATTTAAGAGGATCTCTTCAATTAACTTGTTTTTTGAGCGGGCCATCTCCCTGGCCCGCTCAAGATCGGCCATGCTCAGCAGCCTGTTTTTCAGCAGGCCGTAGAAACGGCCGGCCTTTTCACTGCTTTCGGTCAGGGCCGCCAGGCGCTGCCCGGCATTGCTGAAGGTGGGGGAGAGGCCGATGATCTGCTGCAGGGTATTGATGGCCTCCTGGATGGCGCCGTTATTCTCATAAATCATGGCCAGACGATCCATAATCTCAAGACGTTGATCCCGGTCGGCATTTTTATCCTTCAGGGCCTCTTCAAAATTACTTTGAGCCCCGAAGGGGTCGTCCTGCCGCAGACAACATTCGCCCATGGCGCATCGAATTTTGGCGGGCTGATAGCCGGTAGCGGCCAGAGCCTCTAATTCGATCATGGCCTCGGCATGAAAGCCGGCGGTGATTAATCCCTCACAGGTGAGCCACTGCTCTTCAGGATCAGGGCCGGCGCTCTGGGCGGTATGTGAGTTGTTTCTGTCCATGGCGGCGGTGAGTTCCTCGATGCTCTCCCTGACTGACTCGCTGGGCTCTGCCGCCATGATTGCCTGACAGATAAGTCTGGCCTCCTGCTCCAGCCCCTGACTCCAGTAAAGCTGGGCCTCGGTAATTTTTTTTCTTATGTCGTCGACAATCATAGTTCCCATGGGTTAATGATTATTTCTTTCCGCTTACCGATAATACGGGCAGTCTTTCGTCATGCCGCCATAAGAAGCCTTTGAACATGAAATGCTCATCGGCGCCTGCCTCCTGCCAGTGCCAGTTGTCATCTATGTTTATTTCTGTTCCCGGTTCGTCAATAACGGCGCCGCCGCCCTGTTTGTTTTTATAGAGAATAATCAAACTGCCGTTTTTCCGGTTCACCTGGTCCGGGGCGTTTATCAGTGGTGTAAGCCAGGGCAGTTCTAAGCGGCGGAGAGCTGCCTCCGGTGTTTGAGCCAGTTCTCCCTTAAAAAGGGGCTGTAATTTTGACCAGGGCCGGCGCTTCAGCTTTTTCACCGCCAGGGGCCTGTCTAATGGTAATTTAGCCGGGCGGCCCTGGGTCTCAATGGCTAATTCATCGGGTGGAATGAGGACGGTAATCCCCTGCCAGCTGGCCTTAAAGAGAACGGGCCAGGGGGAAGCAGCCGCCGGGGTCGGCTGTTGATCCGCTGCTGTTGTCCCCGTCTCCTGCAGCCTGGCGGTCAGCTGCTTTTTCTGAGCTTCAAGGTATAGGCGGATACGGCGCTGGGCGGCGTGTAGTTTGTCATAGCCCCTGGTTTTGGCGAAAAGATTTTCCAGCGGGAGTATCTGTTTTATGCATTTGCCAAGGGCCTCAATATGATCCCGCACCGCGGCTGTCAGTGCCGGGGATGGAGAAATTACTTCCTGGTGAAAGCCGTGGCGCAGGCCCATGGCTAATAATTTCTGTTGACTATCGAGTTGGCGGCCGATTTCCTGCTCCGCCCTATAGAGCTTTACCGCCTTTTTACGGCGGGCTAATTCCGCCACCGGCCTGAGCTTATTCAGACATTGCTTGATTGTCTCGATATTGGATTTTAAAGCACCGCTTAGAGCCTCTGGAACCTGGCCCGGCTGGACGGGGCCGTAACTGGTACTCAAGGCTGTACTTAGACGGTCTTTTTCTTCTTCTAATGTTTCTCTGACTTGTCGATGGATGTCTAAATACTCTGTGTAGCGTGGATTCAGACCGAATAATTTTTCCAGAGGCAGGAGGCGGTTTATACATTGAGCCAGAATACTAAGGTGAAGATTGACAATATTGCTGATCTCCAGAGGGATACCATCTGGAAGATCGGCACTGATGATTTCCGGGCCGAAGGTGTCATTATCCGGAGGCGGCTGGTTTTCCTGTCCGGTGTCAGCGATGATTTCGGTGGAGATTGCTTCATTAATGGCCTGCAACTCTTTTATCAGTCCCATTGTTTTTATTTTAATCTCGGGAGTCTGACCGGGGCTGTTAAATTCTTTAAAGAGAATTATGGCCTTGTGTAGTGAGCCGGAGGCTCTGGGCGGTACCTGGGCCGGTTTTTCCGCTATCGCTCTTATGAGGCTGCGGGTAAGGTCGATAACGCGCAACAGCTCTTCATCGGCGGTATTTAATAATTGGTGTAAATCATCTAACAGGGCCAGGAAATTATTTGTCCCGGATGTGGAAATCTCCCAGTCGAGGGCTAAAAAGGCCTGGTCAAGGCGGTTAAGCAGGAGGTTGAGCTGGTTATTGCCGCCGGGCTTGTCTGCGGCTGTTTTTCCCCCGCTTTCGGGCACCGGAGGGCTGTTTTTCCCGGCCGGGGCGGCAGACGGCCGGGGCGGGCTGTCCGGCGGCGGGGAACTATCCGCATTCTGGTCTTCCGCTGCCGTATGAGGTGCCGCGCCCTCAGGGCTTGCAAGTTCTTTTACCTCATTAGTTAAAGGATCAATCTCGATAACTCTTTTAGTGGTGAATAATTCGTCTATGGCATCATCAATCTGATCGACAAAATTAGCCTGGCCCTTTTCTGGCATGACATTACCTGTTATTTAATGTAACTGCTAAGCTGACAATATTCTGTTACTTTTGTGTATCACTCTGAAGTTACTGTTTAACTTGCTAATCGTTGGGCTCTTAATCTAACAGCCGGTTTTTCTTCGCGACCTGATGGACAGTTAGTTTGCTTATGGCCCGCAGGCTTTCAAAGACCCCTTCACCAAGGGTGGCGGTTGCTGTAAATTCCGGGGCCTGGAGCTCAGAATTAAGGTCAGTGGATAACTCGGTAACGCTCAAGGTTGGAATTTCGCTCTCTGTGAGATCTCGTTTGTTGTACTGTAAGACAACGGGAATCTCGGAGAGCTTTACCCCTAATTCGGCCAGATTATTACTGAGCCCGGCGAGACTGTCTTTATTGCGCTGGCGGCGTACCTGGAGAGGGTCAGCGACAAAAACTATACCGTCAACCCCCTTTAATACCAGCTTACGGGTGGCTTCGTACATTATCTGACCCGGTACGGTGTAGAGCTGAATACGTATATCAAAACCCTGCACTGCACCAAGGTGGAGGGGCAGGAGATCGAAAAACAGGGTGCGGTCACCTTTGGTGTCAATGGTCACCATCTTGCCCCTGGCCTTTGGGATCATGGCATGGTGGATATAGATAAGATTGGTGGTTTTGCCACAGCGTCCAGGGCCGTAATATACTATTTTGCAGTGTATTTCTCGTTTGCCTAAATCAATTAATGCCATTATCAGAGCCTTTCAGTGACTGTTCAGCGTGATGCATGGAAGTAACGTAAGATGGAAGTAACGTAAGATGGAAGTAACGTAAGCGCCCCATAAACTACATTCTCGCATACGATCATGGTTGTGCCGCTGACATTATAACATCTCGGAATATAAGGGTTTCAGGGGAGCCCTGCTGTGCGCCTCTGAAGTTACCCGTTTTTTAAAATACCTTTTACCGGGGCAAGCAATTCGTCCGCCCGGCACCTGATAAGGCCCAGAGAGACCTCATCACTGAATATTGACAGCATGATTAATTCTTCATCAAGACGGAGGAAGTACATGCTGGAATTGGCGCCCTTATGAAAAAGCAGGGTAAAGTCCTCTTCTCCGATGAGTCTGGCGATCTGGGCCGTGGCTCCGAAATTAGCCGCGGTGAGGGCGGCCAGGGCGGTGGGGTCGGTAATTGCCGGGTCGTGGCCGCATTCTGTTATTATATTGCCTGCTTCATCAATAATCATAACTTTTTTGACCCCGGCCCTGATGAGTTTTTCGTCGATCAGTTCGCGAACCGCGTTTACCTTTTCCGGGGTAAGAATAAAGGAGGCCATGGGTTTATCTCAAATAGTACTGGGATTAATATTGGAGCAGCAACATTTGCTCTAATAAAAATATTAGCTTAAAAGTCTGGCTGGTATCAAGAACTATTTACCGGCAATCAGCACTATTGGTAAAAAAGTCTTTTTAAAGACCGGCTGCCATGATAGGATAAATATGCCCGCTGCCCTCTGGCGGCCTGTTATAATCTCAGCAATGGGAACTTATAACAGGTCGGTAATAAAAATATGTCAGGTGTTAAAATGAATGAAAAAGCCCTGTTGAAAAAAATTCAGAATCAGGTTCAGGCCAAGCTTACCCCTATGCTGAATCGTTATCACACCGATTCTTCTGATATGGAGGCCATGCTGAAATGGAAGCCGCTGGTCTTGATTCTGGGTAATTATTCTTCCGGTAAATCGACTCTGATTAATGAATTGCTGGGTCGGGAGGTGCAGAGGACGGGGCAGGCCCCCACCGATGATTCTTTTACCCTGATTACCGCCCCTGAGCCTGGTGCGGGTGAGGCCGATGTGCCGGGTGCTGATCTCGTTAACGACGAGCGTATGCCCTTTACCGGGTTTAAAACCTTTGGTGAACAGTTTATCTCCCATTTTCGGATGAAGACAGTTGAGGCGGAGGAATTTAAAAATCTGGCCTTGATTGACAGCCCTGGAATGTTGGACTCGGTGTCGGAAAAGGACCGCGGTTATGATTATTCCTCGGTGGTTAAGGAATTTGCCCGTCTTGCTGATTTGATAATCCTGATGTTTGATCCCCATAAGGCAGGCACAATTCAGGAAACCTATGAGACTATTCGTAATACCCTGCCTGAGGCCGCGGGTGAAGATCGAATCGTCTTTGTCATGAGCCGGATTGACGAATGCGATAATCTGGCTGATCTGGTGCGTTCTTACGGCACCCTGTGCTGGAATCTTTCGCAGATGACGGGCCGTAAGGATATTCCCCGTATCTATCTTACTTATGCCCCGGATATGGCTATGGCTCAGGAAGAACTCATGGTGTGGGCTTCGGAGAGGCAGCACCTGAAGGAGTTGATTCTAAAGGCTCCGGGGCTGCGCATAAGTCACGTTCTGCAGAATGTTGACAAACAGACTCAGGAATTGCATATGGTGGCCGAGGCCATGTGGAGCTTTACTCAGGGGGGTAAAAAAATATTCCGGCGGATGGTTAAAAATGCCCTGCTGGCCGGGGGGTTCTGTTTTCTATTCCTTGATTTAATCAGCCGGGGATTATACGGCTTCCCTGCTCATCCCTTTTTGACCTCTTTGCTTTCCACCGGTGTAGTCAGGCCGGAGCAGTTGATTATGCCGCTGGCCGGGTTCAGTATCGTGACAGCCTTAGTCTTGTTGTGGGGAATTAAATTCAGTCTGCCTAACTATTATAAACGCTGCCGGGACAAACCTGAAAAGCTCGTCGCTTTAGACACTGCTTACCGGCGGAATGTGTGGGAACGGGTGCGGGATAATGTAACAACGTTATTAGCGAAGGTGAAAACAGGTGATTTATTTGTTAATCACGCTGCTAATATAAATAAGGTGGAAAAATTTTCCCAGCGTTACATTCAGAAATATTATGAAGAGATAAGGTAGGGGGCACGAGGCCTGAAGCCCCCGCCCCCTGTCCGGAGCTTTAGACTAACTGTTTCATGATGGCGTCGCTTACCTCCTGGATTGACAGGGTACCGTCAACCGAGATAACCTTGTACCCGCCATGGTTCTTGAAAAAATTTACCGCGGCCATGGTGCCGGTTTTGTCATCGTAATAGATGTCGTGGCGTTTATCAATGGCGGCATCGTCCTGATCGTCAGGGCGGGTGCTTAAATCTCCGCCGCAGACCCGGCAGACGAGCTTGCCGTCTTTTTCCACCGGTTTAATGGCATCAAAGGCAATGTGGTTGGGATGGTTATTGTCGTTGACGCACAGGCGGCGGCCGGTGATGCGTATCTTGGCTACGTCGCGGGCGAGAAGGATCTCAATAACATAATCAAGATTTATATTCGCCTCTTTAAGAGCGGCGGCCAGGGTTTCGGCCTGCACCTTATTGCGCGGGAAACCGTCCAGAATCCAGCCGTTGGCGCAATCACTCTCTTTTAAACGACTGAGGATCATGGGGATAGTAATATCGTCCGGCACCAGATCCCCTTTGTCAATGTAGGATTTAGCCTGTTTGCCAAGTTCGGTGCCCCCGCCGATATTTTTTCTGAAAATTGCCCCGGATTCAATATGAGGGCAGTTTAATTTTTTCTGGATAATGGCCCCCTGGGTGCCTTTGCCGCTGCCATTGGGCCCGAAAATTAAGATGTTCATGCTTATTTCCTCCTGGTTAAATGTAGGTGTTTAGGCTGGTCTGGTAAAAACGCCAGCCAGATTAATATAACAGCCATGCTGCTGGCCGGGCATAACGAAAGTTGAAAGTCGAGCGCAAGACACAGGCCTTTACATACTTTCAGATAAATCGTCAAAAACTATAAACCAAACTTTTGATATTGCCAATGAAATATCGGCATTGTACAACTTAGACAGGGGGATGGCTGTCCCTTAGCCGGCCGGCGACGGGAGGAAATCAAAAATACGGCTGCCGGTACTCAGACATGGTTGCATATCCGCATGAACTCATTGAGCAGCTCAAGGCGGGCGGTGAGATCCAGCTTAAAATAAAACGGGCTGAGCATTAATACCTTCAGGGCTTCGCGGCAGGTCATGATCGTGTTCTCCGGGCTTTTTTACTCTTGATGGACTCGACAAAAGTCCATCACTCTTGTGTAATATCTGGCAGGGATTCATGTTTTTTTACAGGCCCTGACTTACTTATCGGCAGTTTGGCGCTTAAAATTAAAACAAGAAAAATAAGAAAAACAAGAATGCTATTATGACTAAAATTACCCAGGGGGTAATGGCCTTTTTCCTGATTCTGCTCTTTGGGACATTAGGCTATATGATTATTGCCGGAGCAAATTTTATGGATTCCCTCTATATGACGGTGATTACCATCACCACCGTGGGATTTCATGAGGTTATGCCCCTGGGGACGGGCGGCAGAGTGTTTACCATGCTCCTGATTTTAATCGGGGTGGGCTTTGTATTTTATGTTTTCGGTAAATTTACCGAGACGATTGTTGAGGGCGGGTTACATAAGGCATTGGGGAAAATTAATATGGACAAGAGACTGGCAAAGGTCAGGGATCATTATGTTATCTGCGGCTATGGCCGTATAGGCAAAATTATCTGCCAGAGTTTTTATGAGGCGGGGCAGGATTTTGTGATTATTGAAAATGATCCGGAAGAAATTGTCAATATAATCAAAAAACGCTATCTCGTGGTGGAGGGTGAGGCCTCTGATGATGAAACTCTGCTGAAGGCTGGAATCCGCCAGGCCAAGGGACTGGTGTCCGTGGTCTCTTCTGATGCTGATAATGTCTATATAACCTTGTCTGCCAAGGAGATGAATCCAGATCTTCTGGTCTTGAGCCGGGCCAGCGGCCGGGAGGGGGCGGAGACCAAACTCCGCCGGGCCGGAGCCGACAAGGTGATATCGCCCTATGATATTGGCGGCCGCCATATGGCCAATATGATTTTACGTCCCATGGTGGATGCCTTTATTGATCTCACCGTGCATGCCGATAATCTTGGTCTGCTCTTGGAGGAGATTCGGATTCCGGAATCCGCCCCCTTTATTAATCAGACTCTGGCTGATTCCGGGCTGCGCCGGGATTATGATATAATTGTCGTTGCCATAAAGCGCCATAAGGATGGGAAGATGCTCTTTAATCCCCAGCACTTATCAGTTATCAGGGCTGAAGATATTATTATTGTCCTTGGAGAAGTGGATAATATAAGGCGTCTTGAAAAAGATATGTGAAGCAGGGGCGTTGTTTCTAATCACGGGAGTTAAGAGGAATTTATCCGGATGGACTTGAAAGAATTGATAAAAAAAGGGGCGGAGGTGGGGGATAATCTCCTCCTCAAGGTCTCCAGAAATGGCCTGGAGGCGGTTATTGTCTCCAGAGATCCCAAGGTTCCCATAAATGTCGGGGCCCTGGACTGGGATGCCCTGCGCGATGAAATTAAAGAAGAGGGCGTGGTGTATGGTCTTTTAAGCCGGCCGCGGGTCAGAACGGCCGGGGGCTGTCTGGTGGCCATGGGGCTGGAGGCGGTGCCGGGGGTTAACGCCAGGGTGAAGTATTATGTGAAGCCAACGGTGATAAGGGCTCCCAAGGTGGCTCAAAACAATAATAAAGTCGATTATCGGGAATTAGGGGCCATTGTAAATGTTCCGAAGGATAAGTTACTGCTGGAAAAGATTCCTCCGACCAAAGGTACAGTTGGCAAGACGGTTTGCGGTGAAGAAATTAATACCAAACCCGGTAAGGATATTACCATTAAGGTTGGGCCTGGTGTACGGCTGAGTTCAGACGGCAGGCAGGCCTTTGCTGAGCTTGAGGGTAAATATATGCTGGCCGACGGCAAGGCCTCGGTGATGACTGAACATACGGTGCAGGGTGATATTGACTTGAGCCAGGGCAATATAGCCTTTGTCGGTCAGCGCTTGAATATTAACGGAGCGGTGCAGCCGGGTTTTAAAATAAAATGCAAGGGTGATATTTTTATTGCCAAGGGGGTGCAGAATTCCGCCGTTATTACCGCTGGTGGTTCTCTGGAGATTAAAGGCGGCGTGGTGGGCGAGGCGGTGGTCATTAAAAGCTGGGGAGATGTCAGCATTGATTTTGTTGAAGGAGTCAATACTATTGAGGTCAAGGGCAATCTGACCGTTACTGACTCGATTATTCAGGGCCGGGCCAGAGTGGGCGGTGATTTTCGGGTTCTGGGCGGCAAGGGTGTTTTGATTGGCGGCCATTATACGGTGGGTGGTTCGGTATATGTCCGGGAGCTGGGTTCCGATGGCGAGGTGGTGACGGAACTGAATGTGGGGATTAATCCCTGTTTGGCCGAGAAGCAGGAAAAACTGGAGCGTGACAAGGAAATATGGCCTGAAAAAATGACAGAGATCTTAAAAGCCGTCAGCGCCTTAAAAGAAATGCAGTTGGATGAGAAGGGGAACTTAATTCCGGAAAAGGTTGAGCTTCTGCGGCAGTATAATGCCATGCTCCCCGAGGCGATGGAGAAGGTGAACCAGATTACTGAACGAGAGAATGAGCTGGCGCTGGAGATGGATAAGGCCGCGGCAGAGGCGGTATATGCCTATGGTGTTCTCTATCCCGGCACCAAGGTTACTATTGCCGGGGTAACCAGGATAATAAATACCATGGAAGAGGGAACGGTGGTGTATTTTAATAAGGATAAACAGCAGATTCACTGCCGGGCCATGACTCCGGAGGAAAAGGCGGCCATTTAAAGAGCTGCCTGTCTGATAATGGCGGCCATTTCCCGTACTGCCTCTGTCAGCCCCACAATAATGGCCCGGGCCATGACGGCATGGCCGATACTCAATTCCTCAATGCTGTCCAGGGCGGCGATCCGGGCTGTGGTCTGATAATTAAGGCCATGGCCGGCGTTGACCCTTAAACCCTGATTATAGGCAAAGAGCGCGGTTTCCGCTGCCAGGTCAAATTCTCTGTTTCGTTCATCTTCATTTTCGGCATCGCAGTAACGGCCGGTGTGGATTTCGACAAAATCGGCTTCTGCCTCCAGGGCGGCCTTGACCTGGGTTATATCAGGGTCGATAAAGAGACTCACCGGGATGTTATCCTGATGCATATCCTTGATGACCCGGCTGATTTTCCTGTGCTGTCCGGCCACATCCAGGCCGCCCTCGGTGGTTAATTCCTGCCGTTTTTCCGGCACCAGAGTTACCATGTCCGGGTGGATATCCAGGGCGATGGCGATGATCTCCGGCGCGGCGCCCATCTCCATATTCAGTTTGGTTTTCACGGTCTGGCGCAGTAGCCTTATGTCCCTGTCCTGCATATGGCGGCGGTCTTCCCGAAGATGGGCTACAATGCCGCAGGCTCCTGCCAGTTCACAGATGCCGGCAGCCAGTACGGGATCTGGTTCATTGATTCCCCGAGCCTGACGCAGGGTAGCTATGTGGTCAACATTTATCGCTAAATGGGGCATTAATCTTCTCTCCTTTATGAGTTGTTGGTAAAGTTCTTCTTCCCGGCGGCGCATGAGGACGGCCTCAGCCGCTGAACGTTCATGATCCATCCCCAGCAGGTGAATCAGGCCGTGAATCAATAACTTCTGGAATCTGGTATGGAGGCTCTGACCCAGTTCCCGTGCCTCCCGGGCCGCGGTGTCCACCGAGATGACAATATCACCCAGCATAAGGCCGTTGTCCGGCTCCCCTTCCTGCTGGGGAAAGGACAGAACGTTGGTTGCCTTGTCCCGCCGGCGGTATTTTCCGTTCAGCTCCCGGATGGCCGGGTCATTGGTGAACATCACGCTTAACTCACTGCGTTCCTGGCCGCAGAGGCGCAGGAGACGACGGCAGATCCCGGCTATAGCCCTGGTTCGCAGCTTTTCGCCGCTGTCGTTACGCAGCAGAACCGCCACTATTTATCCTTTTCCCGCAACTCTTCATTAATTATTTTCTGAATATTATCAAAGCTTCGTTCTCTCACCAGGCGGCCGTCAATAAAGATGGTCGGGGTACCGGTAACCTTCAGGCGTCTGCCCTCTTCATAATCCCGTCCCACCTTGATTTTGGCCGCGTTGCTGTTCATGTCTTTTTTAAACTGGGGGATATTGAGATCAAGCCGGCGGGCGAAGGAGATAAGTTTTTTAATACTTAAACTCTGATAATTTTCAAATATCAGATCATGGTACTGCCAGAATTTACCCTGCATGTCAGCGGCGGCAGCGGCCAGAGCGGCGGCAGCGGCGTAACGGTGTATATTGAGGGGAAAATTTTTATAAACGATTTTGACCGTGCCCGGATTTTTGTCGAGTATCTGCTCGAAGAGCGGCCCTAATTTAGCACAATGCGGACATTGAAAATCACTGAACACCACCAGGGTTACCTTGGCCTTTTCCGGCCCCAGGAATGGTGAGCCGTTAATGTCTATCTTGTGGACAAAATCAACAAGTACTTCCCGTACCTGCCGGGTTTTGCTGCTGGACAGAAAGAGGCGGTCGCCACCCACGGCAGCGGTAATATGGTCGAAAGCGGGGTCTACTTTAATCTGTTCCTCAAGCCCTTTACGGCCGTAAATCAGTACCTTGCCGCCACTGGTTAAAACAAAGGTGTGTCTGCCGTCTTCTGAGGTGGTTATGTCCAGCGGCGGGGCGCTGGTCTTGTAGGTCTGGGCTACGGTTGTGTAGACTTTGGCCTGTGATGTAACTCCGGGCAGGGTTATAGCGGTGAATACCAGAATAATAAAGAAAATTTTACGCATCAGCCTTCCTTTTGGTTGTTGATTAATAATGATGGCGTGTATTCAGAGAGTCGGTGTCTTTTCTGAACAGTTACGCCATTTCTTTTTAAAAACTTTGTTTTGTCTTTGTCAAGCACCTTAATGGATACAGCTCGGGATGGAGCAGACATTCTGGCCATGATTTCTATTCTGTCTCTGGGTTGGCATCTTTGATTAAAGGGGCTGTGGCCGGATAAAATTCGAGCAGCACCTCAGCTAAATGGAGTACCCTGGCCTTAACGGCGGTTTCGCTGAGACCCTGCCGCCATTGGAACAGGCAGCCGGTACAGGTGGTGGTGGCGAGGGGGGCGCCGGCGGCAGCGAAGTCCTGCCACAGATTATGGCCGATACGGCGGGAGAGCCGGGGGTGGCTTAATCTGAAGAGACCGCCCTGGCCGCAGCATTGGGGGCCATGGGGCAGCTCGACAAGTTCCAGTCCCGGAGCCCTGGCGATGAGCTGCCGGGCCGCGCCGTTAAAATCTTTCTGGTCTTCTTTCGCCATGAACCGCAGGTGGCAGGGATCATGATAGACTATTTTTTGAATTTTGCCCCTGGTTTTATTTTGGGGGGCAGGGGTGATTCTGCTGTTGAGGAAGGAGGAAAATTCCTCAACCCGCCGGGCAAAGGCTGTCGCTCTGACGGCCCATTGCCGGTCATGGGCCAGGAGCCGGGGGTAGCTTTTTAGATGCGCGAAGCAGGAGGCGCAGGAGGTAAATATCTTTTGTTCGCGATATGGCGGCTGTTCGAAAATGGTTATATTGGTCTTGCAGAGTTCTATGGCCTGTTGATGGTCGGCAGCGTTAAAGGCGGCCATTCCGCAGCAGGTCTGGCCGGGCGGAGCGTAAAGTCTGTGCCCGGTTATTCTCTCTGTCAAATCCCGGCAGGCGCGGCCAATGACCGGCTGCAGGTGATTGGCCAGGCAGCCGGTGAAATAAAGCAGGCTCGGTTCAGGGGCTGCGGGCGGCTGGCGGCTGATGAAACTGCCATGTTTCCCGCCTGAGGCGGGTTTTGCCTTTAGTCCCAGCCGGGGACGCAGACCGCTTGCCGCCGGCAGGGTATTATCAAGGAAGCGCAGGCTGCGGCCGGTTATCCGCATTAATGTCTCGCTGTCTAACACCTTACAGGTCAGGGCCTTTTGCAGAGCGGCAGTTATATTAATCTCTCCGGCCTCTTTACGGGCGGCAAGAAAGAAATCAATAATGTTTATCCCCCTGGGGCAGGCCTGGACACAGGCTCCGCAGAGCAGGCATTTGGAGAATATTTCCCTGCAGGCCCGTGAGGAGAGGGGACGGGTCAGTTTGCCTAAGAGATGAAGACGGCCTCTTGCGGTGAGTGATTCCCGGCCGCTTACCTGATAAACCGGACAGACAGCGGTACAGGCCCCGCATTTGGCGCAGCGCCGTGGAGTACGCTCTGCGGCTTCCGTCTTCATGGCTTTTTTATGGCCGCCAGAGGAGATAAGCCTTGATAAAAGGGTCAAGATTGCCATCCATTACGCTGTCCACATTGCCTACTTCGTAATTGGTGCGATGATCCTTGATGAGACGGTAGGGCTGCATTATATAGGAACGAATCTGACTGCCCCAGGCAATCTCCTTTTTATCACCGGCTAACTCCTGATGCTCCTCATTCTGGATATTTTTTTCGTATTCGTAGAGCTGGGCCTTGAGCATCTTCATGGCCGTATCCTTATTGCGGTGCTGAGATCGCTCATTCTGGCACTGTACCACAATACCGGAGGGGAAGTGGGTGATGCGGATGGCGGAGCTGGTTTTGTTGACATGCTGGCCGCCGGCGCCGCTGGCCCGGAAGGTGTCGACGCGGATATCCTTGTCGTTTATTTCAATGTCGATATCGTCATTTAGTTCCGGAAAGACGAATACCGAGGCAAAGGAGGTATGGCGCCGTTTATTGGCGTCAAAGGGCGATATGCGTACCAGGCGGTGAATACCCTTTTCGGAGCGTAGGTAACCATAGGCGTTATGGCCCTTGACCAGCATGGTCACGCTCTTTACTCCGGCTTCATCTCCGGGTAACAGATCCAGGGTCTTGACCTCGAAATTTTTACGTTCCGCCCAGCGCAGATACATGCGCAGAAGAATATCTGTCCAGTCCTGAGCCTCGGTGCCGCCGGCCCCGGCATGAATAGTAAGCATGGCGTTATTGGCGTCATGCTCTCCGTCGAACATACACTCCAGTTCCTGGGCGGCGATGGAATCCGTCAGGCGTTTAACCATGGCGGCGGCCTCATTCTCGCTCTCCTCATCGTGCTCCTCGTGGGCCATTTCAAGGAGAAGCTGGGCCTCCTCAAAGTCCGACCAGGTGTTTTCCCAGCCTTTGACTATGTCCTGGATCAGGCCCATTTTTTTCTGGATGGCTGCCGCCTCTCCGGCATTTTCCCAGAATTTAGGGGACAGGGTCTGCTTTTCGAGAATAATCAGGTCTTCTTTCTTTTTATCTAATTCAAAGATGACTCCGCAGGGAGAGTAATTTCTTCTTTAGTTCGTTTAACTGCTGCTGCAATTCTGCTGACATGATTGTGTCCTCTTAAATTTTATAAGTTAAGGCGGTGGGGCCGGGCAAAAGCTCCGGGCCTTGAATTTTTCTGGCATATGGCGGCTTGCCTGTGCGTATTACAATATGCTCCTCGGTTTTTTTGAGCCTTGAATCTTTTTACAAATACCATACAAAATCATAAGACTCAAGATCAGCAGGCAGAGAGGCGCGAAAAGATATCCCATGCTGGTATAAAAGGATTTCTGGTGAATTAAGGGCAGGTCGGCCGCCATGTTGTATTCCTGAAAGATTGGCGAGGCCTCTTTGATGCGGCCCAGCGGATCAATAAAGGCGCTGATGCCGGTGTTGGCAGCCCTGGCCAGAGAGCGGCGGTTCTCCACCGCCCGTAGAACTACCATGGATAATTGCTGCTCCGGGGCGCTGGAACGGCCGTACCAGGCATCGTTGGTGAGATTGATGAGGATGTCGGCTCCGCGGCGGCACCATTGAGCGGCCAGGGTGGGGAATATGGATTCAAAACAGATCAGAATCCCGCAGCGGGCCGGACCGCATTGCAGCGGTTTCTGATTTATGCCGGCTGAAAAGTTTCCCATACTCTGTACTATGGGCAGGGTCTCTGGCAGGTATTTCTGAAAGGGAATATACTCGCCAAAGGGTACCAGATGTTCCTTGTCGTAGCGCTGCAGGTGGATGCCGTCCCTGGCGTCCTGAATGGCAAAGGCGCTGTTATAATAACGGGCCGGACTCCGGCCTGTTTCGATATGGGGAGCGCCGGTAATCAGGGTAAGGGGCTTGTAAACCCGTATCCGGCTTAGAACCTCGGCAAAGAGCGGATTGTGAAAGGGGAAAAACGGCAGGGCGGTTTCCGGCCAGAGGATAAGACTGGGACGGTTCCGGCGTTCAAGCTCCCGGGATAGGCGCAGGTAGGTGCTGACGGTCTTTTGCTGAAGTTTAGGCCGCCATTTTTCTGCCTGGTCAATATTACCCTGGACGATGCCGATCCTGACCGTTGCCGCCGTCTTTATCCGTCCCTGCCAATAACCATAGCTCCAGAGGTTATAAGCCCCGGCAGCAAGAATAATGGCGAGGGGGATAAGCAGATCGCGGCCTTGGAAAATCCGGCTTTTTTTAAGCAGGAAGGTGGCCAGCATGGCATTTACCATGACGATGATAAAGGTAATCAGGTAGTGGCCGCCTAAATCGGCCAGCTGGATGAGAAGAGGGTGGTGGTATTGGAAATAGCCCAGATCTTCCCAGGGAAAGCCGGTGAGGAAGCGGGCCCTGATGAAATCCAGGGCAGTCCAGATTAAAGGGGCCCGCAGCCAGAGCGGCCCTTTGAGCCAGGTCAGGAGGGCCGCGAAAACAGCCATATAGACAGCCATATAGCCGGCTAACAGCAGCATTACCAGCAGGGCCGGAGCCAGACTCAGGCCGCCGTAGTTATGGAGGGCGTTGGTGATCCAGTAAATCAGACCGCTGTAATAGATGATCCCGCAGACAAATCCCAGAGCCGCGGCGCGTTTCGGGGGTTGGTTGTCCATGGCGCTCAGGAGGGGAACCAGGGCCAGCCAGGTGAAGGCGGTGATTGACCAGCGGCCGGGCGCGGCGCAGAACAGTAACAGGCTGCTGAGCAGAATCAGGAGGTAAGAGCGGCGTTTTGACATCTAAGCCGCCCGGCTTATTTTAACCTTACTCACCCGCCGTTTGTCGGCCTCCAGGATCAGGAGACGCAGGTCGGCCAGTTCAATATTATCCCCCTTGACGGGCAGGCGGCCCAGCTGGTGAATCAGCAGGCCGCCAAGGGACTCGTAGGGGCCGTCCGGCAGGGCGGTATCAAAAAATGATTCCACCTCTTCAATATCAATCTTGGCATCGGCGATGATGGTGTCCGGATTGACGGCCAGCCAGGGCAGCTCTTCCTTGTCGTATTCATCGGTGATCTCGCCGACAATCTCCTCAAGGACATCTTCCAGGGTTACCAGGCCCCGGACGGCTCCGAATTCATCGGTAACTATGGCTAAATGAAATTTTCTGGTCTTGAAATCGCGCAATAGCTGCCCTATCTTTTGTGTTTCCATGATGAACGGCGGTGGATTGGCGATTTCTGCCGCCTGGAGACGAGGTGATTTTTCCGTGCAGTAACTCAGAAGATCCTTGGCGTGCAGAACGCCGGTGATATGGTCAATGCTGTCCTTGTAGACCGGAATGCGGGTAAAGCCTTTTTCGGTGATGAGGTCAATCAGCTCGGCGGCCCCGGCTGTTTCCGGGACACAGATCATCTCGGCTCTCGGGGTCATTATCTCCCTGGCCAGCTTGTCTCTGAAGTCGAAGATGGAGGTAATCATCTCGCCTTCCTGGGCACTTATCAGGCCGTTTTCCCGGCCGTCTTCCAGGAGTTCCTGGATTTCCTGTTCCAGATCCTCTGCGGTATCGGGTGCTTTCGCAAGACCGATGAGGTGGAGCAGACGTTTGATAAAGGAGTGGGTGGCCTCGGATGGTGGTGTTTTGTCCATGAAATTATAAATTAAAGCCTGGCTCTGCTAAGGTTAAGATTGTTTGTATCAGCAAATTAGTTTATATTAGCCGAAATTTTATACCCTGGCCATTAGAAAAGTGAGAGCGCCGGTCCTGCTGTTATTTGTGACGGCGTCGTAGTTATAACATGCTTGACGGCGTCGTAGTTGGCATGCTTGTCATGAAACGAAAAGTTCGATCATTTGTGATAAAAAAATAATGAAAGATAAACTGTTAATTGCTAATCGCGGCGAGATTGCCATTCGGATTATGGAGGCCTGCCAGGATCTTGGCCTGGATTACGCCGTGGTCTATACCAGGGCCGACGAGGACTCTGAACATGTCCGCCGTAATATAGACAGTCGCAGCAATTCTAAAAAGGCCTGGCGGATAGCGAGTTATACCGATCCCAATGATATCCTTGAGGTGGCCGATCATACCAGGTGTACGGCCATTCATCCCGGATATGGTTTTTTCTCCGAGGACTTTCGGTTTGCCCGCCGGGTTACTATCCGTAACCGCTCCCTGACCTTTATCGGCCCGAACTGGGAGGTAATTCGCAATCTTGGTGATAAAATCAATACCAAGCGGGTGGCAAACAATCTGGGGATTCCCACTATTCCCGGCACTTCCGCCCCTATCTATAACGAGATGGAGGCCGAAGAAATCGCGGTTCGGCTCATGGACGATCAGCTGAGCCAGAATATTAAAAGGCCGTCCATCCTGATTAAGGCAGCGGCCGGCGGCGGCGGTATGGGGATTGAGGAGGTCTTCCGGATTGAGCATTTCCGGCGGGTTTATCGCCAGGTGCAGAATTACGCCAAGCGTCAGTTCGGCGATGGCGGTGTACTTATTGAGCAGTGCCTGCGTGACTATAATCATCTTGAGGTGCAGCTGGTCTGCAGCCGGCATGGCGAGCGTCTTCATTTCGGTACCCGTAACTGCACCATTCAGAGTACCGGCCGTCAGAAACGCCTGGAGGCGGCTCCCGGTTTTGATCCGGCCTGCTTTTCCTATGACTTTGATTCTAAAGCGGTACTGGACAAGGTGGTGGAGTATTCTCTGAAGCTGGCCGCGCATGTCCGTTATGATAATGTCGGTACCTGGGAGTGGATTGTCGACCGCAAGGGCCAGCCTTATCTGCTTGAAGTCAATACCAGGATTCAGGTGGAGAATGATGTCTCGGCTCGTATAAGTTATCTCAAGGGCAAACATCCGAACCTCATCAGGGAGCAGATTCGTCTGGCTCTGGGGGATAAAATCGGTTACTCCCAGAAGAATATTGAGTTCAGGGGGGCCAGTATTGAACTGCGTCTCGTGGCCGAGGATACCGGCCGGGGATTTGCCCCCTGGATCGGGACGATTACCAGGTTCTCCTTTCCTGAACATGACTGGGCCGCTGTCTATACCCACGTCCCCTCTGACCGTCCCTACATGATTCCCAGTGATTATGATCCTAATCTGGCTCTGATTCTGGTCTGGGGCGCTACCATGGCCGAAGCCAGGGAACGGGCCAGGGCCTTTTTGGCTGCCATGGTGGTAGAGGGGGAGAACAGTAACGGGGATGCTATTATGACTAATATCTCATATTTAAGAGATAATCTGCAGCGGCTGTTAACCTTTTAATAAAGGATGGCGTCGTAGTTAAACATGCTTGTCATGAAACGAAGAGTCCATCATAAATAAAAAGTATTTCGAATTCCAGATATCGAATTCAACATATGGAAGATATACGTAAACGAGTAGCTAATTGTGAAGAACGGCTGACCTATCTCTCGCACATCAAGGGAGAGGGCGAATGGGGTAATCTGTCTGGTCTCAAGGCCCATGTCGATAAAATAAAGAATGAATTTTATAACTTCTCCGAAGATGAGCTGCGCTCTGAGACTAAAAAGTTAGAGGATTCGCTGGACTTTCTTGAGGCTCGCTGCGAGGACAATCTCACCCCCCTGGAGCGCATCCAGATTGTCCGCAGTCCCCTGCGCTTTTCTCTGAAGGATATTCTGGAGAATGTATATGAGGACTATACCGAGCTGGGCGGTGAGGGGGATGCCAATATAGATCCCTCCATGATTGCCGCCAAGGCCAATATCATGCGCCGGGTGAAGAACAAGGTTTATGCCCAGCAGGTCATGGTTATCGGCCACGAAAAGGGCCGTGGCGAGGAGTTCAGGAACGGCGGTTCCAGCAAGCCCTGGGGTAATGAAAAGGCTCTGCGTTATATGCTGGTCGCTCAGACTGAGGGGATTCCCATTCATTTTTATATCTTCACTCCTGGTGCCTTTCCGGTGGAGGATTATCCCGGTGCCGGGCAGCAGATTGCCCGCAACCTTTTTTGTATGGCCAAGCTGCGGGTACCCATGGTCTCCGTTATCTCCGAGGGGGGATCGGGCGGCGCTGAGGCTGTGGGGCTGGCTGATTTCCGGCTTATGTTTTCGCACGGATATTATTCGGTTATCTCGCCGGAGGGGGCGGCGGCCATTGAGGGCAAGATCAGAGAGGGTGAGGTTATGCCGGCCGGTCTGGTGGAAACCTGTGCCGAACGTCTGAAGATGACGGCGCAGGATAATTTAAAATTTGGCACCATTGACCGTGTTGTCCAGGAGCCGACCCTGGGAGCCCGTCATGATGATTTTGCCTTTTTCAAGCGTTTAAAAAATGAGATGATGCGGGCCACGGATGAAGTAGTCTTAAAGACCAAGAGTCTGCGCGCCTTCCGGGCCTATGAGCTGCGCCGCAAGAAGCTGGGTGATTCGGCCCGGCTGGATATGGAGGCCGCTGACGATAACGCCCATATTGATATATCCTGGGAACTTAATAAAGACGAGGTTAACCGCCTGCTGACTCTGCGGGCCCGCAAGTACCGGAATATGGCCGCCACCGCTTTTGCCTGTCCCGCTGGCGGCGGTATGCGTGAGTTTATCAGGAAGACCCGCTGGCGGGGGGCCAGGATATATTATTCCATGGTCTATGATGTTCTTAAATATCAGCGCAAGCAGATGGAGAAGGTCTTCCATGATGTCTCCAGTGAGGGGTCAAGCTTTTTTAACCGTCTCATCGCCCCCTTTTTTTCCGCCTACGATTTTATTTCCCAGCGGCCGGCCGCTGCCGGTAAGGTAGTGGGGCGGCCGCTGCCCGCCACGGATACCGCCCGCCGTACCAGTATATTCGGCGGCGATTATACCAGCCCTCTGGCCAACGAAGACCGCACCGTTACCTGCCCCAACTCTGAGCGTAAAGGCTGCAAGGATCTCTGGGTGCCGGATCTTTACGGTGAGTTCTGCGGTGTATGTGAGAATTGTGGCCATCACTTCCCTCTGGAATATCAGTGGTATCTGAAGAATCTTTTTGACCGCGATTCGATTCGTGAATTTAATAACGAAATCGCCGCCGCCAATCCTTTAGGTCATCCTGTTCTTGATAAAAAGATCCGGGAGGCGGTTAAGAAGACGCATCGCCAGAGTGCCAATATAACCTTTCAGGCCAGGGTTATGGGGGTGGAACTCGTAGTATCCATGCTCTATAGTAATTTCCGTAACGGCACGGTGGGAGCGGCGGAGGGCGAGAAATTTGTCCGGGCCTGCGAGCTGGCAAAACTGCAGCGTAAACCATTGCTGGCCTATGTTCATACCACGGGCGGTATCCGTATCCAGGAGGGGACTCTCGGAGTTATTCAGATGCCGAAATGCACCATGGCGGTGCGTGATTATGTCGATGCCGGCGGCCTTTATATAGTAGTTTACGACAATAACTCCTATGCCGGGCCGGTGGCCAGCTTTTTAGGCTGTTCTTATTATCAGTTCGCCATTCGTTCCAGCCGGATAGGTTTTGCCGGCCAGCGGGTAATTCGGGAGACCACGGGGCAGGATATTCCGCCGGATTATCACAGTGCCAGGAATGCCTTGAAGCGCGGCCATATTCAGGGCATCTGGGATCGTCGGGAGTTCAGGCGCAATCTGCATAAATCATTGATGACCATGGGCGGCCGTAATCTATATTACCGGTAACTGTCCCGTACAACTTTGCATTTTAAAATACCTATGTATGATGACAATTATTTCGATGAAATATTAAATAAATATCGAGCCGATCCTTACGATTACATTGACATTCACACAGCCCATACCGGCCGGGTGCGTTTCAAGGTCAAGGAGGGGGATTCCGTTGCCGCCCCCAGCGGGGAGTGGCGGCATATTCCCGGTACCGTGCTTTATGAACTGGAACGGGAACGTAACCGCAAGAATATATTTTCCTGTCATAACGGCCTGGTGGCTAATATTGAGGCTGAGCGGGAGGGGCGCTTTGCCGAGGCCGGCGATAAGGTAATGACCCTCAGGCACCCCTTGAAGAAACGGGAAATTATTGACATTATTCTCCGTCATGTCCTTTATGTCTTTAAGGCCCCGGAACGGGCCAAGTACTTTTTCGCCCTGGATATTCAGAGCAAGATTGATAAGCTGGGTCAGCGCGGAGTGTCAATTAAGCCCGATGATGAGTTATTTACCATGTCTCTGATGAAGAGGGATACCCCGGTGTATTATGATGGTGAACCGGGGATTATTCATTCTCTCTATTTCCGGCCCGGAGTTAATATTGATAAGGGCGAGGCTATGATCGGAATCTGCCCTGAGGAAAAGCTGCCTATGATCCAGAAGATTATTGAACGGGTTAAGGCGGAGTGGAATTAGCGGATTTATCTCCTGAGCAGGTGGGCCGCTTTCTCCATGAGCGGCGGCAGGAGGCCGTGGACAGCGGTGAGGCGGAGCTTATCTGCCGCTCAGGTCTTTCGGTTGGCTCGGTGATTGAGTACAAAACGACTGCTGAACGCTGTATGGCCCTGGCCAGGGCGGGAATTACAGCCTCTGAAAAGGCTGATATCTCCTTCCCAGATGGTGCCACCTTTGTTGCTGGTGAGTTGACGGCCGGGCAGGGCCGCTTCTGTCGCAGCTGGCATGCCCCGGCCGGCGGGATCTGGCTGGTGACTGTCATTGTCAATACCCTGCTGCCCTCATCCTCTGTCCTCTATCCCCTCGCCGCCGGAGTTGCCTGCTGCGAAACCGTGCGTCATTACGGTATTGACGCCGCTTTGAAGTGGGTTAATGATGTCCGGGCCGGGGGGCGGAAGCTGGCGGGGATATTGTTAGAGACTATGAGGGGACCGCGTTACGGTGAGGAGTATATCCTTATTGGTATTGGTTTAAATGTCAATAACCGGGATTTCCCGCCGCCTTTAGACGGCCTTGCCTCTTCCATGGCTGTCCTCACCGGTGCCGATTTTGATCTGGGGCGGATGGCGGCCCGTCTGCTGGCCAATCTGGCCTGGAATATAGGTCTGCTGCGTTTTGAGGAAAATAAACGACTGCTGACAGGTGAGGAGGAGCCTCACCCCATGCTTAAAGTCTGGCGGCAGTTAAGCGATACCCTGGGACGCAGGGTCCGTTTTGGCTTTAACGTCGTCAGCAGCCCGCAATTTACCGCTAAGGCGGTGGATCTGGCCCCGGACGGGGGCCTGGTGATGCGCCTGGATGACGGCCGCCTGATAACCGAGAATTCCGGCGAGATTTTTTATATATTATAATTGCCGGAAACAAGGTTGAAATGTCCTGGAGACAGGGGGCGTATGAATATGCACCCTCTGTGTGCATCTAACCTGAAAAAGGTCATGATCCCAACGGTAAGTGTTATTATTCCCGCCTATAACCGAGCGGCCATGCTGCCAAGAGCCATTGATTCGGTTCTAAGCCAGGACGGGGTGGATTTTGAGCTGCTGGTGGTGGATGATGGCTCCAATGATGATACTGCCGTTCTGCTAAAGGATTACGGCAGCCATTTAACCGTTATCAGCCAGGCTCATCAGGGGGTGTCGGCGGCCAGAAACGCTGGAATCAGGGCGGCCCGCGCCCCTCTGCTGGCCTTTCTGGACTCCGATGACTGGTTTTTAAAGGGTAAACTGGCCTGCCAAAGCGCCCTTATGCTTGTCAATCCCGGCGCTCTGGTGAGCCATACCGGGGAAAAATGGCTGCGGCGCGGTAAGCATCTTAATCAGAAAAAGCGGCACCGCAAGGAGGGTGGTAATATATTTGGCCGTTGTCTGCGGTTATGCGCTGTGGGCATGTCCACTATTATGGCCCGCCGGGAACTATTCAGCCGTTTCGGCATGTTTGACGAATCCCTGCCCTGCTGCGAGGACTACGAACTCTGGCTCCGGGTCAGCGCCGTGGAATCTTTTTTATTCCTGGATCAGCCCCTGACGGTGAAAGAGGGCGGCCGGGAAGATCAACTCTCGGTGCGCTATCGTCTCGGTATGGATAAATACCGGATTTACGCCCTGCGCAAATTACTGCTGTCCGCTGTTCTTACTGAGGAACAGGATCAGCTGGCCCGCCGGGAGCTGGCCCGTAAGTGCCGGATTTACGGTAATGGCTGCTTGAAGCACGGCAGGGGTGCCGAGGGCGGGGAGTTTCTGGAGCTGGCGGCCTGGGCCCTGGATGAACTTGAAGCATGAAGTCAGGTTGAAGCTGCATGAGCTTTGGTCCAATGGGGTGCAATACAATAAAGTGACAGTGCAAAAGAAATGAACACCGAACACCGAACATTCAACACCGAATTATGAATTAACAAAATATTGGTAAATCTCCGTAAGCACAACTGTATCCGCTGTTTTTTTATTCGGTGTTCGGTGTTGGACGTTCGGTGTCGGAGTCTGAGTTTACCTGGACGTTCAATTTTTAAACGCTGATCTTAAACAGCCATATTTATGCTATTTTCACAAATTTGTATTGCACCCGATCCAATGAGACTAATTTTCACATTTAGAGGAGAATCTATAAATGGGATTCCGTTGCGGAATTGTCGGGCTGCCCAATGTCGGCAAGTCCACTATATTTAACGCCCTGACCGCGGCCGGTATTGAATCGGCCAATTACCCGTTTTGTACCATTGAACCCAACGTGGGGATGGTGCCGGTGCCGGATATCCGGCTTGATAAACTGGCGGCTCTGGTGCATACCAGGCGGAAGGTAAACGCTCAGATGGAGTTTGTTGATATCGCCGGTCTGGTGAGCGGCGCCAGTCAGGGTGAGGGCCTGGGTAATCAATTCTTAGGGCATATCCGTCAGGTGGATGCCATCGCCCATGTGGTGCGCTGCTTTGAGGACGGTAATATTGTTCATGTTGATGGCAGTATTGATCCTCTGCGTGACCGGGAGATAATCAATACCGAGTTGATTCTCTCTGACCTCGAGGTGGTGGGCAGACGGCTTAAAAAGACTGCCGCCCTGGCCCGCTCAGGAGATAAAGCGGCTCAGCAGCAGCTCAAGATATTAGAGGCCGTCCAGGAGGCTCTGGATCAGGGCCGGGCGGCGCGAAGCGTGACAGTGGATGAGGCTCTGCGGGATGAGGCCGCGAAATTAGGGCGTGAATTATGTCTGCTGTCCGCCAAGCCGGTACTCTATGTCGCCAATGTCCTTGAGGAAGAAATCACCGCCGGTAACGCCATGGTGGACAAGCTCCGCCAGGTGGTGGAAGCGGAAGAGGGGGCGCCGGTGGTAATGATCTCCGGGGCCATTGAAGCGGAACTGGCTGCCATGGAGGCCGATGAACAGATGGAATTTCTGACCGACATGGGTCTTGAAGAATCTGGCCTGAACCGTTTGATTAAGGCCGGTTATGAGCTTCTTGGTCTGACAAATTTTTTCACCGTGGGCGAAAAGGAGACCCGATCCTGGACGATTAAGGTGGGAGCTAAGGCTCCACAGGCCGCCGGGGTGATTCACAGCGATTTTGAACGGGGCTTCATCCGGGCTGAAATTATATCATACGATGATTATATCGCCTGCGGCAGTGAGGCCGCCGCCCGTGACCAGGGGCTCTGGCGCCTTGAAGGTAAGGACTATGTGGTGGTGGATGGTGACTGTATAAATTTTCGGTTTAATGTCTGATCTGACTATGATAAAAATTAATAAAGAAAAATTGGTCTGTCAGTCGGTTTTAGGCGAGATTACCTCTCCCCTTGGCAGCGTTAATCCCTATCGGGTGTCACCCGACGGTCTGGCTGATATTTATCCCGGAGTGGGCGGCATTACCTATAATCTGCGGGTGGGTGATAAGGCCGGCGGCATGTTCGCCGATCATGTGGAGCCGGGAGTCAGTATCAGTAATTTTACCAAATTTGGCGGTCAGGACGGCCCCAATCGGGCCTTAAACCAGTTTGCCTGCGCCGGTAATACCGCCACTGTGGTGTCCGGTGAGGCTAAGGGTGAGACGGGACGGGTAACCGGCAAGCATGGCGGTATTGAACATGTCCTGCTGGATTTTGCTCCGCAGGTACTGGAGCGTCTGGTTATTGGTGATAAAATTCAGATCAAGGCCTGGGGCTGCGGGCTGCGGATGCTTGAGCTGCCGGAGATCAGGGTGATGAATATTGATCCGGAACTCTTTGAAGCGCTGCCCCTGCGCCTGGCGGCCGGTCATCTGGAGTTCCCGGTGACCACGACTATTCCAGCCCGGATTATGGGCTCTGGTATCGGTTCCACCCACAGCCACAGCGGCGACTATGATATCCAGCTTTTTGACCAGCCTACGGTGACGGAATTCGGCTTAGCCGATCTTCGTCTTGGTGATTTTGTGGCTGTTACCGATGCCTATGCCGCTTATGGCCGGATATACAAGACCGGCGGTCTGGTAATCGGTATTGTTGTTCATTCCGATTGCGTGCTGGCCGGGCATGGGCCGGGGGTGATGGTGGTTATGAGCTCCGCCGAGGGCCGGATTGTGCCGGTAATTGACCCGGAAGCTAATCTGAAAAATTATCTATAACAGGTGATATATGGAGCAGGAAAAACAGCGTTTAAAGGAGATTATTCTCCAAAAGTCATATCGTAAGGGTACCTTTACCCTTACCTCCGGCCGAACCTCTGATTTTTATGTCGACGGCAAGCAGACGACTCTGGATGCTGAAGGGGCCTATCTCTGCGGCCGTTTGATCTATAAAATCATTGCCGATACCAGACCGGTCATCGGGGCGGTGGGCGGCATGACTCTGGGGGCCGATCCCCTGGTCACTGCCGTCTCCATGGTGAGTTATCTGGAGAAAAACCCCATCCCCGCCTTTATTGTCAGAAAGGAGGCCAAGGGTCATGGAACCGGCGCCTATATAGAGGGGCAGAGTAATATACCGGCCGGGGCGGCGGTGGCCCTGCTTGAGGATGTGGTTACCACCGGCGGCACCCTGCTCAAGGTTATTGAGCGGGTGGAGAGCCAGGGTTATAAGGTCGGGCTGGTTGTTACCGTGGTTGACCGCCAGGAGGGCGGGGCCGAGACCCTGCGGAAGGCCGGTTATCCTTTAAAGGCTATATTTACCAGGACCGAACTGGTGGACGGTTAAACGGGAGGCGGCAAATGGCCATGCAATGCAGGAATTGTCAGGGGGAGCTGGAGGTAGCGCGTTCATGCTGGCGGGTGCGGATGTGCTGTCGGCAATGCGGCCGCGAATATCAGATCCATGAGGTGGCTGATATTTTAGATGAGGAAACCGAGGAGTTACTGGCCCGTTATCCCAGCATCATTTATGATTGATAAGGCCTGTAAAAATATCTGGTTTGTCAGCAGGGAATACGATTCTCTCACTGACGGCGGCGAGGTTCACCATCTCGTCAGCCAATTAGCTTCCGCCCTGGCCCGCTCCGGTCTGGATGTTTCCGTCGTTTTGCCGCGTTACGGTTTCATGGAGCCGGAAGATGCCGGTTTTTCCCGGCTGGAGCTGTCTTTTACCGTTGATATGTCATATGTCAGGCAGGAAAGACGGGAACCGGTCAAAATCTGGCATAAAAAAAATGCTGTTGATATCTACCTCATCGACAGTCCCCGCCTCCGGGAGAAAAAGGGTCTATACTCCTACACCGCCGCTGAAGCAGAAAAAATGGCCGGTATTCGGCAGGATGACAGGCATGTCGATTATTTCGCCATGAATATTTTACTGCAGAAGGCGGCTGTCTGTCTGATGATCTGTCTTGATCAGGACGTTGATATTATTCACTGCCATAACGCCCATACGGCGCTGCTCCCGGCTCTTATCAATGAAAATGAAGGGTTTCGGCATTATTTTGTCAAAACTGGTTGTCTTGTCAGTATCTATAACGCCGCAGCAGACTCGCACCAGGGAGTGGCGGATCTGCCCTTTGCCCAGGTGATTTCAGGTCTTCCGGCCCGGGTTATCCACAGAAATATTCTTAACAATCAATTTGATCCCCTGCTGGCCGCTGCCGATTACGCCGTGATGAATACCGTGACTGAAAGTTATGCCCGGCAGTTGACGGAGACCGATGAAGATGAATTGAGCGGCTGGCTCGGCCACACCCTTATGGGGCGTGGGGTTCGTTTGATAGGGGCGGCAAACGCTGTAAGCCGCGATGATAATGAAACGGAGTCCGGTGCCGGGGAATATGTCTGGAGTAAGCTGAAAAAGAGCTATCTTGATTTATACCTTAAGGCCCTGGCGGTTAATTATAGCTGAAAGCAGGTGATGATTTTCAGTCAGCACAGAGAGCCAGTAGTTCATCTGTTCGGCATTTGTTTTTATCCGCCAGTGTCTGAACAGATAAGCGGCGTCGCCTAAGGGCAGTCTGCCCCTGACGGGGTGAATCTCCAAAGTGAAGCTGAGCTGGGCAAGAGCCGGTAAAGAGGTAACAGCGGCAATAATTTTCTCGAGACCGTCAGGGCCGAACATGGTGTTCAGTTCCTTCTTGCCTTTAAAGGTAAAAGGGATGGGGATTTTGCTGAAAAAGCTCAGATGATCTGAAACCCCGAAGGGGCTGAAAGTTGAAAGAGGGTGACCGTCATGGAGATGAAAATGCAGAGCCTTGCCCAGGCCGGCCAGTTGCCGCACCACGGTCAGCACCTTGTTCAAGACCTGCTCCACCGTATCCTGGATGTCCGTGATGAGATCGGGAAGTTCCGGGTCTGTCGGGGTAAGGACGCAGATATCATGTCCGGGATGAGATCTGCGGTATAATTCCCGTGCGTAGTAAATTCCCAAATGTCCTATATCAATACAGGCGCTCACCCTTGGCAGACCTTTCAGTTGTTCATGCAGCTCACAGAAAACAGCGGGTGCCAGGCCCGCCGCGTACTCAATAAAGAGCATTGGCCCGGCCTGACAATTTTGCAGAGCCCGGTCGATTTCGGCAAGAGCAGCCTGGTAAGGCGGAGTGAGGATTTCGGCCTGGTCATGGAGTATAAAGCCGTCCACCACTCCCGCGAAGGCGGTCATGTAATGAATAATCCAGGTGCTGTATTTAGGTTTCAGGAGGTTTACGTCCCTCGGTAGATGCACCGTGACCGGGGATGTGTCGTCTGGCCTGAAGCGCAGCAGCCGCTTTAATTCCTCCGGGGATGAGGCGTAAAATTCCGTCCCTAAGCCGGTCTGCTTAAAACGCAGGCGGGCAAGTTCAAGCAGGGCATCGTCCCCGTCGATTCTTTTCTGAAATAAAGCCAGCAGATGTGGATTTGGCGGTTGCATGTGTTCAATGAGCGAGAATCTGGGGGCGCGACTGCACCAGCGAGATACGGTCGCCGACAATGGCGCCTTCAATATCCTGCGGGCTGCCGAATGTTTCCTCTACCAGGCAGCCGATGGCTGTCAGGCGTTTGCCCAGCCGGGTTCGCGCCCTTTTATTTGTTGACAGGCTGCAGGCCGAATAGTCGACCGTTTCCGCGGCCAAGCCTTCCCGGCGGCCGGCCCGCAGGGCCTTACTGAAATCAGCAAAGGCCAGCATGGTTGGCTGACCTGTCTTTTTGTCGCAGACCATGCGGTAGGGCGTACCGGGGAACTCGGCACTGGCCAGGGTCTCGCCCTGACCGGCCACAAGTTCCAGGTAAATCTCGTCAGGCCTGCCGGTGACGGGATTGACGGTATGCATAACAAAGGAATAATCAGGCTGGAGCATCTGCTGAATAAGGACTGCCATATAAGCCTGCTCCACGCTGATACCGTTTAGCCGCCGGCTGAGGACAGCCCGGCGGGTCCACAGGGAGGCCCAGACCTTACGCAGTGCCTGTTCTATACGATTAGACTCAACATTGGCAATTGACTCGTACAGCCCTGCCCCGGAGGTGGCGGCTAAATCCTCACAACTGCTGCTTGAGCGCACCATCAGCCGTTCACCGGCGGCAAATTTCCTCTTGATTGCGGTGGTGATCCGGTCATAATTAAGTACGACTAACATCTGGTCTAAATCTGCCTCCGCAGCCTGAAAATCCTTTGGGCTGTTTAGCTTATCTATCCTTTGTTTAAAAGAAATATATTGTCTGGTTAAGCCTCCGGCATTCAGGGCGGCCTCCATAACTCCAAAGGGGATGACCACCCCTGGCGGGGTATTAAAATCAGCACCTTTTTTTCGGGCCAGTTCATGCAGCCTCCTGAGTCCGTCTGCTTTGGCGCCGCCATTAGCCGGGGTTATCTTGTGCAGGTCAAGAATCAGGGGATCATGAATGATGAGCAGGCTGGATAAACCGGGCTGCTGTGCTCTGGGAGGTTTAAGGGCGGTGGTCCCGGCCGTTTCTCTAATAAATGTTACTGATTCGGCAGTGGCCTTGATGGTGAGGCTTTTGCCCGTCTGCCGGCTGAGTTTTTTAAACAGCGACAAATCTTCAGCCACCATTAGAACTACTCCTGCCTGGCGGGCGCGGATGGCAAGATGACTTAAGTGCGGCAGGTGATGGGCAAGAATGAGAGCGCTGATCCCTGGGGAAATGTTCTCGTCACCTGCCGCCTGCTTGAGCAGGACTATCCGGGAAGCGCTCCCGCCGGTCAGATCATCAAGGCTGGCGGCCGGGCACAGGCGGCCGCTGGCAAGTCCGGGGCCGATCACGTCCCAGGGCGGCAGTCCGGCAATACTCCTTATGTTTTTTAAGAGCAGGGCATTGAGCTTTGATAACTGAAAAATTAAACTGGCGCGAATATCACCCTCGCAATAGAATTTAACCGCGTTACCTGACACTCTCAGGGCCTGGCCCAGTATTTTGGTTTTTTTAAGAAATAACCCCAGCACCATTTCAGTGTAACTGTCCGCTAAACGACGGCTGCGATCCATGGTTGCCTTGAGCCGCAGCAGATAGTCGCGCGTCCTGGGGTCAAAATTGCGCCGCCACGCTGTCAGCTCAGCTGTTATGGCCGTACACTCTGCCCTTTCCACTCCGTTTAAGCGGATATTGTCAACATTCATAATCAGGGCTGCTATAACTTTCTTCCAGGGAAGTTCCTGATTATTTTCAAATTCAGTAATTATCTCACTCAACAAAACAAAGGCGTAATCAGCCAGCCCTATATCAGCCAGGAGCATATTCTGCGTCCGGGGACTGGCATCCGGTTGCAAGTGCTGCGATAATTCGGATCGTAATTTGGTCAGCAGCTTAAGAAGGGCGGCTGGTTTACCAGGCTTGGCAACCGCCGCTCGGGCTTTCAGAAAACGCTGGATAACCGGCGTGATTTCATCGTTAGGCCGGCATATTTTATTGAGCCGTTGTTCAAGACCCCCGGCATTGAAAAATTCCCGTAGTTCCTGGTGAAATATCTTGAACTGTTCCACAAAGGGCCGGGCGTATTCAGCCCCCGGCGCGGTAATCTGCCGCAGGATATTCTTTGAGGTCGTTAAATCCTCCGGCCCGGCGCAGCGGTGCAGTTTATTCTGCAGGGTATGCTTGATTTTCTTTTTTAACTCCGGGGGAATATCGTTGCGGTGGGCAATGTCTCTTATTCTGGTTAAAGGTTCCGTTCTGGTAAAGGCCCTGTCATAGGACGGCAGCCAAGGGTAAATATACCGTAGAATAAAGGCCTGATCCGGGGTGGTACAGGCAAGCAGCTGCTCCTGGATCTGTTGAGAGAGGCGGGCATGGCGGCTGGGCCTGAAATGGCGGCCGTCTTCAGTACAGATAAGGGCGCCGGTACCAATAAAACGCAGATAGATGGCTAAATAGACGAGGTCATCAGTCGACAGTTCAGGACTCTCCAGCAGCAGTTGATGAATGCCCTCTAATTTCTGGCGCCAGCTTGGCCTCTGTTGATCTGTTTCCACCAGCCTTTTTACAAAGCGGGATTCATTCTCAGCCGGTATCGGCAGTCTGGGGGAGGATTTTTCTTCTTTTTCCGGAACCGGCGGTGATCCCGGTGGAAACGTAAAGCCGGCCAGCAGTTGAATAAGCCGGTCGCGGGCCGTATTAAGCAGTCCGGGAGGATCAGGCCACTGTTCAAGAATAATGACACCTTGATAAGCGCGTTTGGCAAGGTGGTCAAGAAAAAGGCGTACCCCTTGATCGTTCTGAGCCGCCGGGCCGGTAAAGATGACCAGATGGGCGTCACGATCGCCATAATTTTCATGTACATGGGCGTGAATAATCGGTATCTGTCTGTCAAGACGGTTTAAAAAACCAATATAATCATTTTGGGTAGTGGAACATAAATTGGCATGCCCCAGGTCAATACACATGCCGATATGATCAAGGGCTGTATCCTTAATTTCTCCGAGCAGGGCAAATAAGCGGTTAAAGTCTTCCGGACTCGTAAGGGGGGTGTTCTCAATGGCTAAGTGCAGACCGGCCGCCCGGCAATAATCGCAGATGGGCAGGATGGCCTGTACATAATCCGTCAGGCCCTGTTCCGTTGTCAGGTGGATATTCAGCAGAACAGCGCCAATCTCTCCGGCAAAATCAATATTATCAAAAAAAATCTTCCGGGTCTCTGATTGAACCGGGTTTGCCCGTGATGAGACATGCATGGTCAAAGTAATGTCATTGGCCAGGGCTGTTTCCTTAATGAAACGGCGCGTTTCGTGGTTTATGTCGTTTAAGTCCCAGCCGGCGCCTGACTCCTTTTTGTCGGGAAACCACTCAAAGGCCCCGAAATGATTTTGAACGGCATAAAGAAACGGTGCTAATGGTGTCGAGGCCATGAAGGCGGTCTGGTTGCCTACGCGGATGGCTTGGTGGTGGGAGTTTTTCGTCATTTATCTGCCTCTTAAAGATTATTTAACAAGCATTATAAGCGCAGACTCCGAAAAATCACTATATCAGATCGATATTTTTTTTAAAACGGTCTGGCCCCATGATTAATTTTACGGTGCTGAATGAACCCATAATAGTACCAATAATCCCCGGGGCCAAGGTATTTTGACCTGCAAGATACAAGCCCTTTACGGATGTCCGGTTAAGCAGTGCCGAGGCCAGCATCTGGCCGGTGGAACGTAATACTCCGTAAGCGCTGCCGCCGGGGCTGTTTACCCAGTCCCGGATGGTAAGCGGGGTGTAGGTGTCGATGATTTTCAGCCCTTTTAATGGACCGAAGAGCTTCTCCGCCTTTTTAACGAGGTGCCGGGCATAATCTTCTTTTGCCTGCCGATAGCTGTCTCCCCGCCTGCCGCTTGTTGTCCGCAGCCAGGGTACCCACAGCTCGTCCCGGCCGGAGGTCAGGATTGACATGAGATTTACCCCCTTTCTGCTGCTTTTTCTGATTTGATAATACTGTAGATCAGATATATTACCCCGCCTGTTCGTATCCAGTTTGAAGATATTGTATGGGAGCTCCGGATGGCTGGTGCTGTCAATCAGGGCTTGAACCGCGAAAACGCCGTGGGTATCCTGCAGATTACTTATCCGCTGCTGATAAGAAGGCCTGACGGCACCAGGGGGCAGCATATTCAGTACAACCTTGGGGTGTACGGCCCCGATTACAAGTGTTGCGTTTAATCGCTCCCCTGATTTTAAGCCAACTCCGCTGACGAGGCGCGAGGAGACCATTATCCGGTCGATTTCCACTCCCGTGACAATTTTCCCGCCCAGTTCCCGCAGCCGCCTGGCAAAGGCGTTTACCATGTCGATTCCCGTGCCCTTCAGGCGCCAGGCGGAAGAGACATAAGAGGCCAGGGCCATATTGTGATAAAAGGTCGGGCAGTCGGAAAGCGGCACGCCAATCCAGCTGGAGGGGACAGCGAGGACGGAGCGCAGGCCCGGTGAGCATTGGAGATCGTCTAAAATTTGACCAAAGGATCGGGCCTGATCCAGGAGGGAAAAATCATTAACATCCGCATATAATAAATCCAGGCTATGGAGTTGTCCGGCAGCCTGGCGAATTGGTCCGATTATTTCGCTGATTTTTGCAGCCTCTCCGGGGAATGTCTGCCGTAAGTTTTTTTCATAGGCCTCCAGTCCCGGCGGTAGATCAAAAATCTTATCATCATGAGAGCCAAAAATATAGCGGTCAATTATCCCATTTTGCCCCATTTTTTCCACCGGAACAGTGGCGGTAACTCCGAGATAATCAAAAAATTTTCGGAGAATCTGACCCTTATCCAGTGATCCGAGATAATGAACGCCAACCGGGCAGTCGATTCCCGCTCTTGTGTAACTGCGCGTCAAACCGCCGGGCTGGTGATTTTTTTCCAGAACAGTTACCTCAAACCCTTGTCGCGCTAAAATAATTCCTGTACTGAGGCCGCCGATTCCGGAACCTATAATCAGTACTTTCTGGGGGGGATGGGATTGAAATTTCATAATTTTCAGGGGATAATCTCGACAGCCATGACCATATAATGTCCGGCACTGACATCAATATGGAGCAGGCGCCCTTTTTTGTTGCCGGCTAAAAAACTGTTCAGGGCATAAAATGATAAGGTTTCGTAACAGGCACAGGATTCTTCGTAATTATAACGTGCAAATTCCGGGTATTGACTCATTATCCCGGTGGTTTTACCGGCGGGAACACGCTTCGCGAAGGCGATGAAAGATCTATTGTTCTCCGCTTCGGCTGCCAACAGTTTGTGGAGTTCATCTTCCAGCAGCCATTTGCCCGGCAGCTCAAAGGTGGCAATTGCTCCCTCTTTTTGAGAGTTAAGCAGCATCCAGTTACTGCCTTCACCCAGGGTTGTTGTCTCGCTTACCCCTGACAGTCTGCGGGCCAGATCCTGCCTTGGAAGCCATTCGTCCACCCCGCCGGCTAAAATCGCCTTTTGTTTACCGAGAGTTAGATCGTTTTGAGTCGCCAGCATAGTCATCTGAACCGGAAAATGGTGATGGCTCAGAAAGATATTTTTGCCATGCAGGCCCAGGTGATCCGCGACATAAAAACCAGCGGAATTGCTTAATAGATTAATAAAATCAACTGGTTTTGGTAGATCCTTTTTGATATGCAGGGAGTTGTATACTCGATTGAAGACGGCGGTGTTGCCCTGGCCGGAAGTCATGTAGACAGCAGTTTGATCCCGGAGTTGATGCCCTTCTACGGCCTTATGGGCGCCAATTACGGCAAGTTGAATAAAATGGTCACTGCGGCGGTTACTGCCGCCGATGGATTTAAGTTTGCCGGTCAGATCCGGCAGCTTGCCGCTGGGAACAGTATTATGAATCCCTATGGCGTGAATATAAATCATAAAACCTTCTCGATGATGAAAGAGGTGTTATTACCGCCAAAGCCAAAATAATTCAGCATGAAACGCCCCGCGGTTATTGGCTTCGGCTCTTTAATCGGCGGCTGTGAGAACTCAGGTTCCAGGTTGTTGAAGTTAATGGTTGGTGGAATAAAACCGGCCTCAACACACTCCATAGTGAGTACCAGCTCCGCGACTCCGCAGCCTCCCAGGGTATGGCCGATATAAGGCTTCAGGGAGAAATAAGGCGGTATGGCCGCAAAAACCTGTTCCATGCCGCGTAATTCAGCGCTGTCCATTGATTCGCTTGCAGTACCATGGGCCTTGACTGCCGTCAGCTCGTGGGGCTGTAACCCAGTATCAGCAAGAGCGTCCCGCATGACCCCGGCAATCCCCGATCCATCTGGATTGGGGCCGGTGACGGTAAAGGTTTCACAGTTACTGCTGCCGCCTAAATAATGCCAGGCCGGGGTTCTGATGTCAGCGCGGCTGAGCAGGACAACACTTACTGCCTCTCCCAGTATCATGCCGCTGCGGTTTATATCAAAGGGACGCACCTGTTCACGGCTGAGGAGCTGGAGTACTACAAAGCCCTGCAGAGTCATTGCCGAGGAGATTTCCAGGCCGAAAACCAGGGCGTGGTCAATAATACCGCCTTCAAGCATGGCAGCCGCGTCCATCAGGGCGTTGGCACTGGAGGTGCAGGCCGTGTTGTAGGTTAAAGAGGGGCCTCTCCAGGACAGGCGCCGCATCAGGCGGTCCGCGTAACAGCCGCCGCCGACCCGCTGCCGTTTTATGTGTTCTATGGAGTCACTGTCCATGGCCTCCAGGCCGGCGGCCTGGGCATAATCAATAGAGGATGAACCAAGAAATATACCGCAATTATGCAGATCAGTTGGTTTTAAGGCAAGTTTACGCCACAGGGCCTCCAGTACCTCGTCAAGATAAGCATCTATTATGGAAGCCTTTATAGGGCGCGGTTTTGTGTCGAGACGATAGTACGGATATGAGATTTTGTCGCCGTTGATTATGGTATCAAGGGCTCCGTGGTCTGCTTTGCCGGTACCTAAGGTCTTAATTCTTCGGGGTGCTTCGCCGAGGGCGGAGAGCAGTTCGCCGCCGATTATACTTATCCCCTGTAAACGCTTACCTGGCCGGGGTTGTGAGTTGCCTGCCGATTTCAGCCCGTGGTCAGTTAATATCATCCTGCTGCTCCGGTTGAATAAAGTCGGCCAGGGCATTGATTGTGGTCACATGCCGCCGAAATGATTTGCTGTCTGGAATCCGGACTCCAAACTGGTTCTGCAGGCCCACGGCGATCTGGAGCGCGTCAAGGGAATCAAGGGCCAGGCCGCAGTTATCTGAAAACAAGATAACATCGTCAGGTATATCAGCGGCGGCAATATCCTCTTTTTCACACTCTGTAATAATCATCTCTTTAAGACGCCGCTTCAGATCTTCGTCTAAAGAACCCTTCATAATATTTTCCTCTCCGCCTTGAAGATCATCCCGGCGATAATTAATAAACAGAGTCCGAAACCTGCCAGGGCCAGGGAGTCCGGGAGAACGGCTTTGGCCCCCAGGCCGCGCAGAAATATATCAAGAAAACCGTCCAGGCCCCACGACATTGGTGAAAAGGCGGCGATTTCCCGCATAACCGGGGGCATGATAAACCTGGGTACCATTACGCCGCCCATGGCTGCCATTAAGATATTGATTATACCGCCGATGGTTGTGGCCTGCTCAACCGTGCCGGCAATTACGGCGATTAATACCGCGGTGCCGATGGCAGCTATACTAACACCTATAGAAACCATGAACAGGCCGCTTATTGAAGTCCCCAGGGTCAGGGCCGCGCCGCCAAAGAGGGGTACGATGAAAATCCCCACCCCGATCATCAGCCAGACCTGCAGCTGGTTGATGAGGATATAGGGGGCAATTTTACCGGCAAAAAGCGCCGGGATGGATATATTCATGGTTCTGAGCCGCGTCAGGGTATTCTGCTGCCGTTCATTGATGAAGATTGTTGACATGGGAATAACCACAAAAAACATCCCGAAAATAATCCAGGACGGAACACTCTGCTGGGTGGAGGTGGGTCTCTTGTGTGCCGCCATGGTGTTAAATCTTACCCGGATGAGATTATCCGGGCTGAGATTTATATCGGCAAACCGGCGGGCCGCATTCGGCATTATATCGGCCAGCTTATCTTTAATCCTGTCAATCTGCAGGCGCAGGATAATCATTGTCAGTTCAGTCTTGAAGGCGGTCAGCATCTCCTGCTTTACATCAGGGGCCACGGTCAGTCGGACAACAGGGGTGTCAAACCGGGCTCTATCCATTTCAGCGGCAAAACCCGTGGGTATGGTCAGCACAAACCGGCTGCCCGGCGCCGTTGTCGTTTGCCGGCTGTTATCAAGGGTGCGGTTAGCGGCTAATAAAGAAACTACCCTGGCACTCCAGGTACTCTTGTCGTTATCCACTACCCTGTAATGTAACATGGGGCGTGTGCCGCCGAAGGTATTCTTGAGAGCGAGGGACATTATCAGGATGAAAACCGCCGGCAGAATAAAGAGGGCGGCTAAAGCGTGTTTATCCCGTAAGACCAGCCTGAACTCCTTGCCTAACATCGCCTTAAACATCCTGAACCTCACCGGCATGTGAGGTTAAACGGATAAAGAGAGATTCCAGGTTTCCGTTCTCGTAGTTGATTTGTTTAACCCCCATGCCCTCTGCCTCCAGGGTGCTTAGAATTTCGCCAACCCTGGAGGCTTTCCTGGACTTTATTATTATTGCGGCAGGATTTATAAACTGGGTGTCCGGGTGATCTTCGGCAAATTCATGGAGTTTTTCTTCGCGGGAGGTAAGTTCTATTCTAACGGAATCATTACTGTTCTCAGCCATTATAGTTTCAAGTCTGCCCTGCTTGATGATTCTGCCCTGATCCATAATGGCCACTTTATCGCAGATCTCTTCAATCTCCGCCATGTAATGAGATGTATAGACGACGGTCTTCCGGCGCGCTTTAAAGGTACGGAGCATTTTGAGAATATCGTGACGTGATTCAGGGTCAATCCCCACCGTCGGTTCATCAAGATAAAGGATGTCGGGATTATTCAGAAGACCGATGGCGATATTCAGCCTTCTTTTCTGACCACCGGAGAGGGTACTGACTTTTTGACTGAGCTGGGTTTGCAGTTGATTGACCGAGACCGCGTAAGCAATATTTTCATGAAGAGCGCGGCCTTTAATTTGTTGAATTCCGGCGAAGAAACGCAGATTTTCAATCACGCTTAGACTATCATAGAGGGCCAGAGACTGGGGAACAAAGGAGCAGCGCCGCCGAATTTTTTTGAGGTTTTGATGCAGCGGCAGGCCGAATATCTCCACGCTGCCGGCCTGAAAACCGGTTAAACCGTTTAGAATCGACATCAGGGTCGTTTTACCGGCCCCGTTGGGGCCTAACAGGCCAGTGATACCCCCGGTAATGTTTAAGTTTATATGCTTTAAGGCCGGGATGTCATCGTAATATTTAACCAGATTTTTTACGGTGATCATAGCGGCTGAGACTTGAGGACTGAGAGCTTTCTGTAAACCGCCGCTTCGGCATGGGCCACATCCGCGAGTTTTTTCTGCAAGGCGGAAAAGTCAATCGGCTGCCCCTTTTTCAGGCGGATAGCCCTAACTGACAGGGAGGCGAATTCACGCCATTGATCGCCTACGGCCGTCATCATCATTGATGTCTCCTGCAGTGTTTTATTATTCAGCAAAAGGCCCGCCTCCTGGAGAAATGAGGCGTAGATAAAACGAAAACCGGCTCCGCCGGTGCCTATTTCTTCCTGCATGCGGACGATATGGCCCAGAAAGAGTTTGGCATAGCGCCGGTCTTCTTCAGCCAATTTACCAATCTTTCTGGAGAGTGTCTGAATGCCCCGGATACCGGCAATGGGTACCGGGGTTTTCAGCATCTTTTTAGCCGTTTTCCTGATAACCCGGGGAATTATCCGGGCGTAATCAATCGTTTCGGGAACTTTGAGTGGGTAATAAAGCAAGCCCCTGGGGGCCATCACTCCTTTAACGAAGCGGGCCTTCTGCAAGGCGCTTACCGCGCAGCGCACAGGCCTTTCAAAGACCGGGTCACTAATCAAATATTCGTCATTCTCCCGGCCATAGACAATGAGGTTATGGGCGTTAAAGTGGAAACGCATCTCTGGCGGGAAATAAGGCAGCCAGAAAACCGAGGTCTGTGCCCCGACAATCTCCCCCCGGGTCAGGAGTCTGTCCAGGGCCTCGGCACCTTGCCGGGGGCGCGAAAAGGTCTGCATCTTCATTTTAATGCCAAGATTTTTCTGCAGACCTTTGATAATTGCCTTAGGCAGAGCGCGGTAAGCGATAACCGGCATGCCGCCCAGCTTTATAAAGGGCAGATAGGCAAACATCAGGGCTCCGGAAAGTCCAAAGGCCATGGCTTCGGAGAGTGGCAGGCCGTAATGCCGCATCATAAGTGCCATGACCCCGGATTCACAATGGGCGAAATGGCCGTGTTCGAAGGGTTTTGTTCTGTTATTCACGGTGTTCCTTCGTCGTATCCAGGGTGATATCGCTGCCGGGAAGTCTGCCAAGATCATCAACGCTGATCCCCAGGGTTTCGGCATAGCGTTTCCGTATCTTATGGGATATTTTTTTAAATATCAGCGGCTTAAAATGGCGTTTAATCCGCCATTTACTCATGCCTGTGGCTTCAGCGAGAACCTGTAGATCCATCCGGCGGTTATACATGTGGAAATATAATGGTGAAACCTCGCCGGCCAGAGCCCGGTGGCGGGCATTATCCGTCAGCCGTTCTAATTCTTTAAGGGCCTGCCGCGTGGCGGCTTCTTCCACCTCCCAGCCGGAAGAGGCAACTAAGCGGTATTTACCGTTTTCATCGGTGGCATAAATTGCTTTTTTATTGTTGGCGTAGGTGGAGATATTTTGTTGCGGGACGTTGCTTTCCTTCATCTACACCACCGTCAGTTGTATAAATGCCGTTGAAAACCGGCCGCTCTCCGGGATATAGAGGAGTAAGGTCTCCCCTTTTTTAAGCCGGTTTGAGTTGAAAAGTTCTTCCAGAATAATATAGATAGAGGCCGAACCTGTATTGCCCCTGGACGTCAGATTGGTAAACCATTTTTCCTGCGCAATATCACAGTCTGCCGCCTGCATCCCCACATACACCCGGTCGCGGAAATAACCGGAAGAGTAATGCGGCAGAAACCAGTCCACTTTCCGTGGATTAATTTTACCTTGCCCCATAAGCTCCCGGAGCGGCCTGATTACCGTGTATTCAATGATTTTTTCATTGAGCAGTTTAACATCCTGTCTGACCGAAAAAATAGAATGCCGCAGCCAGTCATGGGGTAAATATTCACGCCATCCCCGCAATGAGCCGCCGGCCAGTTTTTCTGCTCCGGCGTACATGCAGGTTTCAAGCTCCGCGGCGTACGATTTCTGATATATCCAGTCAATTCGTAAGGAATTTTTATTTGTATTGGGGGTGTCGCTCATCCATACCGCTCCCGCGCCGTCACTTAACATCCAGCGGAGAAAATCTTTTTCAAAGGCCAGCTCCTGGTGATTTTTCAGTTTTTCGGTGTTGAACCTGATCTCATCATGAAAATTGCGGCCGCGCATCACGGAGGAAGCATTCTCTGAACCGGTGGCCACGGCATTATGGTTCAGGCCCGAGCGGATTGCCATATAACCGTATTTCAGCGACATGGTTCCGGAGAGACAGACACCGGCCGTGGCAACGGCCTCGCAGGGGGGGATGCCAAGTTCACCATGTACCATAAGGGCATGGTTGGGGATTAACTGATCGGGCAGGGTGGTGCCGCAGGCCAGGAGTTCAATGGTGTTAATATCACGGCCCTGGCGGCTGAATTTTCGTACCGCCCCGGCTGCGAGCTGGGCGTTATTATGAGTTGTCTGCTTTGTGCGCGGATCAATGGCGTAGTATCTGGAATTAATCTTATTGCTGCGCAGAATAAGTTTACGTACCCTGGATGGTTTATTGTCAATCTGTCCCAGGATTGATTCCATGGCCTCGTTCGATACTGGCTCATTGGGTAAAAAGGCGGCAATATTTGTAATGTAAACCTGTTGTGTCATTGTAGTTTCAGTTATGCCTGAAGAAGCGGGCCTGGCGGCCGTTATTTCCCTGAGGGTTGTTCATAATAAGTGATCGTTTCGTCAATTGCCTGTTTCCTGAGCGGATAAATAATTTTACGAATTATCATATTTAATGGCACGACAGTCAGCACCAGGGTCAGCAGGAATAGAGCATAAATTGTAATTATCATATTGCGCCGCCGGGAATTCAGGGGGCCCGCTTTTTTTATCAGCCGGCTCCAGATCAGAAAACTACGGTGGGCGATATGCTCCGTGGCGATTAATTTACCATTAACATTTACCGCTCCCATATTGCGGAGCATGGGGCCATTTTTCTGCTCGTCGTCATTACGCAGGCCTGCGCATAACCGTTTACCAAAACGGGAGACATCTTCAATAACCTCATCTGCCACTCCCGCTTTTGGGAAAAACCAGAAGGCGTCTTTTTTCCCGGTGAGCATCCAGCGGGGCGTGGTGATAAAGGTGTAGAGAGATTTGCCCTGATCCGTCAGCACCACGTTGTCCAGCAGACGAGCGCCGGTGTTTTTCAAAAGGGTTTTCATCTTCTCCTGAGCTGTTAACCACATATCACGACAGGCAATTACTGTTACCACCGGTTTGCCGGCAAACAGCCGTTTTGCCTCGGCGCTTTTCAAAAAGCCGGTTACGGGGATGGACGGCGAGAGAAACCACACCGTATATCCCAGGATAATTAAATCATATTCACCTTTAATTTTGAGCGCTTCCACCTCACAGCCATCTAAATAAACCGCTTCCGGGAAAATATTAAAAAATGAGTAGAAAGACCAGGGATATGGATAAGAAGTTACCGGCTTTATCGCCTGGCAGTCACATTCTATTCCGTCGCATTCTCTCAGCGGAGCAATGAATTTGTCCATAATCCTTTTGAGCTGGCCGCTTTGAGAATAATACAAAACCAGTACCCTTTTTGTCTTTCTTTCAACTGTCATTTTTTGTAAATGGAATCATGTTTATTACGCTTAACATCAGCGGCAGTTAAAAGCAGAGCAGTGTAGCGAAACGCCGCTTTTAACTGTCCGCTGGATGCTTTTGTTAGCCCTTCTATGCTTCAACTGTGATCTCATTTGCAATCAGTTCAGCTTGTTTTAATACCGTTTCCGTTGCCAGTTTTTTAACCGTTTCAATCGTCACTACACCCGTTTTGGGGTCTTCGGTTTTGGACTTTTCAAACACAATAAAATGGCGGATCAAATCCAGCAGGGTTTCTTTAGCCAGCATCCCCTTAATCAAGGTTTCCAACTGGCTGACCAGATGCGATGCTTCTTCCTTGCCATCGGCGGTTTTCCACGCCATAAAACGGCTCAAACCTGCTGAGAGTGAACCCGCTTTGGCTTCCAGGCCATCCGAAATAATCATCAAACCGTTATAGGTAAAGAGGCTGGGAATGGTCGCTTTATAGGTTTGCAGTTGTTTATAAGCCGATTTAACCGAGGCGTTTTCATCGGCGGCATTTTTAAGCTCAATCACCACCAGGGGTAAACCATTAACAAACAACACCACATCGGGACGTTTATTCACCCCGTTTTCAATCACGGTCAACTGGTTTGCCACCACAAAATCATTATTTTCAGGGTTGGCAAAATCCACCAACCAAACCAGATCCCCCCGTTGGCTGCCGTCTTTTTGATAACTGACCTTTACCCCTTCGGTGAACATTCGATGAAAGCTCTCGTTATTGGTGAGTAATTCAGGGGAATGAATGCGGCTGACTTCTTTGATTGCCTCGACTTGGGCATCACGGGGAATGGAAGGATTTATTCTGGTGACGGCATCCGTTAAGCGATTGGATAATAAAACCTCTTCAAAACTACTGCGCAGCGGGTTATCAGAACCAGGCGCAATATCCGGGGCATAGATATATTCGTAACCCTGTTTTTCCAGTAGTTCGATGCAGAGGTTTTCAATGGCGTTTTCGGTGATTTTGGTCATAGAGACACATCCTCGGTCAGCATATGCATAATTAACCGAATCAAAGTGTCTTTTTGTTTCGGGTCAGATTCTGCCACTAATAAAGTCAGTGCTGCCAATCCTGTATCATTGATAATCACCTCTCCTCTGCGATTAAGCAAACGACCATTACGATTGAGAAAATCTACAAACAAAAACGCACCACTTCGTTTATTACCATCTGAAAAAGGATGATTTTTGACAACGAAATAAAGCAAATGTGCCGCCTTGCTTTCAATGGAGGGGTAAGCAGGTTCACCAAATACAGTTTGCTCCCGATAGCCCACAGAAATCACCACATCAAGGTTGTAATGATCCACTTGATAGGTTTTACCATCTTGAGCAGTTGTCGCATATTTTGCGACAACTGAATCTTTTTGTAGCTCGCCTTCTTTGAACACATTGTTGATGTGCTTGCCAATGGTTTTAATATCCCGATCAAAAAGCTGGGCAAGTTGCTGCCGATTTAGCCACACGGTATCCTGTTCAAAACGGATATTGATTTGAGTCTGCCCGTCAGCCGTTTGGTAGATTTTTATTTGGTTTTGTGGGTTCATTGAGCCGCCTCCTTGCCATATTGTACCCGAACTTCACCAGATTTATATTTTAAAGCCTGAAATAAGTAGAAAGGTGAAATGTTTTTTGCGGACAAGCCAATTACATTTTGTGCAACATTTCCTTCTTCTAAAAGATACATCGAAATAGCACCAATACTTCCTACTGTAGACAGTAAAGTATCATATTTTTTTGGTTCATTTCTAAACCAGTTGTTGAAAGTATCTTCATCAACATATTTTCTAATGACTGAGTAATCAACAAGCCTATTTTCTTTACTAAGAGCATTTACTTCTATCAGCGGGAAAGGAGTTTTATTGTTTGTATTTGGCGGTGTTTTACCACGATTATCTACAACTGAAACATAATTTATGATTTCCTCATATTCCCAATCCTCCCCAGCCTCAACCACAAACCACTGGCGAAAAAGCGTTTCTGCCATCTGTTCAAGGGTTTTGTTTTGGCGGTGGAGCAGGTCTATTTTGTCATCCAGCGCGCTTAATATTTCGGCAATGGCTTTTTGTTCGGGGAGGGGTGGGACAATTAACTGATGTTTTTTTACCTCATCAGTTTGAACACACTGTCGCCCTGAACTACCTGTCATGGATAATATGGCTATATTTCTAACTTCAGGCGAGATCGCTAAATAATAAAGAAAATGACTATTGGAAACACCTTCTCTTTCCCTTAGAACGATAAATTCAGTTGAACCAAAACCAACCTCATCATCGCCAAAAATATCAACATAAGATGTTTTTCCATTCTCAAGACTTGGAGTAATGCGAGCCATTACAGTATCACCGTTTCTAAACTTTACACCTCCCTTATATTCTTCATATAAGTGCAATGGGATTTTCTTTGTAAAAGGTTGCAATGCCTCCATTGGGATTTTTTTAGCTAATGTCCCTTTGGGCAATCTCTCTGTTGGGTTTATTTTTGCAAAGTCGTCAAGTTTAGATTCCCGCCACGCACTCTCCACATTCTCAACTCTCAATTCTCCATTTTCCATTAACTCCTCACTCATTTTCCAATCCTCCCCAAAAGCTCCACCGCCCCTTTATCAAACTTTGAAAAGGCAAAGGGTTTCGCGCCTCTCAGTTGCTTTTTGGAAGGTATCACAGATTGTGATACCAGGAAATCCACCTCGGAATCTGTTAAAACAAACATAAAATCATCAGGAAAGCGGTTTTGGTTCCGTCTAACGGCCTGCTTCAATGCGCGAGTTTCAACCTGATATAACTCTGCCAAGTTACGGTCAATCATCACTTGCACACCGCGCAAGGTGAAAATGTGCCTTTGTATCTGTTGACTATCAATATTTGTTAGCTCCTCACTCATCCCCAATCCCCAATCGCTTCGTCCCTCGATCTTCCAGCAATATCTGCATTTGCCCAATGGCAATCTGATTGAGTTCAGCTTCTTTTTCAAGTTGCCCCTCAAACTCGGCTTTCAGGCTATTAAAGCGTTCGGCAAAATCAAAATCATCTTCTTCCCTGGCATGGGATTGCAGATGCGTCCAGCGGGCATCCGCTGGCACAAAAAAGACATTTTCGGCTTTGTATTCGTCCTTGTCTTCGGGATCAGCCCCCGCATATTCACCTTCACCTGCTTTTAATCTGGCGTATAACTCTTCAAAGGCATCGGAGATATATTTAAGAAAAATCAGTCCTAAAACAACATGCTTGTATTCGGCAGCATCTATATTTTTTCTAAGTTTATCCGCCGATTTCCACAGCTGCTTTTCCAGTGACTCTTCTTGTGCTTCTTTCTTCTTCGCCATTCAATCTCCGTTTGTTATTTGCCACTGTCAGGTGGCTGTTTTGAGGGGTTAACGGGTTGTTGAATTACCTCTTCCAGAGGCAGAATTGTATGCTTGCTCCGCATATTTCTAAATAATTGATCAAGTTCAGTCAACCAATATTGTTTTAAACTCTCCTGCCGGGGGCAGGTATCATGGAGCATGATAATATCTCCGGGCCGCAGGCGGTTCATGACTCTTTCTGCCAGTCTCCTGATCTTTTTATTGCCCCGATCAAAAATCCGGCAGCTGAAATTCACGGTTGTTAAGCCATTCTCGCTTAAAACCCCTTTCAGTCTGGGGTTTGTAATCCCGGCCGGCGGCCGAAAAAGCAGGGCCTTAACCCCGATATTTTCGAGAATCTCCTGCGTAGTCATAATATCTTTTTGCAATTTATTATAACTCTTGAGCATGAGAAGGCTGTCATGTTTATACGAATGATTGGCAATGCTGTGCCCCTGGGCGATAATGTCGTGAATTAACTCAGGATAGGCTGCCGCCTGTCTGCCGATTACAAAAAAAGTCGCTTTAAGTTTATGTCTGGCAAGAATACGCAGAATATCCGGCGTTGATGAAGGAGAGGGGCCGTCATCAAAGGTAAGGGCCACTGCCGTCACCCCGTCTCTGCCGCGGTGGATAATCGGCAGAAAAAAACCGAACCGGGGCAGAAATGGGGCAATAAAACATAAAAAGAGGAAACAAGACAGAGATAATATAGACAAACCGGGAGCGGTGGTAAAAATCAGGGTGGCAAAGATAATTGAGATCAAGCCGGTTATTTCAGCCGGTGACCATGTCGGTATGCGGGGTTTGATGCTCACTTCGCAGTTAACTGTTCATCGTGTGATTATCAGCGGGAGTAGGGGCGGCGAAGGCCTTAAGCCACACCAGTTCGTCATTGGCGGCGGATACCTCATGGATTTTAACCGCAAAGCCTGCCGTCAGCAATAAATCATTTACCTCTTTTATGGTTCTGTAATGAGGGGTCATCCTGGAGAATTTAACCCTTAAATCCTCCACATGCCAGAACCAGGAAGGTTTGCCGCTGGGAATAACAGCGTATCTGATTATCAATATGCCGCCCGGCCGGAGGAGTTGACCGCTTTTCCTGAAAATGGCGGCAAGGACTTCATCATCTAAATAATGCAGCATATCAAGCATTAATATACAGTCAACCGGGGTGGTGACCCGGGGCATTTCAGGTGCCCATCCCTGGATAATTGTTCCCCGGTCCGCGGTGACGAGTGAGGTTATTCTTACCCTCTCCGGATCAGGATCAAGACCAAAGATCTTTGCCTCCGGGAAATACTCAAGGCACCAGGCGGCTGGTACCCCATATCCGCAGCCGATATCAACAATTGTCTTAAGCGGCGGGCAATTTTTAAACATCGCCGGTAAGTCAGAAAACATCGGGTCAATTTTTGTTTTAAAACGGGCAAATACACGGGGATAGGCCTCAAGCAGTTTATATCTTTTGATGATCCGGCGGCGAATCGTCTCTGTGCCGGGTGCATTGCTGTTATTCAGTAAGGTAGTGTTCTTTTGTGAAAACTGAGCCTTCAGCAGGGGCGGCAGAAGGACAAAAGCACCAATGAGTGAATAGCCGATTCCAAGGGTGGAGATTAACCCCGCGCTGTGTAAAAGGGAATGCCTGGCCGGAATCAAGGCCCCGAATCCAATAAGAGTTGAGGCGGCCGACATAAATACAGCCATGCGTACAAGGCCGTAGGATGGATTGTCTACTGACCTGTAGCGCTGGTAGGCCCTGACAAAAAAGATGGAATAATCAATACCCATTCCTAAAATTATAATTGACAGCATCAGACCTGGAATATCAATGGGATGGCCTATTATGCGTAAGGTTCCCAGGGTACATATATAGGCAAAAATTACCGGCAGGAGAGTGATTAATGTCAGGCGCCAGCTTAAGAAAACCAGGAACAGCAGCAGGGTCACGCCCACTGCTATCATGATAAACAGGCGGGTAAATGTTGAAAAAAGCAGATCGCCTAATTCTCCGGCAAAGAATTTGGGCTCAAATATTTTGCCATAAGCGCGGTAATTTTTTAAAAATTCCCGCATGTTATATGATTTACCAGGGGTAATGGTGATAAATTGAATCAGTCCCGGTTTTGCCGCGGCTTTGGAAATCCCCATGAGTGAGTAAAAACGGGGTGGAAAGGCAATGCCGGGCGGTTGTTTTGTCAGGCTGAGCAGATTAAAAAACGGTTCAAAGGCCTTTGGCGTGAATCCCAGGCCTTCGGAGGCCTTAAGCAAGGAATTTTTTACTTCACGCACCCGCTCAGGGGTCCAGAATGCCCGCCAGGCGGCAAAATTCTCACTCTGCCTTTTTGCCCCCGGAAAGATCATGGACGGGACAAAGGCCGCGGCTAACAGACCGGATTTGCGGTCCTGCGTAATTTTATTCAGCAGCGCATCGTCAATTTGCCTGATGTCGCTGATGGAGGGCGCCGAGATCATTAAATAATCTTTGCTGGAAATATTGCCCCAGACCTTGGCGAACAAATGGTCGGCGGCTATGGTTTTTCTGCTTACGGTATTCATGGCACTTAAATCCGTATTAAATTCGGGTTTGGCGTAAAACAGCATTACTGCCGCGAATATAAGGGCCAGGATAGCTCCTGTTCTGCCGGTATTAAAAAATTTATCCACTACTCTCTGTAAAGGCAGAACCCGGCTGGCTGCTGGCGGCATCACTGGAAATATTTTAGGGAAGATCAAATGGACAAACAAAAAGGAGAATAAGACCCCGAGGGCCGCGAACTGGCCTAACTGGACAAAAATAGGGAAACCGCTGAAGCAGAGGATGCTGAAGGCGCCGATAGTGGTTAAAACGGCCATAATACCAACCGCCCATACTTCTCTTGAGGCATCCTTGCCCCTGGTCTCATAGGGGCAGTCAAGAAAGAGCAGATAGGCAATACCATGGTCAACGGTGATGGAAATAATGGCCCCGCCAAAGCCCAGAACCATTATCGAGATGGAGGGGTGGAGCAGGGAATAAACAAACAGGGCGGCGGCCGTTCCGGCCAGTGCCGGCACAAGGGCCATGAGGCCGATTAAGGGCCGGGGAAACGACAGAATTAAGAGCAGGATTATACCCGCCGTTGCTAAGAGGATGGCCCGGTTAACGTCCTTTCTGATGATCAGCTCATTGTCTAAGGCGGCCCGGTAAGCTCCCGCCGGGGTAAGGGTCACCGTATAGCCGTTTTTCGCGAAGCGGGCATTTAACTGAGCTGAAATATCAGTGATTAATTTAACGATTTTACGGGCAGAAGCGGTATTGGAGCCGGACAGCAGGGGGCGGGCGGTAACCAGTAAATGACGGCCGTCAGCGGAAAGGATTTTACCCTGATATATCCGCGAGTTTTTCGATGGGGCCAGCATGGCCATTTTAGCCATTATCAGATTTTTTAAGTCCAGAGGATCGGTCGCGATAAATTCTGCCTGGCCAATACCGGCCATACCGCTGAGAGCGGCAAAAATTTTATTGACTTTGCCGGTGATTGCAGTTGCTGATAAACGGGGTGCCACTGATTTGTTCAGCTCGGCGGCCGAAAACAAGAGTGGTAGATTACGGACAACATCAAAGGCCAGTTGGGGGATTAAACTACTGATTTCTGCCATGCCCACTTCAGCGAACAGGCCGCTGTTAACCAGCTTTTTTTCTACTATGTCAGCACATTTAACCAGGGTGCCTGAATCATCATGATTCAGGGTGATGTCTATGGCAATCTCGTCATGAATTGGATGATTCTCGAAGATATCAAGGGCGTCGGCAATGGCCTTATTGTTAGTCGGCAGAGAGTGTATTACGTCTGTGTCGATCTTCAGGCGCATAAAACCAATTATGGTCAGGATAGCGAATAGTAAGAAAATTTTGCTTAAAAGGCGATAGTTGATCATTTAATTCTGCCGGTTTGGGTACTTAACGAAAAATGAAAAGAAATAGAGCTGCTAACACAGCTGTATGACTGATAACTATTAGTAATTTGTGACGGTGGAATATCTCGTTTGCCTTTTGGATGAAGGCCAGGCCGCCAAGTATTCTCCGCAGTTTATCAATAAAAAACTTATTATCTGTGGCAGCGTTACTTTGAAAGGCGCAGGCGGGATAGAGGGCGTAAAATTTTCTATTCATCCGTGCCAGAAAAGTGTCATAGGGTACGCCCTGCCATGGCCTGGAAACAAGCGCTGCCGCGAAAGGCCGGTTTATGGCGTAGGCATGCGATAAACAGCGATATTTAATTCGCCGTACCGTTTTGCTGGCTGTTCCTCTGCTGCCACGGACAATGCTGCCCAGGAACATAATATCCCATTGGGGATTTTTAGTCAGAAAGTCCGCCGCCTCTTTAATTTTTGTCGGCATAAAGTGCTTAAATATAATATCATCTTCAAAAATCAGAATATGGCGGGCCTCGCTCGCAAGTGCCTTTTTCAGGCAGGCAATATGCGACTGATAGCACCCCTCTTCGGGGGAAACGGGGTGCTTTTCAACAATGATAAATTCGACCAGCTCCGATAAACCGACCGCCGCGAACTGTTGTCTCGCTTTATGCCGTCGATCCGGGCGCTCATCTATCGAAATGCAGTAGATTTTATCAAAAAATGACCAGCTGTCTGAAGAGTTCACGGTGACAATCTATCATAATGTGGTTAAAATGAGCGATAGTTATGAAAATTATGAAAAAAAATATCTATCCCCTGGCTCAAAAGCTCATTGTCAGAATTTCCAGGCTGACTTTTGTCCGCCAGGCCATTGCTGAAGAGGCCGATTTAAGCGCCTTCAAAGAAAAGCCGTCCTTCATGGTAATTGCCGGTGTCGGTCTTATCTGTTTAAGTTTTCTCATCGGCTGGCCCGCGGTGGCGGCGCTGGGCGCTTTGGCAATTCACTTTGGCAGGCCAATGATTGTAGTGATTGGCGGCCCCTTGACTTACGGATTATCTCATCTTGTTTTCATGTTGGGCATGTATATTTCCGGAGGAACTTATACGCTGATCTTTTGCCGCTGGTTAACGAGGGTGGCCATGGAACGGCTTCTGGGGCGCTGGAGTCCTGACACCTCGACCACGGATCTGCTATAAAGTAAGCGCCCCTGAAACGGCAGCACTCCGCGGGCTGTTTTAGACAAACTGGTCAGCAATAATCCAGCTCGGCGGTTTCATTCTGCCGCCGCTTATATCTCTCATTCTTGTGGCGCTGACGCTCTCAAACAACTTTCCCTGTTGATCAAAAATCCATAGATCAAAAATTATTTCCTCCGTTTTCAGCGCGATGGGGATTACCCTGGCCCTGTAAGTCTCACCCGGTTTGGTATTGTTGATTATTGTCCGGCTGGAGAAGCCGACGGGGAAGGGGATAAAGCCGCCGAAGCGCTGCCCCCAGACACAGGCGGCATGAAAGGCGGCATCAAGGGGGAATGGCGAGCCCGTAAGTGCTGTAATCTCCGAAGTTGTTAGATCCGGCGCTCTCAATCCGGCCCAGGCGCCCCGTTTTGTCAGGCGCAGATCCGCAATAATATTTTGATAGGCCGGGCCAAAAGGCACAAGTTCCTGATAAATTGTCTGGGCGGGAATTGTCAATACGGGCTCTTGTGGAGACAGGTCAGCCGCCCTGGAGGGATACGAATCCGCTTCGCCTGCCCTGAAGCTTACCCGGCCATGTTCTTTGAGTCTGGAGATGGTTTTTCGCCGGCTTTTAGTCAATAATTTAGCAGTGATTGACTCATTATTATCTTCATTAATCTCAATAATGACCGCCTGTTTTGACTCATCTGGATTAAGCTCAAGGATTTTGTCAAAACGGACATCAAACATCTGGCGGATATTACATTCCGGCCTGATTTTCCTGACTTCATGAGCCAGAATAATCAGGCTCTCCACCCCCGGCAGGATTATCTTGCCGGCGAAACAATGATCCCTGTACCAGGGGTGCACGACAATATTGATCTCATGGCGCAGATTGGCGGTTATTTGGGAAACTGCTGCCATAAGTCACGTGTTTTATCATCAATTTCAACTGGAATACCGGAACTGTTCACGGCGCAATGCCGGGTAAAACCGGTACAAACGATCTCGCCGTTCTGCTGACTGGTGATTATATAGTCGAACTGCAGTGTTACCCTTTTCAGGGTGGCGGGAGTGGTATGGATGAGCATTAAATCATCATAGAAAAGAGGGGTATAATAATTGACCTCAACTTTTATTACCGGATAGATGTAGCCGCTGTCTTCAATTTTTTTGTAGGGATAATCGGCATCGCGCATCAAAGAGGCCCGGCCGAATTCGAAATATTTCAGGTAATTGGCATGGTAAACCACCTGGGAACGATCGGTGTCCACATACAGGGTGCGCAGCTCGCATTGATGCCAGATCCGGCCGTGGGTCTTGTCCCGGACATAGGGCTTGTCAGGCGCTAAAAACTCGGGTCTAAAGGGTTTTGGTCTCAACTGTCCGCTCCCAATGATGTCATATTAAATTCCCCGGAACACAAGGCAGCAGTTTGTGCCGCCGAAGCCGAATGAATTGGATAGAAAGAATTCATAATTATGCTTTCTGGTCTCATTTGGAACTATATCTATATCTGAAAACGCCGGGTCGGCGATATGATTTATGGTGGGCAGAACAAGCCCTTTCCCCATGGCCTCGATACTCATGGCTGCCTCTATGGCGGCTGATGCTCCCAGGGTATGACCTATCTGCGATTTGTTGGCGGTTATGGGGATATCGGCAAGTTTAGGCCCGAATACTGTCCGCAGACATTCAATTTCTGTGCTGTCCCCCATGAGAGTGGATGTGCCGTGGGCGTTGATGGAACCAATATTGTCCGGCTCAATTTCCGCGTCATAAATTGCCTGCTTTATGGCCCTTGTTACCGTCTCGGAATTGGGTCTGGTGAAATGCCGGGCGTCAGATGTCCAGCCAATTCCCATAACCTCGGCTTTGGCCGTGAGTTTTAAAGAACGCACCATTTCTTCCGCCGCCAGAACCACAACCCCGGCGCCTTCTGAGAGGACAAATCCCCTGCGGTCAATGCTGAATGGACGTGAGGCCTGTGCCGGATCATCCTGAGCCCGGTCATCCGGCTTAACCTTGAAGGTGGCCTGCATATTGGCAAATCCCTGAATAATTTCCGGTACCAGACAGGTCTCTGCTCCGCCGGCCAGGACAAAATCACAATCACCGTCTCGAATCATCCGTGCCCCCAGTGCTATGGCGTGGTTGCCGGAGGCGCAGGCCCCCTGGGGAGAAAAAACAGGCCCGGTGAATCCCAGCAGCATTCCCGCCTTGCCGGCGGGCAGATTGGCGCATAAATTCGGCAGGAGATAGGGGCTGACCTTCAGCGGGCCTTTATTAACATAATTATCCATGGCGATCCGGAAAGAGTCGGAGCCGTTTAAGGCGGAGCCGATGAGACACGCCGTCCGGGGCCCGGTCTCGCTGTTAATCTCCAGTCCGGCATTGGTGAGCGCCTCCCGGCAGACCTGCATGGTCAGGAAGACATAATCGGCATTCCAGACGGCCTCTTCCCTGCGATTCACAAAATCAAAATCCAGGGGATTCCAGTCCGGGATTTCGCCAACAATATTACTTCTCGTTGTAACCCGGCATTTTGTTATTCGCCGGAATCCTGCCCGCCCTGCCACGGCTCCCTGCCAGGTCTTGGCAAAGGAATTGCCCAGCGGGGTGGCGGCTCCGTATCCGGTCACAAATACCCGTCTGTTTTTTGGTGCTCTCATGGTTTTGATTTTGTTAATGTTCGCGGGTAAGCTGTCACGGGGGGATCTCCTGCGCTCAAAAATTAAATCCGCCGGAAGACGGCGCAACAGTTGCAGCCGCCGAAACCAAAGGCATTTTTCAGCACGAACTCCTGATTAAGCCGGCGCTTTCCGTCTGATACACAATCCAGGATAATCTCCGGATCAGGTTTATAATTAATGGTTGGCGGCAGTATATCATCCCGCATACCATGCATGGCAAAAATTGCTTCAATAACACTGGAGGCCCCCATGGCGTGGCCGATTAATGATTTATTGGCGCATACCGGGGGCGGTTTATTCTTAAAGAGATCCATTAAGGCGTCATATTCCACCTTGTCACCGACTTTGGTGGAAGCGGCGTGAGCATTAACGGCATCAATATCTTTTACGCTGATTCCAGCGTCCGCCACCGCATCCGCCATGCACTGCCTTACCGTCTCGAAATAAGGGGCCACAAAATGATGGGCATCTGAGGTCATTCCCCATCCGGCAAGCTCAATGGTGTATCGCAGGCCGTGAGCCCGGGCAAAATTTTTACTGGCTAAAATCACGGCCCCAGCCCCTTCTGACAGCACAAAACCACGCCTGTTTCTGGAAAACGGCCGGCTGGCGGTTTCCGGCGGATCATTCTCGTCGCCATCTTTAGGATGATAGGCTCCGTTCATGGTGGCAAATCCGGCCGCGATCGGGGCCAGCAGGGCGAAATCAACCGCACCGCATATAACTACATCCGCCCGGCCCAGAGCGAGGAACATGGCCCCGACTGCCATGGAAGACAGGCCGGTGGCGCAGGCGGTAATTGTGGATGTTATCGGCCCCCTGGCTTTAGTCAGGATGGCGATTTTACCGCCTACCATATTAACACATGAATTGGGATTGGTGTAGGGATGCGGGAGTTTACCGGTCGCAATCAGCCGCCGGTCTGCCTTAAGTACAGCATCCAGGCCGCCAATGGCGGAGCTGTAGGTAACCGCGACCCTGGAGGCAATATCCGGGGTGATTTCAATACCGCTGCGGGAGAGAGCGCGCTGCACCGACAGCATGGAATATTTAAAGACGGGAGAACTCCAGGCGGCCTGATGCCTGGGTGAGAGAAAAGGGTAGGGCTCAGCATCAATATCCGGCACCTGCCCGGCAATACGGACGGGAAAATCATCACTGAGCGGGAAACGGGTTAAAGGCCCGATACCGCTTACGCCGCCCAGGGCCTTTTGCCACTGCGCCTCAAGGTCGCTGCCAAGAGGAGAAACGGCATCATAGCCGAGAATAACCGCACTGCTGGCAGTCATCTCCCCCTACCAGGGGATAAATTGATAGAGCTTGGCGAACATTTCATATACTTCTATCCAGTTTTGCAGATCCCGGGCGGTGCGGATATGACCACGTTTGTTGACCATCACCCAGCTCATATGGGCCGCGCCGTCCTTACAGGTTGAGCAGTCTCTGGTCTCAGAGGTACAACAGCGGTGCGTTGTCTTAAGGTCTGAGGCCCAGCGGATAAAATTGGTTAGTCTTTTGGGTTGCGGTGTGCGGTTATCATGGGTGATGGTAACTGACGGGCATTCACTCCAGCCAAAGGGGCGGCCCAGCATTCTGCCGGTGGTGATAATCTCATGGTAATATTTTGATGAAATTACCGTCCGCGGATATTTATCCAGCATATCATCCATTTCCGCCCGGATATCCACCAGCTGTTCCGGCTGCCATGAAAAGCCGTCCACCCCTTCATCATTGGACAGGAGCTGCATGTGTACCTTCAGTCCTGCCCCCTCAACATTTTTGATAATTTGTTCCGTCTTACCCAGCTGCCTGGGGGTTATTGTGTAGAGATAATAGGCATGGGGGTCGCCGGCGTAGTTATTACTGGATATTTTAAAGGTGTCTTTGCCGCGCAGAAGAATCTCGTCCTCCTGGCTTCCCCATAAGGAGATGCCGACCATCATGTCCGGGAAGCGTTCCCTGGGCACCTTGATTAAGCCGTTGGTGGCGCAAAAGGTTGGCAGACGCTGATAAAAGGCCTCTATTCTGTCCAGACAAAGAGTCGGCTCTCCGCCAATCAGGATAGCGAGATTTACCCCGCGTGCCATTTCCTTTTCAACAAAGGTATGCCATTTGCTGACATCTTTTTCTTCTGAGGCGGCTTTATGCTCGTCCGAGGAAAAGAAGAAGCAGCCTTTACAGCGCAGATTACAATGATCCGTGACATCATATATTGAGCTGCGGATATTGAGCTTTGAAATTTTCTTATAGCGTTCGTACCAACGCTCGTCTAACAGTGAACTTACGGTTTTCATATCATCTATTGTTTTGTTGTAACTATTCGGAACTATTCGGCGAAATTCCCGTTAATGACCAGGCGCTGAACGGTTCTATGTTTCTCTGGCGGGCGGCTCAATAAAGTGGTCGCAAAGATTTCGCCCCTTTTTGTAGCCTCTTACCCAGACTGCCAGATATGTATCCACATAATCCAGCCAGGCCTTAAACGTGACGGGATTTACCGCGTGCCGGTACATCCTGGCGGTGACTACCGCGCTGCCGGCCGCGTAATGGCGGCAGTCGGCACAATCCGTATCGGGAACGCAGCAGGCCGCCTGGCGATCCCAGTTAAGATCCGTGCGGTATTGTCGGAAAGAGCGGCCCAGGCCGATATTCGTGGAGGTGTTCATCCGGGGATATGAGCATGAATAAAGATCGTGCAGGCCTTTTTCGCTGGTATGGGCCACAATGTTATAAGGAGAATAAACAACGGTTTCGGGGTATTGCCGTAATAACTCGCTCATAACCTCCCGGGTTCTGGCCAGGGTCTCCCGGGTATGGCGAAGAGAACCGTTGTAGCCCACCGGGGCTGAAAACATATTAAAGGTAATCTGCTGGCCGTTTCGGGCCAGCAGGCTGGTCACCTCTCTGGCCTCATCGATGTTGACCGGGTTGAAGGTATAGACGAAAATCGCCCTGGGGTCATCGTGGTAATTGGCTGTTTGCCGGGCCAGCATGTCTTTGGCCTTGCGAATTTTTAAGCTGGTTTGATCATTACCCCAGACGGAAATGTGAATTCTGTAATCAATCTGGCGGGGAATGTGTTGTAAGCCATTGGTAGCAATGGCGCCCAGAGGGATAGTATCATAACAAACCCTGCATAACTGCGGGACAAGGGACGGTTCGGCACCGGCAAGAACAACAAAGGTTATGCCCCGTTTCTTCTCGTTCTCCAGCAGACTGCGCCAGGCGCCTTCATCCGAATTTTCCGCGGCAAACTGTTTGTCTCCGGTAAAATAATAGCACCCCTCACAACGGACATTACAGCGGTTGGTCATGTCGTAAGTGGATTCACGCAGGAAAAAATACTCCCGGACTTTATTGAATTTATCCCTTATGGCCGGATCGGCGGTAATTTCGGAAAATTTGTACTCTTTTTGTTCTAAGGCCGGGGAAATCACTTAATCATCACTGTTTAACTTATTGTTAATGTATTCCGCGATAATCCGCACCGTAGTCAGTTTGGGATAATCGTCCTCATCGATTCGGATGCCGTATTCATCCCTTAAAACCAGGGCTACAGTTGCCAGATCCATACTGTCCACCCCGACTTCATCAACCAGATCCAGGTCTGGATCGAAGGTCTCCGGAGTTACATCTTCAAGTTTCAGCTCGTCGATGAGAATCTGGGCAATTCGAAGAGTTGTTCCGCTAATATCCTTTTCCATCACAGCTTTTGTTTCTCCTTGTTTTCAAGCATTATGATACCTGTACATACCTCTTCCCCCGCCTCTATCCTGAAGGAGCGGCTGTTTCCCTTCCGGCCGGGAAAGACATGAATAGACAAGAGCTCGCCGGGTTTAATGAGCTTTTTAAATTTTATCCTGCTTAAGCCGCTGATATATAAATCGTCTTTACTGAATTTTGAAATAAGATCAGCCACCATTCCCAACTGGGCCACTCCCGGTAGAATCGGCGTTTCCGGGAAATGTCCGGCAAACCAGGGAGAACTGCTGCCGGCAGTTACCTGCGCCGTCAGCTCAGTACCGGACTGCTTGATTTGAATGAGCCTGTACCACATAAAATTTTGATAAGCGTAGAGCCCTTATCTGCTAAATCAGGGGGTAAAAATTCGTGCCGAGAAGCCCCGAACTTACCAGGAAAATATAAAATTTTCAACAAAACTATATTTTATATGATCAGCTGATTAAATACTCCCACAAAGGGCCAACATAGCCCTTGGCGTGCATTCTGGAGACTACGTTTAATGTTGCGGGGTCGCCGGAACCGATTATCCAGTTTGTCCGGCCAGCCGCTCTTTGTTTTACCAGGTCGTTGATTTTATCGTTATTGATTGACGCAGCTTCGTAAAAAAAAGGTTCCAGCAGATCCATGCCGCGGGAGATTCTACCTTCTGCCAGGGCTATATCGTATAGCTTTGTATGGGGATAAACCCTGACGCCGAGAAAGAAGAAGATGACTGTTCTGCCAAGTTTCTCAATATTATCGAGACAATTATTAATGGTTTGGCATGATTCCCCCGGGCCGCCTAATAAAAGATAATGGGCAACATTTAAATTCGCGGTCACTGCCTCCTGGTGAGCCAGGAAGACATCGGCGCTTCGAAAGGGCTTGCGGTAGGATTTGAGCATGGAATCATTTAGGGATTCAGTGCCGAATTCGACGTGGGTTAAGCCGGCATCTTTCATGATCTTAAAATAATTTTCAGGCGGTTTTACGGGCGCGAAAAAGCCTCCCCAGGGAATTGTCAGGCCCGCTTTACGGAAGGCCTCTGCCACCGCGAGACTGTGCTCAATGTCTGAATTAAAGGCGGAATCGGTAATAAATAAATATTTAGCCCCTGCCTTCTGCAGTGAAATTGCCGTTTCAGCCACGGCAGCGGGGGGGCTTAACCGATGTCTATGGCCTTCAATATGAGGATATGGGCAGTAGATACACTTAAATGTACAGCCCCGTTTGGTCTGCAGGTTAAACATTCCGCCCCTGTCCCGGTAAAAAGCGGTATGGGGATTTTTTTGCTTGAAATCCCGCTGGATAAGACCATTCCAGGGCTGCGGGGTCATATTTGCGGCAGTTTCCGGGTCTGAAATTACCCCGGGTATGTCCGTTGGGTTTTCGCCCCGGTTCAGGGCCTCAACGAAGAGTCCAAAACGCTCACCCTCGCCGATTATGCCATAATCCGCTCCCAGTTTTTCAAATACAGGGCCGGGCAGAATGGTAAAGCCGCTCCCCCCGCAGACAATAACCGCCTGGGAACATTCCCTGAGCCAGTGAATAAGATCACGGTACTCATTAACGCAGAACAGCGGTTTACCCGCTTCAGTATTATCAATATTACGGCAGGAAACCCCAATGATATCAGGCCGGAATTCCTTGATAATTCGGCCGAGAGATTCGTGAGTCTCGACATTCATATCAACAATTCTGACCTCGTGGGCGGCTGAGACGGAAGCAGCCACATAATCCAGGCCGATGGGATATACCGGATATGGTACCTGCAGGGTATTGGGTGAGATCAGCAGGATATTCATGGCGCCCATAGCCGCACGGCAGTAATAAAGCGCCCCAGGCCGAGGAGCAAAGCACCTTTTTCCTTCAGTGAGCTTTGGCCCCGGCCGGCAAGAGAAGGCGGGATGGTGCCTTTTTCTAAAAAATCCACCGCCATAACTGTCGCTACTGCCGAGGCCGTGGCAAATTCGCCGGTCAGGCGCCGATAATCAATTATGGGGGCATTAAAACCGGTGAGCTCAGTGAAGCGGGCCAGCTGTGTTTTGCCCTGCCGGCGGAAGGCCGCTGGTATCCCGGCCAGCAGCAGGCCGTAATCGGCCCGTAGTTTCTCCGCTCCGCCCAGAGACTGCAGCAGAGCGTTGATGACATTGGTCTCGTCGGCACTTTGATAAAACGCCAGGTTGATGGTTATTCCCGGAGCTTCGCTGTTTTTTGTCAGACATAATGCTCCCCCGCCGTCAACAGGGGGGTCGGGATGATTTTGACTGCAGCTGACGGATTTATCAAAAAGCGGGGATAGTTCGGGGTGCCCCTCGTCGGCGCCGATAATCAGGATTGGCTGCTCAGACTCGGCGGCGCTTAGATCGGCGCTCAGCAGGGCCTGCTCAAAGGAGTAATCGCCGCCGCTGGTGGTAATATTGGCCCCGGTGGAGTTGTACCTGATGGCAATCTGGCTGGCCGGTCCATTGTGGACGGAGCCGACAAAATCAGTGGGGCTGGGGAATTGTTCTCTGGTCTCCCGGAGACGTTTAAGAAAATCGTAAGTTTCTGAAAGAGCCCCCCAGCCCGTTCCCATGAAAACAGCTCGTGGATCGGGAGCGGCTGAATCATCATGGGCAGCCGCCGCGAGAGCCAGGGCGATTCTGGGCAGCCGTTTTAAGCGCCGTACCGCGCGGGCTGGAAGATTGGCTGAAATTTCAGCTGGAGAAAGTACTCCGGCTATGGGCTGGTCAAGCCGGAGGGCCGTCATGGTTTTATCCTTGTTGCCGGCGCCGGTTAAACAGCTGCTGCCGATTATTGTCCAGCCTCTGCCGGCGGCTGGTCTTACGGGGCAGGTAAATCTGCCCGGCCGCGTAATTATCAGGGAGGCATTATTGCCGCCAAATCCAAATGAATTTGATAATACCGCGGCGACCGGCCGGTTGAGCGGGGTGGTCAGAGGCGTGAGGCAAAGTGCTGGATCAGGTTTCTGACAGCGGGTATTGGCGGGTACTATGTCCCGGGAGACAGCCAGGGCGGCAATAACGGCTGCCATGGCTCCTGATGCCCCCAGGCTGTGACCCATTGCTCCTTTAAGTGAAGAAAGAAGGGGCGGAGAGAAATCAAATAATTTATTAACGGCGCGGGCTTCGGCCTGGTCGTTATCCGGGGTGCCGGTGCCATGCAGGCCGATATAGTCGATATCGGCCGGGCTGAGGCCGGCGTTGTCAAGTGCCGCTTTCATGGCCCGGTAAGCGCCTTCGCCCTGCGGATGCGGGGCGGCGGCATGATAGGCGTCACAGGATAATCCTGCTCCAAGGACTTCAGCAATTATCGTATCGGTTTTTTCAACCGTGAGGAGCAGCATGGCCGCTCCTTCCGCCACGGACATGCCCTGTCGATTTTTATCAAACGGCCGGCTGCCCTCAGGATCGACAAGCTGGAGAGAATTAAAACCGAAATAAGTTAAGCGGCACAGGGAGTCAACCCCTCCCGTCAGGACTCTGACTGCTTCACCCCGGCGGAGCATTTCCAGGGCAATTTTAATGGCCGCGGCGCTGGAGGAGCAGGCGGTTGAAACAGTAAGAGCGGGCCCGGTGCAGTCATATCGCCGGGCGATTTCTTCACAAACGGAGGTTAGGCCGTGATGCCGGTAGCATTCGGGACGTTTCTCGCCCGTGGCCAGCAGGGTCTCGGTGGTGAGTATGCCGCCGGTGGTGGTACCTAAGATTACCGCGTCGGGCGGCATACCGTGCCCGGTCATGGCCTGGTCGGCGGCCTGGATGGCAAGCTGATGGGTGCGGGGCAGGTCAGTATTCTGCTCCAGAACGGTTTTGACTTCTCCCACCGGCAAGGGTGCTTTTTGCGCGAGCGGGAAAAGTCCCAGGGGGGCAATTTTACTTTGATTCTTCCACAGGGCCTTTTCTGTGGCGGGCAGGCCGGAACCAAGCGGGGAAATCATCCCCATTCCGGCAATAAATATTCGTAAGTGCTCCATAAACCACATTCTCGCATACGATCCTAATCGTACCGCTGGCTTTATAACATCTCGAAATGTAAGCGTTCATGGGGCGCTTACAGATATTCTTTTACCGATCAGGAAGAAAACCGTGATGAGTTTTCGCTGATATATTCAGCCAAAGCCGTCAGGGTGGAAAAAACCTTTTCGCCGATCTCCTTATTGTTGATAGTGACCTGGTAATCCTTTTCAATCATGACCACCATCTCCAGCACATCAATGGAATCAATGCCCAGCTCGCCGCCGACAAACTGGGCATTTTCATCAATGTCATCCGGGGTGACATCCATTAGATTAAGGGTGTCAATAAGTTTTATTTTTAATTCTTTTATTAATTCATCCATGGTGTTTTTGAAGGAAATTTTGTAAACGCTTCATAAACCATACTCCCGCTTACGAAATTTTCATTGATGGTTGATCGTGTAAATTGAACTGAAAATAGATTGATGTTATATAACAGGCTGATTTTTTTGTCACCTTATTTGCGCTGGTCTCGTGTTAAATTATCATAATTACATAGAGGGACGTCTATGTAATTATGCTTTACTGTGAAGATTATATATGATAGATAGCCGCTATGCCACGACAAGCGAGAATAGATGCGCCGGGAGCCCTGCACCATGTAATTGTCAGGGGGATTGAGCATGATAAAATATTCAGATCAGATTCTGACCGGCAGGATTTTTTAAAGCGGCTCGGAAAATTAATTCCTGAGACCCGGACTGACTGTTTCGCGTGGGCACTGATCCCCAACCATGTACATTTGCTGCTGAGAACCGGTTCGATTCCGGTTTCCCTGTTGATGAGCCGCCTGCTCACCGGATATGCCCTGTGGTTCAACAGGAAATATCAGCGGCACGGGCCGCTTTTTCAAAACCGCTATAAATCTATTTTATGTCAGGAAGACCCTTATTTAAAGGAGCTGGTTCGTTATATTCATTTGAATCCTTTGCGGGCCGGGCTGGTTAAGGATATTGCAAAGCTGGATAAATACCCATGGTGTGGACATCGCTTTCTTATGTACAAAACAAAACAGACCTGGCAGAATGTTGATTATGTCTATGAGCTGTTTGCCGCTAAAAAGGGATTGGCCCGCACGAGATATCGACGATTTGTCGAAAAGGGTATTGCGAAAGGCAGGCATTCCGATCTTACAGGCGGAGGATTATTAAGGAGTATCGGCGGCTGGACGGCTCTCAAAGAACTTCGGAAGGCCGGACAGCGAGTTAAGGGAGATGAACGTATTTTAGGCGACAGTGATTTTGTAAAAAATGTGTTGAAATCCGCTAAAGAAAAATTTGAAGAAAAATATGAATTAGAGGCCAGAGGCTATGACTTTGAACGGGTAGTCCGGCGGGTTGCGGAAGTGCTGGCCATGGACGTTGCCCAGATAATGGCTTTAGGGAAATCACCGCAAACCGTTAAAGCCAGAAGTTTATTATGCTTTTGGGTACATCGCCGGCTTGGCATGACGACCATCGAAATTGGCAAGCGGCTGAATATAAGTCAGTCGGCTGTGAGTCGTTCATCCATGCGAGGTCAAAAAATAGCAGAAGAGGGCTGTTTTGAGCTTATCGCTTAAAAACGCATGAGATCATAGACGTCCCTGATAATGGTGAATTTCGCGCAAATAAATATTGAGGATTTGATTCCGCATCGTGACAAGATGATTCTCGTTGATGAGATTGTCGAGATTACACCGGAGTATTCCATTACCTCGTCAACCGTAAATAAAGACTGGCCGTTGTTAACTGCCGGCGGAGTTTCGTCGTTGATTCTGATTGAGGTGGCGGCCCAGAACGCCGGAGTCTGCAACGGCTGGGACAGAATTCAGAAAAAGGGGATTGAATCATCTAAAATGGGCTGGCTGGTTGGCGTAAAGAAGGCTGAATTTAATTGTGATTTTATTCCGTTGGGGAGTAAAATTATTACCCGCTCAGAAAATTCCCGTAAATACGATAACCTGAGGATAACCTCCAGTGTGTCACGAATAGATGATGACATTATTGCTGAGGTAATCCTGCAACTGTTTCAGGCACCAAATGACTTCTGAAATCACTGGAAAGAGAACAGCCATTGTTACCGGGGCCAGCAAGGGAATAGGCCGTGCCATCTGTCTTGAACTTGCCAGATCAAACTGTTACCTCGTTATTAATTATATGTCAGACCGGCCGGGCGCGGAACAGACACTGGCCATGGTACAGGAGGCCGGCGGTTCGGGCGAGATAAGCCGGTTCGATGTGCGTGATTCAGAGGCCGCTGAACGGGTGATTGACGATGTTAACACCAGGATGGGCTCTATTGATATCCTGATAAATAACGCCGGGATAATTGCCGACGGTCTCTTTGTTATGATGTCTAAGGAAAACTGGCAGTCGGTTATCAGCACCAGTCTGGACGGCTTCTATAATCTTACCCGGCCGGTGCTGGAAAGGATGGTGCGTCAGCGCCGGGGTGCCATCGTTACAATATCATCTGCCTCCGCCCTGATGGCCAATCGGGGTCAGGCGAATTACGCGGCTGCCAAGTCGGGGCTGATTGCCGCCAGCCGGGCGGTGGCAAGTGAGGTGGCCCGCCTCGGAATCAGAGTTAATGTTGTTGCTCCCGGTCTCATTGACACGGAAATGGTTAAGGATGCCCCTGTCGCCAATATCAAGGCCCTGATTCCCATGGCCAGGATCGGTAAACCGGCAGAGGTGGCCAGGGTGGTGAGGTTTCTCTGTTCTGCTGATGCCTCTTATGTAACCGGCCAGACTATTTCCGTTAACGGCGGAATGTTTTAGCGTTTTACATGGCTGTCGGTCTTGTAACCAGTTATTGGTTTATTGAGAGAGTTCTTCTGCCTGTTCAGTCCCGCCAAACGAGAACATAATATATGCCGATAAAATTGTTTATAAATATTCTTGCCTTGCTGATATTGCTCTCTCTGCCGGTTCACTGCCGGGCCGGAAGCTGGGCGGCCGTCAGCCGGAATGCCAGCCGTCTTAAATCGGTACAGGCAGAGTTCACCCAGGAAACACACCTGAAGATTCTGACCCGGCCGATTATCTCAAAGGGGATCTTTATCTTTCAGGCCCCGAACTCTTTACGATGGGAGTATAAATCGCCAATCCGCAGCATCATGCTGATGCATGACGGCAGGATCAGGAAATATATCCAGCAGGATGGCAGACTGGTTAAAGAGCATGGGGCCGGTCTGGCATCCATGCAGATTGTTCTCCAGGAAATAACCCATTGGCTGAAGGGCCAGTTTAACTCTGACTCCACCTTCAAGGTCAAGCTGGAGAAAGATAACCGCATTATTTTCACCCCAAGGAATAAAGCCATTGCCAGACTGATAAACCGCATTGTGCTTAAACTGTCTGACCAGCCCAGCCTGATGGATTCCGTCACCATATATGAAGGCCCGGCCTCTTTTACCCGCCTGACCTTTACTAAGGCGAAGATAAACCAGACCGTAAAGGCGTCTCTGTTCACCGATAAATAATGAGAATATACAGCTGGTTATTGGGAATATTATTCGTTTTGGCTTCATGCGCGCCACGGCAGCCGGCCATTACCCTCTTCCCGCCTGCCGTGGCGCCTGTCCAGACAGAACAATGCGCGGCCGTTTATCCCCATGGCAAGTGGCAGTTTGTGCACCTGATAACATTTTTCATGCCGGGCGGCAGACAGGGGACGGCCATAGGGGTGAGCGTCATAGACAAGGGGGCAATTCGTGCCGCCCTGATGACGGTTGAGGGGTTTACCCTGTTTGCCGCCAGTTTTGACGGCCGTCTCAAAATCACCAGGGCGGTGCCGCCTTTTGACAAGCCCGGTTTCGGCCGGAGGCTGATGCGTGATCTGCGCCTTATTTTCTTAAGCCCGCCAGGGGATAATGTTCAATACGGGAAATTAGCCGACGGCTCTGCCTTATGCCGTTACCGGGAGGTATCCGGGCAGAGTACGGATATTATTCTGCTTCCCGCCCGAAGATGGGAGATTAAACAATACAACTCAAAGCACCGTGAAATCCGAACCATAGAGGCCTGGCCGCAGGAATATGGCATGAGGCGGATAAGCGGGAATCACAAACTCGTTAAGCAATGGCGGCCCCCAAAGCGCATGGAGCTTCAAGCCCGCGGCTCTGTCTCCTACCGCCTTAAAATGGAACTTATCAGTTCGCAAAAGCTCTAAGGCAATTATGAAATTCAAATTAATATACCCCCGATGGCCCAAAATAGGCCGCCAGACCGAGTTCCATCTGCCGCCCCACGGCCCTTTGGTTTTTGCCGCGGCCCTGCCTGATTATGTCGATGTCGAGTTCATTGATGATAATCTCCAGGAAATTGATTTTGACGATCCGGTTGATTTTGTCGGTATTTCAATGATGTTGACCCTGCAGGCCAAAAGAGGCTGGGAGATTGCCGATATTTACCGGAAACAGGGCACCAAAGTAATTTTTGGCGGTATTTCCACCATGATTCACGCCGAAGAAACCATGCTGCACGCGGATTCAGTATTTTTAGGTGAAGCAGAAGGCCGGATGGAAGAGGTGTTCGCCGATTTCCGTAAGGGGGCTTTAAAGCCTTGTTATAATTATATGGAATCTCAGCCGCCCATTGAGCTGGTGGGGCCGGCCCGCCGGGATCTTCTTGATCGGCGGCTCTATAATTACAAAGGGGTGCAGATGGTTGATCTGGTACACGCCTCAAGGGGCTGCCGTTTCCACTGTTACCCCTGTGCCGTGGCCTATCTCGGCGGTAAAAAGTTTCGGCCGCGGCCCGTTGATCAGGCTGTTGCCGAGATCGCCGGTATCGACAATAACCGCCTGTTTATTGTTGATAACTCGTTGTCGCAGGACACCGAATGGGAGATGGACCTTTTCCGGCAGATGATTCCCCTCAAAAAGAAGTGGTGCTCGCATCCCATTGAAGATAACCCCAAGGTTCTTGATCTGGCCGCCCAGGCCGGGGCCTGGTATGTTTATCAGGCGGTTTTTGATACCTCGGATTACATTAAAGAGCGCATTAAAAGGTATCATGATCACGGCATCGGAGTTGAAGGCACAATCCTCCTGGGACTTGATACTCATACCGAAGATTATATTAAGCGGCTGGTCGATTTTTTACTTGAAATTGAGCTTGATTTAGCCGAATTCACTGTGCTTACCCCATTCCCGCATACCAGAGCGGCGGATGAACTAAAGAAGCAGAAAAGAATTTTTTCCTATGACTGGAACGATTATTCCGCTGACAAGGTGGTCTATCAGCCGAAGCATATGAGTCCTGAACGGCTGCAGGAGCTCTTTGAATACGCCTGGAATACCTTTTACCACGACGAGCCCCAGGAACTGAAGATGTTTAAACTCTTTCAGAAGGTTGTGCGGAAAGAGGTGGCGGATAACACCTTTAAGCCCAGAGACCGGCAGCTTGCGGGCCGGGCCTTTGGCCGGAAGGCCCGATAATGCCCGGCCGCCTGCCCGATACGGTTGATACGCCTGACGTCGAAGCGTGGCTCAGGCAGATACTGCGGGGTGATTTACGCCGGTCGGATAAAGAGTTTGTCCGCGGCGGGAATACTTTCGCGGAGATTTACGCAATGTCCCAGGGGCTGAGAGAATTGTTTTCCGCTCCCGCCTGCCGGGAAGAGGTTGTCTGCCTCGCGGCTGAGAACAAGGCCGTAATCGCCGCCGCTGTTCTCAGCTCGCTTTACGGCGGCCCCACGCTGCTTTTACCCTTTGCCTTTTCGGGCCGCGCCCTGGCCGAGATGCGGGAGGCAACCGGCTTCACAACTGCGATAAGCGACAGGCAAAGAGATTTTCCGGCCGGTACCAGGGTGATTTGTCCTGAGCCCGGTCAGGTCCGGCAGATTCACAAACTGCCGCCCATTGATCCTGATGCCGAATTGCTGAAACTCTTTACCGGCGGTTCCACCGGGATGCCCAGGAGCTGGTCAAAATCCGCCGGCAACCTTTTCTCGGAGGCCTTCTATCTGACGCGGAAATACCAGATCAGCGGCAAAGATTTGATTGTTGCCACGGTATCGCCATATCATATTTACGGTCTGCTGTTTTCCGTTATTATTCCTTTAATTTCATCGGCTGCCGTTTTTGCTGACACCCCCTCTTTTCCCGGTGAAATTGCGGCAGCGGTGATTGATAATTCTGCTACTGTTCTGGCCAGTGTTCCGGTACATTATCGTGTTTTAAGGGGGCGCCAGGCCTCCAGCGGTTCTCTGCGGCTGGCCTTTTCATCGGCCGGCCGGCTGCCGCGGGTCGATAATGAGGAATTCTGCCGCCGGAATAATGTCCCTCTGATCGAGGTCTACGGCTCAACTGAGACCGGCGGCATTGCCCTGAGAGTGCGGTCCGAAGGCGAGGAGGCCTATTCGCCCTTTGAAACGGTTGACTGGCAGGAATCTAATGAGAATCTCTATGTACGTTCAGCCTATATTGCCCCTGATGCCCGGAGGGATGAAAACGGTTTTTTCGCGGCCAATGACCGGATTGAAAGCGGGCCGGATAATAGTTTTTTCCTCAGAGGGCGCTCTGACGCCGTCGCCAAGGTTGGTGGTAAGCGGGTTAATCTGGCAGAAGTACGCGACAAGATAAAGGCGCAGCGGGGTGTTGAAGACTGCTTTGTTATTACCATGCCTGATTCCGGCGGCCGGGAGAGTCTGATTGCCGCCCTGATTGCCGGGGAAGGGGTTGATCTTAAAGAGCTCAAAAAAAATGTCATGGAGCAGCTTGAGCCTTACGCCCGGCCCCGTCTCCTTAAAAAGACCGCCCGGCTCCCCATGACGGCGGCCGGTAAATACGACCTGGAAGTTATAAAGCGTCTTCTGGCCGGATGAGTCTGTTGAGGGAGGCATATTGCTGCGGCTATGAATGTTTAGTCTCCTGGGCTGATCTGCTTGACCGGATTAATGTCTATCCGGTTGCGGATGCCGATACCGGTACAAATCTAAGAACAAGCCTGGTTCATTTCCGCGATATAAGCATGGATAAGACCTTGCTTATCCACCGGTTAGCCTGCTTCGCCACCGGTAATTCCGGTAATATCGCCGCCTCTTTTCTGGTTAAGTTTGTTCAGGCATGTTCCTTTGCCGAGTTGGCGGAAACGGCCGCTGCCGGGCGGAAAAACGCCTGGCAGTCTATAATTCAGCCCAAACCGGGCACAATGCTGACAGTTTTTGACCGGCTTGCTGAAATTCTTGCGGATGAGTCAATTACCCGGGAATCGGCCGCCGCTGCAGTCAGGCATCATTTACAGAAGGCAGTTATATCTACCTCCCGACTGCTTCCAGATCTTGAGCGGGCCGGGGTGGTTGATTCCGGCGCCCTGGGGATATTTATCTTTTTTGATGGATTTTTCCAGAAGATGGCCCGCAAACAATCTATTTTCTGTCCTGTAACGCATTTATTTAAAGACCGGCTGGCAATCTCTGATTCATTTCAGGCTGCGCGGACCGGAAGATTTTGTGTTGACGCGCTTATTGATCCTCACTCATCTTCAAAAGAGTGCCGGTGGGAAGCAGGCAGTCTGAAAAATACCAGACAGAAGCTGGCTGAACTTGGCGAAAGTGTGGTGGTTGTCCCCGATAAATCATCTCTGAAAATACATATTCATACGCCAGACCCTGAAGCGCTGCGCCGGAATTTGGCTTTGTTTGCCTCAATTGTAGAATGGCAGGACAGCGATATTGATGCTGCCAGGCCGACAGATACGTCATCTCGGCAGGGCAGGCAGGCTGTCCATGTTGTCACGGACGCGGCTGGCTCTCTATCCAGGGAAACAGCGGAAAACCTTGGCATAACTCTGTTAGACAGTTACATTGTAACTAAGGAAGAATCACGGCCCGAGAGCCTGTTTTCGCATAGTCAGATCTATCAGCGGCTGAGAAAAGGGGAAAGGATAACTACCGCTCAGGCCTCTGTTTTTGAACGTTGTCAGCACTACCAAAGCTTAGTCAAACAATTTACCAATGTTTTATATCTCTGTGTGGGAGCGGCCTATACTAATAATTACGCCGTGGTTACTGCCTGGAAAAAGGAGTTTGATCCTGATAACCGCCTGAAGGTGCTTGATTCCGGGGCCGCTTGCGGCCGGTTGGCGGCCGCTGCGATCAGCACTGCCCGTTACGCGCGTGAAACGGATTCCCCGGCGGCAGTGCTTGAATTTGCCAGAGGGGCTGTTGAACTTAGTGAAGAATACATATTTATTGATAAGCTTAAGTATCTGGCTGCCGGCGGCCGACTGGCCAGGCCAAGCGGCTTTATCGGAGATCTGCTGCGGATGAAACCCGTTATCAGCCCCACCCGTGCCGGTGCTGAAAAAATTGCCGTGGTAAAGAACCGGGCGGCGCAGCTGCAGTTTGCCCTTGGCAGGCTTGGGGAAAAAATGCGCCATGATTCTACTTGTCTTATTATCCTGCAATATTCAGATAATGAAGAGCTGGTTAAGGGGTTGATAAGAGCAGAAATCGAGCGTCATTACCCTCAGGCTGAAATTTTAGTCACCCCCTTGTCATTAACTTCGGGAGTTCATATGGGACCTGGAACCTGGGGCGCGGCATTTTTATAGTCCCGTAACTGGAGAATATTTTTGTCTGTTTCTGACTGCGCGGTTGTCATCCCGGTCTTTAATCATGAGCGGCGGGTCGCAGATGTTATCCGCCGGGCCCTGTCCCTTGATATGCCGGTATTTGTGGTGGATGACGGTTCAAATGATAAAACCCCGGAGATTATAGAAGCTGTTCCTGGGATTACCGTCTTGCGGCATGGGGAGAATCTTGGTAAGGGCGCCGCTCTGCTGACTGGATTCAGGGCTGCTGCCAAAAGCAGGAAGTGGGCGGTCAGTATTGACGCGGACGGTCAGCATAACCCGGCTGATGCTCTTAATTTAATCAAGGCTGTGCCCGCGGGTCAACGATGTATTATGGTTGGTAAACGAGAGGGGATGACGGGAAAACATGTTCCCTGGACAAGTAGATTCGGCCGTGGATTTTCCAACTTCTGGGTCTGGATCTCCGGCGGTCCCTGTCTCGATGATTCGCAAAGCGGGTTCCGGCTCTATCCCATTCCGGAAGTGTTAAATCTTGGAGTAAAAGCCCGGAGGTTCCAGTTTGAGGTTGAGGTAATAGTCCTGGCCCGGCAGAATAATATTCCCGTGTTTGAAGTACCCGTGCGGGTTGTTTATCAGGAAGGGGCGGAGCGGGTATCTCATTTCCGTCCTTTTATCGATTTTCTGCGTAATTCAGAGACCTTCAGCCGCTTGATTTTCAGGCGTGTTTTCAGTCACAGTCATTTCTGCCGTACCTCTAAGCGTCCCAAAATATGAAAATCGCGGCAAGATCAATACCCGGTCTGGCGGGCGGTTTTCAGATAAAGGCAGTAAAACGATGAAAGGACTTTTTTACCGTTTCCTGGTTGGGCTGGCTGATCTTTTCGGCCCCTGGATATTTGTACTGATTTCCAGACTGATAGCCTGCGGCTATTTTATATTCTCAAGCCGGGTGGCGGAAAGCCGCCGTTTTTATAAAATTATGTACCCGGAGCGCCATCAGCTGTACCACCTCTATTGTACCTTTAAACAATACCAGAACTTCACCACGGTATATTTCGATCGCCTGCTGGCCAGAGAGCGGGATGAGATTTCTTACACCTCCGAGGGCGGGGAAAATCTCCAGCGGGCCATTGACGGTGAGGGCGGCGTTCTGCTGATGTCACACCTGGGGAACTGGGAGCTGGCCGCGCATCTTCTCCAGGCGCGTTACGATAACCTGAGGCTGCTGCTGTATATGGGCATAAAGGAGAAAGAGGAGATTGAGGCGATCCAGAAAAAGAGCCTGCGAAAATCAGGGATTAAAATAATCGGCGTTAATAAAAATAGCGGCTCACCCTTTGACGTTGTTGAAGGGCTGCAATTTATTAAAGCGGGCGGCCTGGTGTCGCTGGCCGGGGATATCGTCTGGCAGCAGGAGCAGCGCACCGTGCCGGTGAAATTCCTCAATCATTATGTCCGGCTGCCTGAAGCGCCATTTGTTTTCGCCTTGGTCTCCGGGGCGCCGTTATATGCCTTTTTTACCTTCGGCGGCCGGAAAAATAATTATCATTTTACCCTCTCAAAACCAGTTTACATCAAATCACCTCTCAGGACTGAGCGCCGGGCGGCCATCAGAGAGGCGGCCCAGCAATATGCCGATCTACTCGAAGAAACATTACGGCGGCATCCCTTTGAGTGGTATCACTTTGAGCGTTTTGTCGTAAGCACTCCATGAACACCCTGCTGCACGCGCTCAAAGCCCTCAATATACGGGGTGTATTATCGGGGGCTTTGAGCACGCACAACAGGGCGCCCCTGAAACGCTTACATACGATCATGGTCGTACCGCTGACTTTATAACATCTCGGAATGTAGCGGTACGACGATGATCGTATGCGAGAGTGTGGCTTGTGGAGCGCTTACCTTCTGGCGGGGCTGCGATATTTTCTTAATGTCCATGAGCAAGTTCTCTTAAGGCTGGATCGGATTCATTGTCGCCCACATCGGCAAAGTCCATAAACCTGTAATTTGTGGTGATTCTTGCCTTCCAGGGCGCATCTTTGGGGTTATAAAGCTTTTTAAGCTCAATCTGGGTATCGCGTCTCTGGTTGATCTCGCGATATTTGGCGGGCAGCATAACATCATCGAGCCAGGTCAGTTCGACATCAGCACCATTCAAGTTCCCTCGGTACAGACTGGCGGGATGACCAAAAATCTTGGCAGACCCCTGATATTTAAGCTTGCTGCGCAACTTAGCCGGCAGGATGGTAGCCACCAGATCCCAACTGGGATAGTTGCTGATACTTTTCAGATCCCCCCTGTTGTATTCAATAACCATCCGATGTTTATCAGAGATAAACTGATAGGCCTTTAAACTGCCATCCTTGCCTCTGAACCATACTTCGTCCCGCTGCTGATCAGGTATCTGCTTTTCAACCCGGTCAGTTTGGCGGATAAAATGCCATAAACGGCTGAAGTGTTTGGGGCGGTGTCCAAACACGATGACACGGCTCTCAAAAAGAGCGCTGAGAGGCCGGCTGATTCCAGTTTTTTCGGCCGCACTCACCGGTAGTATAAAACAGACTGTGGTGAGGCAGGCAGTAAGAATAAATATGGTGGATTTCATATTGTATACCCTTTAAATTATTACAACTATTCAGCGAGGGGGTCAGGGTGTTCATGGAGCGCTTACAAATATACGCCCAGGGGAGAAGACTATACTCCCCTGGGCGTACCATCTTGCTGCCAGGTTTATTTATTGGCGCTCAGCGCGATGATATGATCTGCCCGTAAAGCCAGCTTTCTCCATAACATCATAGACAATGGTCTGCTCCTGTACCCCGTGAAACATCCGAGATCCGGGGCCGCCTGAGTAGATAGCTACATCCTCACCGGCATGGGTTTCTGAATCCAGCGGAATCAGAGCTTCCTGGTGAAAGCCCTGGCCTTCCGTGTCAATGTTGGTGAGATCCGTTACCCGTCCCGTGTTTATCGGTACGCCGTAATGGGTATCACCACCAATCGCAAGATCGGCAAAACCGCGGCCGTTCTGATAGCCCAGGGTCGTGAAAGGCATACCATCCTTGGCCAGCTTATAGTTAGGCTCCGGGTTGCCGCTGGAATCATTACCAATGACCTTACCCAAAATAGGATTACCACGGGTTGGATAACCGCCCATGGTAAACACATGACTGTGATCTGCGGTGACGATTATCAAGGTATCAGCATCGCTGGTCATCTCCTCAGCCATTTTAACGGCCTTGGAAAATTCAATGGTATCGGTCAAAGCCCGAAAGGCATTGCCGGCATGATGGGCATGATCAATACGACCGCCTTCCACCATTAAGAAAAAACCTTTTTTGTTTTTCTTAAGTATCTCGATCGACTTTGCCGTCATCTGAGACAAAGACGGTTCTCCTGCGGTATCATTGGGACGGTCATATTCATACTGCATATGTGAACGGTTGAATAATCCCAACAGATGATCTACCTTGGCCGGGTCAACAGCATCAAACTGGGCCTGATTCCAAACAAAATCCGCCTTATTATAGTTGTTGACCCATTCCTCGGCAAGATTGCGGTTATCATCGCGTTCTCCGGTCTTAACCGTATCCTCCGGGTCAGCCTCGTTGCGCGGCCAGAAATTGCGCCGGCCGCCGCCCATGGCAACCTCAAGGCCATTGCCGTAAGGGAATTCTATCAACTGACGGGCAATATCCTTACAACCATTGGCTACAGCCTCAGCCGGTAGATCGTGATCATCTTCCCAATTACGTTCAGGTACATGGGCATAAGTGGCGGCTGGTGTAGCGTGGGTCAGACGGGTAGTGGTAACCACTCCGGTGGATTTACCAGCTATTTCCGCCTCTTCGAGAAAGGTGCGCAGACTATGGCCCTTAGCGCTGGCACAGTCACCACGGGTTACTGTCCGATCAACGGAAATCACACCGGCCTTGGTTTTCTCGCCGGTCATCATGGCGGTCATGGTACCGGCTGAATCTGGCACCTGTTGATTGGTGTTGTAAGTCTTGGACAAAGCCACGTTGGGCAGGTTCTCAAATTCGAGAAAATTTTCCTCGCCATTCTCTCCTCGCAGCTGCCCCTCGAGGATTCGGGCTGCTGTTACTGTAGAAATTCCCATTCCATCGCCAATGAACAGGATAATGTTCTTGGCCTTGGCCCGTCTCGGGCGACGTTGATTGAAACGTATTTTATGGGCATTTCTCAGGCTTTTTGAGGTATTATTTTTGTTCCTTTCCATGCAGTCGGCAGAAGCGGCTGGGGGTAATGCCGCCGCCAGGGACAGGACAAAAAAACCAGTGAGCAGGGATACAGCTGGACGCAAAATCTTTTTCATAACACACTCCTCCTTTCATTAGACTTCAGAACTTTTTCAGCCCCACGACGGGACTCCCTTTTGAAAGACAGAGTAGCAGCCTAAAAATAAGTTTTGATTAAAATGCCGTTTGTTCTTTATGAGAAATACGAGAAATAATTTGAGTGAGGCGTGAGAAACAAGTTTTTATTTTTCTCGGGCGGTCGAAGCGTAAGCGCCCCATAAACCCTCCGATAATATCCTTGTATCTTTATATTGAAGGGACTTAAGTGCGCGCAGCAGGGTGTTCACGGAGCGCTTACGTCGGAGCATTGTCGTATTCAATAAGGCGCAAGTGGGTGAAGACGGGGTGTCGCTGAATAGTCAGGTAGAATTTATCCTGTCCCGCAGGCTGCAGGCCTCAATAATTGGAGCCACCGCCTCGGGTACCATGTGTTTCCACGGCCGGCCGTGGATTATTCTGTGTCGCAGGTCGCTGGCGGTGAGACCTTTATCCTCTATGGGCCGCTGCCACATTATTTCAGTTTTCAGCCCCTGTGATTTAAATATCTCCAGTTTACGTTCCCCCCAGCTATCGTATATGGTGAGGAAGAATACGGCATCAAGAGGGACATAGTAACGGTAACGATCAGGGAAATTTATGGGCAGCGGCACAACGCAGAACTTCTCATCCTGTATTCCGGCAGCCCGTAAGGCGGCGCAGATCATAAGCTGACGTTCGTAATAGGTAAAGGGGTTGGCTTCCGGCAGATGACGATGGTTGTCTGTATTGTCGAGGCTGGTGGCCAGGGGCTCCGGGTTGGTGATACCGATAGTCAGGTGGTCACAGCGTTCATATCCGGCCAGCAGATAACGGAGATGATCATTATGCAGGCCTTGAAAACGGCCGTGAATAACACCCTCCTTCATAGTTGAAACGACCTCCTGCGGCCAGGCCAGAAGGGCTGATCCCAGGGAGTATCCATCAGCCCGCGCAGCTTTACGCGTTCAAGGGCGTTTAAAACCACATACATAAAATCCTCGCCCCGCAGATGGCCCAGCGCCCCGCCGGCACAGGATATTTCATTAAAAGTCTGAACCGCATCCAGCCGGGCGCCGGGGCCGCTCATCATAACCGGTACCGGTTCTCCCGAATGGATCAGCGGGCCGCTGCTGGGAGTTGAGTGGTCAGCGGTTACGATAATCACATCGCCGCTCGTTGTTAATTCATCCATAACCTCACCTATGCCCCGGTCCAGGCTTTCGATGGCTTGTACCTTACTGGCTGGAGATTTGGTATGAGCCGCCACATCGGGGGCCTTACTGTGGACGTGAATAAAATCATAAGACGGGTCAGCCCGCCCGGCTAATTTGAGTCGCGCGCTTAGATCCCGGCCAGGCTCTCCGCGGCCGGATATATCTGTATGATCCAGACCGATATATCTGGCCAGTCCCCTGTAGACAAGTCCGGTCGAGACGCTCAGGCCTTTAAGTCCCCAGCGCCGGCTGAAGGGCTGAACATTCCGGTTCCGGCCCGCCCGCTGAGTAACCAGGAAATTTATGGGTGCTTTTCCAGCCTGTTGACGGCTTAGATTTATGGGATGCCGCTGTAATCTTTCATATATCGTCAGCAGGTACGTTTTTAAGGCGGCGGCGGTCTCGGCTGCCTGTTCCCCGCCCGTCGCCCAGGCCTCCGGCTCAATAATATTCATGCCCTCGCAGATGGGGGAAGTATCCGTGATCTGTGCCGAGGCCCGGGGACCGATAATAATAATACCGTCTAAGCCGTGGGTGGGGTGAAAACTGCAGGTTTTAGCGGCGCTGATATGGCTGCTGACGGCCTTAATCAGTTCCTGAATCTCCTCCGGAGCGGCCTCCGGGCGGTCTCCGGCAAGGATGAGCGAACCATTATCGTCGGGTTTCACTGAGGCAAAATGGGCCAGGACGGCCACCTCTTCATGCCCTACTTCTATTCCCGCGCCCAGGGCTTCTAACAGGCCGCGGCCCGGCAGTTCATCCGGGGTATAGCCGAAAAGAGTTAGATGAGCGTTCTCACTCGGCGGGGCGGTGCCGGGGCGCAGGGTGTTCAGCAGTCCGCAGGAGCTTTGCCCGGCAAGTCTGTCAAGGTTGGGGGTAAGGGCGGCCTGGAGCGGCGTCAGGCCGTCAAGTTCTTTATGCCCCCGGTCTCCGAGGCCGTCTAAAAGAATCAGTATGCAGCGCGTGGTCTTCACTTTATGCAGTTCAGGGGCGACAACAGCAGCCGGTATCAGTCAAACCTATAATCCTGCTTTGATTAATCAATATTAACAATTGGACATCATCGGCTGAATAGAGCAATTATCAGGCCATGAAATTCGATATGCATGTTCATACCACCTTGTCACCCTGCAGTCAACTCGATCTGTCGGAGCTGTTGAAAACCGCCTCCGGCAGAGGCCTTGACGGGGTTTGTGTTACCGATCACGATACCATGGCTCTAAAGCAGACGGTTACCGAAGGCCGGCAGGCTGACGGTCTGTGTCTGATTATCGGCATGGAATATACTACCTCTGAGGGCGATTTTCTGCTTTTCGGCCCCTTTGAGGGGCTGGCGCCCGGTCTTGAGGCTTCGCGGCTTCTCCGGCTGGTGGATGAGCGGGGCGGGGCGGCCGTTGCCGCCCATCCTTTCCGTCGGGGGCGTACAACCAGGGAATACCTGATCAGAGACGGTTTGTGTAATATTGTCGAGGGGATAAACGGCAGGAACAGGGCCGGGGAAAACAGGAGGACGGCAGTCTGGCATGACCAATATGGTGTGGGTCTTATCGGCGGCAGTGACGCCCACAGTGCGATGGAACTGGGCCGCTCGACCACTGTCTTTAATGTGCCGATTCAAAGTTCCGCTGATATGGTCAAGGCCCTGAAGTCCGGGGAATTTACAATGACCGGGAGCGTTACTCAAGAAACAGACCTCTGTACTGACAGCTGACAGCAAAATAATCAGGACAACCAGTTATGGGAGAAACTATTGTGATTGACGAAACAAATGTACGATTGACCCAGACCGTAAAAGGGGCAGGCTGTGCCGCTAAACTGCCGCCCGGTGATCTGGATCGGGCCTTGTGCGGTCTTGATCTGCCGGTGGATGATAATCTCATTGTCGGTCTTGAACGGGCTGATGACGCCGGGATTTACAGGGTGTCGGATGATCTTGCCCTGGTGCAGACCCTGGATTTTTTCCCGCCCATGGTGGACGATCCTTATTCCTTTGGCCGAATTGCCGCCGCCAATGCCCTGAGCGATGTTTACGCCATGGGGGGGACACCGAAAACGGCCATGAACATAGTCGCTTTTCCGGCTAAAACCCTGGATATTTCTGTTTTACGGGCCGTAGTTGACGGCGGGCTCTTTACCCTGCGGCAGGCCGGGGTGGTTCTGGTCGGCGGTCATACCGTTGAGGATGATGAGTTGAAATACGGGCTTTCCGTTACCGGTTTTATCCATCCGAAGCGCATTCTCACCAAAAAGTCATTAAAGGTTGGCGACAAGCTCCTGCTCACTAAAAGGCTGGGGACGGGAATTGTCTGTACCGCTGTTAAGGCTGGAATGGCCGGGAAGGACGTTACCCGGCAGGTGAATGAGTCGATGATGACCCTGAACCGGGAAGCCGCTCTCGTCATGGCAGACTATGCGGTCAGTGCCTGCACGGATATTACCGGTTTTGGTTTTTTAGGGCATCTTGCTGAGATGGTGGTGGATTCCGGGGTTGGGATGCGGATTAATTCGGCGGCGGTTCCCGTGTATCCGGAGGCTATGGAATGGGCCGAGATGGGGTTGATTCCGGCTGGAGCACATAACAATCGAACCTTCAGGGGAGAATTTGTCAACTTTGCTCCTGGTGTGCCGCAGGTAATACAGGATATTCTTTTTGATCCGCAGACCTCCGGCGGCCTGCTTATTGCGGTTTCCGCCGCCGAGGCTGCCGCCCTGCGGAATGATCTGACAGCGCACGGGGTGTCAGAGGCGTCCATAGTTGGTGAAGTAATTGCTGAACCGCAGGAAAAAATCATAGTGGAATCACTAACTGAGGTAAGCGGATTATGAAAGAACTTAATTGCCGGGGCCTGACCTGCCCGGCGCCGGTGCTGCAGGTCAGGGAACTGCTGGATAAGGGAACTCCGGCTGTAATTTCGGTAATTGTTGATAATAAAGCGGCCGTGGAGAATGTTCGCCGTTTTCTTGAGTACAAAGGATTCCAGGTGCAGACGGAGGAATTCGGGGTTGATTACCGGCTCGTCGGTACGGCTGTGGAGGGTGCCTGTGAGATAATGCCGGATATGGAGCCGGAGGAAAATTCCGAGGTTAGAAAAATTCTGGTTATGGTGGGGACAAACCGCCTGGGACATGGTGATGATGATCTCGGCAGGGCCCTGCTCCTGAATTTTATAAAAACCTTGAAGGAGATGGGAGATGATCTCTGGCGCCTGGTTTTTGTTAACAGCGGTGTCTCTCTGACCGTTGAAGGCTCCGAGGCTTTGCCTGTTCTGCGGCAGCTTGCCGGAGACGGGGTTCATATTATGGTATGCGGCGCTTGTCTGGAACATTTTAAGCTGATTGATAAGAAAGAGGTGGGCGAAACTACAAATATGCTTGATATCGTTACCAGTATGCAGCTCGCTGACAGTGTCATTAACATTTAACTATCGGAGTTCATCGGGGAAGGGAAAATGAAAAAAATGAAAAAAACGGGAAAAATGAAAGTAATAAACCGGCTGCTTTTTTTAATGGTCTTAATATTTGCCGCGGCGCCGCCGGTTTTCGCTAAAACGGTGACGGGGATTATTAATATGGACTTTGATCTTTCGTCCCAGCCTGCGGCCAAAGAGGTCAGGCTCTGGATTCCCTATCCGGTTTCATCACAATACCAGGATATCAGCGCGGTCAGAATAAAGGGCGATTTCGCCCAGTCGGGGATTTATACCGACAAAAAATATCAGACTCCCATCCTTTACGCTCAGTGGCCGGCCGGGGCAAAAAAACGCAGTTTAAGTTTTTCTTTCAAGGTAGTGCGTCAGGAGGTCAGCCGCCGGAATTTTCCTCAAAAAGAGGCGGCCTGGAGCCCGGCTGATTACGCCATGTGGCTGGCGCCTTCAAGTCTCGGCCCCATTAACGGCCCGGTAAAATCTCTTGCCGATTCCATTGTCAAGGGTAAGACCACGGTGCTGTCCCGTGCCAGGGCTGTTTATGACTGGATCTGTGATAATATGTACCGGAATCCGAAGACCATTGGCTGCGGCATGGGTAAAGTCTGCGCACTGTTGAAGAGCAGAGGGGGGAAATGTACCGATATTCATTCGGTATTTGTTGCCCTGTGCCGGGCTGCCGGTATCCCTGCCCGTGAAATTTTCGGCATTCGTATAGGTAAAAAATCCGGGCAGGATATTACTAAATGGCAGCACTGCTGGGCCGAATTTTATCTGCCGGGGTATGGCTGGGTGCCGGTAGACCCCGCTGATGTCCGTAAACTGATGTTAAAGAAAAAACTGCGGCTTGCTGATCCGGAAACCGCCCGGCTGCGCCGTTATTTCTGGGGCGGCTGGGACGCTTACCGGGTCAAACTGGCCCTGGGGCGTGATCTTATTCTTAACCCGCCCCAGAAAGGGGCGCCCTTGAACACCTTTGGCTATTCATACGCTGAGGTCGGTGGCAAGTCCCTTGATTTTTATAATCCCGCTGCCTTTAAGTATCATATTACCAGCTACAGAGTGGGGGCGGCGGGCTATGCTCTTATTCCCACCGCGGGCTTGAAAGGCATTATTGACCGGGGTGATGATACCCTGGTATTTGATGCCAGAAGTCCGGAGGAATATCAAGAGGTTCATGTTAAAGGAGCGCTTAATTTACCGGTTAATAATTTTGAACATTACCGTCATTTGCTGCCGGCGGATCGTTCCCGGCTGCTTGTCTTCTACTGCAACGGGGTCAAATGCGGCAAAAGCGTTAAAGAGGCAGAAAAGGTACTGGCTCTGGGCTATGAAAAGGTCCTGGTGTACGCGGAAGGCATACCTGTCTGGGAAGAGCAGGGGATGCCTGTTTATAAAGGGCCGAATTATGAGAAGCGGATCAAGACGGCAAAAATCAGCCCGGCGGCCCTGGATAAGTTGATTAAAGGCGCTGCCGGTAATTTTACGGTTGTTGATGTCCGGGACGCGGATGAGTTTGCCGCGGGCCATATTCCGGCTGCTGTTAATATCCCTTTAGCCTCTTTTGCCGCCAAATCCGCTGTTCTTGATAAAAAAAAGAGGATTATTGTTTACTGTAACTCCGGCGGCCGCAGTTATGATGCCTATCGGAAACTGATGAAGATGGGGTATAAAAACATAAACCAGGCGATTTTCGCCGACTGGAAGGCAGCGGGCCTACCGGTCAGCAGGTGATGTGTAAGCGTTCCATGAACACCCTGCTGCACGCGCTCAAAGCCCCCAATATACGGGGTGTATTATCGGGGGCTTTGATCACGCACAACAGGGTGCCTCTGAGTGGTATCGCTTTTAGACGACGAACGCTCGTATACGATTGTCATCGTACCGCTCATTTCGAGATATTATTATAAAGTCAGCGGTACGACCATGATCGTATGCTAAAGTGTGGTTTGTGGAGCGCTTACGGTGTTGCTGTTATTGTTCATGGAGCGTGCTTACGATCATATAAAAGAGGTTGATTATGAATGCGGAAAAGTTTGAGGTGGAAGCCTGTCCCGATATGTGGGAAGGCCTTGGTATGGATGTGGCAAGGTTTGACAAGGCTCGTCTGATGCTGGGCGAGGCCTATGAAAAACTGTTCCTCTCTCAGGCGTTGCGGCCGGAGAAAATGGCCTATTTCGATGAGATGATCTCCGGGATATTCGGCACCCGGATTGAGGAAATTTTAACGGTCAAGAAATCCGGCAAACCGGTGGTGGGCACTTTCTGCGTCTATATTCCCGAAGAAATTGTGGTAGCGGCAGGGGGTGTCTGTATCGGACTATGCGGCGGCTCGCCGGGCTCTATTCCCGATGCTGAGAAAATTCTGCCCCGCAATATCTGCCCCATGGTCAAATCAGCTTACGGCTTTAAGGCCGGGCGTATCTGCCCATATTTCCAGGTGGTGGATTTTGTCTATGGCGAGACCACCTGTGACGCCAAGAAAAAGACCTGGGAAATTCTGGATCGTCTCGTTCCCACCCATGTCATGGAGATCCCGCATATGAAAAGATCCAGAGACCGGGCTCTGTGGCTGGCGGAGGTCAGGGACTTTAAGACCAGGGTGGAGGAGATCAGCGGCAGCACGATATCCAGGGATAAGCTGGCCGGGGCTGTCAGGTTGATTAACAATAAACGGCGGGCCCTGCAGCGCCTGACCAGGCTGCGGGCCGCTGATCCCGCTCCCATCAGCGGTATGGATGCCCTGTTAATTGAGCAGATTGCTTTCTATGATGAGCCTGAACGTTTCGCCGCCATGGTCAATGGACTATGTGACGAATTGGAGGACAGGGTGAAGGAGGGCCGGGGCGCGGTTGGTGCTGAATGCCCCAGGGTCATGGTCTCCGGCACCCCCATGGCCCTGCCCAACTGGAAAGTTCATAATCTCCTGGAGAGCGCCGGGGCTGTAGTGGTAAATGAGGAATCCTGTATCGGTACCCGTTATTTTAAGGATCTGATTGCGGAGGATGGCGTTTCCATGGATGAACAGCTGGCGAATCTTACCGATCGTTATATGCAAATAGATTGCTCCTGCTTTACCCCCAATGATGAGCGGGTGGATCAGGTTTTAAAGGAATACCGGCAATCAAAGGCCCAGGGTATTCTTCATTACTCCCTGCAGTTCTGTCATACCTATAATATTGAGGAAATCAAGATTCGTGAGGCCTGTGAAGGTGAGGGGATTCCCTATCTCGCCATTGAAACAGATTATTCAGCCGAGGACGCGGGGCAGCTGCAGACCAGAATCGAGGCCTTTCTGGAGCAGATCGGGGACTGAATATGGTGGTTGGCATTGATTTAGGTTCGCGCACCATTAAACTCGCTGTTGTCAGGGGCGGTGAGATTGTTGATGAGCAGTTGGTCGAGAGCGGTTTTGATCCCTGTACTCAGGCACGGGGCATGCTTGAAAAATATGGGGCCGAAAAGATTGTTGCCACCGGTTATGGCCGTCATCTGGCCCGTGAACATTTCGCTCATGAGGTCATCACCGAGATTAAGGCCCATGCCCTTGGTGCCCGTTATTTTTTCCCGCTCTGCCGTACCGTGATTGATATCGGCGGTCAGGATTCCAAGGTGATCGGTCTGGATAAAGACGGTCGGGTAAGTAATTTCCAGATGAACGATAAATGTGCCGCCGGCACCGGCCGTTTTTTAGAAATCATGGCCGCCTCCCTGGGGTTTCGGCTGAATGACTTCGGGGCGGCGGCCCTGAAATCGAAGACCGAGGTGACCATAAATTCCATGTGCACGGTTTTTGCCGAGTCTGAGGTCATTTCCATGAAAAACCGGGGTATCCCGGCGGTGGATATTGCCGGGGCTGTGCATCATTCCGTGGTTAACCGGCTTGCCGCCATGCTTGAGCGCCTGGGCTATGAGGAGGAGATAGTCTTTTCCGGAGGTGTGGCCCGTAACCCCTGTATCGGGCATATGCTGCGGGAGCGTCTTGGCGGCCGGGCGCGGATAATCTCCCCGGCGGCTCCCGATCTGATGGGGGCCGTGGGCGCGGCCCTGTACGGGCTGCGCTCATAAAGGATTTTATACGGCAGGGCAGTGGTTTGTTAACTGCGTGCAGCAGGGGTTTATGGAGCGCTTACCTTCATTCAAAGTATTGATGACTTTCAGGGCTATGCGATTTTAGTTTGTTAAACGGGTAAATATGAGGTAAAGCTGAATAGTTGCATCTTGTGGTAAGTGAATTGATACTATAGTTATAGAGAATTTAACTCTACATGACGGCAACAGGCAGGAAATTATTAACTCATGTTGAACGTATGCCCTTGAAACAATATTATAAGCTGATTCCTTTAGCAGGGATGGGTCTTATGCTGCCGTTCTTTTTTTATGGCGGCCCTTCTGGTAATTCCCTCCGCTCCTTTATGGCCGCCTGGAATCTTGGTCATCCCCTGTTCTTTATGCTCTTTGTCTGTTATTTCGGCTGGAAGAAGGGGAGCCTGGTTTCATGGGCCTGGATCGGACGGATTTTTTTGCTGATTCTGCTGATCGGCGCTTTAATTGAGATAATTCAGTCCGGTATTCCCGGCAGAACGGCCAGCGCTCTGGATGTGGTTCGTGATTTAATGGGCGGGGTTCTCGGGGTTGTCTGGCTGAGATGGTCTCGTTCCCCGCTGAAGGTTCGTCTGGGGCTGGCGCTTATTGCCGGAGTTATTTTATGCTGGAACCTTTATCCTGTCGCCACTGCTCTTGTTGATGAATGGCAGGCCGGCAGAGATTTTCCGCTTCTGGCCGGCTTTGAGCACCCCTATGAAGCATCCAGATGGGTGGAGGGGAATTCCACGGCCCGCCGCAGTCGAAAACAGGCACGGCAGGGGAATTTTTCTTTGTGCGTCTCTTTAAGTACCGCGACCTATTCCGGTGTCCATCTGGAGTATTTCCCCCATAACTGGCAGGGGCTGTCCTTTCTGGTTTTCAGTATTTACAATAACGGCTTCAGACCGTTGGCCATAACTGTGCGGGTTAATGATAAAAAGCACGAAGAGGGTCTGCAACTCTATAAAGACCGCTACAATCGCTCCTTTATCACTCATCATGGCTGGAATGATATTAAAATCAGCCTCGCAGATATTCGTAAGGCTCCCGCAAACAGGGAAATGAATATGTCTGAAATCAGCGAATTAGGCTTTTTTGTTATACGCCAGAGAACGGATAAGATGATTTTTTTAGATGATGTCCGGTTGATTTAAGGTGTTTATGGGGCGCTTGTCTGTTGACCGAAAAATCTGCTCAGCCAGGCGAAGACCTTTTTAATGCCGCGCCAGATTCTGGGCAGCAGCCAGATCGCAAAAAGGATAAACAGGACAAGCAGAGCCAGAAAAAGAGCTGGGTGATGTAATGAGGTCCATAATCCGGCAAAAACCATGGCGTCTTCACTGATGGATGCTGCCCAGTTACTGAAAGGCTCCGGTGAGGTATTTATAATTACCCGGCTGCCGGCCTTGGTCGCGTGACTGCCTGCCGCCAGCCCTCCACCGATAATTCCAGCGGCAACACTGACCGCCGGACTGACATTACCCACTGCCGCCGCGGCCAGCATGGCGCCGGCCGGGATACGGATAAAGGTGTGAATAGTATCCCAGCCGGTATCCACGCCGGGGATTTTGTCGGTGAAAAATTCTACTACATACATGCCGCCCGCTGCCATTATAACCAGAGGGTCGGCCAGAATCTGCAAGTCCGGCGGCAGGGTCATGTTGCCGGTATATCCCATGAAGCCAAGCATCGCTATGGCCGCGTAAAGGTTAATGCCGCTGGCCCATCCCAGGCCCATACTCAAGGCAATTGTACTGGTGATAGAAGCAAGTGGATTCATGGCTGTTTTTATCCGCAGAGCGGCGGCCGGGACGTTGGTTGACCCGGCCGCGATCCGCATGTCTGGTTGTGCCCGGCTGAGCGCTTACGGTACGAATGTTACTGAATAATTTTTATTCTTTATGTTCAAAAAGATGGATATCGCGCTGTGGAAAGGGGATAGATATACCCTCTATATCAAATTTCTTTTTAACCGCTTCGGTGATGTCAAAATATACCGGCCAGTGATCACTGGATTTCACCCAGGGACGGACAATAAAATTAACCGAGCTGTCGGCCAGTTCCGAGACGGCAATCTGCGGTGCCGGCTCAGGCAGGATACGTTTATCCTGGGCCAGAATCCCGCTTATTATTGCTTTGACCTGCTCTATGTCATCATTGTAACCGACTCCGAATGTCATGTCTACCCGGCGGGTAGGTTTGGCAGAATAATTAACGATATTGTCGGAGGAAATCTTAGAGTTGGGGATAATTATAGTTTTGTTGTCGACAGTTTTTAGCTGGGTGGAAAAAAGTTGGACCTCTTCTACCGTACCTGATGCTCCTCCCCCCTCAATAAAATCTCCGACTCTGTATGGTTTGAAGATAATTAATAATACTCCCGCCGCGAAATTGGCTAATGAACCCTGCAGGGCGAGGCCGACGGCCAGGCCGGCAGCACCTAATACCGCGACAAAGGAGGCGGTCTGGATTCCCAGCTTGCCAAAGGCGGCAATGATTACAAAGGCGAGGAGTCCCATATATACCAGGTGATTAATAAAACCCCGCAGAGTTGGATCAACATTCCGTCTGGTCATAATATGGTCAAGCACCCGGCGGACGAGTTTAGCGATCCAGCGTCCGATAAGGAAGATAAGCAGTGCTGCGATCAGATTTAAACCGTAAAGAGCGATGATTGTCTGGGCTCGGATTAATAAATGTTCCATTATCAGCCTCCTTCTTGTTTTTTGGTAAGTGCCTCATGAATACCCTTACACTCCGAAATATTACAATGTAAAGAGTGTGGTTTATCGGGCGCTTAATTTTTTTGTTTGAGGTGGAAAATACCGGGAAGATATACAAGACCAAAAAACCAGCCAAATGACAATAAATATTATTTGCAATATTGTTGTTATTGATTAAATAGGAGTACATAGTATGGAGTGAATTCTGTGGCTGTCCATTTTGGGTTTAAAGCCAGCCTTAAATTAGAATATTCACTAAATTTAAAAAAATTAAAGGAGGAATTGAAAATGGGAAAAAGCGCGCGATATCTGTTTTTGGCTTTTGTCGGTCTGTTGTTTACGGCCTGTGTTCCAAAGATTACCCCGCAGCCTTTTACGCCGGTGGATCTTTCTTCTCTGGTGCGGAGCGGTCAATACCAGAAAAGTGTCGATAATTTCATGGTTATTTTTGATGCCTCTTCATCGATGGGTAATACCTGGGAGGGGGCGCGTAAATTTGATCAGGCCATGGTTGTGGCCGATAATCTGAATAATACCCTGCCTTCCCTTGATATTCAGGCTGGAATAAGAGCCTTTGGCCCCCGCGGTATGTCTCTGGCAAATGGCAGTTCTCCCTTATACGGTATGACAAAATATTCTCAGCAGGGATTTTCTAAAGCCATGGCCGCTCTTACATCCCCCGGCGGTCTGACTCCTCTGCCCGGAGCCTTTGAGGCCGCTGCCAGGGATTTAAGCGGGACGAGTGGGTCAATTGCCGTTATTTTAATCAGCGACGCGGAAAATGTCGGCCAGGCCTCGGTTGACGCGGCCCGGGCCATGAAAAAAACTTACGGCGACAGGTTATGCATATATCCCGTTTTAATTGGCAACGGTGCCGGCAGCAGAGAGGTTATGGAACAGATTGCCTCTGCCGGCAGCTGTGGTTTTGCCACTGATTACGCGGCGTTAAGTACTCCGCAGGGCATGGCTGATTTTGTTAAAAAGGTATTTTTGAAGGCGGTTGTGGATAGTGACGGTGATGGTGTTGTTGACCAGTTTGATCGCTGTCCCGACACCCCGCGGGGAGTTAAGGTTGATGAAAATGGCTGCCAGGTTAAAACTAAAGCGGTCATTGAAGATTCTGATCATGATGGTGTGCCGAATTCACGTGATCTCTGCCCGGATACGCCTTTAGGAATAAAGGTGGATAAAGACGGTTGTCCACTGCCCATAACCAGCTCTCAGACTATTGAACTGCAGGTGCGGTTCAATTTTGACAAAGATGTTGTGCGTCCCGCGTATGACGCTGAACTGGCAAAATTCGCCAAATTTATGAAGGCACATCCCGAAATCTCGGTTACTCTCGAAGGGTATACCGATAATGTCGGTAACAGGATCTATAATCAAGCTTTATCACAGAGAAGGGCTCTGAGTGTTAAGCATTATCTTGAATCTCATTTCGGTCTTAACCCGGCCAGGCTTAAAACCGTTGGCTATGGTTTCAGCCGGCCGGTGGCCCCTAATAATACCCCCGACGGTCGTCGGCTGAACAGGAGGGTTTCCGCCACTCTTTCGGTTCAATAGTTAACCGCGAGTTCGCCAATAGTTACCCGAAAAACAAGATATCCATAAGCAGGGGAGGGGCATTTCGATTGTCTATACTCCCCTGCTCGTGGATATTGTTGTTCTGGAGACATTATGAAGAATCTTATTGCCGCTTTGACGCTGCTGCTTATTATCCTGCCCGGCCAGGCGGCCTTGGCCGGCTTCTGGGATCAGCTGCAGGGAGTATCCAAAAAGGTGTTGGAGGCGACGAATACCACGACTAAGACTCCGGCGACCAGAACCATGGCGGTGGCGCTTTCCCGAAAAGATATTGTTCTTGGCCTGAAAGATGCCTTGCTGGTTGGTTCCAAAAGGGTAGTTTCCACTTTGGGGCAGAAGGACGCCTTTTATAAAAATAAAAAAATTCATATCCCCCTGCCGGATAATTTTAAAATAGTGCAGACTACACTTGGCAGACTCGGTATGTCCGGCCTGCTGGATGATCTTGAGCTGCGTATGAACCGGGCGGCGGAGCAGGCGGTTCCCAGGGCTGAACCTGTTTTCGCGCGGACGATCAGGGCTATGACAATTAAAGATGCCATGGCAATATATAAGGGCTCCGACGACGCGGCAACCCGCTATTTTGAGAAAAAAATGAGTCGGTCACTGCAGGCCGCCATGCGGCCGATAGTGCAAAAATCTCTTGCTCAATCCGGGGCAGTGGCGGTCTACGATCAGGTTATGGGCCGTTATAAGTCAGTACCATTTGTTCCTGACATAAAAAATGAGCTGACCGCCGATGTTTTAAACCGTTCCCTTGCCGCTGTTTTTGATTATCTTGCCAGAGAGGAAGCGGCTATTCGGCGTAATCCTCTTAAGCGTACAACCTCTATTTTACGCAGGGTATTCAGTGCTAATCAATAAGGGGAGTGCGCAAAAAACGTCAGCGCTCCTGATAAACCACACTCCCGCATACGACCACGATCGCATGCGAATGTAAGCAGTTTCACTGCTCCGCTGTACGTACTTAGATCCTCCTGTATACGGGGGATTATTGGCGGGTATGCACAGCGGGCGTTCATGGGGCGCTTACCAAAAATCTGAATGGGGTGCAATACAAAAAAGTGACAGTGCAAAAGGAATGAACACCGAACACCGAACATCCAACACCGAATTATGAATCAACAACAAAAACTACTTACATGGTAAACCAACAAAATATTGTCAGGATCTCTGTAAGCACAACTGTATTCGCTGTTTTTTTTTATTCGGTGTTCGATGTTGAATGTTCGGTGTTAGACGTTCAATTTTTAAACGCTGATCTTAAACAGCCATATTTATGCTATTTTCACAAATTTGTATTGCATCCATCTGAATGAAGATTCTTCATACCTCTGACTGGCATTTGGGGCGTTCCCTCTACGGGCGTAAGCGTTATGACGAGTCTGGCGCCTTTCTTGACTGGCTCAGCAGCACGATAGAAAACGAACAAATTGATGCCCTGCTGATTGCCGGGGACATCTTCGATATCAGCACTCCCAGTAACCGGGCTCAGGAGTTGTATTACCGTTTCCTCTGCCGGGTGTCCAATTCATGCTGCCGTCATATCGTGGTTATTGCCGGTAACCATGATTCTCCTTCCTTTCTGAATGCTCCCGGAGAACTTCTGCGGGTCTTGAATGTCTATGTCGTCGGTGCCATGGCAGAGAACCCTGAAGATGAGGTGTTTGTTCTGCGTGATGGGCGGAATCGTCCGCAGGCTGTTGTCTGCGCGGTTCCTTATCTCAGGGACAGGGATATCCGCACTGTGGAACCGGGGGAGAGTGTTGATGATAAAAACACCAAACTTGCCCTTGGCATCCGCCGCCATTACGCGGAAGTTTGTGCCGTTGCCGTCCGCCTGGAGGCGGCCTTTCGGGTGGATGGCAGGCCCCGGATACCGATTATTGCCATGGGCCATCTCTTTACCATCGGCGGCAAGACTGTTGATGGAGACGGAGTTCGGGAGCTTTATGTCGGCTCCCTGGCTCATATGGATAAAGAGATGTTCCCTGTGTCAATCGATTATCTTGCCCTGGGACACCTGCATGTCCCTCAGCAGGTGGGAGACGCGGAACATATGCGCTACAGCGGTTCTCCTGTTCCAATGGGTTATGGTGAAGCCGCTCAGGAAAAGAAGGTTGTGGTGGTGGAGTTTAACGGTGCCGCGCCATTGATTAAAGAATTGCCCATCCCCTGTTTCCAGCCCCTGGAAAGGATAGTCGGCGGTCTTGATGATATTTGTGAGAGAATAAAAGAGCTGAAACGAGCTGGCAGCACGGCGTGGTTAGAGGTCGAATATACCGGTACGGGTATCGTCGCTAATCTCCGGGATACGATTGACGAAGCCCTGACTGATTCAGCTATGGAATTGCGGCGGATAAAGAATAAGCCGCTGATTGAGCGGGTTATGGGTACTGTTGAAGAGGATGAAACCCTCGATGACCTGAAGGTAAATGATGTCTTTGAGCGTTGCCTGGAAGCCTTTGATGTGCCTTTCGATGAGCGGAATGAATTGATTAACTCTTATAACGAGATAATTCATGACCTGCTGGAGGAAGATGAAAATGCCGAATAGCGGTGCGGTAACGGGCAGACACCGGGAGGGAGCGGAGGCTTGAAAATTCTTGAACTTAGATTTAAGAACCTGAATTCACTCTATGGAGAATGGTTTATAGACTTCAGCGTTCCCGAGTATGCCGCAAATGGTATTTTCGCCCTTACCGGTCCCACGGGAGCCGGTAAATCCACTATCCTTGATGCCATTTGTCTGGCGCTTTACGGTGCTACTCCACGGTTGGGAAAAATCACCAGGAGCAGTAATGAAATTATGTCCCGCCAGACGGGAGAGTGTTATGCCGAAGTGAGATTCCAATCCCGGGAGGGGCTGTTCCTCTGCCATTGGAGTCAACACCGGGCTCGGAGAAAGGCCGGTGGTGATCTGCAAAATCCCCGGCACGAAATTGCCGATGGAGTTACAGGCGGCAGGGTGATAGAGCATCAGCTCAGGCGGGTCGCGGCGGTTATTGAGGAAAAAACCGGCATGGACTTTGAGCGCTTTACCCGTTCAGTCCTTCTGGCGCAGGGAGGTTTTGATACCTTTCTTAAAGCCGAAGTAGAGCAGAAATCAAGAATCCTTGAGCAGATTACCGGCACTGAAATATACACAAAAATCTCACAGCGTGTCCATGAACGGCAGCGGGACGAACGTGATAAACTGAACAGGCTGCAGGATGAAATGGCGGGTGTCGTTATCCTTGCTCCGGCGCAGGAAAAGGAGCTTGATGAGGAACTGCGGGAGAAAATAAAGAAAGAAAAGGATATCAACGCTAAGTTGATGGAGACGGGTAAAGCCCTTACCTGGTTGAGCGGTGTGCAGCGTCTGCGGCATGAAATCAGCTCGCTGTCTGTGGAGGGTGATAAGCTGAAAGCGGAATTTGAATCCTTTAAACCGGCAAGAGAGCGCCTGGCCCGTGCCCTTAAAGCGGCTGAGATGGACGGGCAGTATGCCCTGTTAACCTCTGTTCGCAAAGAGCAGGGGGCGGATCAAAAATCTCTCAGAGATGGGGAGAAACGGTTGCCCGCTTTTGAGTTGTTGGTTCAGCAGAAAAAAGATATTCTGCAAAAAGCTGAAAGTCTGACTTTAAAAGTCAGGGAAGAACAGAAAAAGGCGGTTCCATTAATTCGGAAGGTACGTTCTCTTGATCTGCAGCTGGCAGAAAAGAAGAAGATTGTTGACAGTGAAGATGAAACCTGCCGTCGGAACAATAAACAGATTGAGTCAGACAGAAAGCTCAAGGCCGCGGTAGAGAAAAAATACTCCGCGGCCCTGGAGTCCTTGAAAGTCGTGGAAAAATATCTTGCGGTTAATTCCCGGGACGCCTGGCTTGTGGGCGGGTTGACCGGTGTTGAAGAACAGCTGGTCAGCCTCTTGTCTGTTCAGCAGGATATTACCGATAAAAAGGAGAGTGAAGCAAATGCGCAGGCGCGGCTGAAGGCGGCCGACAAAAAGCTGACGTCCCGCGTGGTTGCGCTTAATATTCGAAAACAGGCGCTGGACAAAGTGAAAAAGCAGCTTGAACGGCGAAAGGATGATTCAGCAGTCCTGTTGGCCGGCCGCCTGCTCAGGGAATATCGCCGCGAAAAGGAGACCCTGTTGCGGGAGGAGGCTTTCCGGCGTAAAATAGCCGATCTTGAATCCGAAAGAGTCAGGCTTGAAGATGGTAAACCGTGTCCATTATGCGGGGCCGGAGAGCATCCGTTTGCCCTGGGTAATATTCCAGAGGTGGATGAGATCGGCAGGAAAATCGAAAAACTGACGGAATTGATCCGGAAGGCGGAAGGGTTGGAAGCTGCTGTTAAAGAACTTGAAACTGCTGAAAAGGATATCATCAAAAAACTGACCGATTGTGAAAGGCTCGAAGCCGCGGCCGTGAATGAGCAGAAAACCGCCGCCCGATATCTGGAGGATATTACCGGGGAGCTCAAGAAAACAACCCTCTGTTTCGCCGGATTGCGGGAATCTGTTCTCAATAGACTGCGTCCTCTTGGCATAGAGAAAATCACCGATACGGATCTGCCGGCACTGCTGACTTCTCTCCGGAAACGGCTTAACCGCTGGCAGGAGCAGCAGAGCAGGAAGGTGGATATTGCAGAGCAGGTCACCGAACTTGCCGGCAGACTTAAAAGCCTTGACGCGGTAATTGAGGCCCGTAGTCAGGCTTTGCTTGAAAGGCAGATAGCCCTGGGCGTAATCAAAAAAGAGTTTGCCGGTGGAAAGGCCAAACGCCGTGAGCTGTTTGGAGCCAAAAGCCCGGAGACGGAAGAAAGACGTCTGGAGGAAGCGGTCAGCGCCGCGGAGCTTGGTGAAAAATCAGCTCGAACTGCCTGTGACGCGGCTGGACAACGGCTGAACTCCGCGCGGGCAAATATTATCCTGCTTAAAGAGCGGGTTAATAAAAGGGCGTTTGAACTTAAAGTGTTGGAGTCGGAGTTCCTGGATGCCGTAAAAACTGCCGGGTTTGCCGATGAGCAGCAGTTTCTTGCCGCCCGGCTGCCATTGCCTGAACGGGATATACTGCAAGCCAGAGCCAGGGATCTTGATGACCGGCAGACTGATTTGCGGGCCCGGCAAAAGGATCGGCAGAATCAACTTATTATAGAAAATGATAAAAAGGTTACTGAGGCGCGGCTTGAAGAGCTGGAACCTGTTTACCGGGAACTCGAAGAGGGGTTAAGTCTGCTCAGGGCTGAGATTGCCGAAGTAAGGCACAGGCTGACTGAAAATGCCGCGGCTAAAGAACGTATTAAGAAAAAGCAGTCCGTAATTGAGATCCAGAAAAAGGAGTGCCGCCGCTGGGAAAAACTCCACGCTCTCATCGGTTCCGCGGACGGCAAAAAATATCGGAACTTTGCCCAGGGACTGACTTTTGAGATCATGGTTTTACAGGCCAACCGGCAGCTCGAAAAAATGACGGATCGTTATCTGCTTATCAGGGATAATAAACAACCGCTTGAGCTGAATGTTATCGACAATTATCAGGCCGGAGAAATAAGGTCGATAAAAAATCTCTCCGGCGGTGAGAGTTTCATTGTGAGCCTGACTCTGGCGCTGGGGCTTTCCAAAATGGCCAGCCGCAAGGTGCGGGTGGATTCCCTCTTCCTGGATGAAGGGTTCGGAACCCTGGATGAAGAGGCTCTGGATGCTGCCCTGGAGGCCCTGGGCGGCTTGCAGCAGGATGGTAAACTGATCGGGGTTATCTCCCATGTTCCAGCCCTAAAGGAGCGGATCAGGGCCCAGATAAATATTTTACCGGTGTCAGGTGGGCGAAGTATTGTCAGCGGACCTGGCTGTGAAAGAATAAAGTAAAGTGAGAAAAAACAGGAATAATCAGGAATAAATTATGCGTCTTTCCCCGCCAGACATTAAGCCCCGTTCACGTCGAGGCGAGCAGTTTGTCTTCTCACTGCTCTTTGTCTGCTTTGGAGTTAAAACCACCTGGCTGGCTGTTAATATCGGTCGGGGAGTATTCCCGGACGAATCAACCTGGTTCGGAATCAGCCGCCTCTTCTCCGCTGACATTCTGCCGCCTTCCGATTCTCCGGCCTCATATCATCTTGGTCTTATCACCCATATCCCTGATCTTTACTTCTGGCTCATGGGTCGGCTTTTAAACCTTAATGTGTTTCCCCTTTCAGACCTCATATTTCTGCGTCTTTTTAATGTTGTTCTTGGCCTGCTGGCCATGTTTTTTGCCTGGCGGCTGATTACTCTGCTGATGGACAGTTCGGCGGTGCGTCTTTTCTTTATGGCCATGATGACCAGCACTATGATGCTGACCTTTGTATATGGGGCGGTGAATTATGATAACCTTTCCACCCTTCTCGCCGTCAGCTCCCTCTATTATCTGAGCCGTTTTTTTAGAGAACATGGTTATAACGATCTTATTGCCTGGGCGATTCTTACCATGGCCGGAACCATGACCAAAAATGTCTTTCTTCCCTATGCCGCGGCCATGGTAATTGTGTTGATGGTTCGGGAGTGGAAAACTCTTCTGGCGGTCATTGTGGGTGGTTTACGTTCCCGTCCCTGGCTTAACTGGTTTAAACTACTGCTGTTTTTGACTCTGCTGGCTTTGAACCTCAACCTCTATCTTGGTAATCTACTGCGTTTTGGCCAATTATTGCCGAGCATGAATATGGTTTTGCCTCTGGATGCCTGTCTGCAAAATCGTTTATTTACCAGGGGGTATGTGGGGCGGGAATTTAAAAATGGCCGCCTGGACTGGCTTGCCGCTCAACGCCTTGCCCTGCGGATAAGGAACCCTAACGACCGGGCCGATGCCCTGAATATACTTCTTGAGGCCCGGCGGGCCAGGCATGACCATTCAGCGGTTCACTTGGGCCGACTGACTTACAGCCGTTCCTGGCTCAGATATATGTTCGCCCGTACCTATGGTATCGCCGCCCAGCTTTCCATGTACAAAAAAACCGGCTTCATCAGGCTGTATTATATCTTTTTTATTCTGGCAGCGGCCTTGTTCTGTCTGCGTTGGCGGCCGGGTATTCCCCCTGGTCTCGGGGCGCCGCTTTTTATTACCCTGTTTTATGTCACTGTCCTGATGCAGATGGTAAATTATGGCATCTACAGTCAGACAGGGATGATGGGTCTGGCGGTTACCGGCCGTTATATCTTTCCGGTTCTGGCCCCGTTATATATAATTATCGCTCATGGGCTGTTGTACCGGATGCCCCGCTGGTGGCAGTGGACGGCGGGAGGAGCGGTGGCTCTGCTTTTTATCTATGGTGATTTCCCCTGGTTTCTGCAGCATCTGACACCGGCCTGGCTTGGATAATTAGCAAGCGCCCCGGGAACGCTTGCGTTCGCATACGATCGTGGTTGTACCGCTCGAGATGTTATAAAGTGGTTTATGAAGCGTTTAGGATAATTATGTTATCTGATTTTAAAAGAATAAATAAAAATAAATTCGCTGACTGGCCGGCCTGGCTTGGTCTTCTGTTAATTATACTGGCAGCTGTCTGGTTACGCTGGCATTTACTTGGCGTGGCTCTGGAGCGTGATGAAGGGGAGTATGCCTATGGCGGTCAGCTTTTACTGCAGGGGATTCCGCCCTATACCCTGCTCTATAATATGAAACTGCCGGGGATTTACGCGCTCTACGCCCTGATGATCAGGCTGCTGGGGGCCAGTCCCTGGGGGATTCATGCTGGATTGCTCATGGCGAATGTTATTAACAGCATACTCATATTTTTCATTGGCCGTCGTCAGGCCGGAGCTTTGGCCGGGGTGGCCGCGGCGGGTGTATTTGCTGTTTTGAGTATGGGGCAGCCGGTGCAGGGGGTGTTTGCCAACGCTGAACATTTTGTGATTACGGCGGCTCTAAGCGGGGTCTTATTACTACTCACGGCCCTTGATCGCCAATCGCTGCGGGGAATGGCGGCGGCGGGATTTATGTTTGGCTGTGCCTTTATTATTAAGCAGCACGGTCTCTTTTTTATTCTCTGGGGGGCCGGTTACGGATTGGGCCGCTGTCTGCTGGCCCGGCGGCCTGGAGACCGTCCATGGGCCTGGACTTTATCCTTCAGCTTCGGGGTCTTTCTTCCTTATCTAATCACCTGTCTGTGGCTTTATGAGGCCGGGGTATTTTCTAAATTCTGGTTTTGGACAATAGAATATGCCGGCCGTTACAGTGAGATGATCTCATGGGCAGATGCCTGGCGCTTTTTAAGCGGCCGGCTGGGTGATATTATCAGCGCCTCTCCACTTCTCTGGTTGAGTGCCGGGGGGGGGATCATTATTCTTGTCTGGCGTTATCGTGGTTCGGAACTCTTCTGGTTTTTGTCTTCTTTCACTGTGTTATCGGCCATGGCGGTGGCCATGGGCGGTTATTTCCGGCCCCATTATTTTATTTTTATTCTACCGGCTGCCTCTCTGCTGGCTGCTCTGCCATTTGTGTTCTTAAGCGGCATAATGGCTAACCACGGCAGCAGGATTGTTCAATACGGTCTGCCGGCCGCACTGCTCGTTATATTTCTGTGGGCCAGCCTCTATAATCAGCGTCGTTTTCTGTGGGAGAGTACGCCGGAGGCGGCGGTACGGGAGACTTACTGGCCCAATCCCTTTGTTGAGTCTCTGGCTATTGGTAATTATCTGAGAACCCATGCCGGCAGGAATGACCGTCTTATGGTGTTCGGCTCGGAGCCGCAGCTATATTTTTACAGCGGTCTCAAGTCGGCCAGCGGCTACATTTATATGTATCCGCTCATGGAAAATCAGAACTTTGCCCTCACCATGCAGCGTGAACTTATAAAAGAGGTGGAACTGGTTAAGCCGCGATATCTGGTTATGGTTAATATTGCTTATTCCTGGCTCCGGCGCCCGACGTCTAAGCCCTTAATATTTAATTGGCTTCCTGGTTACCTTAAAAAATATACGCGGGTGGGTATGGTGGAAATTTATCAGAATCAGAGCCGCTATTCATGGCTGCCCACGGTAGCCTGGCCGCCGGCTTCGCCATACTGGATCGAGATAATGCGCCGTAAATCAGGTCAATGAAATCAGTTCTATTTTATGATATTATGGTGTATTTTGGATAGACTCATAAAAAAGCACCAAAATTATTATGTACTATATATTCTTAATAATAAGCCTTTGTTTTTCCACCTCATGTCTGGCGGCAAGTCAGGCTGCCCTGCCCGGTAAATGTCTCAAGGGAGACTGTCGTAACGGCCGGGGTATGCTCCTCATGCCGGATGGTGACAGGTATATTGGCTCTTTCAGCAAGGGACTTGCCAATGGTTCGGGCATTGTTATCCTGAAAACCGGTGTTACCATTAAGGGTGTTTTTCTTAAAGGGATCAGTATGGGGCATGGGGTTAAGACCTGGCCGGACGGCAGTAAATATGAGGGCCAGTTTTATAATTTTTTAGCCAATGGTCAGGGAACTAAAAGACTCCCTAACGGCTCACACTGGGAGGGCTTGTGGCGTAACGGGGTGTTTTACCGCGGGCACGGGCTGTTGATAGGGCCCTCTAAGCGCCGTTATGAGGGAGATTACAGGCATGCCTTGTTTGCCGGCAAGGGTACACTTGTTAAGCTTAATGGTGATAAATACGTGGGGAGTTTTAAGGATGGCAAATATAACGGGACTGGTAAGTTGATTATGACTGATGGCCGGATCTATGTGGGAAAATTTAAGGATGGGCGCTATTCGGGGATTGGTAAACTCGCCTTTCCCAACGGTACCTGGTACGAAGGAATGTTCCAAAAGGGTAAATACGAGGGCCGCGGTCAATTGACCAATATAGATGGCAGTAAATATAAGGGCGATTTCAAGGCCGGCAAAATGACCGGGCATGGTGTTTTGAAGATGAATAACGGTGCGGAGTACCGGGGCATGTTTGTGAATGGCAAATTCCAGGGACACGGCCTTCTTACCGCTAAAAATGGTAAACGCCTTGAGGGTGATTTTGTGGGCGGGGTGTTTGTTGAATTCTCAGATCATAAAGCTCCGCGGATATTAGCCCCCACTGTTTTCAGTCTTGCTGTTGAAGAGCGTTTGAAGCCCGCCGCCGCTGGGGAGAGAGTTGTAAAAAAGAAAGACAAATGAAATTGATATTATCTATATTCACTGTTGTTTTCTGTTTAGCCGCTCAAGGTATTGCCATGTCTGCCCCGGCGGGGAAAGGTGCCGCCTCGTTTCTGCTTACCCTGCCCCGCAGCGGTCAGTTGAATTGTTATGGAGCCAAAGGCACTTTTGTGGAATGTAAAGGTTCCGGGCAGGATGGCGAGCAGCAGCGCGGGGTGGTGTGGCCTGTCCCGCGGTTCAAAATTAAAGCCGACGGCACCTTCCGTGATAAATTAACCGGGCTTATGTGGCTGGCAGATGGCAAGTGTTTAAGCTCCCTGTCCTGGCTGGGGGCAAAGATAAAACTTAAGGCCTTGAATAGTGGTTTGTTAAAGGGCTGTTCAGGATACAGAGGTACCTATAAGGACTGGCGTCTGGCTGATATTCGGGAGTTGGCCGGCCTGCTGAATTCCGGCACCAAAGTTCCGGCCGATTATCTCAAAAACCAGGGTGTTAAGATGTTTGCCGGTCCTTACTGGAGTTCCACCTCTTACCGGAATCCTTTAGATGCCTGGCTGGTTGATTTCAGTAATGGCCAGATAGTATTCGAGAGTAAGGTCAAAAAATCATTTGTATTACCGGTTCGCGGGGGCCGAAAGGCGGTTGAGAAGACGGCAGGTGCCGGTGCCGGGATGCGAACCCGGTTCGTGGATAATCATGATGGTACTGTTTCCGATGTCAGCAGCGGGCTTATGTGGTTGCGTGATACTCAGTGTCTGCGTGGATTGAGCTGGTCTGGCGCCTTGAAGGAGGCGGGTGACTTTTCGGCAAAGTCCAAAGCTCAATGCCTGGGGTATAAAGGCGGTTATCGGGACTGGTTGCTGCCCGACCGGGTGGAATTGATGAGCCTGGTGAATTTTCAGACGGATTTCCCTGCCGCCTTTCGGGCCGTGTTTGCTGATACTCCCTCCGGTGATTATTGGACATCCACCACGGCAGTTGCCCGCCCCCGTAAGGCCTACACCGTTAACTTTGACACCGGCGCCCTGATCAGCCGGGCTAAGGACAGGCCTTTGGGGGTCATACTGGTAAGGAGGATAAGCCAGACCCCGCTGCCTCTTAGAATTACCACCATGACGGCCAGTGCGGCTAATAACCAGCGAGCCTATTTTCTTACCCCGGCCTTGACATTCAATGATGATATATCCTGGCCTCCGTCCCCTCGTTTTCTGGCCGATGGCGATGGAACCAGCATGGACCGTCTGACCGGTATTACATGGCTTAGTGATGGTAACTGTTTTGGCAGAAAGTCGTGGTCGGAATCATTCAAGACGATAAAAAAATTCAATAATAAACCTTCCACTTATAAGTGCGCGGGCTATGATGGCACTTTCAGTGACTGGCAGCTGCCGACCATTGAGGATTTAGAGGCTTTGATTAACCCCGCCGTGCGGGACAGCGCTGTCTCTCTGAATGCCAATGGAGTGAAAAATGTTCAGGGCGGCGGTGATTACTGGTCGGCAACTGAAACCAGTATTAATCTCTATTATGCCTATGTTATAACCTTTGGCCCTTATCCAAAAGCGGTTAAAGATTTTCCCAAGTCCATGAAATTTTTCCTCTGGCCCCGGCGGGCGAACAGGAAAAATGTCAAGCAAAAGCCTCTGCTCACCATGACGGTTAACGCTCTTAGCGGTACTATGCGTTTAAGCAGAGGAACGCCACTGTCTATTGTGGTTTATCTGCATACCTTCGGCCGCATGTTTCCGGCTGATTTCTGGTTCTGGTACGATACACCGGACGGCCATAAACTTTGGCTGTCAAAGGCCAGGGGCTGGAATGAGAACAAAATTCCTATCTATCAGGGGCCGTTGTTTAATATGCGGCATTACGAAATATATCGCAGTGCGCCTAATCATCTGGCTCCGGGGCGTTATGTTTTTCATTTCGCGGTGGATGCTGCGGCCAACGGGGTTTTAGATAAAAATAGATTTGAGGCCAAAGCGGTGGTAACCATTACTGGAAAAGGGGCCGTTAAGCAAGAGCGCCGGAGGACAGTCCGCCCCCCGGCTCACTGATTATATTAGAGCTCAGGTAACCGCGCCCTGTGGGCGGGGGTAAAAATTCGTTAGTGAAAGTTCCGCCAAAGGTTTCTATCTCAAACTTAATGGGAAAAGTTAAAGGTAAAACCGCTATTCAAGCATTCCAGAAGTTTCCAGCCTTGCGATCAAAAAAGTATTGGGGCAATCACTTTTGGGCAGCCGGGTATTGCGTTGATACCGTAGGTATAGATGCTGAAATGATAAAAAAATACGTAAAGTATCAAGACAACAAGTAAACAATAAAAAGCTGTGGGAACAACTCGGTTTTACTTCAGCAAGGCCCTTTGGGTTTTGCAGAGGACGGCCTTATAGGGCGAAAAGAAACCACGTCTTGATTCGCTTTTTATAGTCCTTTGCCATTGCTTTGAGGATAATAAGGGGATGTGTGGGGGCGCTCTGGGGAACCAGCGTTCTTGTCGTGAGATGTTTCCTGAAATACAATTTGACGCACCATAAAAAGTACATTATTATGTACATAAAATAACAACTTTGAGGTGCCATCATGCCAAGACTTAGAATCGACCAAGATATACGATCCATGTCTGAATTTAGAACAGGAATTGCTTCTTTTCTGAAACAAGTTCACGACACCAAAAGACCTCTAATAATTACTCAGCATGGAAAAGGAGCCGCAGTCCTATTAGATGTAGGGGAATATGAATCAATGCAAGAGAAAATTGAATTGCTCAAAGATATTCAAATCTCTGCCAGCCAAATTGAAAATGGAGAGGGAATTGAGCATAAAAACGCCAAAGAAATGATCCTTAAGAGAGTTTCAGCATGAAAATTATATGGTCTCCTTTGGCAGTAGAGAGAACCTCTGAAATTGCTGAATATATCACAATTGACAGCCCATCTGCTGCCGTATCATGGGTAGAAAAAGTATTTGATAAAGTTGACTTATTGAAATTATCACCCGAAATTGGTCGGGAAGTTCCAGAAATTTCGAGAAAGGAGATTAGAGAAATTATTTTTGGTAACTATCGCATTATTTACCGGATTGAAAAAACAAAAATATCTATTCTCACTGTTCGTCACGGCAAACAGATATTGCCAGTTGATGAAATATTGGAGACATATTGATAATGAATCGGAATGTCTCTGATAACCATATCCCTCAAAATGACATTGAGTACAAATTCAATAAATATGCTTCAAATTACGATGAGTCAAGGACGCAGCGATCAAGTTCAAGGTAAGCGGTGCTCCTATTCGGAAAGGGACAAGCGGGCCCAGCAGTTTTCCGGAATTTAGCCTTGCCGGCAATATATCAGGCCAATCAAAGTTCAGCTCTGTCAATCCAGGTGGTAATAACTCCCCTGTTTCAGCCATTTTGCCATATTAAGGGCCAGGGTATAGTTATCTCCAGTCAGGAAACGGTTTTGGAAGATGGCGTCATCGGCAAAAATAATGAAGTGGCCATGTCCCAGCTGGCCGGTGACAATCTCGCTGAAGGACTGAACCGCGTCTCCCGCGTCAAGTTTCTGGTCATGGTTGAGGTCAACCCAGGCCTGAGGACTGGTGCGGGCGATGACATTGGCTTCCAGGCGGGTGTTCAAGGCCCAGGCCCCATACAGATTGATTCGGGACAGCCCCCTGGTCAGCGGGTGGGGGGCCAGATTTGTCACGTAGAAATTGGTATTGCCTGGAGGGGCAAGCAGATTAGTCCTTTCGTGGACAATATTATTAGATATTGCCACGCCAAGTGCCGTGAGAAGCCCGGCTGTCGGTGAGGCAATATGAAGCATTACCACCAGCTGGCCGCCTTTGTTTATAAAATTCTTGATGGCCGCTATTTCTATCCGGCTGCAGGGCTGAAAGGGGCCGGATATTATCAGGGTGGATATCTCTCTTAATAATTTAGTAGTCAACGGTTTGGCAGATGACTTCACGATGAAGCCCTGGCCCTTAAATATTGCCGCTAAATTCGAGAGATCAAGAGCCTTATTCTGCTCAATCAAAAAATGTTGTTTATGACCCTCGTCAAAGAGCAGAACCGGGGCCTTTGCTTTCCCGCCAAAGGCGGCATGGGGGGCGAGGATTATGAGTAAGATAATCAGTGTCCGCAGCATTTTAGTTCTCCTAAGGTGGGGTGAAGGGCCGCGATTAGTTTATGGGCAGGGAGATGGTGAAGGTTGTACCCCGTGCCGAGGTCTCTGTTACCTCAATATTTCCCCGGTGTTTTTTCATGATTCCATAACTCACCGAGAGTCCTAATCCGGTTCCCTCCACCGCTGGTTTGGTAGAAAAAAACGGCTCAAATATATGTATGAGATCGTGTTCCTTAATGCCCTTACCGGTATCTTTGATATGCAGGAGGGCCATGTTGTCTATAACTTCCGTTGAGATACTGATAATACCCCGGCCAGGATAAATTGATTCCTGGGCGTTGTTCAGGCAGTTTAAGATAACCTGTTTAATTTGATCTATTACCGCCGTAACCGCAGGCATTGGAATATGATAATCTTTCTTAACAATAATTTTATTTTCTTTAAAGCTTTTTTTACAAAAAAGCAGCATATCGTCAATGGCCTTGTGAATATCCATGGGTGAGGCCGTGCCGCTGGTCGGGCGGTTAAAGTTCTGCAGGTTGCTGATTAAATCTTTAACCCGCTGGCATTCCTCAATGGCCAGGTCTAACATCTCGGAGTCATCTTGATCCATAACGGCGGTTTTATGCAGTCCGATGAGAAAATTTCTGATTCCAATAATGGGGTTGCCAAATTCATGGGCTATGGAGGCGGCCAGTTTACCGACAGCGCTTAGTTTCTCGGCGTGAAGTAATTGCTCATAGGTTTTTTGGAGCTGCATGGTGCGCTCTTTGACCTTTTTCTCCAGAATGTCCTGATAGAGTAGAAATTTTTCCTCCATCTCTTTGCGGTCGGTGATATCCTGCAGGGTTTCAATGGCTCCGATTATTTCGCCAGTTCGATTAATGAGGGGGGCGGCGGTAAAAAAAAGCCATTTGTACTCACCCTGCCACTCAAAGCGATCCTCCACCTCGTAGGAGTCTTTCAGCAGCACTGAGCGCCGGTATTTATGGTCATAAAAGCGTTTTATCTCCCGCTCCGGGGCCTTTTCAAGAACTAAATCTGCCATGGTGGGCCGTTTGTGGGAATAAAAGGCCCGCCACTGAACATCACGGCCGATTACCTCCTCATCGGCAAGCCCTGTCAAACGGGCCAGGGCTTTGTTCCAGTGAGTAATTCGGTGATTTTTGTCAAGTACGAAAGTGGGAATGGAGTTACCGTCGATGATCTGGCTCAGGCGTTCTTTGCTTTCTGATAATTTTTCCTGGGCAATTTTTCTCTCTGATATTTCGCGAGCCAGGATAATGTTGGTCTCTATTTGGTCTGCCCCGTCAATAAATTGGTTTTCCAGGGCCTGGTATGAATCACGCAGTTCATTTATCTGGCTCTGCAGGGGGGTGATGTCTCTGACCAGTAGTGACCAGCCGGCTTTATCGCCGGCAGCGGAGCGGGCAAATGATAATTGCCAGTATCTTACCTTGTTGTCCTGAATTAACGAGATGATATTATCCTCACCGGCCGGCTGACCGATATATAGCCGCCATAATTCACGGTAGCGGTTGGGAAGCAGAGTAAAAATGTTGCTCCCGATAGATAATTTATCGCTGGTCAGGAGCCTGAAAAAATCCTTAAAGGCCGGATTGAAGAAGACTATTCTGCCGGAGGAGTTACAACACAGGGTGCCTTCCGAACGTTGGGAGAAAATGGCGTCAAGGGTTGAATTATCCATATTTTCTTCTCTTGAAGTTACAGCTTAATTTTTTTGGTGAAAAATCAGGCTGTCCTCGAATAGAAAGTCGTGAAAAATAAAAAAAGTGTGGTTTATGAAGCGCTTACTAATAAAAAAAGGCCGCCGATGATTAAATACCCATCGGCGGCCTCAGGTTTTTATGATGAGGATTAATAATTAAACCCTCAATCATAGTTTACTTAACTATATTATTATACTCCCTCAGGTAGGGCTGCAGTACGGACCCCGGTGTCGGGGCACCATGCATACGGCCCCGGACATCATGGGCGGTACCATGGCAGGAACCGCATTTGCCGCCGAACTTCTTGAGCATATCTTCACCGTGCGGTACGCCGTGACAGCGCTGACACTTGGGAAGTTCACCATGATGCGGATGACAGAAGGTACAGGTCAGTTTTGAGTGACGAGTATTGCTTGCCACCAGAGTCTTGTATTCCTTGGTGTGACAACCGCCGCAGATGGATTTGGGATCAGTGGGCGAGAAAGTCACATTCAGCGGATTATGCGGATCGGTATGGCAGCGCAGACAATCAGAACCCTTCAAATTCTTACGATGGCCCTTATGGTCATGACACTTGAAGCAGGACGGAATCTTGCCGTGTCGAACATGACATTTAGCGCAGGTCAGCAGCTTGAAGTGCTTTGAATCGGCCTTCTTCAGATCTGCGTAGACCTTGGCGTGGGTCGGATTCATATGGCAGCTGGCGCATAATTTCTTGGGTGTGTTGGGCGCGTAAGAAATCTGCAAAGGTTTATGAGGGCTGACATGACAGCTCAGACAAACCTTGTTGGTGGGATTCCCCGCAATATGATATACCTCACCGCCGTCCTCACTGTGACACATGGTACAGTTCGGAATATAGCCGTGTCTGGTATGGCAGTCGGTACAATCCAGGTCACTATGCTTGCTCGGATATTTTTTCAGATCCGCCGGCGGCCCCGGATGGCAGTTAATGCACATATCACCGGTGATATTGGGCAGATTCAGCGGGCTATGGGCATTGGAGTGGCAATTACTGCAGTTAACCACGAGAGGCTTGTTGCCGTGCGGATGGCCGTGACAGGCGACGCATTTGGGCAGAGCATCCTTGTAGCTTACCCGGCCGGGAGAGTAAGTGTGATAAACCTCATGACAGAAGGTACATGGTTTTTGATGACGGTGCCCCTGAGCCTTCAGAAGCTTGAAAACGCCAATATGACATTGAGCGCATTGCTTCATCTTCAACGGTTTGATGGTCTGGTCATACAGGGCCGGCCGCGGTGGTATTGTTTTAATCTTAGCGGTCAGAGCCACCTTGGTCAACCGGGCTTGAACCTGGGTTGTGGTCAGCATAACCGAGGCAAATAATAGAGCCGCCAGTACAGTTATGAATTTTGTGCCTTTTTTTAGTTTCTTCATATTCCCCCTCGCCTTTTTCTTCATTCTTGAATTTATCTTAAATGACGCCAGACAGATTGACGCCAAAACCTTTTAAATTAATAGATTATGCGGGTCACGGTGACATTTCAGGCAGTCGTTGTTAAAACGTGACAGAATAGTTTCTGAATGGATATTCTGATGGCAGTCCTGACACCTGGGTACAGTGGGGTGCTTGTTTTTGTGGCAGAAAGCGCATTTGAATTTTCCATGTTTCGCTTTGCTCCTGGAGAGCAGTTTGAATATATCCGTGTGACAGGCTCCGCAGTATTTATTGGGTATGTTGCCGGCATAATGAATATTTAAGGGGCTGTGAGGCTTATGACAGCGCAGGCAGTCCTTGAATACCATGAACGGGGCGTGAGGTTTATGGCATTGCAGGCAGCGTTTAATCCGCTTATGCTTTCTGGGGTGGCAGAATGTGCAGTTTTTCCGGGAGTGTTTGCTGGGATATTTTTTGAATTCCTTTCCCTTTTCCGGATGGCAGGTCTCGCAGGCCTTGTTTACCCAGTGTTTGTCGGGAATGGTTATATTTAATGGGGTGTGAGGATTGCGATGGCATTTAAGACAGATGGAACGCGTGCCAAGGGCAAAATGGGCCTGATCCGAGGGGTCATGGCACATGGAACATTGGGGAATGGTCTTGGTGCCGCTCGGCAGGTGGTCGATATGGCAGTCGAGACAGGTGACCTCTGTTCTATGCTTGCCCCCGGCCCGTTTTATATCGGCGGGTTCCGATTTATGGCATTTTATACAATCGGTATTCAGTAGTTTGTGAGTGGCATCCAAGGCCATGATCTTCCTGGCCGCAGCCCGGAGCTGGGCACTGCTTTCAGCTGCTGATATCTGAGCGGCCTCAACCGACAGGGGCAGGACGAATGCCCAAAGCGTAACGACCAGAAAAAAGCAGATAGTCCTGGCGGCGCTGTCGTTTAAAGAGGCTTTTCTGATCATAAAAATCTCCTGATTGAGAACAATTTTAAAACTGCTTTTCTCTAACACAACTTATTGCTTATCGCAAGTTAAAAAGCAAGTTCGCGTAAGCGCTCCCTGAACGCTTTACATTCCGAGATATTATAAAGTAAAGAGTGTGGGTTATGGGGCGCTTACAAGTTCGCGGGGTACTGGCAGGCAGAGGTCGGGCAATGGAGCAAGCGTGTCTAAGTGTTGATAGAGGTCAGATTTTCAACCAGGGCCATAAAGTCTTCTGCTGTCAGGGGTTTTTCCATGAATTTTACCTCCGGCCGGGCAAGTATTTCCGGGGAAAGAAGATTGTTCGTGTCACCGCTGATAAAAATAACCGGCAGGCGGTGTGAGTTTTTGTATATGACCTCGTATATTTCCCGGCCGTTTCTAAGGGGCTGGAGGAGGTCTAAAATCGCCAGGTTGATTTCATCTTTGTGGTCAATGAAGAGGCTGATGGCCTTTTTGCCGTTAGCGGCGCCTAAGACATTAAAGCCCGCCTGCTGTAATTGAATTGTCAAGGAGTTGCGTACCATCTCTTCATCGTCTGACAGTAGAATCGTACCGCGGCAGGCTGGTCTGACCGGGGCATTTTCTTTAATCCCGGTAGCGGTTCTGGACGGAGAAGATGTTTTGCCGTCAGTCTGAGCTGTATTCGCTGATGGCGGAACAGGCAGGTCAGGAGTTGTCCGGGGAGGAGTAAGTGACGCTGAACCGTGTTTCACCGGGAAATACGCCGTAAAGGTCGTTCCTTTTCCATCAACGCTTTGGACATCAAAAAAGGCCCCGTGCTTTTTGATAATGTCATGGATAATGGCCAGGCCCAGGCCGGTACCCTTGGAGGGATCCTTGGTGGTGAAAAAGGGCTCACATATTCTGTCCAGGTTGGCCGGGTTTATTCCCTCGCCGTTATCGGCAACACTGAGCCTCATGTAACAGCCGGCTGGAATTTTATCAATATGGCCGCTGATGGGATGGGCGACCTCCACCGCCTGGCTGATAATCTTGATGGTTCCACCGCCCGGCATGGCATCTCTGGCGTTGGTGCAGAGATTAATCAGTACCTGTTCCAGCTGATGCTTGTCCGCCGTTATTGGTAAATCATCTCCGGCGAGTTTAATCTGGAGGTTGATATCCTCGTCTACCAGGCTGCGGAGGATGTCGGCTATGCCGGAGATAATGTTGTTCAGAGAGGCGGCCTGCAGGGCAACCTTCTGCCTTTTACCGAAAGACAGAAGGTTGGCGGTGAGGTTTTTGCCAAGTTTGGTGGCGATGTTTATATATTTGATATAGTCGCCGGCGGTTTTATTGCCGCGGCTCTCTTCGGCCAGCAGGTGGCTGAAGGTGTTGATGGAGGCCAGCACGTTATTAAAATCATGGGCGATACCGCCGGCGAACCGTCCTAAGTATTCCAGGCGCCGGCTGTGGCTCAGGCGCTCTTCAAGCTTTTTGTGCTCGGTAATATCAATACTGCTTCCCCGGCGTCCCAGGAACTGACCGTTAATGTATATGGGGCTGCAGGTGTGGGTGAACCAGCGGACCTGTCCGTCCCTGGTCATTATGCGGAAATCGGTGCCGTTGTGCTCAGGATCGTCTATTTTATGCAGGTGGCGGCGATACATTTCTTTGTCGTCGGGATGAATTATATCTAATAATAATTTGGGGTTATGCATGAATTCCCGGCGGGAATAGCCGGTGAGTCTTTCACAGGAGGGGGATATAAAGGCCAGTTGGTTATTGTCCTTTATCCAGTATTCGAAATTATAGGCGAATTCAGATACGATACGGAATTTTTTTTCACTCTCGGTAATTGTTTCCTGATAGCGCTGGAAGGCGGCGGAGAATTTGATAATTGCCAGGCCGCCGAGGAGCCAGAGCAGTAGATGAGTCAGGAGAATCGTGTGTCTTGCCATGACCGCTGTCGCGTAATAGGGCTGCATGGGGATGGCCACGCTCATACCGCCGTGTACGGCGCCGACTTTGAATTCCGGGCTTTCGTGGCAGTTAAGGCATCCCTGGTCGATTATGTATGGTTTTAAGAGTTTCAGGTAAGGGGCGCTGTTGATTGTGGTAATGGTGCTTGCTTCGGTAATCGCTCCGCTGCGAAATTCTTTGAGTACCTTTGTTTCCCAGGCGTCCGGTTTGTCGTAAGGATCGATGGTTTCCTGATAATTGAGGCTTACCGTGTGGCTGAAGGCGGCCAGATTTGATGACTGCTTGTGTAAAACTTCATAGGCCTGCTGGGTTACCTGGAAGGGGTCGATAATCGTGAAACCTACGGTATTTGGCCGGGAGCCTTTGATTTTAAAGAAGAAATGCGGGTTGTTCTTGTCTTTGTTGGGGATTTTGGTATATATACCACCATGCATGGTGCTCCATTTGCGATAGGCGATATTATGCTCGAAAATGGTTCTTGCTTCTATTTTGGCTTTGGCTATGGTATCAACGTGATTCTGGTATAGATTCCAGGCTCCGGAAGCAGTGATGAGGATAGTCCAGCCGATCAGCAGGCTGGAACGATAGTTCGCAGCCAGAAATATCCGAATTGATCTGCCGATATTCATAGATTGTCTGAAAATGTTGGATGCAAATATTGGTCTGCTTTTATTCGATATTGATGCTGGATGTCCTTGATTCGATACAATTAATAAATATTCTTGTCAAGGGTAAATGAAGGTATTGGTTCAGAGGGTTGTCAGCCTGAACCCTGATTTCTCCAAGGTGAAAAAATGTGGTTGTCCTGTCGTAAAGAACTCTTTGGTTTTGTCCTGTTAATCACCACAATGCTGTTATTTTCTGCTGCGACCCAGGCGGCTGGTAAACTGGCCGGCAAGGTGCTGGAAACCATGAACAGCGGGGGGTATACCTATGTCCAGATTGAGACGGCAGAGGGGAAACGGTGGGTGGCAATACAAAAAGCTCTGGTGCGGAAAGGTGATGTGATTGAATTTAAGCAGGGGATGGATATGGGCCGCTATACCAGTCCAACCCTGGGGCGGAGTTTCAGTAATATTATTTTCTCCAGCGGTATTAAGCATATAAAACGTGTGGTGGGAGGTGTTGCAGGAGCCGTTGGCAGCCGGGACGCTGAATCTAAGCCCGGCCCGGCTCTGAAAATAAAAGCGGCCTCCGGTGCTGATGGTTATACCATTGCCGGGCTGTACAGAAAAAAGAATAAGTTGAACGGTAAAAAGGTTAAGGTGCGTGGTGAGATAATCAGGGTATCCCATTATGGCGGGCTAACCTGGCTCCGTCTCATTGACGGTACCGGCAGTCGTCGGCGCGGCAACCGCAAGCTGGTAGTCACCACTACAGACAAGACGGCTAAGAAGGGTGATATAGTTTTGATCAGCGGCACCCTGCGGGCCGACAAGGCCTTTGGCGCCCTGATCTATGAAGTTATTGTTGAAGGTGCCGTCATTGATAAATAATATTCTGCTTTGAAAACCATCCTGAGTGTTATTGGTTTGCTTCTCGTCCTGGAAGGGTTGCCCTACGCCGCTTTCCCGGAGAAGATGCTGGACTGGCTGCGGCAATTAATTACTGTGCCCCCGGTATTATTGCGTGTTATGGGATTTATGACTGTGGCCGCGGGTCTTTTTCTCTGTTATCTTACCAGACGCACCGGGTTTTTCGGATAACTGATTTAAGCTGTTGAAATCGTAAACGTTTACCTGAAATTTATGCCAGACAAGCTGCACATAATATTGACCGGAGAGCAGAGTGATACCAGGTCTTTTGTGGTCTCAATATCTGCCATCAAGACTGGTCTGCTTGTCTCCCTGGCCGCGCTGGTCGTCTTAATTGTTTCAAGTGCTGCCGGAGTCCATTTTGCCAGAGAAAACGGCAGGATGAAAATATCTATCGCCCGTCTTTCTGATGAGCTGCGGGCTTCCAGATCCTGGAATAATGAGTTTAAAGAGCGCCTGACGGAGGAGGTGTCACTCAGGGAGGCCCGTCAGCAGGGTAAACTGGGTGAATTGATTAAACGGAACCGTGCTAAGCAGGTTATGCTCAATAAGGCCCTGGCGGATCTGAAAAGCAAAAGCCGCAGTATTGAGTCAATCCTGCGCGTTGTCGGGGTCAAGATTAAGGTGAAGAGCAGTTCCAGGAACAGCGGCGGCCCTTTTATTCCCCTTGCCGGCAATACCTATAAAGACCTGTCATTTAAGGTTGATAATTACCTGGATGCCATTCGGGCCATTCCTCTGGGGCCGCCGGTATGGGGGACGATTACCTCTAAATATGGCAGACGTATTGATCCTATTAATAATAAGCCCGCCTTTCATTCCGGTCTTGATATTCGTCAAAAGAGGGGGGCTGAGGTCATGTGTACCGCGGCCGGAATTGTCCTGGCTCAGGGGTTTTCCAGGGGTAATGGTAATTATGTTTTTATTAAGCACGCCATGAATTTTGAGACCAAGTATCTCCACATGGAGAAGGCCCTGGTAAAAAAAGGCCAGAAGGTTAAAAGAGGGCAGGTTATCGGGTTGTTAGGTAATACCGGCCGCAGTACCGGCCCGCATCTGCATTACGAAATTGTTTATAAGGGACGAACTGTTAATCCCTTGAAATTTGTCAGGATTGCCCGATATATCTCGAAAGGATCAGGGAGGAGTTAGGCGTATGGGTTTGTTCAATAGAAGAGTTGCCCCTGAAGCTGCCGACAGGGCGGCGATCAACAGTATAATTGGTCAGGGCTTAAATATAGTCGGTGATCTGTCGTTTTCCGGTAAGTTAAAGCTTGACGGAACCATAAAAGGAGACGTCAAGGGTGAGTATCTGGTCATCGGTAAAACCGGCGCTGTTACTGGAGATGTTAATATCGATAACTGTATCTGCCAGGGTAAGGTGTACGGTAATATAAAATCAAAGGATCTTACCGTGGTCAAGGGGTGCCGTATCGAGGGTAATGTCGAGACGGTGAATCTTGCTGTGGAATCAGGAGCCTCTTTAATTGGTGAGGTCAAGGTTGATGATAAAGATTTGCGGCTTATAAAGACTGGTGTCGTCCCGGAAGAACAGCCGCGGGAAAATGTTGGTAACGCGTACTGATTTTTAGTTATTTCAGTTAGGTATGGTTGGCGCAGTAAAAATCAAAACCGGTTTGACAACGGTAAAAAATATGTTATTCGTATAATGTTGGCGGCTCTTCTCATTGTACTCCATTCCCCTGTAGTCCCATTCTGAACAAATATCCCCGCATTCGTAGCAAAAAAAAAAAAAATCAAGTTGACAAGGCCTGTCCGCCATTTTTCGTATGGGGGCAGCCGTTTTTTTTGATTTTTTTCTCAACTCCTCATCCCCCACTTTTCCCCACAATGCTGTTTAGCCAAAATCAAGCCATGTCTGTATTATGGTTACGCTTTTTGCCTACCATATGTAGTTGTAGTTTGTCTGTAATGCTTCATTATATGGTGGGTTGATTTTTTATATCAATTAAATCAGTAAGTTATGTTTTGGGCTGAATCGGCCCCTTTTTAAAAAAAATCTTGACAGGGCCTTGGCGATTTAGATATACAGTAGTATGATGTGGGTTAATGTGGAAAAATTGGGAAGAGTCCAACTATGAGCATCGAACAACCATCAGGGCCGGTTTATCATTTTCGCGGCCGCTCGGAACATAATCTGGACGGCAAGGGCCGGCTGAGTATCCCGGCCCGCTTTCGGGATGTTCTGCGCCGTCAATATGATGAGCGTCTCATGGTTATCCCCTGGCATAAATGTCTGCGTGCCTACCCTTTTCCGCAATGGGAGAAGCTGGAGGTTGGTCTTCTGGCCAGTATGCGGGAGCAGCCCGAAATGAAGAAAATGGCTACCTATGTCATTGGTGGGGTGGTGGAGTGCCAGCTTGATAAACAGAGCCGGGTGCTGCTGCCGCCCAAACTGCGTGAAGAGGGCGGTATACATCGTGAGGTCGTGTTGAGCGGGGTAATGACCTATTTTGAGATATTGGATAAAAAGTCCTGGGAGGAGGAGAATAAACCCACGGCGGAGGATTACGCCGACTTTGATGTCAGTCTTTTAAAAGCCGGCCTCATGTAGGGGTAGATAATCATGGCCCACTGTCCCGTTCTCCTGGCGGAAACTATGGAACTGTTGAGTCCTGCCCCCGGCGGTATTTACGTGGACGGTAATCTTGGCATGGGTGGTCACAGCCGTGAAATATTAAGAAGATCAGCCCCTGACGGCCGCTTGATAGGTTTTGACCTTGATACCGATGCCATTGCCATGGCCCGCCGTAACCTGGCTGAATTCGGTGGCAGGGTTGAATATATTCATGATAATTTTGCTAATTCACCTGAGCGGTTGGCGGCCCTGGGAATAGATGAAGTAGACGGGCTGCTGCTGGATCTGGGATTGTCGTCATATCAATTAGACAGCAGTGCCAGGGGATTCAGCTTTCAGGGTAAAGAACCCCTTGATATGAGAATGGATAAGGCGCAGGATTTGACGGCCGCGCGGATATTAAACAGTGCCAGCAGCGAGGAACTGGCAGATATCTTTTATTTTTACGGGGAGGAGAGGCAGGCCCGCCGGATTGCCTCCTTTGTGGTTCAGGCGCGTCGTAAGCAGGAAATTATTACCACCGATCAACTTGTGGCGCTGGTTTCCAGGGCTGTACCGCGTAAGTTTCAGCCCCGAAAAATTCATGTGGCTACTAAGGTTTTTCAGGCCCTGCGTATCGCCGTGAATAAGGAGATGGACAATTTACTGCGTATTCTGAAGCTGGGCCCGCAAATGTTAAAAAATGAGGCGAAATTCTGTGTTATTTCATTTCACTCCCTGGAAGACCGTTTGATTAAACGAGCCTTTCAGAGTGATCCGTCCTTGTCAATGGTGACCAGGAAACCGGTTACAGCCGGAGAAGATGAACTGCGGCGTAATCCACGGGCCAGGAGTGCTAAATTGCGAATGGCGAAGAAGGAGGAATTATGATTCAGGATTTTTCCAATACATTTAACGGCCGCCAGTCCGTTATGGTCAGTCCCATAGCTGTCAGTGGTAATCAGACCTTAAAAAAGGCGGTGGGAGTTATATTACTCTGTGCTGTTATCAGTGCTCTGGTCAGCAGTGTGGCCTTCGCTTTTTTACTGCGCAGCGGTTTGAATAAACTGAATATTGAGCAGGGACTCAAGGTTAATATGTTAAAAACCGAACAACAGCTCTATAGCCAGCGCCAAAAACTGATTTCTAAACGTTATATCAGTAAAACCGCCGGGCGTCTCGGTCTTCATTCTCCACTGAAAAGCCAGATACAACGCCTTTAAGGTTTAAACGCCGATGGGCGGTGAGAAAAAATGAGGTATCAGCGCCAGACAGTGAGGAGAGGCCGCGGGTGGTTATGGCTGGTTATCATCCTGCTGGCGGCAGCTGGATATTTTCTATGGTACGTAACATCATATCATAGAACTTTGTCGGTGGCGGTAAAGCCGCGGCCTGCCGGGGTTGATAAATTTATAGCGGCCGAGAGATCTGTGAGGCGTGATATTTATGATCGCGATATGCGGCCTCTGGCCTTAAGCCTGCGGACTTACTCTGTGTTTTTAAGACCCATGGAGTTAAAAGCAGGCCCGGCAGGGATAAAGCAGTTGCTGAAGATACCTGGCTTTAATGGTAGGAAAATTGCCGGGTTGCTGCGCGATGAGCAGGCATCTATCACGCTTAAAAAGCATATATCAGCGGCTGAGGCCGATAAAATAGCCGGTTTAAAAATAAAGGGCATCCATCTGCGGGCCGAGGAGCATCGTTTCTATCCTTATGGTGATACCGCCGCGCAGGTTATTGGTTTTACCAGGGACGGTCAGGGCCTGGCGGGTGTAGAGTTTACCTATGACAGTATATTAAGTGGTGATTTGTTACCTGGTGCCAAGGCTCTGGAAGGGGCGGGAATTAATATTTCTAATCGCAGCGGCGGGGCAGCGATTGTTTTGTCTCTTGATGTCAAGTTGCAGATGCTGCTGGAAAAGGTTTTAACCGGGTTGATTAAAAAAAGAGGGGCGGGTTCAGGTATGGCCCTGCTGCTGAATGCCGCTGACGGTAAAATTGAGGCCCTGGCGAATATTCCATCATATGACCCTAATCGTTACTGGCAGTATGACAAGTTTAATCACCGTAACCGAGTCTTAAAAGACCCCGTATTTGTCGGTGGTATGTTCAGGTATCTGCAAATCGCGGCCGCTCTCCGTTCGGGACGGCTTAAAGTACCCGGCCCCAGCGGGTCGCAAAAGGTAATAGCGCATCTTGTTCCGCGGTTTATGAAACTGCCGGTGAAAGGAGTAACAGGACTTAATAAGGGGGTATGGCAGAAGATTCAGGAGAACGTTTATTATGGCCCCTGTCTCAGCGCGATGCAGGAAATTTCGGCGGCGGCTGCGCCCCGTTTGGCCGTCAGTGCCCTGGGCGGAGTGGCGGATACGGCATTTGCAACTACTGTCATAACTCCTTTGACCCCCGTTTCCTTAATTGATCTGGCGGCTGTCTTCGGACGTTTGATTAATGGCGGCAAAGGGTTAAGGCCTCATTTGCTGGCTGGTGTGCGTTTAGACGGCAGTAAAAAAAACTTGGCGGCCGATTTTAAGACTACTGGCGCGGTTAATCCTGAATTTCCGAATCGTGAGTTCTTGAATATCCTGCAGAAGTGTCGGTCTGGTGCCAAGGGACCAGTAGTTTTAGAGTCTCTGCTCAAGCCGAGGGATAAGGAAGAGGGCAGTATTGAATTTAGAGAGGCGGGAACAGCAGACAGGCAGGAGGCTGAGGCGCTGCCGGAGAAAAAAATTATTTATAACAGCCTGTCGATGGGGCTTCAGGACGGTCACACTCCGTTGGTGCTGCTTATCGCCCTTGAGGGCTTAAGCAAACCGGGCCGCGGCTCATTATGCGGGGCCGCGATAGGGCGTATTTTACGTGGCCGCCGCCAGATATACCGCCGAAAGCCAGCGACGGGGCCGGTCAGGCGGGATTATTTCGCGGTCTGGCGGCGCTGGCGGATAAAACATGAACGGGCCGGGAAGAGGGGGCGCGTAAAGAACACTGCAGGCGTTATGCCCGACGTGCGGGGGGACAGTCTGCGCCGGGCCTTACGGAGTTTGAGCGGTCTTAAGGTCAGACTGGTGATAAGCGGTGCCGGGCAGGTGAAGCGGCAGCACCCCAGGCCCGGCGTCAGATTGCGTGATAACGAGCTATGCCGTCTGCGATTACACTTTTTAGAGGTTAAGCAAAGGGCCGATGAACACTTTGGGACTGGAACAGGAAAAGCGGCTTCTCACTGATCTCGTAAGAGATACCGGTTGCCAAAGACGGAGCGGCAGCCTTGATAAGTGGATAAGCGGGCTTGTCTGTGATTCCAGGGAGGCGGGGCCTGGTATGCTGTTCGCGGCCCTGCCCGGTTCAACGGTGGACGGTCATGAGTACGCGGTTAGGGCGGCGGCCGGGGGGTGCACCGCCCTGCTGCTTGAAAGGGGACGGAAATCGCCGTCCGGCGTTCCGGCAGGAGTCACCGTTCTGGAGACTGACAACACCCGCCGGGATTTCGGGCTCATGGCGGCAGCCTTTTATGGTAATCCTGGCCGGCGGCTCTGCCTGATCGGTATCACCGGTACCAACGGTAAGACTACCAGCACCTATCTGTTAGAGGCGATCCTCCGGAAAAGTGGTGCGAATCCGGGGGTAATCGGCACTATTAATTACCGTTTTAACGGCCGGGAGACTCCGGCCTCCCTGACCACTCCGGATGCGGTACATCTGCAGCGGCTTTTAAAGGCCATGGCGGATGGCGGGGTGACTCATGTCATTATGGAGATGTCCTCGCATGCCATTGCTCAGGAACGGCTGAGCGGCTGTGAATTTGAGGCGGTTCTGTTTACCAATCTGAGCCGTGATCACCTGGATTTTCACGGCAGCATGGATAATTATTTTGCTGTTAAGCAAAGGGCCTTCCGGCAGTTAACGGCTCAGGGGCGGGCAGTGGTGGTGATCGGCCCGGCAGTGGAGGGGCGGCATTGGGGCAGGGAGCTGGTCAGTATTCTGGAAAAAGACCTGCACAAGACCGGGCAGGCGGTTATTACCTGCGGTCAGGAACCGGGGCTGAGCGTCCGGGTCAGGAAGGCGGAATTCAGCCTTGACGGTATCAAGGCTGAATTGATGTCAGGCAGCAGGGAACTTACTGTCTTAAGCCCCATGCACGGCAGATTTAATCTCCAGAACATTCTGGGCGCGGCTGGAACAGCTCTGGCTCTGGGAACAGGGTGGCAGGATATAGCCGGTGGTCTTGCCGCTACCCCTCTGGTGCCCGGCCGTCTGGAGCGGGTCAGGGCCGGCGGCGATACCGAGAAAGCCCCGGCGGTTTTTGTTGATTATGCCCATACCCCGGATGCTCTGCGTAATGTTCTGCAGACCCTGAGACCCCTTACTGGCCGCCGTCTGGTGCTGGTTTTCGGCTGCGGGGGCGACCGTGACCAGGGGAAGCGTTTTTTAATGGGCCGGATTGGCGGGGAACTGGCCGATGTTGTGATTATTACCAGCGATAATTCCCGCTCTGAAGAGCCGCTGGCGATTATGCGGGAGATCGGCCGCGGGGTCAGGGAATTTAGAGAGCCGGAAAGAGATTTTTTTCTCATTGAGGATCGGGCCCAGGCTATAGCCCAGGCCATTGGCGGGGCTGGTGATGAAGATGTGGTACTCATCAGCGGCAAGGGCCATGAGGATTATCAACTGAGTCGTAACGGCCGGATATTTTTTGATGATCGTCTGCAGGCCCGGCAGAATCTTGCGCTCTGGAGTAAAAAATAAATTCCGGCTCCGCCTGGAAAGCTGGAAAAACAGGGGTAGTATCGTAAGTTTATTGAGATCAGGGCAAATTCTTAGCCGGACATTAAGCGGGAGGGAATTAATATGACAATTGCGGCTCGGGCGGCAGCGAACGTAACGATGGCTTCAGCCGTTGGTGCCATGGGTTTTGGCTACGGTTTTGCCACCCTGCAGGACCCTTCCTGGAGTCTTAGGCAGGTTATATTAGCCACTGGCGGCAGACTGTATAACAGCTTCTCTTCCTCCCTGTTTTTTCGCAGTATTGTCACCGACAGCCGCGCGGTGCGGGCTGGTGATATTTTTTTAACCCTGAGCGGCGAGAATTTTGACGGGGCTGATTTTTGCGGGGAGGCGGTTAAAAAGGGGGCGGCGGGCGTTATTACCTGCCGGCCGCTCAGTACTGTTCCGGTGCCGCAGATAGTAGTGGCCGATACCCGTAAGGCCCTGGGTGATCTTGCCGCCTGGCGGCGTAATATTATGCGGAATCTCACCGTGGCGGCCATAACCGGCAGTTCGGGAAAGACCACCGTAAAGGATATGACTGCCGCCATTTTAGAGAGGGACGGCCGGGTAATTAAGACTAAGGGTAATTTTAATAATCTCATTGGTCTGCCGCTCTCTCTGCTGCCGGTTAATTTTCATCACGATTACGCCGTTCTGGAGATGGGTATGAATGCCCCCGGCGAGATTGCCAGGCTCACCGAGATTGCTGATCCTGATATTGCCTGTTTAAACAATATTCATCCGGCTCATTTAGCGGGGCTTGGTGATATTAAAGGGGTGGCGGCGGCCAAGGGCGAATTGCTGAGCCACAGCCGTTCCTCAACCATTTTAACGGTTAATATTGATGATCCCGAGGTGCGGCGTTTAATGCGGGGCCGCCGGGGTACAATAATTAGTTTCGGCCGTCGTCAGGAGGCCGAGGTCAGGGGCTGCTATCCCAAGGCCTGGGGAGAAAGCGGCCTGGCCTTTACCTTGAAAACAGGTAACCGGCAGGGGCGGGTGAGACTGCGGGCCATGGGCGAACATAATATGTTAAACGCTCTGGCCGCCGCCGCCATTGCTCATGCGGCGGGTATTGATTTCGCGGATATTGTTGCCGGTCTCGAATCGTTCAGGCCGCCGGATAACCGCCTGCAGCTCATGAGGCTTGCCAACGGCCTGCGGGTGATTAACGATTCCTATAATGCCAATCCCGCCTCCATGCGGGCGGCTTTAAGCGCGGCCCGCAAAATCAGCAGGGGCGGTAAATGCGCCGCGGTGCTGGGCGATATGCTGGAGCTTGGCGGTTTCAGCGCCGCGGCCCATGGTGAACTGGGCGGCAGAGTGGTTAGAGAGGGCTTTGATTATCTGCTGGTCATGGGTGAATTTGCCGGAATAACGGCCGCTGGTGCCGTTAAAGCCGGACTGGACAGGAGACGGGTAATGATCTGTGCCGGGGCCGAGGAGATGAGCAAGGCCCTGGATGATCTGCTCGGCAAGGGAAAAATCGGTGCCGGTGATCTGCTTCTGATCAAGGGCTCAAGGGGAATGCGGATGGAAAGATTTATTGAGCCTTTAAATCGTGATGAGTTTGCGGCCCGTAAAGGGGACTGATGTTTTATCAATTTTTATATCCCCTTCACCATCTGTTCAGCGGCTTTAATGTCTTTCGCTATATTACCTTTCGCTGTGTGGGGGCAACGGTCAGCGCCTTTTTAATTGTTATTTTCATGGGCCCGTGGTTTATCCGCTCCATGCGGGGTTATAAAATAGGTCAGATCATCCGGGAGGACGGCCCGGCCAGTCATATGTCCAAACAGGGGATACCCACCATGGGGGGGCTGCTGATTATTTTCTCCATGGTTATAACCACCTTGCTCTGGGTTAAACTTGATAACCCCCATGTCTGGATAATTTTATTTATTACCGTCTGGTTCGCGGCCATCGGCGGTTATGACGATTACCGCAAGATAAGGCGGAAAAACAGCCGGGGCCTGAGCCCCTGGGGTAAAATTATTTTACAGGTCAGCGGCGCCCTGCTGGCTGGATATTTTATCTATCGTGACCCGGCGGTTAATGAGGCGCTCACCGTACCCTTTTTTAAGAATGTCCATATTGATATGGGCTGGGGATATATATTTTTTATGGTTCTGGTTATTGTCGGCTCTTCCAACGCCGTCAATCTCACCGATGGCCTGGATGGTCTGGTAACCGGCCCCACCGTGGTGACCAGCGCCGTGTATCTTATATTTTCCTATCTTGCCGGTCACGTTGTTCTGGCCCATTATCTGCATATTACCTACGTGGCCGGAGCTGGTGAGGTGGCGGTTTTCTGCGGTGCCATGGTGGGGGCCTGCCTGGGCTTTCTGTGGTTCAACGCCTATCCGGCCCAGATCTTTATGGGTGATACCGGTTCCCTGGCTCTTGGCGCCGCCATGGGCGGTATTGCCGTCATCACCAAGCAGGAAATACTCCTGGCCCTGGTGGGAGGTATCTTTGTCATGGAGGCCCTGTCGGTAATTATGCAGGTGGGATATTTCAAGGTCAGCGGCGGTAAGCGGATTTTTTTGATGGCCCCCTTTCACCATCATTTTGAGAAGATGGGCTGGGAGGAACCAAAGGTGGTGGTAAGATTCTGGATAGTCTCCATTATTTTAGGGCTCAGCGCTCTGGCCACCCTTAAATTACGTTAAGCTGATGTTGATCCGCTCCCAGACCAGGGTTCTGATTGTCGGCCTCGGTAAGTCCGGGCGCTCAGCTCTGCGCTTCTGTCAGGGACTGGGGGCCGTGGTCTCGGTGAGCGATGCCGGGGCGGCGGAGGCGGAGAAGGTTAACTGGCTGGCCGGGCGGGGGGTTAAGTATGAGCTGGGCGGCCACAGCCGGGATTTTTTTGAGGCCGCCGAGGTGATAATCGTCAGTCCCGGCGTGCCGGATCTGCCTCTGCTTCGGGAAGCCCGGCAGAGGGGTGCCGCGGTAATCGGTGAGCTGGCCCTGGCCCCGGATTATCTGCGTACCCCGGTAATGGCCGTAACCGGCACCAACGGCAAGACTACCGTCACCACTCTGCTTGGCGGTCTGCTGCGGGCGGCGGGCCGAAAGGTTTTTGTCGGCGGCAATATCGGCACCCCTCTCACCGATTATTTATCCGGCCCTCAGGAGGCGGACTGGGTGGTGCTGGAGGTGAGCAGCTTCCAGCTGGATATGGCGGGCGGCTTCAGGCCGCGGCTGGGGGTTATTCTTAATATCTCCCCCGATCATCTGGATCGTTATAAGAATTTGGAGGATTACGCCTTGAGTAAGATGAGTCTCCTGCGTAATCAGCTCGCGGCTGACAGTGCGGTCTTAAATGCTGATGATCCGATGATCTGCCGGCTTCTCGGAGAGAATCCGCCCCTGGTCCGGAGATATTATTTTGGCTCGGCGCCAGGGCTGGAGGCGGTGATTGAGGGCGGCCGTATCCGTCTCACGAAGGGGCCGGCGGCGGCCGATTACCATCTGCCCGCTGCCCTGGCATCGGCACCAAATCCGGCCAACGCGGCGGCGGCGATTCTAAGCGCCGGGACGGCTGGCTGCGGCAGGGCGGATATCGGGGCAGGCTTAGAGGCCTTTCAGCCTTTGGCCCACCGTTTGACCCCGGTGACAGAGGTTAACGGGGTTCAGTACATAGATGATTCCAAGGCTACCAACATCGGGGCTGCTGCCGCCGCCCTGGGGAGCATGGAGCGCCCGGTTATCCTCATCGCCGGAGGCTTGAGCAAGGACGGCGGCTATGAACTGCTGCGGCCGCTGATCAGGAAAAGGGTAAAGGTCATGCTCCTGATCGGTGAGGCCCGTTTTGAAATGGCGGCCGCCTGCCGCGGTTTATGCCCTGTGGAACTCCATGATTCCCTTGAGGGGGCGGTGGAACGGGCGGCTGAATTAAGTGAGTCGGGCGATATCGTTCTCCTGTCTCCAGCCTGCGCCAGTTTTGATATGTTCAGAAGCTACGGGGAGAGGGGTGAGGTGTTTCAGCAGGCGGCCCGCAAGCTGGCGGGTAAGGCTCGGGATGAGTAGGGAACAGCTCAGGATAATCATTACCGGCGGCGGCACCGGCGGTCATCTTTTTCCGGGAATTGCTGTGGCCCAGGAGATAAAACGCCGTAATCCGGCGGCCTGTATTCTTTTCGCCGGTACCGGCCGGGCGGTGGATAGAGAAGGTTTGAGCCGCTATGGCTTTGAGGCCCGGACCATGCATTGCGGGGCCTTGAAGGGGGCGGGGCTCATGGGAATATTGAGAACCATGGGGGGGCTGCCCATGAGTCTGCTGGAGGCTCTTCGTCTGCTGCGGGAATTTAAACCCGCGCTGGTTTTCGGGGTAGGGGGCTATGTTACCGGGCCGGTGATAGTGGCGGCCCGTCTGCTGGGAATTCCTTCTGCTATTCATGAGCAGAATTCAGTCCCCGGCCTGGCCAACCGGCAGTTAGGCCGGTTGGTGCGGCGGGTATTCCTGTCGATCCCCGGCAGTGAGCGTTATTTTCGGCCCCGGAAGTGTTATTTCAGCGGCAATCCGGTGCGGGAGGAGATTATTAAGGCCGCCGCCGGGCCATCCAGCGGGGAGCCGGTTCTTCTGATTCTGGGAGGCAGCCAGGGGGCGCATCGTTTAAATACCCTGCTGCCGGAGGCCGTGAGCGGGATTTTAGCGGAACTCCCGGCCGGTTTCCGGGTGATTCATCAGACCGGCAGAGAGGATGAACTGCTGAGCCGTGAGGCCTGGAAGAAACTCAAGGTAAAGGCGGAGGTCAGGGCGTTTTTTAAGGATATGGCTCGGATTTACAGGCCGGCCTCTCTGGTGGTTTCCAGGGCCGGGGCCACTACCCTGGCCGAATTAACTGTATTGGGCAAGGCCGCTGTCCTCATCCCCTTTCCCTTTGCGGCGGATAATCATCAGGAAAAAAATGGTGATTATCTGGTGGCGGCCGGGGCGGCCGAGATGTTTAAGGAGCAGGATTTAAGCCCTGCGGTTCTGGGACGGGCCATGGCGGCAATATTAAATAATAATGAATCGCGCCGCCGGATGGAAAAGCAGGCCCGGCAGCTGGCCCGTCCGGGGGCGGCGGCGGCAATAGTTGATGAATGTGAGAATTTGATGGTGAGCAGGGTAAATGTATCATAAAAATAAACACATACATTTTGTCGGAATCGGCGGCATTGGGATGAGCGGTATAGCCGAGCTTCTGCTCAATCTCGGCTATAAGATAAGCGGCTCTGATCTCAGAGAAAGCGATATTACCCGGCATTTGGCGGCGGCCGGGGCCCAAATCCATATCGGGCACCGCTCCACCTGGATCAGCGGGGCCGAGGTGGTGGTTATCTCCTCCGCCATTCGTGATGATAATCCTGAGGTGGTGGCGGCCCGTAAAGAAAAAATTCCGGTGATTCCCAGGGCCGAGATGTTAGCCGAGTTGATGCGCCTGAAAAAATACGGCATTGCCGTGGCCGGCAGTCATGGCAAAACATCCACCACCTCGCTCACCGGCTGGCTGCTGGCCCGGGCTGATTTTGATCCCACCGTGGTCATTGGCGGCCTGGTGAACAGCATGGACAGTAACGCCAAGCTGGGCAGCGGCGAGTTTATGGTGGCGGAGGCCGATGAGAGTGACGGCTCCTTTCTACATTTGGCTCCGGTAATTGAGATTGTGACAAATATTGACCTGGAACATCTTGATTTTTATCATGATATTGAAGAAATCAAGGCCGTATTCATGGAGTTTATTCATAAAATCCCCTTTTACGGGGCCGTTGTCCTTTGTCTTGATAATGATAATATTGCCAGCCTCCTGCCGCAGATCAAGAAAAGGATTATCACCTATGGTCTGAGTACTCAGGCCGATATTCACGCTCGGGACATAGTAACCATGGGGCTGAACTCGAGCTTTGAATTATGCCGCGGCCATGAGGTATTGGGCACCATAAATCTGCCCCTGGCCGGCACTCATAATGTCTATAACTCCCTGGCCGCCATAGCGGTGGCCATGGAATTAGGAGTGTCTTTCGAGAAGATCCGTGCCGCTTTGGCTGTTTATTCCGGGGTGCAGCGCCGTTTGCAGGTTAAAGGTGAGGCTGCTGAAATCACGGTGATTGATGATTACGGCCACCATCCAACCGAGATCAGGGCTACCCTGCGGGCTCTGCGGGAGGCCTGGCCTAAACGACGTCTCGTGGTAATTTTTCAGCCCCATCGTTACAGCCGGACTCAGGCGCTGTTTAAGGAGTTCTGTACTGCCTTTCATCAGGCGGATATGTTGTTTATGACCAATATTTATCCTGCTGACGAAGATCCCGTTGCCGGGGTTTCATCCGAGGCCCTGCTGGAGCAGATTCGGGCTCATGGTCAGAAAGGGGTTCATTTCGTGGCTGAGGTCAGTGAGGCGGCTGTTCAGGTTCTTCCTTTTTTGCGGGGTGGGGATGTGGTTCTGACCCTGGGAGCCGGGAGTATCTGGCGGGCTGGAGAGCAGGTGTTAGCGGCAATTAAGAAGGGGGGCATAGAATAAAATCCGGCTATCAGGCATATATTAATGAGCTGGCAGGGCTTTGGGCCGGCAGAATTGAGCGGGATGTCCCCATGTCAACCCTTTCCTCCTTAAAGGTGGGCGGCCCGGCTGCCGGGGTTTGTTACCCGGCTTCGACGGCTGATTTGAGTTCTTTGCTCAAGGTTTTGTCCCGTCTCGCGATTTCCTGGCAGGTGGTGGGGCGGGGCAGTAATATTCTGGTAGCGGACAGCGGCCTCGCGGGGGTGGTAATTCTGCTTGGCCCGGAGCTGGGCCGTATACAGCCGCTGGCCGGGGAGGGCCTGCTGCATGTAGAGGCGGGGCGCAGCCTCGCCGGACTGCTTGACTGGTGCGTGGATCGGGGCTTAAGCGGCCTGGAATTTGCCGCCGGGATTCCCGGTACCGTGGGCGGGGCGTTGAAGATGAATGCCGGGGCCTGGGGACATGATATGTCCGAGGTGGTAGAGGCGGCGGAGCTCATGAACCGGGAGGGCCGGATATCACGTCATGATTTCCGGCCTGGTGAGCTGAGTTATCGGAGCTGGCCGGGGCTGGGGGAAAATATTATTACCGCGGTTATTTTTCAGCTGTGCTTGGCGGATTCGGAGGAAATTAAGGCCCGTTGCCGGGAATTAACTCAGTGGCGGCGGGCGAAACAGCCTAAAGATGCCAGCGCCGGCTCGTTCTTCAAAAATCCGCCTGATGAGGCGGCCGGGCGGCTTATTGAGGCCGCCGGCCTGAAGGGGTTGCGGGTGGGCGGGGCTATGGTCTCAGAAAAACACGCTAATTTCCTGGTTAATAAACAGGGAGCCACGGCGCGGGACTTTGTGCGGCTCATGCGCCTGGTACAGGAAAAGGTTAAGGCGGCGAGCGGTATATATCTGGAACCGGAGGTAAGATTAATGGGCCGCTTTGATGATCCATGACAGGCGGGGGCAGCAATGAAACGGACAGCAGGGGATTGGCTAATCCATATTTCAGGACGGCGCTCCTCTGAAAACCGCCGTCAGTTTATCCTGCTCATTATCCTGCTGGCTGTCATCGGCGGCGGGGCGGCAGGGCTTGGGATGCTGGTCTATCACTCGCTCAGCCGCTCTGATTTCTTCCAGATAACCGAGATCAGGATTAATGGTATACACCGGCTGGGGCGTGACAGGGTTTTGACCTTGGGCCGGGTGAGGGTTGGCGATAATCTTTTATCTCTGAATCCTGACAAGATTAAGACCCGGCTGGCCGCGGAGCCGTGGATTGCCGGGGTGGAGGTAGATCGGCAGTGGCCCAACCGCCTTATAATAAACATTAAGGAGAGAAAACCGCTCTGCCTCTTAAATCAGGGGGGCAAGCTGAGTTATGTTGATGGGCATGGCCGGGTGTTTGCTGCGGTTGAAGCGGGGGAAGAACTCGATTATCCCGTCATCAGCGGCTTGCCGGCGGCGGCAAAGGCCGGGCCGCCGGGTAGTTCTTTAACCCCGGCCCTGAAGTTTATTCATTATGCCGCCGAACCAGGCAGTGACTTTTTGCCGCGGCAGAATATCTCTGAGCTTCATTTCAGCAGAGGGGGGATTATTCTTTTTATGGCAGACCGGCCGTTTCCCATATATCTCGGCACGGTGATTGACAAAAAATTATATTCCCGTCTGGCCAGGGTTCTGGCATGGCTTTATAAACATCGTAAGTTCAAAGAGGTATCATATATTAAAATGGGTTATGGCAATGAAAAAATACTGGTAGTAAAAAATAGATAGCTGGTATTTGTCAATGGTATGTGGTCAGGCTGCTGAATAGTGATGATAAAAATATTGAATTTTAGGCAGTTATCATTTAATTATTCTAAGTGGTAATATTTAGGCAATTTACCACTTGGAACAGTGGTACTCATCGGTAGAAAATGGTGAATAAATGGCGCGGCACGATACGGCGGAATTAATCGTAGGGCTTGATATCGGTACTACTAAGATTTGTGTGGTAGTGGGTGAAATCAATGACGGTAAGGCCGAGATAATCGGTATGGGGGTGCATCCCTCCATTGGCTTACGTAAAGGAGTTGTTGTCAATATAGACAGTACCGTCAAGTCCATAAAAAAGGCCGTTGAAGAGGCGGAGATGATGGCCAACTGCGATATCTCCACGGTATATGTGGGGATAGCCGGCAGTCATATCAAGGGCTTTAACAGCCATGGGCTGATTCCCATTAAGAATGAGGAAGTAACCAGGGACGATATCGGCCGGGTGGTGGAGGCCGCCAGGGCTGTGCCCATCCCCCAGGATCAGAAAATTATTCATGTTCTGCCCCAGGAATTTACCGTTGACGATCAATCCGGGATTCAGGATCCGCAGGGCATGACCGGGGTGCGTCTGGAGGCCGATGTTCATATCGTCACCGGGGCTTCCACTGCCATTCATAATATTGTCAAGTGCTGTAATGTAGCGGGCCTGGAGGTGGCCAACGTGGTGCTGGAACAATTGGCTTCGGCGGCGGCCATTCTGACTCCGGAGGAATTGGAGCTGGGGGTCGCTCTCCTTGATATTGGCGGCGGAACCTCTGATCTGGCTATTTTTTTTGAGGGTACAATCAAACACACTTATGTTCTGGGACTGGGGGGAAACAATCTGACCAATGATCTCTCCATCGGTCTTCGTACTCCCATGAAGGAGGCCGAGCGCTTAAAGGAACTTTACGGCAGTGCCATTTCGGGGATGATTGATAAAGACCAGGCCATTGAGGTGCCCAGTGTTGGCGGGCGAAACCCCCGCCGGTTGTCCCAGCGGGTTATGGGTGAGATTCTTGAGCCCCGTATTGAAGAAATGCTGACTATGGTTAATCAGGAAATGAATGAACGGGCTGAGAACAATATGCTCTATAAAGAATATGTTAATGCCGGGGTAGTTCTCACCGGCGGTACGGCCTTGTTAGCTAACATTCAGGATCTGGCGGAGCAGATATTTGATCAGCCGGTACGGCTTGGTAATCCCACTGATCTCGGCGGGGTGACGGATATTGTCAATACCCCGCAATGCGCCACCGGGGTGGGGCTTGTCCTGTATGGCCTGCGTAACCGCAATCAGGTTCTGGTAACTCACCGTAACCGGCAGGCCATGGGTAAAATCAGCAGTCGTTTAAAGGGTTTTCTTGGTAAGATGTTTTAGGCGGGCATCAAGCAGCAACTTTCATATAAAGTTGGGCATGGGGAGAGATAATTATGACATTTGTATTAGCTGAATCAGAAAGCCGGGCCAACATCAAGGTTATCGGCATCGGCGGCGGCGGCAATAATGCCGTTAATACCATGGTGGAAAGTAAATTGGCCGGAGTGGACTTTATTGCCGCTAATACTGATTTGCAGGCGCTTAATAATTCACAGGCTGATATTCATATTCAGCTGGGGCCGCAGAAGACCAAGGGGCTGGGGGCTGGAGCCAATCCCGAGGTCGGTCGTGAATCAGCGGAAGAAAGTGTGCAGGAAATCCGTGAGGCCCTGACCGGTGCCGATATGGTCTTTATCACTGCCGGAATGGGCGGCGGTACCGGCACCGGCGCCGCTCCGGTGGTGGCGCGGATCAGTAAAGAGATAGGGGCCCTCACCGTGGGGGTAGTCACCAAACCCTTTATGTTCGAGGGCCGGGCCCGGATGCGTAACGCCGAGGCCGGCTGGAGTAAGCTTAAAGAGCATGTCGACACGATTATTACCATCCCCAATGATCGTTTAATTTCGTTATCCGACAAAAAGGCCACCTTTATGAGCGGGATGAAGATGGCTGATGACGTCCTGGTACAGGCCGTACAGGGGATAACGGATATGGTTAATATGCGTGGTTATATTAACCCGGATTTTGCTGATCTGCGTACGGTTATGAACGAGATGGGCCCCGCCCTCATGGGGGCCGGGCAGGGGATCGGTGAGAATCGGGCTGCCGAGGCGGTTAATATGGCCATTGCCAGCCCCTTGCTGCAGGATGTCAGTATCGAGGGGGCCAAGGGCGTATTGCTGAATATTTCTGCCCGCGAGGATTCTCTGACCATGGCGGAGGTTACCGAGGTCTCCAGCAAGATTTACGATGAGGTGCACGACGACGCCAAAATAATTATGGGGGTGATTTTTGATAACTCGCTTGGTGAGGCCATGCGGGTGACCGTTATTGCCACCGGGATTCAGTCGGCGGAGGTAGAGGAGCTGCCGATAAACGTCCAGGCCATCAGCAGCCGGCCGCCCGCTCCGGAACCGTCGGTGCCGGAGCCCCCCAAGATAATAACCCCGGCCCCGGTTGTGCCTTCTAATGGTATTGATTATTCTGATTCTCAGAACCGGTCGCGTAATAACGTGGTGCGCAAGGCCTTTAAACGTAAGATCTTTGATGAAGACGAACTTGACAGGCCGACCTTTATCCGCCGTAATGAGAGCTGATGGCCGCAGGCCTGACCCGCCGGAGGGCTGTCCGGCCCTTGAGAACTGACCAAAAAGAGCGTCATGATCTGATTGGCCTTGAGACCGGCAGCCTTCGTAAGAAATGGGCCGGGAAGCTGCCCGTTGCTCTTGTCTTTCCCAATACCTATCATCTTGGCATGTCGAATTTGGGCTTTCAGCTTATTTACGACCTGTTGAACTCCAATCCTGATATTGTCTGCGAGCGGGTTTTTCTGCCGGAGGCAGGATCTTTGCCCCTTTCGGTTGAGTCCGGACGTCTGCTGCGGGATTTCCCCATTGTCCTTTTCTCGGTAAGTTTCGAGCATGACTTCTTAAGTATTATCCAGATAATGCGTCTCTCCGGTATTGCTCCTGCCACCTCGGCCCGCCGTCTGGAGGGCCGGCCGGGGCCGGGTACGCCGCTTGTGGTGGGCGGTGGGGTTGCCACCTTTATTAATCCCGAGCCTCTGGCCCCGTATATGGACTTTTTTCTTTTAGGCGAGGCGGAGCCGGTTATGGCTCATTTCCAGGAGTATCTCTTTAAATTTATCGGCGGTAATTATGAGGTTCTGCTGCGGGAGGCGGCGGCCCGCTTGCCGGGATGTTATGTCCCGGCTCTTTATGCCCCGGTCTACCGGGAGGACGGCACCCTGGAGGCCATGCCGCCGCTTATTGGCGGAATACCGGCCCGGATAAAAAAGAATATTACCACCTCCATGCCGGTGGCCGGTCACTCCAGGATACTGAGTCCGGAGACGGAATTTGCCAATATTTACCTCACCGAACTGGGGCGGGGTTGTACCCGAGGCTGCCGTTTCTGTGCCGCGGGCTATGTCTACCGCCCGCCCCGGCAATGGACACCGGAGGCTATTATTGCCGCGGTCAGAGAAAAACCTGAGGTCAGTCCAAAGGTGGGGCTTTTAGGTATGGAGATGACCCGGCCGGAGAATCTGCGCCGGGTTGCCGCTTTTCTGCTCCAGCAGGATTGCAGCCTGTCTTTTTCATCTCTGCGGGCCGACGCCTTAAGTGATACCCTGCTTGAGCTGCTGGCTGCCAGTAAATTAAAGAGCGCCGCCATTGCCCCGGACGGCGGTTCGGAGCGGCTGCGCCGGGTAATTAACAAGGGGATAAGTGCCGAAGACTGTCTAACGGCCGCTGAGGCCCTGGTCAAGGCTGATGTCCATAATCTGAAGCTCTATTTTATGATTGGTCTGCCCACGGAAACCAGTGATGATCTTTTGGAACTGGTGGAGCTGGTGCGCCGTATCCAGGAGCGGATCATGGGTATAGGCCGGGCTCGGGGGCGTCTGAGCCAGTTGACTTTAAGTGTTAACTGCTTTGTTCCCAAGGCCTGGACGCCCTTTCAGTTTCATGGGGCTTTCCCCCTGGCGGCCTTAAAGAACAAGGTTAAATTCCTTCGGCGGCAATTCGTCCCCTTTAATAATCTCAAACTGGTTTTTGATCAGCCCAGGCACGCTTTTTTTCAGGCCATGCTGGCCCGCGGCGACCGGCGGCTGGGAGAGGCGCTGTTCAGTATTGTGGAAAACGGCGGCAACTGGCAGCAGACGATGAAACGGCTGGGGATTGAAGCCGATTTTTATGCCACCCGGCAGCGTGGTGAAGATGAAGTTTTTCCCTGGGAAATAGTGGATCATGGCCTTGACCGCAAATTTTTATGGCGTGAATATCAGCATGCCTTGAATTCCCGTCCCTCACGGGGCTGTGAAATCGCGGATTCATCAATTAACTGCCGCCGCTGCGGGGTGTGCCGATGAACCGCGATAATGAGTATTACCAGGGGCCGGAACCCGCCTCTTTAAAGCCCTTCCGTCTGGTCAAGGTCTTCTCTTTTTCCGCCCTTATTCTTTTTTTAATCTCCACTATTATGCTGGCCTGGCTCATTGCCGACCATACCAAGAATATGCTTCTCCGTCGCAGTGAAGCCTATGCCATGGTTTTGGCGGAGAATCTTAACCATCAGGTCTTTCAGCAGTTTGTGCTGCCGGTACTGGTACGCTACGGTAAGATCGGGCTGCGCAATAAGGAACAGTTTAAGCGTTTGGATTTTATTGTCCGTAATACCATTCACGGCTTGAATATTCAGTCCGTTACTATATTTGACCGTGAGGAGGGTATAGTTTCTTACAGTACCATCAAGGAGCGGGTGGGCAGGAGGGGGCTGGGCAAGAGCGCTTATAGAACCGCTCTACGGGGTAAGAGTAATTCCCGCTTTATTGTCAAGGGGTCAATATTTGACTTGTTTTCTGACGAAAAGAATATCTCCTTTCAGCTTAAAACCTATATCCCCTTTCGCCAGGAGACGAGAATAAGTCAGAGTACCGGCCCTATTATGGGGGTTTTTGAAATCGTTCAGAATCTGAATGCCGATTTTAAGGCTTTGCTGCGCCTTCAGGCCGTTATCATCGGGGCCGCGGTCTTGATTATGACGGTACTCTTTATCATCTTATGGTTCATCGTGGCCAGTGGTGATAAGATTATGGCCCAGAGGGCCAGGGAACGTCAACGCCTGGAGGAAAAATTAAATCACGCTGAGCGCTTAGCCGGTTTGGGTAAGATGGTGGCTTCGGTCTCTCATGAAATTAAAAATCCCCTTGGTATTGTCCGCAGTACGGCTGAAATTCTGGTTAAACGAATTAAAAAAATCGCTCCCGGCAATGAGCAGCTTGCCGAAATTATTGTTGAGGAGACCTCACGGCTTGATGGTATTGTGCGGGAGTTCCTGGATTTTGCCCGGCCGCAGAAGGTAAAATTTATGATGGTCGATCTCAATGAATTATCGGCCAAGGCCTTGAATTTCATGGCCCCTGAACTTGAAAAGAGCGGGATTAAATGCCGGCGGGAGTTAACGCCTGATCTGCCTCTGGTGCCGGTTGATTCAGCGCAGATATATCAGGCTCTGCTTAATATATTAATGAATGCCATGCAGGCTATGCCCAAGGGGGGTAATCTAACCGTTCGCACAAGACAAATCAGAGAAGATGAGTGCCGGATGGCCGCCATTGAGATCTCTGATACCGGTATCGGTATGTCGGCTGAGGTGGGCAGACAGGCATTGAATCCCTTTTATACCAATAAAATACGCGGTACCGGTTTGGGACTGGCCATTGTGAATAATATTGTTACCGCTCATCAGGGCAGATTGGAATTTGCCAGCAGTCCAGGCAAGGGGACAACCTTTATAATTAAGCTCCCTGTGGCATAGATGGCTTTTGTTGTTCAAAACATTTTTTCTTTTTTTCTTTTTTTCTTTTAAAAAATATAGTAGGTTTGCTCAAAATGCTTTTTGTAGCTGTTTAAAACCGCTTAAATAAGCACAAGGAGGGTCGGATCATGTCTTATGAAATGCCCTGTTGGAAAATTATGGCCTGTCCGGAGAGTCGTCCTTGCGCGGCTCGTGAACATCAGGACAGACCCTGCTGGGATGTTGCCAGAGATTATAAACGCCTTCAGCATAAATTGGGGGTATGTGAAGATTGTCTGGTTTATCTCCTTAAAACTCAGCCCGATGAACTTAACGGGGCTGAAATTGCCGCTGTTTTTGCCTGTCGTTTTCCCTCCTCTGCTCCATGCCCCCTTCTGACCACAACTGACCGCCGCCGGGAACGAAGATTCAAACTTCAGAATCATGCCCTGGCTTTTTTTATCCATAATTCATCTCCCCAGTCCATGCCGATTATTGACATCAGCAGAGCCGGGATGTCTTTTACCTCCATGGCGTCTATTGCCGACCGGCGCGACAAGCTGACTATTGCCATAAAACATAATGGCGGCCGCTTTTCGCTGCCGGCCGTTATTGTTGCCAGTGTGAATTCTCAGTCCTCCAGATGTCAGCGTTATGGGGTGAAATTTGGTAATCTCTCTGCTATTCAGCTTAACGCCCTGGACAATCTGCTCTTAAAACACGGTAAAGCCGCCTGACTTATTCTCCCCCCCCATCGGGGACAGTACGGGCGGCGGGCCGAAAAATTCCCGCTCACGTTTTTTTCATATTGACATTTCTTCGCAACTGTATTAGTTGTGGCACGTAATTTTTTTTAGTGCTACTGATAAATGCAAAGAGGAGGAACTATGAAAAAAATCTTATGTAGTGTTGCGGCCCTGGGGCTTGCCTGTCTCTCGGGAGTGCCACCGGCTCATGCTGTATCTCAGGAGACGGAGATGCTCCTGCAGTTATTGCAGAATAAAGGAGTTATAACCTCGTCTGATGCCAGGGAATTTAAGCAGACCATTGATAAGGCCATGGCAGCCAGAGAAAAAAAGGAAGAGGCCGGCGACCATTATCACTCCGTGCGGAGTATGGCTCAGCGTATCGAGAAACTGGAAAAATCAGTGCAGATGGCCAAGTCTGGTGGCGGGCCTCTTAATAAGGTTAATTTGAGCGGCGTTCTGGCGGTGGACGCGGTAATGAGTCGTGAAAAGGCGGCGGATGGTACGGCAACCGAGAACAGTGATCTCCTTATTAATACGGCGGAACTTGATGTGGACGCTCAGGTCAATAAATATGTCGGCGGCCATGTGGCATTTCTCTATGAAGAGGATGATTCTAATCGTGACGGCAGCGGCATAAAAATCGACGAGGCTATTATTAACATTCAGGGTGCTGATACCAGTCCCATGTACCTTAAGGCCGGTAAAATGTATCTGCCTTTTGGCTCCTTTGAGAGTCATTTTATTACTGATCCCCAGACCCTGGTTCTGGGCCGTACCAATGACACGGCCCTGATTGTTGGTTATGGCAATTCCATGTGGGATGTTAATATCGGGGCTTTCCGCGGGCAGGTCAAGAAAACCGGCGATGATGACAAAATTGATTCTCTGGTGAGCAATGTCACTTTTACTCTGCCGGATAATGTTGTCTCCGGGCTGCATCTGCGCAGCGGCATATCATATACCTCCAATCTGGCGGCCAGCGATACCCTGCAGGGGGTTGTGACGACGCCTGGAGAGGTTCATGATATGGCGGCCGGTTTCAGCGCCTTTGCCCATATGGAGTATAATATTTTCACGCTGGATCTTGAGTATCTTGGCGCAGTTGACAATTTTGCCGACAATGATTTGTCATTTACCGCTTCCGGCAACACCAGACCGGCCGCCTGGAATATCGAGACCGCGGCCAAAATAATGCCTAAGCTGGAGCTTGCCCTTCGTTATGGAGGCAGCAGCGATACCGGAGATCATGCCAATACCAGCCTGGCTCAGGCGCAGTATGGCACGGCCCTGCTCTATGATATATGGGATGATACCTCTATAATTTTTGAGTATCTGCATGATGAATACAAAAACAATGATCACGATAACCAGGCCACGCTTGAGCTGGCAGTACAGTTTTGAGGTAAGCGCTCCATGAACACCACCCTGCACACGTTGACCGGCCGCAATATACAGGGGTATGATTGCCCCCGGTCAACGTGCACATTGCGGCGTCCCTGAATCGCTTACATTACATAACTACTCTTAGGGCGGCGCCGATTTAGGCGCCGCCCTTTTTTGTGGAGGAGCGCAGGAGAAGAAGGAGCCGGTTTAAAATGGCGTCACGGTTATTCCGGGGTTGATTGAGCATAATCACAATTGGATTGGTTTGCCCGGCCGTCAGTAAATAGCCGGCATAGTTGTAAACCCCGGTAAGGGTGCCTGATTTTAGGCGCCCGCCCTTATGCTCAGGCAGTAAATCGGCGTAGGGCCGGAAATAGCGGAGCAGGGTCAGCATGGCCCTGGGAGTAATGCGGTTATGGCGTGAGAGGCCGGAACCCTCCTCAACCGCGTAGCTGCCTTTGGGGAGCCGTACCTGCCGGCTTAAAAAAATATCTAAGGTCCGGCGGCCTTTGGCCCAGGTGGCGGGCCAGCCAAAAAGGCGCGCCCCGCAGGTCAGGAAAATCTCGTTGGCGATGAAATTGTTGGAGTAAAGCAGCATGGCTCGAATAATCTCCCGCAGGGGGCGGCGGGAGCAATGGATAAAGACGGGCCGCAGACCTGCCGGTACCAGTCCCGTTTTTATCTTTATCCCCTGCCAGCCGCTCAGTGCGGCAAAGAGCTGGCCCGCGTAACGTCCCGCCTGAGCGCCAGTTAAGGGCAGGCGGTATTCACCGGGGGGAAGATGACCGGCCGCCTGGGTCATGATCGCAAGATCCGGCGTCTGGGATTCGGCCGAGCTGACCCCGTTTCGTCCTGTCCTGAGATGAACCGTGTTGAAATTAACCGCCGTGGCATTAAGCCCGGCATCGTAAGGGTTAAGGCTTTGGTCGCTGCCATCGGTGGGGCCGTTCAGATGAAAGGCGCTGTTGTCAATAATAATTGTCTTGACGGGCCGGGTTAGAACGCGGCGCAGCCTGGGGAGCATGGCCGTAATTTCTTCGGAGGTGAGCATCGGGGCGCCTCGTCCCTGAATGAAGAGACGGCCCTTGTTATCAGCGAAAAAACGGGTCTCGAAACGATAATTATCCCCCAGCAGATGGAGAGCCATGGCCGCCGTGGCTAATTTCCAGGTAGAGGCGGGGATAAAGAGGGCCGTGGGATTGAGCTCAGCGATAATCTTGTTATCCCTGGTCAGAATAAAGCCGCCTTTAACAACCAGGTCAGCGGCTGTGGCACCCGGAGTGTCCGCCTTGCCTGCCGCCCCCGGGGGAAGGATAAACATGGCTGATATGGAGATAGAGCAGAAGAGGAGGCAGACAGCCAAAGAAATACACTTGCCCCCCTTGTTGACGGGAGCTGTTCTGTTTTGCCTGTAAGTCAATTGATCTTGGGCAGATTGGCCATGGACTTGGCGATTTCGGCGGCCGGGTAATCAAAATTTTTGAGCTGGCCCTGATAGAATTTGTCATAACTCACCATATCCATCATCCCGTGACCGGAAAAGTTGAAGAGGATGTTGATGGGCTCGTTCTTGTCCTTGGTGGCCTCAATAATGGCCGCCCGGATGGCGTGGCAGGTCTCCGGGGCGGGGATAATCCCTTCGGTCTGGGCAAAGAGGCGGCCGGCCTCAAAACATTCCAGCTGCTGGACGCTTATCGGCTCAATAATATTTTCCCGCACCAGGGCGCTGACAATGGGAGACATTCCATGATAGCGGAGGCCGCCGGCGTGGATGCCGGGGGGCATGAAATCGTGGCCCAGGGTAAACATATAGAGAAGGGGGGTGAGTTTGGCTACGTCACCAAAGTCATAGGCCAGCTTCCCCTTGGTTAGGGTTGGGCAGGAGGCCGGCTCAACCCCGACAAAACGGATGTTTTTACCTTCTAATTTGTCGGCGACAAAGGGGGCGGCAATACCGGCAAAATTGGAGCCGCCGCCGCAGCAGCCAATAATGACATCTGGTTCAACACCAATCATGGCCAATTGTTTTTTGGCCTCCAGGCCAATGATGGACTGATGGATAACAACGTGGTTCAGCACTGAACCCAGGGCGTAATTGGTATCATCACGGGAGGCGGCATCCATTACCGCCTCGCTGATGGCGATGCCTAATGAGCCGTTGGAATCCGGGTTCTGCTGCAGTATCCGGCGGCCGAATTCGGTATCTTTGCTGGGGCTGGCCACAATCTCCGCCCCATAGGTATTCATCATGCTCTTGCGGTAGGGCTTCTGGTCGTAAGATATGCGCACCATATAGACCTTGCACTCCAGGCCGAATTTATGGGCGGCAAAGGACAGGGCGCTGCCCCATTGCCCGGCTCCGGTTTCGGTGGCTAAGCGTTTTATACCCGCCTCTTTATTATAATAGGCCTGGGCTACGGCACTGTTGGGCTTATGACTGCCTGCCGGAGATACCCCCTCATACTTATAGTATATTCTGGCCTTGGTGCCGATGGCCTTTTCCAGGTTGTCGGCCCTGATCAGTGGCGATGGCCGCCAGATTTTATAGATATTTTGCACCTCTTCGGGAATATCTATCCATCGTTGATCCGTCATTTCCTGTTCCAGGAGGGCCATGGGAAAGATGGCGGATAATTTTTCAGGCCCCATGGGCTGGCCGGTGGCGGGGTCTAAGGGCGGTTGCAAGCCGTTTGGGATATCTGATCCAACATTATACCATTGGTCTGGCATTTCATTTTCCGGCAGAAATATTTTTTTCGCGGTCATTTTAGATACCTCATTGAAAAATAATTTTTTGATAACAGGTTTAAGTAGAGATACCTACTAATTTTTTATGCAAAATGCTATAATTTTGTGTGAAAATTCAGTCTGAAGGATGTAAAACTACATAAAGGTTTATGGGGCGCTTGCTTATGGTGGACATGGAGTTCTCTGCTTTACGTTCGAGTCTGTAAGTTCCTTATGCGTAAATCTGGGGTACTGCTGAAGTGACGTTTTCGAATTTAAAAACTGAGGGTTGATATGGATAAGCAGTTTGGTAAAATTATGCGTAAGATGGTGATTACCAGAATGACCTCATCATCATTTTCCCTCTGGGAACCGCCCATTGATCTTTACGAGTCTGATACTGACCTCATCGTTTTCATGGAGGCCGCCGGAATTGACGCTCAGCAGATAAAGGTTGTTGTCGAGTCCAGGATGCTGACCATCAAGGGGGAGAGAAAATGTCCGGTTAAGGGCATAAGCACGGTTCACCAGCTGGAAATAGAATATGGCCGTTTTGAACGTCAGCTTGTCCTGCCCCGGAGAATTGATACCAGTCGGGTGATTTCAGAATGTCGGCATGGATTTCTGGAGGTGCGCATGCCACTGGTAAAGACGCAGAATACCGTTGAGATAGTGGTTAAATAATAGTAAGCGCGCACAGCAGGGCGCCACTGAACCCCTCGCATACGATCGTAGTCGTACCGCTACATTCTGAGATGTTATAAAGTCAGCGGTACGATCATGATCGTATGCTAAAGTGTGGTTTATGGGGCGCTTACAAATAATACAAAAGGACTGGCCAAGATATGAAAAACGATAAAAATCCGGAACGAAACAACGGAGACAGCCCCGAAGTCGTAAAGGTGCCGGAAATATTGCCGATTCTGCCCCTGCAGGGCTTTGTTTTTTTCCCGGGGATGGGTTTTCCGCTTCAGATAAGCCATAAAGAATCCAAAAAACTCATAGATGAGGCCCTGATCAGCGACCGTCTGGTCGCTCTAATTGCCCATCGGCCCACCAAGAGCGGTAAGACTACTTCTTCCAGGCCTGAGGATCATCTGTTTAACATCGGCAGTGTGGGGTATATCCACAAGATGTCCAAGGGCAAGGATGATATCTATAATGTTCTGATCAGTTCCGTCAAGAAAATCAAGATATTGGAGTACACCCAGAATGCCCCGTATCACAAGGGGCGGGTGGTTGAAATTGCCATGCGTACGGTTAAGAGCCAGGAAATAGATGCCCTGGTTCTTAACCTGCGCACTCAGTTTAAACGTATGGCTGAGCTTTCGCAGCTGCCTGAAGAGTTGACCATGACCATAATGGCCCTGGAGAATCCCTTTCATGTCGCCTATCTCGCCGGGTCTCAACTGGGGCTGAACCTGGAGGAAGAGCAGGAAGTCCTGGAGATTGAGCCCATTGCTGAGCTTCTGAAAAAGGTAACCATGGAAATCAACAAAAAGTTGGAGACCCTGAACGCCAGCGCTGAAATTCAGAAGAGCATGAAGGCTGATATTGACAAAAAACAGCGGGAATATTTTTTACGCCAGCAGCTGAAGGCCATTCGCAAGGAGCTGGGGGAGGAGGACGATAATCTTGATCTTGCTGATCTCAAGAAAAAGCTCAAGAACATCAAGCTCCCGGCGGAGGCCAGAGAAACCGTGGACAAGGAAATGGCCCGTTTACGCCGTATTCCCTCTTCATCGCCCGAATACACCGTGGCCCGCACCTATATTGAGTGGATTCTCGATCTGCCCTGGCGGCTTTCCACCGAGGATCAGCTTGATCTTGATAAGGCCCAGCAGATATTAGACCACGATCATTATGGCCTGCATAAAATAAAAAAACGGATAATTGAATTTTTAGCTGTTTTGAAGCTTAAACCGGATCTCCACGCCCCTATTCTCTGCTTTGTGGGGCCGCCAGGGGTGGGTAAGACCTCCCTGGGTCAGTCTATCGCCCGTACCATGGGCAAGAAATTTGTGCGTATCTCCCTGGGCGGGGTGCGGGATGAGGCCGAGATCAGGGGGCACCGCCGTACCTATATCGGGGCCCTGCCCGGCCGGATTATTCAGAGTCTTAAAAAGGCGGGTTCTAATAACCCCCTGTTTATGTTGGATGAAATTGATAAACTGGGGGCTGATTTCAGGGGTGATCCCTCCTCCGCCCTGCTGGAAGTTCTTGATCCGGAGCAGAATTTCTCCTTTGTCGATCATTATCTTGAGATTCCCTTTGATCTCTCTAAGGTGATGTTTGTCACCACGGCCAATTTTATGGATAATATCCCCGGCCCTCTGCGTGACAGGATGGAGATAATTGAACTTACGAGTTACACGGAAGACGAAAAGGTAATGATTGCCAAACGGCATCTGATAAGTAAACAGCTCACCGCCCATGCCCTTACCCCTGATAATGTGGTTTTTCGGGAGAAGGCCATTCGTAAGCTTATCCGCTCTTATACGCGCGAGGCCGGGGTACGTAATCTGGAGCGTCGTATCGGTTCGGTATGTCGGGGTATCGCCCGGGGTATTGTGGCCGGTAACAGCGGGCGGCGGGTATTAACGGAAAAGGCGGTGGAGCGTTTTTTAGGACCGGTGGAATTTCTGCCGGAGAGCAGCGCCCGCCATTGGGGGCCGGGGCTGGCAACTGGCCTGGCCTGGACGCCGGTGGGCGGTGTTCTGCTGTTTATTGAGGCCGCCAAGATGAAGGGCAAGGGAATGCTGACCCTCACTGGTAAGCTGGGTGACGTGATGAAGGAATCTGCCACTGCCGCCCTCACCTATATTCGTTCTCATGCCGATGAATTAGAAATTGACGATGAGCTTTTCGCCGGGCTTGATCTCCATATCCATGTCCCGGAGGGGGGTATTCCTAAAGACGGTCCTTCGGCCGGAGTGGCGATGGTTACGGCCCTGACCTCATTGCTTGGTGATAAAGTCGTTCGTCGTGATGTGGCCATGACTGGTGAGATAACCCTGCGCGGTGATGTCCTGCCGGTGGGCGGCGTCAAGGAAAAGGTGCTGGCCGCGGTGCGGGCCGATATTAAGGAGATCGTTTTGCCTTTCAGGAACTCAAGGGATATCAGTGATATTTCACCTAAGTCGATTCAGGGCCTGACCTGCCATTTTGTCCATGATATCGGTGAGGCCTTTGAGTATGTGTTTGAATAGTATCGTATTATCGTATGCGGGCGTTCATGGAGCGCTTATCTTGCAGTTGCGGGGCGGCTATTCCCTCACGGACGGCCGATAACACCACTCAGGATAGTATTTTTCAGATTAGCCTCGGTAAGATTGGCTCCGGTGAGATCAGCGCCGCTTAAATCTGCCCCCTTGAGATTGGCCCGGTATAAGTTGGCTCCTCTGAGATTGGCCTGGCGCAGGGAAGAACCGCTTAGATCGGCATAGATAAGATTGGCGCCCTGCAGATTGGCGTCGTTGAGGTCTGCCCCGGCAAGCTGGGCTCTGGCCAGATTGCAGCCTGGACAATCATGGGCGTTCTGACGGATTATGAAGTTGATATCTGCCGGGGCATCAGGAGGCTGCTGGATATCGGTCGCGGCCGGGGACTCCTTACTGCCCTGTGCCGCTGTTTTATCTCCCCCGCTGTTGTCAAAGGATATGCCCTCCTTAAACGTACCGCCGGGGGTAATAATTGAAAAGGTATAGGCTAAAATGCCGCTGTCATTAAATTGCTTGTACTCCTTGCCTTCCTTGTATACCCGGTAGCATATCTTATCACCCTGGCCCCATTTCCTGAATTTTATACAGAGACGTTCCTGGTCATCGACCTGCCAGGTGCCGGTGTCCTTTTCTTTGTCTAAATTTGTGGCGCTGAGGCGGCCGTTATTCGAGAAGGTGATGCGCGCCTCCTCGCCATAGCCCACGCTCTTGATGGTGCTGCCGCTTAACAGTGCCCGTAAATCATGGCCCGAAAGGGCCTTGGCCCCATTGGCAACGGCCTTGTTGATGTTTTCCGTCCCGCAGGCGGAGAGGGTAATAATTAAGGCCAGCAGCATGATTTTTTTCAGGTAATTCATAACTCTCACTTAGTTTATGGTTCAGAGGCAAGTTGTCCTGACGGCCTTAATGGAGCCCCTCAAAAGGCATTCGCAGGGTTTTGGGAAGAGTTAATTATTAGCTTCTTTTTGTTTTAATTTCAATGCCGTTTTTTTTGAGGTACAGCCCCTGGTCCCTGGCCTCTTGCTGAAAAATAATGGCGTGTCTGTCGTGAAACGAAAAGTCCATCAAAAAATAATTTGTCTCCAGGCTAATTGTTTTATATGATTTACATGAAGTTTCAGTAAGGGTTATTAGCCCGTCCCAACTCTGTAACTGCTTGAACGTAAGCGCTCCATGAACCCCCTGCTGCACGCATTTAAGTCCCCCGATATACAGGGGTATTATCGTAGGGGCTTGAATGCGCACAGCAGGGCGTCCCTGAGCGGTATCGCTTTTATATGACGAACGCTCGCGTACGATCGCCGTCGTACTGCTGCATTTAGAGATGTTATAAAGTCAGCGGTACGATCATGCTCGTATGCTAAAGTGTGGTTTATAAGGCGTTTACGCTTGAACAATAAAATTCAGCTATGAGGTCATAATGAGCGATTTGCAATGGAATAAAAAATTTGCCCTGGAACAGGCCGGTGATGACCAGGATCTGTTAACGGAGCTGCTTGATTTACTGCGCAGCTCCTCGCGGGGCGATCTGCAGAAAATTAAAGCGGCCTTGAAAGCTGGTGATGGTGACGGAGTGGCCGATGCCGCTCACAGTATCAAGGGTGCCTCTGCCAGCCTGGGATTCGAAGGTTTGCGGGCTGTGGCCTATGAATTTGAAAAAAGGGGCCGAGCCGCTGATCTGGCCGGTCTTGATCCCGCCGCCGTCGAAAATATGATCTCAGCCCTTGATGAAATTGTTATCTAACCGGTTCAAACTAACTGAAATCCCATGTCTGTTACTGAAGATATAATTGCCAGGTTTAAAGACAGTAAAACTCTGCCCCATGTCGCCCTCAGGGTAACCCGGATGGTGAATGATGAGAGCAGTACCATGCAGGATTTTGAGAAGGTGATTCAGCTTGATCCCCTCCTTGTCACCCGTCTGCTGCGTCTCGTAAACAGTCCCTATTTCGGAATCATCGGCCGGGTGGAGTCCATCAGCAAGGCCGTAGTTTTTGTCGGCATGAAAAGCCTGCGTAATCTGGTGGCGGTGGAGGCCCTGCGGGATATATTCGACTGCGGCTGTGATTGTCCGGCAGGAGAGTTCTCCCGCCGGCAGTTGTGGCTGCATTCCGCCACTGTGGCTATCCTGACGGATATGGTGGGGAAGAGAATATTCGGTGATGCCAGGGAGGATCTTTTTCTGGCTGGAATTATTCATGATGTCGGGCTCATCGCCATTGACCAGGTGGCCGGTGATAAATTACGGCAGGCCTGCCGATTATACCAGCCGGGGCGTAATTCCATTGTTGAATGTGAAGAAGAGGTGCTGGGCACGGACCATTGCCGGGTTGGTTACCAGCTGGCCAGGAGCTGGAATATGCCCTCTGATGTTATGAAGGCCATTCGTTTTCATCATAAGAGCGATAAAAGTATCAAGCCGGAGAGTATAACCGGTATTCTGCAGTTAGCGGAGTTCATTGCCAGTAAAATGGGGTATTCCATGCTGCGTGATAAAGTTGAACCTCTGCCGAATCATCTTGTTAAGCACGTTAAATCCATGCTGGATAACTATAAAATAATAGTAAGAGACGCGCCTGGAGAGATTGCCAAGGCCAAGTCTTTCTATGAATCAGGGGGGTGAGGTGTGTCAGGGCTTATTGATGATATCTTTGCCGGCCTGGAGGACGATGATGCCCGTGAGCTGGAGTTTGTCCAGACCTTTGCCGCCCTGATGCCGGATATTGAGCTCTATTTATTAAAGGCGGATGGAGCCGGTCTGAGTCGGGCATCCGGTGCTGATGATCTTGAGGAGCGTTTTACCAGGGAGGATATTAAGGCCGTAAGGGAAGCGGCTGAGCCTTTGTTCCTTGCTGACCGTCAGGGGCGGGTGATGGTCGGGCTGGTCGTGGAGGAGCTGAAGGCGGTGCTTCTGGCTTGGCCGCTCATGGAAGACTCCCCCGCCTGCCGGACTCTAATCGCCACGATGATGCCTAACTGCACTGCCCATGTTCTGTTGTTTATGGAGCAGAAAATGGTGCGGACGGAAAACGAACAGTTGCTGCGTGAGATAAGGGTTCTTAATTATCAGCATCATGAATTAATAGAGCACAATCATCGCCAGTATCTCCTGATTAAGGAAAAAGACAGGAATTACGCCAGAAATCTGGAGAGCGAGATTGCCGCCCGTACCGAGGATCTGGAGAGGGCCAATGAAGAACTGCGTGAGGCCAGCCGACTGAAGAGTGAGTTCCTGGCCAATATGAGTCATGAACTGCGAACCCCGATGAACGCCATCATCGGCTTCTCCGATCTGCTCATGGACACTGAGCTGAATCCCGAGCAGGCGGAGTATGTGAATACTGTAAAGCAGTCCGGCGATGGTCTTCTGGGTCTGATAAATGATATTCTGGATTTTGCCAAAATCGAGGCTGGTAAACTGGATATAGTCAGTGAGCCTTTTTCCCTCTCTGAAATTGTTAAGAATGTGGCGGCCATGTTTATGAAACCGGCCAATGATAAGAGAATAACGCTTAACTGTCTGATTGACGAGCGTCTGCCCGCCATCTTTCTTGGTGATGGGAATCGTTTAAAGCAGATACTGATTAATCTGGTTGGTAATGCCATGAAATTTACCAGCCGCGGCGGAGTAACCATGACGATGGAAGAGGTCAAAAGGCATGATGACTGGGCCATGGTACGCTTCATGGTAGTTGATACCGGGATTGGTATTCCGCTGGAACAGCAGAATGCCATCTTTGAAAAATTTACCCAGGCCGACGGTACCATTACCAGGCGTTTCGGCGGTACCGGTCTGGGACTGGCCATTACCTGCCAGCTGGTCTCTCTCATGGGCGGCCGGGTTTATCTGTCAAGCAGCACGGGGCAGGGCAGCACCTTCTGCTTTACCATTAAATTGAGACTGCCGTCAGCGGTGGAGAAAACGACGGAGATAGAGCGGCAGAGTGCCGCGATGGCGGCTGGTCAGTCTATGTCTCTGCGGGTATTGCTGGTGGAAGACAATCCGGTTAATCAGCGGCTGGCCGCCATTATGTTGAAAAAGGCCGGCTGTGAGGTGGTGGTGGCTGAAGACGGCCTGCTGGCCCTGGAACAATTAAAGAAAGAACGGTTTGATCTTATTCTCATGGATATGCAGATGCCCAATATGGATGGCCTGGAGGCCACGGTCAGGATAAGGACCATTGAGTCCTCGGCTGAGGAGCGGTGTGATTATGCCGGCCTTGGCGGGAGGCCGGTTATCATTGCAGGCCTCAGCGCCCACGCCCGCAGAGAAGATGCCGACCGCGCCCGGGCCGCGGGTATGGATGACTTTATCACCAAGCCCATTGTCAGGTCTAAATTGCTGGCCGTTTTGCGCGAAGCTGCTGAAAATAAAGAGGATTAATGTTTTTATTCTCCGCCTGTAAATTCCTTTATTACGGCCTGACGTGAATCCTCTGAAATTATCGTGAGTTCAACATGCAGACGGCTGGCGGGCAGCATCTCCCCTAAGCGGTTCGGCCATTCAATAACGCATAATCCCTCTCCGTACAGGTAATCCTCCAGGCCCAGTTCATCATCCATACTCAGTTCCTGTAAGCGATAGAGATCCATATGATAGAGGGGCAGACGGCCTTTATACTCATGGATAATGCTGAAAGTGGGGCTGGTTATATAATTATCCTTCACTCCCAGGCCCTGGGCGATGAAGCGGGTGAGGGTGGTTTTACCCGCTCCTAAATCGCCGCCCAGGGTGATGATGCCGCCGGGGCGGGCCTCAGTGCCCAGCCGACGTCCCAGGGCTTCGGTATCTTGCAGATTGGCGAGGAGGATGGTACTCATAGATAGATTTTGGGGGTAGAGCTGAAGTTACAGGCCCTTAAATTATGTTCTAGTCTGTTTATGGCAGAGCAGGCAGCGATATTTGGGCGGATGTTTTTTGGGCAGCGGTACCTCGCCTTTGGGATTATGGCATTTTTCGCAGAATTGTTCAGCCGCCTTTTTCCCCATATTCTGGAAACGCTGGTGGATTTTATCCTGTGGCAGTTTTTTAGTGGTTTCAGGCGGGGCGTTCCATAGGAAGAGGAAGAGGGCGGCACAGAAAACCACGAATAATACATTATAGAAAATGGTCTTTTTTTTGTCGTAGCGCATTATTGTCTCCTTTTTGTTCTGGAGCGCTTATCTTAATACATTTCCAGCAGGCGAAAGTCCAAGAGGCCGGATCGCATAGCCAAGACTATCATTTCCAGGGCGGTTTGGCAAATAACTTTGTTGCCGGTGAAGAATTTCTGCATCCGTTGATGCCGCCGGTGCCGGTTAATAAGCCGGTGCATACGGCGGGGACTGTAGTGTGGGTCGATAATGGCGCGGGCGATTTCCCGGCCGGAAATAATTGCCGGATATATTCCCTCGCCGGTAAAACCGGAAGCCAGGCCTGCCGCGTCGCCAGTCAGAAAGACATGGCCGAAATTCCAGCCTCGATAATCAAAATTTATTAAGGCGGCCCGGGCCCGGCAGCCCTTGAGGTTTATATTTTGAGCTGCGGCCCAGCGGCGCAGGCGCTTTTCCATGAGGGACGGCGGCAGGTCATGACGCTCGGCGTATATGCCGACGGAACTGCTCTCGCGGTGGGGGAATATCCAGGCGTAACCGCTGTTAAAGCGGGCGGTGTTAAGATGCCACTCCATATGAGGGAGTTGGCGCGGGATCTGGAAATTTATTCCGGCCCCCATCTTTTCGGCTGGTAACTGCAGGTAACGCCTGACAATGGAGGCGCTGCCGTCCGCTCCCACCAGATTTTTATAAGACAGCCGCTTTTCTGGAGTAACGACATGGGTGGCGGTAATACTCAAGGCCGGGCAGCCGCCGGCAATAACCGCCCCGGCCTCTCTGGCTTTTTGTGTCAGCCATTGGCCGAGACGCTCCCGGTTAACGGTGGATATAATAGGGTTCGGGGAGCTGAGTACCGCCCGCTGCCGCGGAGTATAAACATGCTGGGTCTGGAAGGAGCCCTCTATCAGTTCATCCGGCAGCCCCAGCTCTTTTCTGGCGCGCCAGGGGATACCGCCGGCGCAGACCTTGGGGCCGGGGCGCTTATGCCGTTCCAGGACAATGACCCGGCGGCCATGTCCGGCTATAACGGCGGCACAGCTCAGGCCCGCCGGCCCGCCGCCGATAATGATGGTATGAAAGTGATCCATCTTCTTTGCAAAAGGGGGCAGTATGTATTATATAAGTGCGAAGTTGTTTACAGGCATCATGCTGAACAGTTATTGATTCAATAACATTGTCCCCTGTGTTATGTAAACAAAAAGGTGATGGCGTTGTAGTTAACATACTTGATGGCATCGTAAAAAATTCCATCACCAATACCAGTAAATCCAATAAATGTGAATTCGGAAAGGGTGTCATGATGACTGTATCATTAAAACGAATAGACAGGCCCAGGCGCGGATTACGGCGTTTTGTGATCTTGTTTGTCCTGGTTCTGATCGGAGCCGCTGTCTTTCTTGCGCTCAAGTTTCTGGAAATGGAGCCTCCGGTTATTAACCTCTCCATTCCGAACCGTCTCCTGGGCCGCCAGAGCAGTTTGGCACTGCGTATTACTGATAAAAAGAGCGGGGTGCGGGATTTTGTGGTTCTGCTGCGGCAGGGCAAGCATGATATAGTTCTCGTGCACAGGCAGTTCGTCAGAAAGGGCGGCCTTACCGGAGGGCCTCCGGCGGTGGCGGAGACGGTGAAGATTGACGCGGCCGCTCTGGGGCTTACCGACGGCCGGGCGGATCTGTTGGTGAAGGCTCATGATTTTTCCTACTGGCATTGGGGGCGGGGAAATGAGGCGGCGGCCTCCTATCCGCTGATCTTTGATACCAAGGCCCCTAAGCTGAATTTTGTGGACGGCCCGCGTTTAATGAAACCGGGCAGCGCTGCTATTATTATCTATCGGGCCAATGAAGAGCTGAGCAGGAGCGGGCTGAATATTAACGGCCATTATTTCCCCGGCTTTCCCGTCAAAGACAGAGGGCGGGGAATTTATGGGGCCTTGATCGGCCTGCCTTATAACACTGAAATAATCAAAAAGGCCTTTATCTCCGCTGTTGACCGGGCCGGTAATGAGGGCAAGTTAGATATTGGTCTGGAGGTTCGCAAGACCATAAAACACCGGGACAGGATAAATATCACTGAATCATTCCTTAAACTCAAAATGCCTCAGTTCGCCCAGAATTATCCAGAGATGAAGGGTACCCTTCTGGAGGAGTTTCTTTATGTTAATAACGAAATCAGGCACCGAAACGCCGCTAAAATAAGGGAGATATGCCTGCATACCAGTCCACAGCGTTTCTGGAAGGGGCGTTTTGAGCGTATGCGGCGCAGTTCACGACGGGCCGGATTTGCTGATTATCGAACCTATTATTATAAGGGCCGGGTGATTGACCATCAGGTTCATAAGGGGCTTGACCTGGCTTCAATACGTCACGCCCGGATACAGGCGGCCAATGCCGGTCGGGTGGTTTATGCCGATTATCTCGGCATTTACGGTAACGTGGTTATTCTGGATCACGGTCAGGGGCTTTTCAGTCTCTACGCTCATTTAAGCCAGATTAAGGTGGCGGTGGGAGATATGGTTAAAAAGGGCGGGCTGCTGGGGCGGAGTGGTCATACCGGCATGGCGGGTGGAGATCATCTCCATTTCTCTATCCTGGTGGACGGGGTTTTTGTCAATCCTGTCGAGTGGTGGGACAAGAACTGGGTGCGTCTGAATATTGAGCAGTATCTGCGCTGAAACTTGCCTGGCTGAAAAATGTCTCTTATCCGTATTCTGCCTGAGGATCTGGCTAATAAAATAGCCGCTGGTGAGGTGGTTGAACGGCCGGCCTCGGTCGTTAAAGAGTTGGTGGAGAACTCAATTGACGCCGGGGCAAAAAATATCGCCGTGGAGATCGAGGGGGCGGGTACTGGCTTAATCCGGGTTATTGATGACGGTATGGGGATGGATGAGGACGATATGCTTCTCTCCCTGGAGCGGCATGCCACCAGTAAACTGCGGGACGTCTCGGAACTTATGGCCATTAATACCCTGGGATTTCGGGGGGAGGCTATTCCCAGTATTGCTTCAGTTTCCAGGCTTGTTATCACCTCCCGCCAGGCGGTGTCCCCCCTGGGCAGCCGTCTGGAATGCCGTTTCGGCAAGTTGGTGAAGGTGCATGAGATGGGGGCTGCTCCCGGTACTGTTCTGGAAATCAGGAACCTCTTTGCCAATGTACCCGCCCGTCGGAAATTCCTTAAATCCACTGCCACGGAAACGGCCCATATTGATGAGGCGGTGCGCTCTTACGCCTTGATTCATAATGGAATCGGCTTTTCTCTGCGGGTTAAGGGACGGCTGGTCTTTGATCTTGCTCCGGGTAGCGGGGAGGAACGGGTGCGCCGCGCCCTTGGTCTGCGTGAGGTTGAACTCCTTATCCTGCCTGGTCAGGAGCGGGGTGCGGAGATCAGGGTCGGGGGTTATCTTCTGCTGCCTGAGGAGGAGACGGCGAGGTCGGCCAGGCTTTGGCTTTTTGTTAACGGCCGGATTGTGAAGGATAGAATGCTCAGCCACGCCGCGGCCGAGGGGATGCGGGATTTTCTGATGAAGGGCCGCCGGCCGGCTGGAGTGCTGTTTGTTGATCTGCCGCCGGGCGGGGTGGATGTAAATGTTCATCCCGCCAAACAGGAAATTCGTTTTCAGCACTCTAATCAGGTGCATGGTGCCGTGGTGGCCGCTGTTCATCAGGCCCTGCAGAGGCGGCAGGATGAATTAAGAAATAAATTTTTTATGCCGGCGGATAACGCGGCCCTGAAGACAGAGGAGCCGTCTGCCCAGGAGCCTCCACGAAGCTCTGAATTAAGGCGGGAGGGGGAATCAGTTGTTAAGAGCGAATTGTCAGTCCCGCAAGCGGTGGAACCAACCCCGGCCGCGGCTTTTATGGCCAGAGTTGAGGAGGGGAGCGGGAAATATCAGGCCGCTGGCACCCTCCTGTCCGGGACGGAAGTTGAGCCGGACGGGGCGGTGAACGCTGAGGATTTCCTCTTTAAAATGCCGGAGGGCTCAGAGAGGCTGCCGCCCGGTATCTGCTACGCGGGCCAGTTTATGGAGACCTATCTGCTCTTTGAGTTCAGTAAAGGTCTGATGGTGATAGACCAGCATGCCGCCCAGGAACGTCTTTTGTTTGAGGACCTGAAGCAGTCATATCACCGCCGGGCTCTGGTCAGTCAGTGCCTGATGTTTCCGGAGATGGTGGAGGTTACGACTTCTGATATGCAGACTCTGGAACAGTATAGCGCCGAGATCAGCCGTCTCGGACTGGAGATCAGTCCTTTCGGCGGCAGTAACTTTGTGATTAAGGCGGTACCGGCTCTCATGGCCCATCTTTCTCCCATGGATATTCTGCGGGATGCCCTGGCTCGTTTCGCGGACAGCGGTAACGCCCAGGGCCCCCGGGGCGGTATAGAGGCGGTGCTGGCCGGAATGGCCTGTAAGGCGGCCGTTAAAGCGGGGCAGCGCTTAAGCCGCCTGGAGGCTGAGCATCTTTTGATCCGGATGATGGCCGCCGGCGTCTTTTCTCATTGTCCGCACGGTCGTCCGGTGGTTAAGATATTTAGTTTCAGGGATATAAAAAAGTGGTTTCACCGTACTTGACTGTCTCTTTTGGCAAAGGGGCCGGTACTGAAGGCGGCAGTAAATAATTACCCCCCCCATTACGTTTAATTGGTAAGCGCGCACAACAGGGTGTTCATGGAGCGCTTACTTTAATTGGCTTTGGCCGCCTGGGCGAACTGGAGATTGACAAATTCTTCTATGTCAATCTTCTCCTGCATTATGCCCATCCTGTCATGCATATAGTCCTGAATGGTGCCCAGATCATCCAGAACGGGCAGGAGATTGGCGGTGGTAATCCGGTCGGGCGGTTCGGTGAGAACCCGTTTGATGACTTCTGGCTGCTGATTAAGAAATGCCGCTCCGATGCGGGCCGCCGTGGTGGGCGATTTGCCGATAAATTTGCCTGATTTAACCAGACTTTCGGTGAATTCATGCACCGCGTCGGGATGTTTTTCCAGCATCTCGTCACGCACCATGAGTACGCAGCAGGGGTGCTCAGGCCAGATGTCCTTGGAGAGGCTGAATTCCTCACCGTAACCCATGGCCACTGACTGTGAGGCAATGGGTTCAGCGACGATAAAGCCGGCAATCTCGCCTTCTTCGTCGAATTGCATGGCCTCAATCATCTGGCCCGGAGCCATAACCTCAAGAAGGACATCCTTACCTGCTCCCGGTTCAATTCCTGATTCACTGCAAAGTTTGTGAAGCAGCATGTTATGCACTGAAAGTTGATAGGGAATCAAGACCACCTTACCCTTGAAATCATCAATGGTCTTAATATTGGCCTTTTTATTTTTGATCAGTACGCTGCCGGATTTATGACTGAAGAGAACGAGCTTGGCCTTGAGGCCCGAATGATAGAGATCCATGGCGGTGGGAGCCAGAATAAAGGCCGCGTCAACTGAGCCGTTCATAATGGCACCAGCCACCATCTGCCAGCTCATCATAGGCTTGCAGCGCAGGTTGAGATATTTAAAATTCTCCACCCCTTTTTTTAGTTTATCCTGGGTGATTCCCAGTATAAGGTGATCGGTTATTTTCAGGTGGGCAACTTTGAAATCAACTTTATCCGCCATGGGATTCTCCAAGCATAGAGTTATAATGAGGTCGTTATAATATATCTATTATCTGGTTAGAACTTGCCGATTGTCAAGAAGATTTCTGCTGTTTTTGCTTTTTAGCGGTCTGAGGCCGGTCAGGATATAAAGCCCCTTTCCGAATTATTTCGAATAGATTATTATCGGCTGGAAGACAAAAAGGCAGGGTAATCAAAACTTCTCAGGTGGTAACTGAAAAAATATGCAAAAAGAAAATTCAGCTGGAATATGTGTAGCTGTCAGTGGCGGGACGGTGGATGAGGTCCTGAAACGGGCTCAGGCGGCCCAGGCGGCGGCCGATGTAATTGAAATCCGTTTAGACGGTATGGAAGAGGCGGCGGTGGAGCCCTTTATTGAGGCCCTGGAAGTCCCTTTGCTTTTTACTAATCGAGCTTCCTGGGAGGGAGGTAAGGGCGTGGATGACGAGGAGACCCGCCTGGATCTTCTCTATGATGCCGTTGCCTCCGGAGCCGCCTATATTGATCTGGAATTAAAGACTGCTGATGAGGTCAGGCAGCGGCTTATTAAAGCGGCAAAGGGTAAATGCAAGACCATTATCTCCTGGCATAATTTTTCTACCACCCCCTCGGCTCAGGGACTGCGCCAGATTTTGCAGGAACAATACCGCACTTCGGCCGCCATCGGTAAGATCGTGACCATGGCTCATGACTTCACCGATGTTTTAAGGGTGCTTGATCTCCAGCGCGAGGCCAGAGAGTTGGGATTCCCGCTCATTGCCTTTTGTATGGGACGGGTCGGAGCTATAAGCCGGGCGGCCACTCTGGAGATGGGCGGCTTTATGACCTATGCCGCCGCTGATGGTGAGCCGGGCACCGCGCCTGGACAGCTTGCCGTTTCCAGCCTGCGTCATATTCTCCGGGAGCTTGATGATGTTGATTAACGGTGCCACCGAGCTCTATGGCATTATCGGTAATCCGGTGAGCCACAGCCTGAGTCCGGCGATGCACAATGCCGCTTTTGCCGAACTGGGCTTAAATAAGGTCTATGTCCCCTTTATGGTCGAGGATGTCAATGCCGCTCTGCCGGGGCTTGCGGCTCTTGGAGTCAAGGGGGTGAGTGTCACAATTCCCCATAAACAGACGATTATTCCTCTTCTTGATGATCTTGATCCCGTGGCTGGTCGTATAGGGGCGGTAAATACCCTGGTGATTGATAACGGCCGGCTAACGGGCAGTAATACCGACTGGCTGGGGGCTAATACGGCCCTTTCTCAGTTGACGGAACTGACTGACTGCCGGGTGCTGCTGCTGGGGGCGGGTGGTGCGGCCCGGGCCGTGGGGTTCGGGCTCAAGGAGGCCGGGGCCGACCTGACTCTCGCCAGCCGAACCCCGGCTTCTGGACGGGAATTAAGCGCGGCTCTGGACTGCCCGTGGCTGCCGCTCTCTGAGGTGGAGGGCTTTGGCTTTAAGGGGGCGGTCCTGATTAACGCCACCTCGGTGGGCATGCGGCCCCTGGATGAGGATATGCCCCTGCCGGCGGCGGGACTGTCCGCCTTTGATATTGTCATGGATATTGTCTATTCCCCTCTGGAAACCAGATTGCTCCGGGAGGCGGGAAAGGCCGGCTGCCGGACGATTAATGGTTTAAGCATGTTGCTTTTTCAAGGGGCGGCTCAATTTGAATTGTGGACAGGAGAACAGGCCCCCATAACCGTTATGCGCCGTGAATTAGAAAACAGAATAAGATGAAAGAAATTATCCCCTTAGAGAAAATTGACTGTCGAATAAGCGTACCCGGCTCCAAGAGCCTGACCCAGCGGGCTCTGATTGCCGCCGCTCTGGCCGACGGCACCACCGTGCTGCGCGGCCCCCTGACCAGCGAAGATACCAGCTATACCAGTACCGCCCTGCGTCTTATGGGGGTTGAAATTGACGATACGGCAGCCGACGCCTGGCGGGTTTCCGGCCGCGCCGGCCGCATTCTGGCTCCCGGTGACGAAATTTATCTTGGTAATAACGGTACTGCCACTCGTTTTTTGACCTCTGTCGCCGCCCTGGGGCAGGGAGAGTTTATCATCGGCGGCGGGCCGCGCATGGCTGAGCGCCCAATTGCCCCGCTGATTTCGGCCCTGAAGGGCTGGGGGGTTGAGATCACCAGCCTCAACCATACCGGCTGTCCGCCCCTGCGGATTATGGCTCACGGTATTACAGGCGGTCAGACCGTCCTGCCGGAGGGCAAGAGCAGTCAGTATCTTTCTTCGTTGCTTCTCGTGGCCCCATACGCCGCTCAGGCCTCCGGGCTTGAGGTCGCAGGCCGGGTTTATTCCAGGCCTTATGTGGAAATGACTCTGGCTGTGATGCGTGATTTTGGTATTGAGGTCTGGGCTGCCGGAGATTTGAATAGCTTTAAAATTCCGGTGGGGAGTTATGAGGCCCTGGATTACCAGGTGGAGGGCGATGCCTCCAGCGCCTCCTATTTCTGGGCCGCGGCCGCGGTCAGCGGCGGCCGGGTGACGGTGGAGAATGTTCCCCACCCCTCTCTGCAGGGTGATGCCGCTCTGGTTGATATCCTGGCCCGCATGGGATGCAGGGTGGAGCGGGGCCGGGGAATTACCGTGAGCGGGCCGTCTGAACTGCGGGCCGTGGAAGTTGATATGGCCGACTGCCCGGATGTGGCTCCTACTCTCGCCGTGGTTGCCGCTTTTGCTCGTGGTACCACGGTGATTAAAAATATAGCGCATTTGCGGATTAAGGAATGTGACCGGCTGCATGTCATGGCCGTGGAGCTGGCCAGGCTGGGGGTCAGAACTGAAGAAGGTGATGACCGGCTGCTGATTACCGGCAGCCCGGATAAAGCTGGTCTGCACGGGGCCGAGATCAACACCTATGATGACCATCGAATCGCCATGTGCTTCGCGGTGGCCGGTCTGATAATTCCTGGTATCCGGATAAAAAATGAACAGTGCGTGAGCAAATCTTTTCCTGATTTCTGGCAGCGCTTTGCCCGTTTAGCCGAAGTGAATTAATGTAAGCGCTCCATGAACATCCTTACCTGCCGGGATGTTATAATGCTAAGAGTGTGGTTTATGGAGCGTTTACGAGGAAAGCACGCCTTCACCCCTTATGAATTTCGGCCGCTGCGCCAGATGGAGATGAGCAGCCAGATACCGCCTATTGCCGCGCCGACAAAGCCCAGCAGGCCGAAGATGGGTAAACCAAGCAGGATGGGGCCGTGGTCTACGGTCATGACGATGGACGAGCCTATGATCAGGGCGGCGATGACAACCCCCATGGTCAGACGGCTGGTGGCGCGGTCCAGCTGATTGCCAAAACTTTGTAATTGCGTTACATCGACGTGTATCTGCAGTTTACCGCGCCGGGCAGAACGTAAAAGCTGACGCAGATCCTGAGGCAGGCCGGTGAGAATTTCGAGACCACCGGCCACCGCCCGCCATCCCCGTTTTATCAGGATATCAGGGGAATAACGGGCCAGCAGCGCCCGGCGCAGAAAATGAGAGGCCTCGCTAACCATATCAAAGTCCGGGTCGAGCTGGCGTCCCATTCCTTCTAAACTGATCAGGGATTTGGCCAGCAGAGTCAAATCAGGCGGTAAGGCTAAATGATAATCCCGGAGGAGGATTGTCATGTCCGCGAACATGGTGCTTATGTTCAGTTCCTTCAGGGGCACACCATGGTATTGATCAACAAGGTTCTCTATTTCCAGTTTCAGGCTTTCAACGTTGATCCTGCTTTCCCCTGTCCAGTCTAATAGTACCTCAACCGCGTGATCGGCATCCATCTCCACCAGGCCATGGAGCAGATCCACGACCTGGTCGCGGCGGTGGGAGGATAAGCGGCCGACCATTCCGAAGTCAATAAAGGCTATCCGGTTTTCCGTCAGGTAAAAGAGATTGCCCGGATGGGGGTCAGCGTGGAAGAAGCCATCTTCCAGGATCATCTGCAATACGGCTTGCGCGCCGCGCTGGGCGATGAGTTTCCGGTCAAGACCGGCCTTGTCAAGACCCTGCAGGTCACGGCCGGGGATGCCGTGGATAGCCTCCTGGACGTTAACCAGCTCTCCTGTCCATTCCCAATAGACCTTGGGGATGATGATTTCAGGGCGGTTCTTTAAATTACGGGCGATTCGTTCCGCGTTGCGGCATTCCGTGGCTAAATTCAGTTCACGGCGCAGAGACAGGGTGAATTGACGTACTATCTCCCGTGGCTTGAATCGTCGCATTTCCTTAGATTCTGCCTCGATAATTTTTGCCAGGCGCTGTAAGAGCCGCAGATCAGCTTCTACAACCGGTTTGATCCCGGGACGCCGCACCTTGACAATAACCTCATCCCCGTTCTGCAGGCGGGCGCTGTGTACCTGGGCAATGGAGGCCGCGGCCAGCGGTTTTGGAATAATCTCGGCGAATATCTCTTCCGGCGCTGCCCCCAGCTCATCCTGCAGCTGCCGCCTGATTTGCTCGAAGGGTACCAACGGGGCTCGATCCTGTAATTTCTCGAATTCAGTAATCCACTCGGGGGCAAAAAGATCAACGCGGGTGGCTAAAATCTGGCTAAGCTTGATGAAGGTCGGGCCCATCTCCTCCAGGGCCTGGCGTACCCGGGCCGGTGGGGTCAGCCGGGCCAGTTCGCCGGCTTCATGCCAATGCAGAACCTTGCCGGCCCGTTCCAGGGCGCTGGCCATTCCCAGTCTTCGTACCAGATCGCTGAAACCGTAACGAATCAGAACTGAGGCAATGTCATGGAGTCTCCCGAGATCACGGGCGGCACTCAGGGTCTCCCAGAGAGCGGATGACATTACTTCTCCTGCTTGTTACTGCCTGCCTTGTTAAGGGTCTCAGCCAGGCCGTCGAGAAAACCGGCGGCGGCCTGGGACATCTGGGCGCCTGCTTTTAAAAGGCTCTCGGCACTGGTGCTTACCCCCTCGCGCATATTTTGACCAAGCTGACTGCTCAGGGCTCCGGCCGCTTTGGCTGCCGCTTTGCCAACCAGAGTGCCGCTGGTGCGAGCGTGCTGGGCCAGGCTGGTGAGTGAATCTTTTACCGCCGTGTTAGAGGTCTTGGCTATACCTATTACGGTATCTAAAAACATATCTTCCAGGGCCCGGAGATCATCCAGGGCCTGTTTGAGATTTTGAGTGCCGAAATTTTTTATATTACCGGCCGCTTCCTGAACGGCCAGTTTGGAGGCCTCGGCTGAGGCAGCCAGGGCCTCATCCACTCCGGCCATTGCCTCCTGCAGCGCCTGTTTTGTCTGGGTGCCTTTCATTATTATGCCGACACTCGCGCCGCGCAGTACCGCCTGGACAACTTCCCGCATCCTGCGCATATCTAACTGCCCTTCGCTCAGGGCTTTCAAGGTGATATTACGGACAACCTCGCGAATATCATCCCCGTTTTCCACCGCGGCACGGGCTGCTTCTTCTGCCTTCTGGTTCGTGTTTTCCTGATTCTGCTCATTCATTTTATTACCCCCTTTTTTTTATTGCCTGTGAACGACCAAGCTGTGCGGCGCAAATGAAGCGCAGCGTAGTTTGCGTCCGAACGAGCGCCTTGTTATGCATTATTAACCTTTAAGTACTCACACAGCGCTTCTTTTGAAATCTTTGCTGCACCATAAAGACATACAGCAACAAATCCGGCCAATATGCTCCCCTCAACACCGGACTTTTCACCTATGTACCCAGATATGACAAGTACGATTGCACTTGTACTTTTATTTTCTAGCCTTCCAATTCGACTCCAAAGCTCTTTGTATTTTGGATTGTTTTCACAAAGAAAATAGAACATTTCATTTTTAACAAAATCCCAATATTTTTTCTTGGGTCTGGGATCATCTTCAGAAAGCTTAATTCTTCTCGGACGTTTCGCTGAAGCTTGAGGTGGAAATGGACCGCCTTGCCACATGAATTGAGCAACATCATCAATATTATCTACAACACCCATTTCCCATGCCATTAATGACGTTGCTTCGTAGGTTAGTTCGTCGGTATTTATGATGCTAATCAAGTTTTGTGTATTCATGTTTTTATGCATAACAAGGGGTAAGCGCCCCATGAACCCCCTGAAGCCCTTACATTCCGAGATGTTATAATGTCAGCGGTATGACCATGATCGTATGCGAGAGTGTGGTTTATGGAGTGCTTACAACAAGGGCACCGGTTCAGGGCTTTTTGCCGGTTAGTCTAATCCGGATTAGCTCTATCTTGCTGCTTTTGACGTCCTAAATGCCATTATAGACTCGTAAACAGCCTGTTTCTGGCAATTAATTATTATCTTTCCGGCTACTTATCGTGGCCCGACCCCAATTACCAATACACCCTAATTACGCCAATGATGTTACATAAAAATGATGATACCCGCAGTATTTTTATTTGCCAACTCTAAATTTGGCTGCAGTCAGAAGCATGGCGGCAGGTGGATAAAGTTTGTGGTTTATGGGGCGCTGCCTTTGATATTTATTTAAGCTGGCGGGCAAACTTTTTAAGCTGGCTTATATAGTAAGCCCGGTTGGCTGGATCAAGGGCAAAGGCTCTTTTCTCGGCCTGAATGGCCAGTTCAATACGGCCGTTGGCGAAATAGGCCAGGGCCAGGGTGTCGAGGATGTGGGGGGCGGGCTGTTGAATTACGGCCCGTTTGGCGAGACGCAGGGCGGCGGTACGGTTGTGGATGCTGTGAATGTCTGTGGTAAGCAGCAGCCAGGCCAGGTTGTTTAAAACCTCAGCGTTGTCGGGGTTCAGGAGGAGGGATTTTTCATAGGCCGCTATGGCATCCTGATAATGGCGGCGGCTGTAATTAAGGTCGCCTAAAAGCTGGGGCCAGATGAAATTTCGGGGGTCATCGGCCATCTTCTGCTGGATTACGGCCTGGGCGTATTTTTCCTGCGGCGCTCCGGCCATGAGATTATCCGGCATCCGCCACAGGGTGAGGGCGGAGAGCACAAGAATCAGGAGATAGGCGGCCAGGCTGCCGTATATCTTGCGGTTATGGTTATGTAACTGTTTGGCATCGGCTTCGCAGCGTTGTAAAAAATCAATGCGCTGGCCGATACTGAAATGGTGCCAGCTCGGCTGGTCATGACTGGTACCGCTGAGCCAGGCAATCTTGTCGAAGACCCGGATCAGCGGCTCGGCACTGCCCATGGCTTTAAGGGCAAAGGCATCGGCCTGCCGTTCAAAATTACGCATGAAAAAGCCCAGAATATACCTGAAATAGACGATCATGAGGATGAACATGGCTCCGGTCTGGGCGGTGGCCAGGGCATGACTCGGCTGTTTATTGACCAGATGCACCATCTTGTAGAAGAGATCGGAACTGGCCAGAAGATAGAGGATGGGATAGGTGGAGAGCTGTGCCAGGAGCCCGAAGCCCAGAAAGAGAAGAATGTAAATCTGCAGGTGTCTAAGCCTGACATGGCCCAGTTCGTGGGCCATTACCGCTTCTATTTCTTCCGGGGTCAGGGCCTGAAGCAGGGCCGGGGTTATGAGCAGGTAACGGCAGCCGGGAATAATGCCCATAACTCCGGCGGTGAGAGCCTGACCCTCAAACATGGGCCAGATCATAATGTCGGTGTAACCAACCCTGTATTTCCGGCAGAAACTTTCGAGGCGGCGGCGTTCCGGGCCGTCCGGCATGGAGGTACATCTCCAGACCCGGACAATCAGGGCTGGAAAGGTAAGAGCCAGGCAGATGAAAAATAAAAGCGAAATAACCGGTTCTCCCCATGATGAGTTGAGAATGGTCTTGAGGAGAGGAATGGGGGCCTGGCGCAGAGAATCGGCCAGGATGGATAAAATCAGCCAGGGAAGAATGATGGGCAGATTGCTTTCCACATTGGTTCTGATAAATTTTCTGGTGGAATGGCCTTGTCCGAAAAGGTGGTTATAGGGGGCAGCGGCCGCGGCCCACATCATTATTAAATAAGCCATGAAGAGCAGCAGGCCGCCTGCATCAATTATTGAAGGCATTGTCCGGGCCATGGGCAGCAGACTGAAATAGTATTGAAAGTCCAGGAGATATATGTCCAGGCTGAAAAAGACAATGGCCAGAATGGAGGCTCGTCTTTCAGCGTTGCTGTAAGCCGCGCCACTGAGGAGCCGGGAGCTGAAAATTCGTTTTAACAGCCCCTGATAGATGATGGTCTTAATGATAAAAATACCGAGGGCGGTGAAAAAAGGAAGCTGCGGTCTTTCCGGGACGCTGTTGGTTGAGAGTACCAGGATAACAATAAGAAAATATATTAAATTAGTGTAAATCAAGGGAGGGCAGACGTTTAATCGCTTATGGTTGTCAGGAGGCTCGGCGGTTGATGCTTACGGAAATATTATGATAACGGAAATTCTTAATCAGCCGTTCAAGCTGACTGTGAGTCAGAAGTTTGTGGTGGACAAAATATTCCCCGAATTTTTTTTGCTGGCGCTGTTGTTTAAAGACCATGAGCCGGACCTGATTTTCGGTCAACAGCCCCAGCTTCACTGCGGAGCAGCCAAAGGAATCGGACAGCCGTCTGGATTTCAGAATATGAACAATATCACCGGAGGTAAGCCAGCCAAATGATTTACCAATTTCACCTAAGCGCGGTCGTTTGGTGCGCTGCCAGATCAGGGCGTTGACAATGGTCTGCCAGTTGGTTACACCGGAATAGAATAGATAATGTCCAAAGAGCAGCTTGCGGGGCGGAATTCGGCGGCCTGGTGAGGCTTGCTGGTAATTCGCCGTCCAGCCCTGGTGCCGGGATGATGACTGTTCGGCCTGCGGGCGGGTGGGTGGCTGCTTTCTTTTTGCGGCCCTGGGACGTTGAGTCCATGATTGGTTCTGCGGCCAACGCCTTGCGGCAGCTGCTGATCTCTCTGCTGTGTTTATTGGCGCGGCCTGGAATTGCGCCAAACCGCGTTCCCGGGCATCAAGATAGCTTCTTAGACTCTCATAGGCCTGCTGAACTCCATGAAATAGTTCGGCACCACGGCGTGAAGCGGCCTCGCCGACATCGGTCAACATATCAGGATGGGTCTCCCGGGCCCGGCGCCGGTAAGCGGTTTTAATGCCGTTGGGCTGTAAATATTCCAGGAACCCCCGGTTTATCTGGATATCCCCGCCAAATAATACCCGGCAGGCTTTGAATAAATCCTGTTCAGCGATAGTAATCATCTTTGCCACCTGTTTTAAAAAATGTCGCCGTTTAGGTAGTGCCTGCTGGCCGGATAGAATGTCTGTGGTAATTGGTCACTGGGTGAAACCAGCATGCAACTCACGAATCCGCCTTTGTAATCGTTGATGGCGTCGTAAAAAATGTAAGCGCCTTACCAAACCACACTTTAGCATACGATGTAAGCGCCCCATGAACCCCCTGCTGCACGCATTTAAGTCCCCCAATATACAGGGGTATTATCGGGGGGCTTAAATGCGCACAGCAGGGCGTCCCTGAAACGCTTACATTCCGAGATGTTATAAAGTCAAGAGTGTGGTTTATGAGGCGCTTACCATACGATCATTGTCGTACCGCTGACTTTATAACATTTCGAAATGCGTGCAACAGGGTGTTCTGGGAGCGCTTGCTAAAAAGTCCTTGGCCGTAACCAATAAAAAATTATAAACTGGTAAAAGATGTCGGTTGCATTGAAATATTTTTAAAAGCAACTATTTATATAATAATATATTATAACTTATTAATTTTAAATAGTTTTTTTATGGTTATAAGTTTTTTCGCTTAAGGTTATGCGGTATATATTTCAAAGTCTGAAGGGGCAGCGTGTCATTTTAATTTAGTGAAAACAAGTGGTTAAATTAATATCTTTAATAAAATGAGGTGAGCGGATGGTTGAATATCATGGTTTTTCCAGTAATAATGCGGTGGCCTGTTTACGGGAGTTAGCCCTTAATCCTTTTTCTTTGACCGAGCCCAATGCCTTAAACAGCAGGCGTCTTGCCTCGTATTGCTGCCGGATGAATGACTTTGAGCTGCTTTACGCCACCGAGAGGATTAACGATGATACCCTGTCTGCCCTCCAGGATCTGGCTGATGAAAGCCGGGTTATAGAGCAGTTTAAGGGGATGAAGCGGGGGGAGGTGGTTAATCGGATAAATGGTTATGAAAGTGAGGAACGCATGGCCCTTCATACCGCGGTTCGTGACTTGGGTGATGCGCCCCTGCATCCCGGAGCCAGCGCTCAGGCCCGGGAGGAGCTTCAGAAATTACAGGACTTTCTTGATGGTTTAACGGCGGCAGAGATTGTCAATGAGGCCGGTGATTCCTTTACTGATATGGTAATGGTGGGGATTGGCGGCTCTGACCTCGGTCCCCGGGCCCTTTACCTCGCCCTGGCTGCTTTCCGGATTCAGGAGCGGCGGGTTCATTTTATCTCCAATGTTGATCCTGATGATGCCGCCGCTGTTCTGCGGGGGCTGGACCTCAGCCGTACCCTGGTCAATGTGGTCTCTAAAAGCGGCTCCACCCTGGAGACTCTCACCAATGAGGAGCTGGTACGGTCCTCTTTCAAGGCGGCCGGTCTTGACCCCGGCCGTCACTTTATTGCCGTAACCGGCAAGGGCAGCCCCATGGATAATCCGGCCCGTTATCTACGTTCTTTTTATATGTTTGACTATATAGGCGGGCGTTACAGCGTCACCTCCATGGTGGGGGCGGTAATGCTGGGCTTTGCTCTGGGGTTTGAGCAGCTCTCGGAGATTCTGGCTGGAGCTCATGATATTGATCAGGCGGCTGAAGAGCCGGATATCCGGAGTAATGTCCCCCTGCTCATGGCATTGTTGGGGATCTGGAATCATAATTTTCTGGGTTGTGATACCCTGGCGGTTCTGCCTTACAGTCAGGCTTTGATTCGTTTTACCGCCCATCTCCAGCAATGTGATATGGAGAGTAACGGTAAATCCATTGACCGCTCCGGCCAGCCCCTTGCCTGGCAGAGCGGCCCCGTAGTCTGGGGCGAGCCGGGTACCAACGGTCAGCATGCCTTTTACCAGCTTCTTCATCAGGGGACGACTGTTGTGCCGGTGGAATTTATCGGTTTCCGGCAGAGTCAGTATGGGGAGGATCTGGAGATTCAGGGCACCACCTCTCAGGAGAAACTGTTAGCCAATCTTCTGGCCCAGTCACTTGCCATGGCTGTCGGCCGTGGTAACGCCAATCCCAACCGCCGTTTTGCCGGTAACCGCCCCAACTGTATTCTTCTCGCTGACCGTCTGACCCCTTATACCATGGGAGCGCTGATGGCGGTGTATGAGACTAAAATAGTCATGCAGGGTTTTATCTGGAATATTAATTCCTTTGATCAGGAGGGGGTGCAGCTGGGCAAGGTTCTGGCCAATGAGATTATTGATCATTTAGCTGCCCGCCGGCGTGATGAAAATTATCAGGGGAGTGATGATGATTTATCCTGGGCCCTGCTGCGGATGGTGGATAAATAAATTCTGGTTCTAATAGGTAATTGCATGTGAATTGATACTTGTAAAAGTATTAAAAGATGAACACCGAACACCGAACACCGAATTAACTACAAAGCCAAATTGTATCAGCAAGATTTAATTTTGGGTGTTTTTTTGCCTAACAGGGCGCCGATCCAGATACCTGTTTCGTAGAGCAGGCCGAGAGGGACGGTGAGGAGGAGGGCGGAAAACATGTCGCCGGCAGTCAGCATTATGGCCAGGCCCATCATGACAATATAGGCGTAGAGGCGGTGTTTGCGGAAATATCTGCTGTCCACCAGACCGATTTTAGCGGCGGCGGCCATGAGAAAGGGCACCTCAAAGGCCAGGCCGAAGGCCAGGGCGTTGCGGGCCACAAAGGTCAGGTAGAGGCCGAAGCGGGGCAGGGGACGCAGATTCTGGCGGGCAAAACCCATGAAGAAGGATAACATTTCGGGCAGGACAATAAAGTAAGAAAAAAGGACACCGCAGGCAAAGAGGCTGCTGGCCAGAAAGACAACGAGAAAGATCTGCCTTTTCTCGCTGCGGCGGAGTCCGGGAGAAACAAACATCCAGACTTCATATACTATAACCGGCGAGGCTGCGGCTATTCCCACCAGAATTGAGAGCTTGATGTAGCTGAACAGGGCTTCGGTGAGGTTGGTGTAAACCAGGGTCGCCAGTTTGGGGTCGGCCCGGAAGAGGGGGGCTACCAGCTGGCGGGACAGGGGCTGGATAAAAAAATAGGCGGCGGTACTGAACAGGACAACAGTGAGAAAGGAGACAATCAGCCGTGAGCGCAGCTCCTTCAGGTGTTTGAGGAAATAATCATTGACCTCATTCATCAATTTTATCTGCTTTCACGGCCTTTATTTTATCTTCTTTCTCATCAGCATGGGGCTTGTTTTCCGCTGTCGGCTCTAATGCTTCGGCCGTTGCGGGTGCTTTCCGGTCATCGGTTCGGGGGAGGGCCGTGTCTGTATCCGCCGGGCTTTCAGCAGTTGACGGTTCAGATTCCTCCGCGGCTGCCGGCCCCACGTTTTCCTCAAGCTCTGATTCATCTTTGCCGCTGTTCTCTTCCTGGTCAGCGGTCTCGTCCTGCACCCAGTTGTTCGGCCCGGTCTGCCCTCTATCGGGCGGAGTATGTTCGATCTGGCCAAGTTCAAGAGGGTTTTTCTCCCAGGGCTTGAGATCATCATCCTCGTTCAGGCTGTCTTTCAGGGAGTTGGCGGCTCTCTTTAACTCCACTATCTGCCGGGCCAGAGTTTTGGCCAGATCTGGAAGTTTGTCCGGCCCCACAACGATAAGGGCGACAACCATAATCAAAATTAATTCAGGTAAACCAATGCCAAACATAATATTCCAGAGCAGAAATTGAAAAGAGTAATCTGGAAATTACGTCATTTGCCCATTTCTGTCAAGCTGCTTAACAATTTGACATTTAATCGGGCCTTGGCTATTATAGGCGCCGCAATAAGCTTGTTTATTCGGGCAGTAATTGTCTGTATCGGGGCTTACCGCCCCTGTCTGGGTAATGGAAGCAGGCTGCAAGCCGCTTATTACAGGCGGTTTATTATTTATCTATTTCAGAGGCTGGTATAATGGCAAATGTCGTGGTTGTGGGCACCCAGTGGGGTGATGAGGGCAAGGGCAAAATCGTTGATCTGTTAACCGGTTATGCCGATTACGTGGTGCGCTTTCAGGGTGGCAATAACGCGGGCCATACCCTGGTCGTGGATGGTGAAAAATTTGTTTTTCACCTGATTCCCTCCGGTATCCTTAATAAAGATAAAAAATGTTTCATCGGTAACGGCGTGGTTCTTGACCCTGTTGTTCTCCTCGATGAGATGGCGGGGCTGGCCGCTAAAGACCTTACCGTTACCCCGGAGCGTCTGTCTGTAAGCGAGAATACCCATCTGATCATGCCCTATCACAAGCAGCTTGATTTGAGCAGTGAAGCCCAGATGGAGGAGGGCAAAAAAATAGGCACCACCGGACGGGGCATCGGCCCCTGTTATGGTGATAAAATTTTACGCAAGGGGATTAAGGTCGGCGAATTACGCGATGAGGAGTTGTTTAAGGATAAACTGCGGGATAATATTCGCGAAAAGAATCTGATTCTTGGCAACGGCGGCCCTGGCCCCCTGTCCTTTGACGAGATATACGGCCAGTTCATGGGGTATGCCGAGAAGCTGATTCCCTTTATCAAGAATGTCTCCGTGGAGCTTGATAAGGGCCGCCGGGCCGGTAAAAATATCCTTTTTGAAGGGGCGCAGGGCACTCAACTCGATATTGATCATGGTACCTATCCCTTTGTGACCTCCTCCAATACGGTCTCCGGCGGCGCCTGTATCGGTTCCGGTATCGGCCCGGTCTATATTGACGCGGTGGTTGGTATTCTCAAGGCCTATACCACCAGGGTAGGCGAAGGGCCTTTTCCCACTGAACTCTTTGATAATACCGGCGAGGAAATTCAGCAGAAGGGTGGTGAGTTCGGGGCCACCACGGGGCGTAAACGGCGCTGTGGCTGGTTGGACGGGGTGGTGGCGCGGGATGCGGTACGGTTGAATGGTATTACCGGTCTGGCTCTTACCAAGCTGGATGTCTTGAGTGGTCAGGATATGTTGAAAATTGCCACCTCTTACCGTGACGGTAATGAGGAGTTGTTCGCCATGCCGGGAAATATCCGCCAGACCTCCCGCCTGCAGCCTGTTTATGAGGATGTTTCGGGCTGGGCGGAGGAAATTGACCAGGTGGCAAGTGTGGACGATTTACCGGTCAGGGCCCGTGATTATATAAAACGGATTGAAGAGATTACTGAGACCCCGGCTAATATTATCTCCGTCGGTCCCGGTCGTGAGCAGACCATTATGCTTAAAAACCCTTTTGAGAAGTGATGGACTTTTTACGAATCCATCTTTCAATGGCAGGCATGTTAGCTGCGAGCTCCTCAGAAGTAAGAACATCATTTTTGTAAGCGACAGACGAACCATACCTTGGCATTTGCAACACCCCCAAACTGCAGCGGTACGATCAGGATCGCTTACTTTTTTTATCATCTTCTTACGTAGCGGGCTCCAGTCATGACTTCCGCTATATCATCGGCGCTCCGGGCCAGCATGTTGACCACTACCGGCGCTCCTTTGGAGCGCCGGATAACCGGGGGCTGCAGGGCGTTGATCAGGGAGTGCAGAATATCGGTTCTGGGGTAGTCCATGGGCTGCTCCATGGCCTGTTCTATGTGCCATATGGTTTTACCGGTGCGGGTGTTCAGAAGACGCACGGAGATGTCTAAGCGTGAGCCGCCCAGTTCGGTTCCCTCCAGGGCGTAGTTTATCCGTCCCGCCATTACTAAATCCACCTTCTCCCGCTTTCCGGCCCGCAGGGCCTCATCATTATTTCCATAATGTTCCGGCAGTAACTTGACCCGATGGAAGGCCTCCCGGCCCAGCAGAATGTCCTGAAAGATGCCGGCGGCGGCCGTCCCGAGACGAGGGTTAATGCCCGTTGCCAGGTCGAAGGGCAGGATGCCCACTGATGACATGGCATAGGCCTGGGGCTCAAGGGGGTGGATGTAAACCACCGGCGCTCCTTTTTTAACCGCTACCTGCGCCGAAGACTGGCGCTGGCTTATGGTGGAGCAGGAGGCCGTCAATACGGCTGATGACATAAATAAAATAAATAAAATAAATTTTCGCATGCGGTTCCCTGTTTTAATAGATTTTGTGCCGTCAAAAGTGTTCATCACCTGAAAGACTGTCCGGCACCGGGCCGCCGTCGGCCAGCAGATAATTGATATTCAAGCTGCGGTTTAACTCCATCCCCGCTACTGATAGTACCTCCTGAGTGCCGGCCGCTAATAGTTTTATATTGATGATGATGGACTTCGGAGTCAGGGAATAGGTGCCGGCCACAATGGCATCCGCCTTCTGTTCTTTTCCCAGTTCCCTGCTCTCCCTGCTTAATATCAGCTCGCCGGTCTTGTCCTTGACCATGATCGCTCCGGCCTTGCGGAGTTCGATGACATGAAAACCATATTGGAACAGGCGGGTGGCAAGGGATTCGCTCAAGGCCCGGCCGAATTTTGAGGTCTGGTCGAGATTATTAAGATTGACAATGGTGGTGAAAATAAGAGTTTCGCTGGTGTTAAGAGAACGGCGGCGGTTGTTGATTAACTGCCGGGCCAGATTGTCGCCGATACCGAAGAAATCAGGGCTGGCGGCTGAGAGGGTCTGAGGGGCGCGGGTCTGGCCGCAGGCGGCAAGCAGCAGGAAGACGAGCAGAACGGCGGTCATTGCCGGAGCTGGAGTTTTAAATATCTTCATATCTTTATTACGTCCTGTATTAATTAATCAGAAAATCTGCTGTTGCCGTTGTTCAAGCCCTTATGGCTCGAATTTTTTGATGCGTACCGCCACCGGCGCTTTGGGGGGGCTGGATTCGTCAGCCAGCATTTGTCTCGTCATTGGATCAAGCTCAAAGGTCAGACTGGCATGAGACAGTACCATGCCGTCCCGGTTGCGGAGCAGGCGGGCATTTAGCATAATCTGGTCATGGGCGTAGGTGTAGGTGCCTACGATCATGGCCTGGGCATTGTGAATATAACTTAATTCATTCATATCCCGGGACAGGGCGTAAACACCGTATTGCTGTCTGACCATCAGTCCGGCGCTTTTGCGGACATCAATGACTTCTATGCCGGCCTTCTGCAGGTCGCCGATCAACTCTTCGCAGATATAGCGGCCCAGGTCGGAGGTTTTGTAAAGGCTGTTCAGGTTGACAAAGGTGTTGACAGTGATGACATATTCATCGGCGATACTTTCTTCGGCGTTGGCGGTAAGCTGGCGGGCCAGGTCGGCGATACGTTTTTGCAAGGCCCTGGACTCAGCTGCTGCGGGCCGGGGTTTTGGCTTTACCGTCGGCTGCCAGGTGAAAAAAGACAGGTAATCCCATATGTTTTTAGCGGGCGGCGGCGGGGAGCGGCGTTCCGTGCGGTATACGTAATCAGAGGGCAGGGGCTGGGGATAATCAAGGGCGTAAGCGTTGCTGGAAGTGCTCTGGTTTACGGCGGCCCGGGCTGTAATGCTGAACATGAAGCACAGGAGGGCGAGGGTCATTGTTTTAAATAAAGTCATCATTATTCTTTGTTCCCTTGTGGCTTGATTCGCTGGATAATCAGGGTTTGAGGCGGTGGGCTGGAGGCGGGGTAAACTACGGCCTGGTAACGGTTAATTCCGCCCTGGGGCCAGAAGGCGCGCAGGCCTGTACCGCCTCCTGATATAGACGCACCGCCGGCGGCGCAGGCTGTGATAATGAACGGCAGCAGGGCATAAAATAATATCTTCCGCAAGAAAATACCTCCATTATGGTTCTTCGTCATTAAATTGACATTGTAACCGGGGCTGGAAAATGTTACCGCCCCGCGGCCTGCAGATAACTGCCGGACGTTGCGGCATAAAGGTCTCTGCCTGAACGGCAGGGCGGAATATTTTTCCGTTTCTTTTCTGTCGCAAAGGGATAACCGGGTAAAATTAACCCTGCTGTTATTATGACCAATCGTAACGCTATTGTTTTATGCAGATTCAATGCCAATTGTTATGCGAGGAATAGTTGAAAATCACTTTTGAGCGCCGCTAACAAAAATTTGTTGCCAAAGGCGGTAAAAAGATTATATTAATTAAGTTTTGCTACTGAATATGATTATGGAATAAGAGAAAGGAGCTTTGGGCCTATGGCAAGGATTACAGTTGAGGACTGTCTGAAATTAATAGGCAGTGAAAACCGTTTTGCCCTGATACATCTGGCAATAGCCAGATTAAAGCAGCATCGGCAGGGTATGCCGTTTTTGGTGGAAGGCAAAAATAAGGAAGTGGTGATGACCTTGCGTGAGATTGCTGCCGGTAAGGTAACGCCGGAGAATCTTAAAAGCCTTGAAGAGGCGGTTCGGGCCGATGAAGAGGCGCGCCGGGCGGTTGCCGACAAGGATGAGGCGGATGAATCAGCAGCAGCTGCCCCTGTGGCACCTGAGCCCGCGGCAGAGAATGTAGTATCTCCACCAGGAAGTGACGCATAAGTAGATATCAGATATGAATTATTACGAAATTTTGGGTGTGTCGTCGACCGCCTCTGCGATTGAAATTAAAAAGGCCTATCGCAAAAAGGCCATGAAATATCATCCTGACCGCAATAAGGGTAATAAAGAGGCAGAAGAAAAATTTAAGAGCGCCGCGGCGGCTTACGAGGTGTTAAGCGATCTGACAAAGCGCCAGATTTATGACCAGTACGGCGAGGAGGGGCTTAGAGATACCGGCTATGGCGGCCCTGGTAACGCCGAGGATATTTTTTCTAATTTTGGTGATATCTTTGAGGATCTCTTTGGTTTTGGCGGCAGCAGGGACAGCCGGCAGCAGCGTAACGGCCCGGAGCCCGGCGCCGATCTTCGTTATGATCTGCGCATTTCCTTTATGGAGGCCGTGCACGGGGTCAACAAGGAGATAGAGATAACCCGCCCGGATACCTGCTGGACTTGCGAGGGAACCGGACTGCGGCCCGGTTATCAGAGCCAGGTCTGCTCAGTCTGTAAGGGCCGGGGCCAGGTTATGCGTTCTCAGGGGTTTTTCCGGATTAACTCAACCTGTCCGCAATGTCAGGGGAGCGGCCAGATAATTACTGATCCCTGCCAGGACTGCGGTGGTAACGGTCTGGTCAACAAAAAGGAGAAGGTCTCTTTAAAAATCCCGGCCGGAGTGGATACCGGGGCCAGAATGCGTCTGCAGGGCAAGGGGCAGGGCGGGCGTCGCGGAGGTCAGCCCGGCAATCTCTATGTGATTATTCATGTGCAGGAGCATGAGTTTTTTCAACGTGAGGGGAGTAATATCTACTGCTCACTGCCGGTATCAATGGTGCAGGCCGCCCTGGGGGCCAAGATTGACGTACCCACCATTCACGGGACCAGGGCTGTTACCATTGAGAAGGGGGCGCAGAACGGCCAGACCATAACCCTGCCGGCGGAAGGGGTTCCCAGTCTGCGGGGCAGCGGCAGGGGTGACATGCATATTACCCTGCAGGTTATGACTCCGGTTAATCTCTCCGCGGAACAGAAAAAATTGCTGGAGAAGTTTGCTGAATTAGGTGGCGAGAAGAATCGTCATCCCGAGGAAGAAGGCTTCTTTAAAAGACTGCTTAATAATTTCCAATAGTTGATATGACCGCTTCCCTTAATCATTTTGATGCTGCCGGTAACGCCTGGATGGTCGATGTTTCCGCCAAGAGTGAAACCGTCAGGGAGGCCGTGGCCCAGGGGACGGTCATCATGACACGGGAGGGCTACGATCTGGTGCGGGCCGGGAATATGGCCAAGGGAGATGTTCTCGGGGTAGCGCGGCTGGCCGGGATCATGGCGGCCAAAAAAGTGGATCAGTTAATTCCCCTGGCTCATCCCCTTAATATTACCAGAGCCGAAATAGATTTTGACTTTGATGATGCCGGGCTGGCCGTTATTGTCCGGGCCAGAGTCAGTATAGTTGGTAAGACCGGGGTGGAGATGGAGGCCCTGACGGCTGTGTCGGTGGCTGCTCTTACGATTTATGACATGAGCAAGGCCGTGGACAAGGGGATGGTCATTCAGGATATAAAACTGCTCAGAAAAACCGGTGGTAAAAGCGGTACCTATATACGGTGATAATAACCTGCTTATGACCTGTCTAACGAAGTCAAGAGGTGGCTTCTGACCAGATTTAGCAAAAGAGAAAGAGAGCAGGCATCTGTAAACGGAGAAATGGCGTTTGGCGCCATGGTTTAACTTGAGGATCTAACATGGATAAAAAGCAACTGAAATATTTTCGCGAAAAGCTGGAGACGATGCACGAGGAGCTCTTGTCGGAAGCCGATAAGACTCTGGCTGAGATGACGGGGCAGAATGATAAATACCCCGATCCAACCGACAGGGCCTCGGCCGAATCTGACCGCAGTTTTGAACTTCGGATCAGAGATAGGGAACGTAAATTACTGACTAAGATAAAATCTGCCATTGAGCGGATTGATAATGAAGTCTATGGGATATGTGATAAATGTGGTGACGATATATCCCTGGAACGTCTTGAGGCCCGTCCAGTAACCACCCTGTGTATTGACTGCAAGACAGAACAGGAGAATTTTGAGAAGGTTCATGCCGGTTAAAGACAGCTCTCGCGGTTGTTTTACGGCCGGTGAAAAATCATTTTTACTCTTATCCGCTTTTATCTCACGGCGGATGATTTAAGGACTTGAGGAACAAGTCCTAAGGATAAATAAATGCCGGAACTTCGAAAAGATCCAATCCTTGGCCGCTGGATAATTATTGCCAAAGAGCGGGGTAAACGTCCCACTGATTTTATTGTTGACCGGGGTGATGTTAAAGGCGGTTTCTGCCCCTTATGCTCCGGTAATGAGAAAACCACCCCGTCGGAGGTCTTGAGTTACAGCAGTCATGAGCGGGCGGCTAATTCTCCCGGCTGGGATCTGCGGGTGGTGCCGAATAAATATCCTGCCCTGGTCATTGAGGGTAATCTTGATAAGAAGGGGGAGGGGCTCTATGATAAGATGAACGGGATTGGTGCCCACGAGGTTATAATTGAGACCCCCCGCCACGATGAGGTCTTTGCCTATCTGCCTCAGAACCGTCTGTTGAATGTCCTGCATGCCTATCGTGACCGGCTCATTGATCTGGCCCATGACCCGCGTTTCCGTTATGTTATGGTTTTTAAAAATCATGGTAAGGCGGCCGGGGCCTCTCTGGAGCACTCGCACTCGCAGCTTATCGCCCTGCCCATTCTGCCGCGCATGATTGTTTCGGAGCTTCAAGGCAGCAAGATTTATTACAAATACAAGGAACGCTGTGTATTCTGCGATATAATTTATCAGGAGTTAAAGGAGAAAAGCAGAATAGTCTGTGAGAACGAAGAATTCCTGGTTATCGCTCCCTTTGCTCCCCGTTCGCCCTTTGAGATGTGGGTGTTGCCGAAACGGCATTCTTCCGCCTATATATCCATGGACGATAATCAATTTACACTCCTTGCGGCTATATTCTCCGAATGCCTGCGGCGTTTAGATAAATGTATTGTCAACGCCCCGTATAATTTTGTCCTGCACACCTCGCCCTTGAGATCTCAGCCGCTTGATCATTTTCACTGGCATTTTGAGATTGTCCCCAAGCTCACTCAGATTGCCGGTTTTGAATGGGGATCAGGCTTTTATATCAATCCCACCCCGCCGGAGGATGCTGCTAAATATCTAAGGGAGGCTGAGTTATGAAAAATATTTTGCTTGTTGATGATGAGGAGTCTATCCATCTCCTTTACAGTGATGAACTTGAAGAGGAGGGGTATAAGGTTTATTCGGCTTATTCGGGTGAAGAAGCCCTGGAAAAGTTGCGGGAATTAAACGCTGATCTGGTGATCCTTGATATCAATATGCCCGGTATGAACGGCCTTGAAACCCTGCGCCAGATTAAGGAACTTAATCCTGCTCTGCCGGTGATTCTCTGCTCCGCCTATGAGGAGTTCAAACAGGATATATCTTCCTGGGCCTCTGATGAATATCTGGTTAAATCTGCCAATCTTGACAATTTAAAGGCCGCGGTGAAAAGGCATCTTGGCTGAGATGAAAGATATCCAGAACCTGCCCGATTTTCGTAAGATTAATATCAAGAAGGTCGGGGTGAAACATATCTCCTACCCCATTACCGTTCTGGATAAGGAAAACACCACCCAGAAGACCGTGGCCACGGTCAATATGTACGTTAATTTACCGCATCACTTCAAGGGTACCCATATGAGCCGGTTTGTGGAGATTTTAACCCGGGTACACGGCGCCATCAATTTAAAAAATTTTCATACCATTTTGAGCGGCATGAAGGATAAGCTGCAGGCTCAGGCCGCTCATATCGAGATCGAATTTCCCTACTTTCTGAAAAAGAATCAGGATGGTCAGGCGGCGGTAGTGGAGTATATCTGCTGTATGCACGGCTCCCTGCATGACAGTGATGATTTAATCATGGAGCTGCGGGTGCCCATTGCCGCGCCCAGTCCGGCCCCGGCCGCGGCCGGGCTGCCTAAATCCCTTGGTAACTGGGGGGTGGCCACCGTTCAATTGCGTTTTCGGCGTTTTGTCTGGATTGAGGATTTAATTCGCCTGATTGAGTCGGTCACCTGTCATAATCTCAGCTGGCCGCAGAAGGCCGGGGGGCAGGAGAAGTTGAGTGTTGAGGGGTTGACGAGAGACCTCGGAAGGAAGTTACGGGATCATCCGGATATTTGCGGTTTCAAGGTGAATATCAAGAATTACGCTCCGGGCGGCAATACCTTCGCTGAACTGGAAGCTGATTTCGCGCGGCCGGTCTTGCGGGCCGGAGCTTAGAGCCGCACGTCTTCTTTAAATTGCAATACATCTGAACGTAAGCGCTCCATGAACACCACCCTGCACACGTTGACCGGCCGCAATATACAGGGGGTATGATTGCACCCGGTCAACGTGCACATGGCGGCGTCCCTGAATCGCTTACAGTTTGGGGGTGTTGCAAATGTCAAGGTGTGGTTCGTTTGTCGCTTACATCTGAACAGTTCCTTTTAACCATATAAAAAATTATGAAAAAGCAATTTATCTTTGAAATTGGCAGTGAAGAAATCCCAGCAGGTTATCTCCTGCCGGCTTTACGCAGTCTGCGGGAAAATTTTGCCGCTGCCATGTTGGAGCTGGAACTCCCGCATGGTGAGATCAAGGGAGCGGTTACTCCCCGCCGTCTGGCCATAAGTGTCGATGATCTGGCCGACCGGCAGCCGGATAAAACAGAAGAAATTATCGGGCCGCCTGAAAAAGCCGCTTTTGATGCCGGAGGAAAGCCGACCAGGGCGGCGCTGGGTTTTGTTAAATCACGCGGGGCCTCTCTTTCTGATATTCAGATTGTTAATACTGCCAGGGGTGAGTATCTGATGATTCGTCAGGAACGCCGGGGCCGGGCCACGAGGGAATTACTCAGCAGTCTGCTGCCCGAACTTATAAAATCAATTTACTTTCCCAAGTCAATGCGCTGGGGGGCGGGCCGCACGACTTTTGCCCGTCCCATTCAATGGCTCATGGCTCTCTATGATGGTGAGGTGGTACCCTGTACGGTGGATGGCGCTGGTGAAACCGGAGCGCTGACTTACGGACATCGTTTCATGGCTCCTCAGGCCATTGAGGTTAAAAATTATGAGCAGTATATCGCGGCCCTCAGGGAACATCATGTTCTTGCCGATCCCGAGGAACGAAAGGCTGCTGTTCTCGCGGAAATAACCAGGGCCGCTCAGGGGTCAGGCGGCACGATATTGCCGGATGCCGAATTAGTGGCAACGGTGGCGAATATCGTGGAATCGCCTCACGCCATTCGCGGCACCTTTGATGAGAAATTTCTTGAACTTCCCAAAGACGCCCTTATTACTTCAATGCGTGAACACCAGAAATATTTTGCCATTGTCGATGATCGCGGCCGGTTGCAGGCTGATTTTGTTGCCGTCAATAATACCAGGCTTAAAGACGCTGCCGTAGGGGCCGAGGGGCATCAACGGGTACTCAGGGCCCGCCTTGAGGACGGCCTTTTCTTTTTTCGGGAGGATCAGCGCCGTAAACTTGAGGAGCGGGTTGCTGATCTTGAGGGCATCATATTTCAGGCCCAGCTTGGTACCATGCGTGAGAAGACTGTCCGTGTCCAGGCCCTGGCCGAGAAGATAGCCGCTATTATATCCCCGGAACTTACCCGGATCGTTTCACGGGCTGCCTGGCTGGCCAAGGCCGATCTTATCACCGAGATGGTTAATGAATTTCCCAGCCTGCAGGGGATCATGGGCCGTGATTACGCCCTTCTAAATGGTGAATCTGCCGAGACGGCCCAGGCCATTGCCGAGCATTATATGCCGATACGGGCCGGCAGTCCTCTGCCCGCCAGTCTGGCCGGGGCTGTGGTGAGCATGGCTGACCGTCTTGACACCCTGGCCGGCTGCTTTGGAATCGGCCAGCGGCCTTCGGGCACCGCTGATCCTTTTGGCCTTCGCCGTCAGGCCCTGGGGCTTATCCATATTATCCTGCAGCGTAATTTATCTCTGCCCCTTGTTGACTGTCTGCGCGAGGCCCTGCGGCTTTATGGTGATAAATTAACGGTCGCGCCGGCTGAGGCCCAGGCTCAGGCTCTTGATTTCATCAAAGGACGTTTTGTGAATGATCAGATCCGCCGGGGCCGGGCCGCGGAGGCAGTTGAGGCTGTAGTCTCGGTATCATTTGCGGATATTGTTGACTGCCGGTACCGGCTGGAGGCGCTGACTGCCATCAGCCGTGAGGACAGTTTTGCACTCCTGGCCGGCTCCTTTAAACGGGTCATGAATATTATTAAAGGCCATGAGGCGGCAGAGGTAAATTCTGAACTCTTTGAGAGCGCGGCGGAGGATGATTTATATCATCGCCTGCAGGAGGTAAGCGCTCTGGCTCTGCCCCTTTTACAGGATCAAAAATACACCGAGGCCCTGAATGTTATCCTCAAGATGAAGGAGCCGGTGGATGTTTTTTTTGATAAAGTCATGGTGATGACCGATAATCCAGCTGTCCGGGATAACCGTCTCCATCTGTTGACGGCTGTTGCTGAACTTTTTTTGCGGGTTGGTGATTTGTCCAAGATGACCGTGGCGGGCGATAAATCTTAAGATATCTTTCTTCTCCCGATTATAAAAGGGGATGTCTGCTGACAGGTCTATCATAATCTTTACGGCGGAGGAATGTTATGTCTGATAACAGTTCACAATTACTCCTCATCGGCTCAAAGGTCAGGATTGTCAATCTGCCCATCAAGGAGGTCAGTCTCCTGGCCGAGGGCAGTCTGCCTGCCTATGGCTATAATCCCGGTGATTTTATTGAACTTCTGGCCGGGCCGGTGAAGGTTGAGAAGGGCCGCCTGGAACAGTGTCGGGCCTGGTTGTCAGGTTATATAGCTTCCCTTGAAAAAAGTCCGGTAATTAATGCCGTCAGCTATGGGGAACCCAAAGAGATTTATCAGATATTCCGGCAGCGGGCCGCTGATAAGGATACGGGGCATGGCTGGTTCATGTTCCAGCAGATTCTGCCCTCCGAGGGGCGCATTCCAGAATGTAATCAGCTTGAACCCGCGAAGCACGAAGCGGTTATGGGCGGTAATAGCGGGATTGTCGTTATTGATGATTCCGGTCGGCCGCCATGCCTTGCCGCTGAGCTTCTGGCCCGTAATGATAAACCCTGGGTTATCGCCATGGGGATCAGTGCCGCTCACTGGCAGGATTGGGCGCTGCGCTTTAAGACCGATTTTTATCTCCTGTGCCGTCTTGCTGATCTTGAGACTACCAGGATGGAAATGGATTCCTCGGTGAACTGGGAATCTATCGTGGCCATGGCGATCAAGGCCTTAAGGTCTCCTGAAGTAGGGCTGTGGGAGCCGGCAAGCGGCCGCTTCTGCTGCCATATTATGGTGGAGATGTATCCCCACGGTATTCTTTATCTGGGGCCGGACGGTTATTACTTCCGCCATCGTCCGGGCAGTCTGCCCGAAAAAAGCTCTCCCCGTTACAAGGGCTCTACCCCCTGTTATGACACCTTGCTTACCTCCATGCTGGTCAGGGATTGTCTTGAGGCCGACAGCCCGCCTTTCTGTCGTAATTATTTCTATGATTTTTCACGCCGTGTGCTGGCTAACTGGCATCTTCTCTATAACCGGGGCTATTCTTTTGCCAACGGTCTCCATTTACCGCGGCTGGATTTTTCAGCTTCGTTTCAAAATGGCCGTTCATTTTCTACTGCTGAGCTGTGGGCTGACCCTTATTTTATTGAACTGGGACACAAGGCGCCGGATTTTGACAGGAATCTGGATAATGTGGCCTGTCAGGCCTGGGATGTCGATAAAAAGAAGGCCTTGCGGAGTCTTTTTCCCTTTAAATCCGCCTATGCCCTTGAGCTGGCGGGACAGCCTCAGGCACTGTCTCAGGCCTTGACGGTGATTTGTGAGGTTTTGCATCATCTGAAGGAAGAGGTGAGCTGGAAACGGGGCTTTGAGCGCCTGCGGCTTTATCATGTCGGCAATCTGCGTACTACTGATCCGGTGGAGATCGAACCAGTTGTAACCCTGCAGCATGTCATGTCATCCTATGCCATGCGGCAGAGGGTACAACGCCCTCTGTGTGTCGGGGTATTCGGTCCCCCCGGTTCAGGTAAGTCTTTTTCCGTGAAGGAGGTTGCCAAGGTAATTGCCGGTAAATTCGCCAGCGATCCATTTGAGTTTTTTGAATTTAATCTCACCCAGTTCAGCGGTCCCGATGAGATCAATTTCGCTATTGAGCCGGTGCGGGCCACGGTGGCCAAAGGCAAGATACCCATTGTCTTCTGGGATGAATTTGACTGCCGTTATGATAATCACGAATTCGGATATTTACGTTATTTTCTGCCCGCCATGCAGGATGGTGTTACCTATGTCAACGGTACCCCTTATAATATCGGCCGGGCTATTTTTGTCTTTGCCGGGGGCGTAAAAGCCAGTTGGGAAGATATGGAACGGCTGCTGACAGACGATGAGCCCGAGGCCCTGCAACTCACCAAAACTCTGAAGATTCCCGATTTTATGAGTCGTCTGCGGGTCGTTCTCGATATTGAAGGCATTAATATGGGTGAGCATCTTTTCTCGGATTCCGCCAGTCCCCTGGAGCTTGAAGAGTTGAGGCGGATTCTGATGAAACGGGCCTTTATCATCGCTCATCAGATGGATACCCACTGGAAGCAGGCGGCCCGTAAGACCTCCGGCCTTCTGCTTCGCTTATTGCTGGCCAGATATAAATTCGGGGCCCGATCCATTGAGGCGGTAATTGAGTCCAGCGGGGCGGTGGATCGTCTGGTCTACGGCCTGCCTGAACTGATCGCTCCGGCTGCCGCCCGCATTCACGCGACCTGGCGGGTTGATCTGGAACGTAAGGTCGATGCCATCCGCAAGGGGCTTGGTATTCGGGCTGTCTGGTAGGAGATTTATTGTAAGCGCCCCATGAACGCTACCCTGCACCCGGTCAACGTGCACATTGCTTACGTCCCTGAGCGATATCGTTTTTATACGACGATCGCCCGCATACGAGCCTGATCGTACCGCTATAGTCTGGGGGTGTTGCAAGTGCCGGGGTGTGGTTCGTTTGTCGCTTACCTTATGGTTGATTCAATTGCCGTTTTTCTTGTTTCTTGTTTTTTTCTTTTTTTATCAGGTAGTTATCGTGTAGACATCTACCCTTGTCTCTTCCCGTGTCACCCGCTTTGGGGCGATGTCCTCTATTTAAAATTCCCCTTTATCCGTAGAGTATTGACAAAGGCCGGGCGCTTACATTGTCTGTAGTTCTGGCGAGAGTCCCGAAACAATCAATTCAGGCTAAAGGAGGCAGGAATGGATAAAATGGTGAACAGGAAATTTTTGGCGATAATCGGCGGTTTTGCTCTGATGGCGGCGCTGCCGGTGGTGTCGGCTCAGGCCAGGGGGATCCCCCAGGTTATAAACATTAATACCCAGGCTGATATGGCCTCAATCAAGGGGCTGCCCAGGGATAGAAAGCATGTCAATTCATTCAGTCATGCCCGGCATGCCAAGGCCTATCTCAAGGGTAAAGAAAAATATTCCTCTTATCCCTATACTGACGCCTTTACCTGCAGCGCCTGTCATCCGGGGGCCAAAAGTGCGGAGGCGCTCCTGGCGGCTGATCCCGCTGCTACCCTGAGCGCCTCTCTGGATAAGGTCGGCGGCCCAAAGAAATTAATGAAATATTTTCATAATATCTGCCGTCAGTGTCATAAAAAAGTCAAAAAAGCGGGCCTGGTCAGCGGCCCCACCAATTGCAATGGCTGTCATGGTCGTAAATAAAAGGAGGGTATCATCATGAGAGAACTTAAAAAACGGACAAGTATTATCGTTATGGCAGTTTTTATGGCCGCGGCCTTGACCGCTGGTATTGCCGTCGCTAAAACCTTGAAATGTACCGTTGAAACGGTTAAAAGCGGAGTGGTTACCATTAATTGCGGTGATAAGGCGGATCTGCTCAAGCCCGGCGATAAGATAAAGGTTCGTCCTGTGGTTAAAAGAAGGGCGGTGGAAGGCTGTTAAATAATCTTTTCATTCAGGGGCCCCTGCTTTTTCAAAGGCAGGGGCTCTGAAGTTAATTCTCCAGGCCTGATCAGGTTTCTGGATGTTCCTTCTCCCATCTCGCTGTTAATTCTTATCCTATAGCTTGTCCGGCATGATTTATGGCCGTTCTTTTCTCTCTCCTGAAGTGATTTTTGTCTTTACATTTACAACATATTGTGCGATTTTGTTCTTCACTATACAACATAGTGCGTACATTGCCCCAGGCGGTCTAAATGTCAAAAATATCTTAAATGTCCTTTTTTACCAAGTCTCGTTCCGTGTTCCCGCCCTTTATTTGAAAAGAATAAAATTGTTGGATCAACATTACTAATCAGGAGAAATATATGACTAAAAAAATGAATATTAATCAGATATCCTTACCGGCCGGAGCCAGGCAACCCGCCTTTACTCCTAACGCCTTAACCGTACTCAATAAACGTTATCTAATTAAAGATAATAACAGTGAAGTAACCGAGACTCCTCAGGATATGCTTTGGCGGGTGGCTAAAACCGTGGCTGCCGGAGAGGTAAACTATCAGAATGGCGCTTCAGTTGATGAGTTGGCCTTTGAGTTCTATGATATGATGGCTGCCTTTGACTTTCTGCCCAATTCTCCAACCCTGATGAATGCCGGTCGGGAATTAGGGCAGTTGTCGGCCTGTTTTGTGCTGCCGGTGGAGGACTCCATGGAGAGTATTTTTGAGGCGGTTAAACAGACGGCTCTGATTCATAAAAGCGGCGGCGGTACCGGCTTTTCTTTTTCCCGTATCCGGCCCCATAATGACCTGGTACATTCCACCAAGGGGGTCTCCAGCGGCCCGCTTTCCTTTATGTCTGTTTTTGACTGTGCCACCGAGACCATCAAGCAGGGTGGTACCAGGCGGGGAGCCAATATGGCTATTTTGCGGGTGGATCATCCTGATATCATGGATTTTATTAAGGTGAAGTCTGATCTCAGCACCCTGAATAATTTTAATCTCTCGGTGGCCATTACCGATGAATTTATGGACGCGGTGAGAACGGACAGCGAATACTCCCTTATCAATCCCAGAGATGGTGAGGTGGTGAAGAAACAGAGCGCCACTAAGGTATTTCGGCAGATTGTCAAGCAGGCCTGGCTCTCCGGTGAACCGGGTATCGTCTTTATTGATCGTATGAACGCCAAAAATCCAACTCCCGATGCCGGGGCGATTGAGAGTACCAATCCCTGCGGTGAGCAGCCCCTGCTGCCCTATGAATCGTGTAATCTGGGCTCCATTAATCTCGCTAACATGGTGGCTGGTGAGAAGATAGACTATGACAAACTGGGTCGTACCGTGGACATGGCCGTTCATTTTCTCGATAATGTTATTGATGTTAATCGTTATCCTCTGCCTCAGATTGATAAGGTCACCAAACAGAATCGTAAAATTGGCCTGGGGGTTATGGGTTACGCCGATATGCTCTGTAAGCTGGAGCTTTCATATTCCTCGCCGGAGGCTGTTAAGCTGGCGGAGGAGGTTATGCGCTTTATTGATGAAAAGGCTCTGGAATGTTCTATAAAACTTGGTGAGCAGCGGGGCGTCTTCCCTAATTTTCCAGCCAGTATTTATGGCCGCCAGGCCGCTGATGTTCCGGTGCGGAATGCCACTCGCACCACCATTGCCCCCACCGGCACTTTGAGTATTCTGGCGGGCTGTTCCAGCGGCGTGGAGCCTGTTTTTGCCATCTCGTTTCTGCGCCGGGTCATGGACAATACGGAGATGTATGAGGTAAATCCTGTTTTTGCCGCGGTGGCCCGGGCCCATGGATTTTACTCCGAAAAATTACTCAAAAAAATATCAAGCCGGGGTACGGTGCAGGGTCTGGAGGAGATTCCACTTAAATATCGGCAGATCTTTGAGACCGCCCACGATATTAATCCACGTAACCATATTGAGACTCAGGCCGCCTTTCAAAAATACACCAATAACGCGGTGAGTAAGACCATTAATTTTGGCCATGATGCCACGGTGGAGGATGTTCAGGATGCCTATATGCTGGCCTATGAGATGAACTGCAAGGGCTTGACCATCTACCGCGACGGCTGCCGGGCCAATCAGGTCTTGAGCACTGAGACTACCGGTTCCGCGGAGACGCTGGCCAGGGAACAGGGGGTTCTGGTGAAAAGAGACCGGCCTCGCAGTCTGGTGGGTAAGACCTATCAGATGACAACCGGCTGTGGTCAGATGTACGTCACGATTAATGAGGACAATAATAAACATCAATTTGAATTGTTTAATTTTGTCGGTAAGGCCGGGGGATGTGCCGCCAGTCAGTGTGAGGCCATTGGCCGCCTGGTCTCCCTGGCCTGGCGCAGCGGCATGAAGCCGGAGCCCATTATCAAACAGTTGATCGGCATAAGCTGTCATAAACCGGCCGGTTTTGGCGGCAATAAAGTTCTGTCCTGTGCCGATGCCATTGCCCAGGCTATCCGTCAGCATATGGAAACCCAGAATGGGGTCAAAGATGACAGCATGGCCTCAGACACCCAGCCCTTTGGCGCTTGTCCGGAGTGCGGTGGAGCCATAGAGTATGAGGGGGGCTGCTGCGTGTGTCATTCCTGCGGTTATTCGGAATGCGCCTGAGAGGAGATGCGTTATCTCGCTGATTTACATATTCATTCCTGTTACTCCAGAGCGACAAGCAAGACCGGCAACCTTCACGGTCTGGCTGCCTGGGCCAGGGTCAAGGGAATTAATCTGCTGGGAACCGGCGATTTTACCCACCCCGCTTGGCTGTCTCAGTTAAAGAATGAACTGCAGCCGGCCGGCCCCGGCCTGTTTAAATTAAAAGTACCGGGGCCGGAGGCCTGGCCCGGAGTAAAACCGGAGGATATTGAGCCTCATTTTATGCTTACCAGCGAGATCAGCTGCATATATAAGCGGCATGGGCGGGTACGCAAGGTTCATAATCTTATAATGCTGCCTGATTTTGCCGGTGTTGAGCGCTTGAACCGCCGCCTTGCCGCCATTGGTAATCTGGAGTCCGACGGCCGCCCCATTCTGGGGCTTGATTCTCATGATCTTCTGGAAATTCTTTTAGAAGAGGCCCCGAATGGTTTTCTGGTGCCGGCTCATATCTGGACGCCATGGTTTTCGCTCTTCGGCTCCAGATCCGGTTTTGATTCTATTGAGGAATGTTACGGCGACATGGCGGAACATATCTTTGCTTTGGAGACTGGTCTGTCTTCCGATCCGGACATGAATCGTTGCCTCTCCGCCCTTGATCGTTATACCCTGATCTCAAATTCCGACTGCCATTCCCCGGCCAGGCTGGGCAGGGAGCTGAATATTTTTGCCTGCGATTTTGATTTTTTCTCCCTGCGCCGGGCCCTTGAAAATCCAGGAGACGGTGGTTTTAAGGGCACTGTGGAGTTTTATCCGGAGGAGGGTAAATACTATTTTGACGGCCACCGTAAATGCCGGGTCTGCATGGACCCCCTGCGCAGTCATGAGGCTGGCGGTATATGTCCGGTATGCGGACGGCCCATGACCATCGGCGTTGCCCATCGGCTGAGGGAGCTGGCCGACCGGGAACAGCCCGTTTACCCTGCCGGCCAGCCGGGATACAGAAGCATTATCCCTCTGCCCGAGGTTCTGGGGGAGATACTCGCCCGCGGTGCGGCCACCAAGGGGGTGCGGAAACTGTATAATCTGGTAATTAATCGTTTTGGTTCGGAATTTAATATTCTTTTGCGTACCCCTCTGGATGATCTGCGGCTGACCTCGCCGGTTCTGGCCGAGGCTGTCAGTCGTATTCGTAGTAAGCGGGTAATTCGTCAGGCTGGTTTTGATGGTGAATTCGGGGTCATAAAGCTCTTCGAATCAGGAGAGCTGGACTCCGTCAGGCCAATCTCCTTTAATTAACCGTCAACCGGCTCATTTGTCTGGCAAGTATAATGGGAAGTTGGTAAATTGGTGGTTTATGAAGCACTTACGTAAATTGTACCTTGTCTTCATTATGCCCTGTAAATTCAGCTGCCTTGATTCCGGGCGGCATGGAAGTGGAGAAAACCGTGGATATTGAACTTAATGATGTGGAGACCAGGGTTCTGGGTTGTCTGCTGGAAAAGAGCATGACCACTCCGGATTATTATCCCCTCACCCTGAATTCCCTGCTGACGGCCTGTAACCAGAAATCAAATCGCCTGCCGGTGGTTTCCTTTGATGAAACAACGGTGGCCCGCGGGCTTGACAGCCTCAAAGACAAAAGACTGGTGGTGCAGGGAGATTCCAGCCGGGTACCCAAATATGCCGAAATTCTGGTGAGCAGCCGCAATTTACTGCCTCAGGAGGCTGCTGTTCTCATGGTATTAATGCTGCGTGGTCCCCAGACTCTGGGAGAGTTGCGCGGCCGCAGCGAGCGGGCCTTTCAGTTTTCTGATCTCTCAGAGGTGGAAAAGAGGGTGACAGAGATGATTGAATCGGGGTATGTGCGGAAGCTGCCCCGCCTGCCGGGCCGCAAGGAGCATCGTTACGCCCACCTTCTCGCTGGTGAACCACGGATAGAGGCCCCGGCCGCGGCTGTTGAACCGGCCATGCGGGAGATAAAGATCGAAAATGATAAAATCGCTTTTCTGATGTCAGAGGTGGAACGTCTGCGGGCTGAATTGCAGCATTTGAGAGAGGATTTCAGCCGTTTTAAGGGCGAATTCGAATAATCTTATCGACAAGAGATGCCTTTTTTATTATAAAGAAATGTTATTTGTTGTTATGCCTTGGTTTAAATTAACTTAATTTGTTATTTATTAATGGATATTCAGCCTACTGCAGTCGTCCGTCAACCCTGTTCTCTGCCGCGTATTGTAATCACCGGGGTGGGTCTGGCCGCGCCTAACGCCGCTGATTTGCCGGAGTTCCGGAAGAGGCTGCTGAATGGTGAAAGCGGTATCAGTGAGATTGAACATCGTTATATAGGTCGTGTTCCGGCTGGTATCTGTTCTTTTCCGGAGACTAAATACCGCAGGAAAAAGGAAAATAAACGCGGTACCAGAGCTGGATGTCTCGGGGTTTATGCTGCCAATGAAGCCGTGGCTGATGCCGGGATTGACTTTTCGGATTACGAGCGCCGCCGTACCGGGGTCTATGTCGGTCTCACAGAGCATGGTACCGCTGAGACCGAGATTGAGGTCTATAATATCAGTAAATATGATTATGATGTTGATTACTGGACTCATCATCATAATCCACGCACTGTTTTAAATAATCCGGCGGGTGAGATTACCATGAATCTGGGGATTACCGGCCCCCATTACTCCATCGGAGCGGCCTGTGCCGCTGGTAATGCCGCTCTGATCCAGGGGGTACAGATGCTGCGTCTCGGCGAGGTGGATATGGCTCTCTGCGGCGGGATATCGGAGTCGGTTATCTCCTTTGGTATATTTGCCAGTTTCAAGGCCCAGGGAGCTTTGGCCCAGCATGCTGATCCCAGACAGGCCAGCCGTCCCTTTGACCTGGAACGTAACGGCATTGTTATTTCCGAGGGGGCCTGTATTTACTGTCTTGAGACCCTGGAGCGGGCCCTGGCCAGGGGGGCCGGAATATATGGTGAGGTTGCCGGTTACGCCATGAACTCCGATGCCCGGGATTTTGTCATGCCCTACGGCCGCCGCCAGGCTCAATGCGTTGAGCAGGCCCTGGAACGGGCGGGAATGACTCCGGCGGATATTGATATTGTTAATACCCACGCCACCGGCACCAGGCAGGGTGATGTTGAGGAATGCGGGGCTCTGGCCTCCATTTTCAAAGACTGCCCCTCAACCTGGTTTAATAACACCAAGGGTATGATCGGACACGCCATGGGAGCGGCCGGGGTGCTGGAATTAGCTGGTAATCTGCCGGCTTTCGATGATAATTACGTCCATCCGGCGATTAACGTCAGCCGGCTGGATCCTGACTGCGCTTTGACCAATCTGGTGCTGAACAAGGCCCGCCGCGTAGATAAGGTGGATACCATTCTTAATACCTCTTTTGGCATGGTGGGTATTAATTCTGTGATAATTGTAAAAAAATATACCGCCTGAGCGGTTGATGAGGATTATTGATGACCCGTGATGAAATTAATGCTGTAATTTTAGAAATTATTGCTGATATAGACGAGGATGCTGAGACCACGGATATAAACGCTGATGAGCCCCTGCGTGACCAGCTTGATCTCGATTCCATGGATTTTCTTGATATTGTTATGGAATTACGCAAGAGATATAAGATCCAGATTCCGGAAGAGGATTATCCTCAACTGGCTTCTCTAAGCTCCTGTGTTAATTATCTGGAGTCGAAACTGAAAGACTTCTAACCGTGGCAGCCCGGCCTCTGATTATCCTGGGCGGCGGTCTTTCCGGGCTGGCAGCCGGTATTCGTCACGCTCGTTTTGGGTTGCCGACGGTTATTCTGGAGCGTCATTGCCGGATTGGCGGTCTTAATTCGTATTATTACCGTCATGGCCGGCTTTTTGAGACCGGCCTCCATGCCATGACCAATTTTGCTCCCCGCGGGGCGAAGTCCCGGCCTTTAAATATTCTCTTCCGCCAGCTTAAACTTTCCCGTAAATCCTTTGTTACCCATGAGCAGGTGGGCTCTGAGGTCGTCTTCCCTGAACAGGATCTGTGTTTCAGCAATGACATTGATTTGCTGCGGGCCGAAATCAGCCGTAAGTTTCCCGCTTCGGCAGCCGGCTTTGAAAGTTTAATCAATGCCGTGCGGGATTATGACCCATTTCTGCCCCGCCCCGCCCTTTCCAGCCGCCGGCGCCTGAGCGCTTTTCTGCCTGATCCCCTGCTTGTTGACATGTTGCTCTGGCCCCTGATGGTCTATGGTAACAGCCAGGAACACGATATGGACTGGAGCCAGTTTGTGATTATGTTTCAGGCTCTGTTCCTTGAAGGTTTCTTCCGGCCCGCCGGTACCATTAAAGACTTTCTTGATCTTCTCCTGGCCCATTATCTGAACTTAGGCGGTGAGATAAGGATGGAGGCCGAGGTCAGCGCTCTGAAGGTCCAGGGCTGCCGGATCAAGACAGTACGGCTTAATTCCGGCGGGGATATGGCGGCGGATAAGGTTATATCCACCCTGGGAGTCCCGGCTACTATGGCCCTGCTGGCCGACAGCCTGCCGGGCCGTCCCGCTGATTATCAGGGCCGGATGAGTTTTGTGGAGTCCATTTTCGTCCTGCCGACCGCGGCCTTGGAAGCCCTGCCTAAACGTACCTGTATTTTCTATAACAATCATAGACGCTTCGATTATTGCCGACCGGCCGAATTAGTGGATTATGGTCTGGGGGTGATTAACTTCCCTGCCAATTTCAAGGGGCTGTCTCCCCATGATACGGCTCAGATTCGGGTTACTCATCCGGCCAACTACCGGCTTTGGCGGCAGTTAGACAGTGGCCGGGGCACTAAACGTTCACCTGCCTATAAAGCGGCAAAGGCCGAGGCTGTGGCCCGTTGTCAGGCGGCGGCAGGCGAAATTATTGGGAATTTCCCTGAAAATATTGTATATCAAGATACCTTTACTCCCTTGACCATTGAGCGCTATTCGGCCAAGGCCCAGGGGGCGGTCTACGGCAGTCCGCTGAAGATCAAGGACGGCCGTACCAATTACGATAATCTCTTCATCGCCGGTACGGATCAGGGTTATTTAGGTATTGTCGGCGCCATGCTGAGCGGAGTAACGATGGTTAATCAGCATATTTTATGACTGAGTACGCAAAACGCGAAAACGGCCCGCGGCTATGATTTAAGAGCGGCCAGGTTATTACCTACCGGCCCTCTGTTCAAAGGTAAGCGACAGACGAACCACACACCTTGACATTTGCAACACCCCCAGACTGTAGTGGTACGATCAGGCTCGTATGCGGGCGATCGTCGTATAAAGGCGATACCACGTCAGGGACGTAAGCAGTGTGCACGTTGACCGGGTGTAATCTATCCCCTGTATATCAGGCTGGTCAACGTGTGCAGGGTGGTGTTCATGGATCGCTTACGTTCAAAGGAAAAAGTATGGTTTACAACTCCATAGATAAGGTTAAAGACAGTTATGATGTCGTTGTTATCGGCTCCGGGCTTGGCGGCCTGACTTCGGCTAACCGGCTGGCCCGGGCCGGGCATTCGGTTCTTCTTCTTGAACATCATCATCAGTTAGGGGGGCTTGCCACCTGGTTTAAACGTCAGGGGCATATATTTGATATTTCCCTGCACGGTTTCCCCTACGGAATGGTAAAAACCTGTCGTAAATACTGGAATCGGGCCATTATGGACTCCATTGTCCAGCTCAAGAATATCCGTTTTGAAAATCCGCAGTTCTCCATTACCACCACCTTTGACCGCCAGGACTTCAGCAATATCCTCCAGCAGAAATTCAAGGTAGAGCGCTCGGTGATTGATGATTTTTTCAATGCCGTGGCTGGGATGAATTTTTATGATGACCGTACCATGACCACCGGCGAACTCTTTGAAAAATTCTTCCCCGGCCGCAGTGATATTCACCGCCTGCTCATGGAGCCTATTACCTATGCCAATGGCTCCAGTCTGGCTGATCCGGCCATTACCTACGGGATAGTCTTCTCTAATTTTATGAATAAGGGGGTTTTCACCTTCAGCGGCGGCACTGATCGTCTCATCGGTATGATGGTGGACGAGGTGGAGAAAAACGGGGTAACTGTCTGTACCAGAGCCCGGGTGGAGAAAATAATTATTGAGCGTGGCCGGGTGCGCGGGGTAGTGGCGGCCGGGCGGACGATTACAGCTAAGGCCGCGGTTTCAAACGGCGGCATTGTTAATACTATTAACAAGCTGGCGGGCCGTGAGGCCTTTCCCGCCGATTTTTTAAGCTCCTTTGATACCGTGAAGGTCAATAATTCCAGCTGCCAGGTCTATATGGGGATCAGGGCTGGAGAGAGCATTCCCGACATTGGTGATCTTATCTTTACCTCCAAGGCCCCGGAATTCAGTTTAGCGGAGATGCTGAGCCCGGAAACGAAAAGCCGGACTTTTTCTCTCTATTATCCTAAAACCAGGCCGGGCCACGAACGCTATACCATTGTCGCCTCCATGAACGCCAATTATGACGACTGGGACGGGCTGTCTGTGGATGAGTATGAGAAGTCCAAAAAACGGATGATTGAACGGTCGCTTACGGCTCTTGAAGAGTATCTGCCGGGAGTACGGGAAAAATGCGACTGGCTGGAGGCCGCCACTCCCAAGACCTTTGAGCGTTATACTCTCCATACCATGGGGGCGTCTTTCGGTACTAAATTCGAGGGCCTGGATATCTCCCGTTCCATATTCAAGGTGGTGCCGGGTCTCTTTCACGTGGGCTCAGTGGGGATTATCATGTCCGGCTGGCTGGGTGCCATTAACTATGGGGTTATCGTCGCCAATGACGTGGACGCCCATCTGCGGAGTGTCTGATAATGGATCATGGTTTCAGCCGCCGGGTTGCTGTAGTAACCGGGGCTACGAGAGGGATCGGCCGGGCGATAAGCCTGGCTTTTTTAGAGCGGGGTGCCACGGTGATTGGGGTCTATGGCAGCGATGAGTCTGCGGCAGAGAGTTTACGTCTGGAGAGCGGTTTCGGGGATGATGTTCTGCATCTTAAACAATGTGACGTGGCGGATTACGCCGCGGTGAGCCGTTTATTCACTGAGATTGAGGCTGATTTCGAAACCATTGATATTCTGGTGAATAATGCCGGAATCCGCCGTGACGGGGTGGTTGCCATGCTCAAGCAGGATGACTGGCAACGGGTGCTGGATGTTAATCTTACCGGTTCCTATAACATGGCCAAAGAGGCTGTTCTCCTGATGCTGAAACAGAAATACGGTCGTATCATCTTTATTACTTCACCCATGTCCAGGCTGGGCTTTGCCGGACAGGCCAATTACGCGGCCTCCAAGGCCGGGCAGCTTGGTCTCATGCATGCTCTGGCCAAAGAGACGGCCAAACGTAAGATTACGGTGAATTGCGTCTCTCCGGGGTTTATTGAGACCGATCTTATCGCCTCTCTGCCGCCGGAACAGTTGGCTGAGTATAAAAAGATGGTGCCCATGCGTCGTTTCGGCAAGCCGCAGGAGGTGGCGGATGCCGTTTGTTTTCTGGCCGGAGAACAGGCCGCTTATATAACTGACAGTGTTCTGGAGGTGGCAGGTGGAATTTGATGAAATCTGCCGTCGTATTCCTCATCGGCCGCCATTTTTGTGGGTGGACAGGGTTATAAGTCTGGCGGAACAGGAGATTGTCGCTGAAAAGTTTATTCCAGCCGATCTGGAGTTGTTTCAGGGCCATTATCCGGATTATCCCCTGATGCCGGGGGTTTTGCTTTGTGAGGCGGTATTCCAGGCCGGGGCGATTTTGATCTCTGAGCTCATGGGTAAGGAGTCGGCGGCCGGGGTACCGGTTCTGGTTAGAATATATAAGGCCAACTTTAAACGTCAGGTACGGCCCGGCTCCACCATCAGGATGCGGGTAAAATTGATTGAGAAAATGGGAGCGGCCTGGATCATGCGCGGCCGGGTGCTGCTGGAGGAGAAAACAGCGCTGCTGGTGGAGTTTGGCTGTCAGTAATCAGAAGACAGAAGGCATAGGCAAAGATGGGGGGGGGGCGTGAAAAAGATTAGAGATCGCTGGCGTAACCGCAGACGTTATTTGTTCTCGGAAATGCCTGTGTTGCTGCTTGTTTTTATTGGTAGCGGAGCTTTTCTTGTTGCCGGGTATTCCGGTCTTGAATTGAAAAACATTGTGCCTTTGTGGATTTCCACGGTTAATAAAATTGGTTATTTTGACCTTATCGGTACAGGTATCGGCTTTGTTCTGTTGTTGTGGGGAGCTGTGTTCTGGTTCTTTTCATGTATTGCGGCCCGCTGTCACGGAGTGCTTTACAGTCGTTTGTTCATGGAGCGCTCTCATTCCGAGATGTTATAAAGTCAAAAGCGTGGGTTATTAAGCGCTTACGTTGAAACAATAAAGAAATGAGCTTTCTTGATCTTCATCATAAAATTTTTGTTATCTTTGGGCTGGCCAATAAAAAGTCGGTGGCCTGCGCCATTGGCCGGCTGTTGCTGGAGGAAGGGGCAGAGGTTATTCATGTGGTGCGGAGTGCGGCGCGGCGGCAGACGGCGCTTAAGCTCTTTCCTGATTGCCCGGTTTTTGTCTGCGATGTAGAGGATGAGGCCAATATCGTCCGGGTACGGGATGAAATTGACGCTTATTTAGCTGGCCGCCGCTTGGCCGGTATTGTTCATTCCATTGCCTTTGCCAATTATTCCGAAGGCTTGAAACCATTCCATGCCACCCTGAAACGGGATTTTCTGCAGGCGGTGGATATCTCATGTTTTTCTCTTATTGCCATCAGCAATCATTTTAAGGATTTATTAGAGCGCCAGGCCTCGGTGCTGACCATCTCCATCTCTACCACCCGTATGGCGGCGGAGAATTACGGCTATATGGCCCCCATAAAGGCCGCTCTGGAATCGGCGCTCTGCTTTTTAGCCAAGAGCTTTGCCGCCTTTTCAGAGATTCGCTTTAACGCTGTCTGTCCCGGCCTTTTAAAGACCTCGGCCTCGGCCGGTATTCCCGGTTATGTGGATTCCTATTTATTCGCCGAACAGGCCATTCTCCGTAAACGGGGCCTTAAAACCGCTGAGGCCGCCAATCTTGCCGCCTTCCTGCTCTCGTCCAGGGCCTCCGGCATCAACACCCAATGTCTCGTGGTGGACGCCGGGATGGCAGTGAATTATTTTGACAGGGATATTGTAGCCAGGGTCAATCAACACCCGGCAGGATCATGAGATACCAGGGGGTAGCCATAAACGCCTTTGGCTATGAACTGCCGCCGGAACGGCTCAGCTCGGCGGAGATTGAACGCCGCCTGGCCCCGGTCTATGAGCGCCTTAAACTGCCGCCTGGCCGTCTGGAATTGATGAGCGGCATCAAGGAACGCCGTTTCTGGCCTGCCGGTACCCGCCCCAGCACTGCCGCCGCCCTGGCCGGAGCCAAGGCCGTTGAGGCGGCCGGTATAGGGGCTGAAGATATTGACTGCCTGATCTTTACCTCAGTCTGCCGGGATATGATTGAGCCGGCCAGTGCCTGTTTTGTCCATCGACAGCTGGGGCTGTCGGAGAAATGCCAGATATTTGATATCTCCAATGCCTGTCTCGGTTTTTTAAACGGCATGCTGGCTCTGGCCAATATGATTGAATTAGGGCAGGTACGTCACGGTCTGCTGGTTTCCGGCGAGACTGCCGAAGAGCTGGTTAATTCCACTATTAACGCTCTTTTAGCCGATGAATCACTTACCCGTAAGGGTATTAAAACTTCATTCGCTTCTCTTACCATTGGCTCCGGGGCTGTGGCTCTGATTATGTCACGGGCCGGAGAGGGAGGGCATCGTCTGCGTGGCGGGGCCTGCCGGGCGAATACGCTTCATAATGATCTCTGTCGGGGGGCCAGCGCCACGGCCGGCACCCTCATGGCCACCAATTCCGAAGAACTGCTGCGCCGGGGGGTGGAGACTGCCGCCATGGTCTGGGATGATTTTCAGCGGGAACTGGGGTGGCAGCCGCAGGAGATTGACCGTTTCTTCTGTCATCAGGTCGGCCGGGCTCATGCCACTCTGTTGATGGATACCCTGGGCCTGGATCGTAATAAAAATTTTGAGACTCTAAGCACGCTGGGTAATGTGGGCTCGGTCTCCGCTCCCATTACTATGGCCATGGCCATTGAAGAGGGGCAAATGCGGTCGGGGGAACGGGCCGCTCTTCTGGGAATCGGCTCGGGAATTAACTGCCTGATGCTGGGGGTAGAGTGGTAAATGCGCCAATATCCATATCCCTTTCAACTCCGTCGGATTTCTATTGCCGGGCATGAATTGTCCTATGTTGATGAGGGCCGGGGGCACACGGTACTCATGGTGCACGGTAATCCTACCTGGTCATTTTTCTACCGTAATTTGATTATCTCCCTGCGCGGCCGAATGCGGGCTGTGGCCCTCGATCATCTCGGCTGTGGTCTCTCCGCCAAACCTCAGGACTATGCCTATACCCTGGAACATCATATTGCCAATCTCACCGCCTTTGTCGAAAAACTGGGGCTTGATAATATTTCTCTGGTAATGCACGACTGGGGCGGGGCCATCGGCATGGGTTTTGCCGGCCGCTGCCCGGAAAAGATCAGTTCACTCACCATCTTGAATACCGGGGCCTTTACCTCTACTCATATCCCCAGGCGGATCAGTATCTGCCGTCTGCCGGGACTGGGGCCTGTTCTCCTGCGGGGGGTTAATGTCTTCAGTCGGGCCGCCCTCCACATGGCTGTCTGCCGGCCCCTGGCGCCCGAGATTAAGGCCGGCTATCTGGCCCCCTATGATTCCTGGCATAATCGAGTGGCGGTCAACGCCTTTGTGCGGGATATCCCCATGAATCCAAGGCATCCGTCCTGGCCGGTTCTGCTGGAGGTGGAAGAAAATCTTTCCCGTCTCAAACATATCCCCGCCCAGATTATCTGGGGCGGTCGTGATTTTTGTTTTAACGATCATTTTTACAGCGAGTGGCGGCGGCGTTTTCCGGCCGCGGAATGTCATTATTTCCCCGCCGCCGGGCATTATCTTCTTGAGGATGCCTTTGATGAAATCGCCCCTGTTTTTCACAAATTTTATGATACCCTTAAACTTTAAAAGAATTATAGAAGGCTTGATTCCAGGTGGAATGAGTTGCATAATACCTGCAACGCCCGTATACAATTGTAGTCGTACTGCTTCACAAACGGGGAATTGAACGAATGCCTCAAGCCAGCTGTAATATAGCCCAGGCCCTGCGCCGGGCGGCAGCCGCCCGTCCGGACGCTGCCGCTCTTATTGTTCCCGGCTCCAGGGGCGGCCGTTGCTGGACGTTTGCCGAGATTGATAATAATACCGGTTTTTATCTCGGATTTTTAAAACGGCAGGGGGTAAAACGCGGTGACCGGGTTATGCTCATGGTGCGGCCCTCCATGGCCTTTGTCTGCCTTACCTTTGCTCTCTTCGCTCTCGGCGCGGTGGTTATTCTAATTGATCCGGGAATGGGTTACAAAAACCTGCTGCGCTGTATTGGCTCAGTGGCTCCGGAGGTTTTTATCGGTATCCCCAGGGCCCATATTGTTAAACGGCTATTCCCCGGTCCCTTTGACCGGGTACGCTGTAATATATGTGTGGGCCGGGGGCCATGGTTTCTGGGGCGGCAGCTGCCCGTTCCTGATCAAAAAAATCACTATGATTATACCGTTGTTCCCAGCCGGGCCGATGACCAGGCGGCCATTATCTTTACCACCGGCAGTACCGGGCCGCCCAAGGGGGTGGTTTACGAGCATCGGATATTTCAGGCCCAGCTGGCTCGAATAAAAAAATATTACGGTATCAGACCTGTTGATATTGATCAGCCCGCCTTTCCGCTTTTCGCCCTTTTCTCCATCGCTCTTGGGGCCTGTGCCGTGATCCCTGAGCTGAATCCCTCCCGGCCTGCCAGGGTGCGGCCGAAAAAATTTATTAAGACTATTCTTGAGCATAAGGTCAGTTATTCCTTTGGTTCACCCGCCATCTGGCGGGTAATTGCTGATTTTTGCGTGACGAATAATGTTAAACTGCCGAGCCTGAAAAAAATTCTCATGGCCGGGGCGCCGGTATCCGGTGAGTTAATTGAGCGTATGTTGACCGCCCTGCCTGCCGACGGGGATATTCATATTCCTTATGGGGCCACTGAGGCTCTGCCCATAATTTCCATTTCCGGCCGGGAGGTGGTGACTGAGACCTGGCCTCTTACGAAACAGGGGCGGGGGGCTTGTGTGGGGCGCCCTCTGCCGGATACCGAGGTGCGGATTATGCGGCTGGTGAGCGGGCCGGTTACTGACTTGTCCGGCCTTTTGCTGCCGGCAGGCGAAGTTGGTGAGATAATTGTCAGGGGTGAGGTGGTAACTGAGAGTTATTTTAACAATGAAGCGGAGACCGCTCTGGCCAAGATCAGGACAGCGGCCGGCCTCTGGCACCGCATGGGCGATACGGGCTATTTTGATGAACAGGGCCGCCTGTGGTTTTGCGGTCGCAAGGCCCACCGGGTAATCAGTGCCGGGACAATTTATTATCCCATCTGTTGTGAGGCCGTTTTTAATCAGCACCGTGAGGTTTACCGCTCGGCCCTGGTGGGAGTTGGGGAAGCGGGCAGGCAGCGCCCGGTTATTGTCGTTGAACCTCTGGGGCGGGTGAACAAGGTACAGCTTTTCGACGATCTGCGCCGTCTGGCCCTGGAGCATGAGCATACCAAAGGGATTAATGACTTCCTGATTCATCCGGCATTTCCAGTGGATATACGCCATAACGCCAAGATATTCCGGGAAAAGCTGGCTGTCTGGGCTGAGGGCATGATATGACGGAAAAACTTTTTCTGGCCGGTGATATCGGGGGTACCAAGACCAATTTAGCTATTTTCAGCTCGGTGCAGGGCATTCGCGCTCCTCTAACCGCGGTCAGTTATAAGAGTTCAGACTTTGATGATTTTTCACTTATGCTGCGGGAATTTATAGCTGGCAGCGGACTCAAAGTCAAGGCCGCCGCCTTTGGAGTTGCCGGGCCGGTGACAGGGGGCCGGGCTGTGATTACAAAACTGCCCTGGACAATTGATGCCGCCCGTCTCCGGGATGAATTTCACATAGATAAAGTTGTGGTGGTAAATGATCTTCTGGCCACTGCCCGTGGTATTTCATCTTTGACGGCCGCTGAATTAATCACCCTCAACTCCGGGCGCGAACAGGCCGGAGCCCCCAGGGTTGTCATCGCTCCCGGCACCGGTCTTGGTGAGTCGTTTATGATTTGGGAAAACGGCGCTTACCGTCCCTGTGCCTCGGAGGGCGGCCACAGCCTTTTCGCTCCGGCGACTGCCCTTGAGGATGAACTGCTTTGTTATCTGCGGCGGCGCTATACTGTGATCACTAATGATATGCTGTGTTCCGGTCGTGGTATTCCCCTGCTCTATAAATTTCTGCAACAGCGTCAACCCTGGCCGACGGCAAAGGAAAGCCCCGCTATATTAAGAGCCGCTGATCCTGCGCCTCTTATTGCCGAAGCGGCTCTCGCTGAGCCTTTTTCAGAGCTCTGTCTCGCTGTAATGGAGCTCTTTGTCTCCCTGCTGGCTGCCGAGGCCGCCAATCTGGCCTTAAAGGTTCTGGCAGCCGGCGGTGTTTTTGTGGGTGGCGGCATCCCCCCCCGGATCATGCCGCTTCTCAGCCGCTGTTTTATGCCCGCCTTTACCGGCGGCGGGGTTCTGCGGGATTTTCTGGCTGATATTCCGGTGCGGGTGATTAAAAATCAGCAGACCGCTCTTCTTGGAGCCGCCAGTCTGTTGAGCGGAGAATGTGCGGAAAAGGTAAGCGTCTCATAAATCATACATAAATCATACTCTTGACATTAGCAACACCATAAATTATGGCTTTTTTCCCAAAAATAATGAGCAGGCTCAAAAACTGGGTGCGTTTCCAGCGGGTTCTTTTGCTTGCCATTCCAACCGGTATTATTGCCGGCCTGGGCTCAGTAATTTTTTTCACTCTGCTGGATCTGTCCCACAGTTTTTTCCTTGAACATCTCATTGGTTATTTCCCGCCCGGACCGGGCGGTGAGCATTCTCTTATTCATATGCCTTTTCGGGAGCTGAGCCGCTGGATGTTTCTCGTAGTGCCGACCATAGGCGGTCTGGCGGCCGGCTGGCTCATTTACACCTTCGCGCCCGAAGCCGAGGGGCATGGCACGGATGCCGCCATTGAGAGTTATCATTTCAAGCACGCCATTATCCGGGGACGGGTTCCGTTTATCAAAACCGTGGCCTCGGCCCTCACCATTGGTTCCGGCGGTTCCGGCGGCCGCGAAGGGCCGATTGCTCAGATCGGGGCCGGTTTTGGTTCTATTATCGCCCAGAAACTGAAACTCACCGAGGCCGAACGGCGGATTCTGATGATGGCCGGTATGAGCGCCGGTATCGGCTCAATTTTTCATGCCCCTCTTGCCGGGGCAATTTTCGCGGCGGAGATTCTCTACCGGGATATTGATATGGAGTATGAACTTCTTGTCCCCTCCGCCATAACTTCGGTGGTGGCTTATTGTGTTTTCGCGCTTTTTTTCGGATTCAGCCCTCTGTTTTTAACTCCAAGCATGGATTTTACCTCCGGGGGGGAAATATTACCCTATACCATCCTCGCCGTTGTCGTTGCCATTGCCGCCGGGTTTTACTCCCGGCTGTTTTACAAGGTCAGGGATCTGTTTACCGCCCTGCCGATTCCGCCCCATTTTAAACCTGCCATCGGCGGTCTGCTCACCGGCATTGTCGGCTTCTTCCTGCCGGCTTCCATCTATACGGGTTACGGGCTGCTGCAGCAGGCCTTTGACGGTCATCTTGCCATTGGATTTTTATTAGCGGTGGCTGTCTGCAAGATGTTTACCACCTCTTTCAGTATTGCCTCTGGAGGCAGCGGCGGGGTATTCGGGCCGTCAGTGGTTATCGGCGGAGCGCTCGGCGGGGCGGTCGGTCTCGTTTTACAGGGGATAATGCCGTCTCTGGTGCATACCCCCCAGGCCTATATCATTGTCGGTATGGCCGGTTTTTTTGCTTCAGCCGCCTGCAGTCCCTTTTCGACCATAATTATGGTCAGTGAGATGACCGGCGGTTACGGATTGTTGCTGCCTTCCGTCTGGGTAACAACCCTGGCTTTTCTTTTCCGGGCCCGTGTCGGTATTTATGAGAAACAGCGCGCTACTCGTTATGATACTCCCATTCATCACGCCGATTTTTTATCAGGGTTGCTGGGCAGGCTGACAGTCGGTGATCTGCTTAACAGGTTTAATCTCAGGCAATCGAGGACAATTGAACCGGATATTTCGCTGCAGGAGTTTGTGCGGACAGCGGTTGAATCTCCTACCAGATTTTTCCCGGTGGTGGACAGAAGCGGTAAATGTCTCGGGGTGATTAATACCGCCAAGGCCAGGGACATCACTCTTTATCAAAAAGAGGGAAAGAATGTTCTGGTACGGAGTCTGATAGAAGAATGTCGGATGATATATCCAGATAACGCACTGGCGACAGCCCTTGCCATTATGGTTAAAAATGACCAGGAGGCCCTGGTAGTTCTCTCTGACCGTGGTGCGAATGCAAGTATTATCGGCGTATTAGGCAGGGAAGACATCCTGCATGCCTATGAGCCGAAGAATATGGAGTCCTGTCAGTGTGATCAAGCTCTGTAAAGGTTGAAGCAAAGCGTAAGCGCTTGCTTTCACAAGGAAAGCCACCGGCAATAATCTTCCCGCAGAGCGGGCCAGCTAAATTTATTCGTCAATTTACGGCCATTAATCATGGGTGCTTCTCCGGTCAGATATCCCCGCAGTCTGCTCAGCAGTTTATCTTTTTCGTATAAGAAGTCCAGTGGGAAGAGTTCGGGATAGGACAGGCTGTTTGGTAGAAGCGGCCGGCATCCAGCTCGTACCGCCTCCAATACCGCAATTCCGTAAAACTCATGCCTGGCTGTGGAAACCACCAGATCCGCCCTGGATAATAAGGCAATATATTCCTGACGTGATTCCACGTAACCGAATTGCTCTATGTGGTCAGCCAGCTTTATTCGGGCCTCGGTAAAAATTTTTGGTTGTCTTGGAAACGATTCACCCGCGACAATAAGTTTAAATGGCAGGCCTTCCCGCTGTAGGGCAAAGAGGGCCGCAAAAAACAACTCGGGATTTTTATCGTGTTCCCAGCGATGATTCCAGAGAATAAGCGGTTTCGGGTTCTTATTTAGATTGCCAGAGACCTCATCTATTTCCCGGAAGTCCAGGGGTGGGTATAAAATAGTGGTTCTGGCCCGCAGCGTATCTTCCCAGCCCGGCAGGGCCATATCAGGCATTTTGCGCAGCAGTCCGCGGCAGCCCTCTATAAATGAAGAAAAATTATAGCGGGAATTAAAGGCCAGAAGGTTGGAAGCCAGGGCTGTGGTGAAATTAGTCAGGGCAAAATGAAAATCACGTTTGTCGTTGATCTGAACGGGATAGGCAAATTGATTTTCATGGAAATAGGTGTAAATGGGAAGGTCTCGAAAAGCTGGTGGCAGCAGGCCTCGGAAGGCAGCCACGTCAAGAAAGGGTGAGCAGAGAATGCGATCGGCATCGGACAACTCAAGTTTACCACTCTGAACCTGGGCCGCGAAGCAGGGGGCTGCCAGCCGCATACGCCATTTCCACTTGCGGGCAGGCAGGGTGTACAGGGTAAATCTGCCCGGCAGGTTCTTGATCAGGCCGTCTATAAATGCCTTATGCGAACCGCCATAATAAGGTTCTATGACTACTGTTTTTCCCATAATGGATCATGGATCGCTTACGCGTAAAGAGTTTTGTTTATGGGGCCGCTTATGTTTAAGCTAACAGTTAACGAGGTAATAGTCATTTGCTTTTTGCCGGAGTGCCTGGTAGATATCACCAAAATGAAGGCGGCAGTCCCGGTTCTGGAGTTTTTCCCGGTCCGGGGTAAAAATAAACGGCATGACCCGCTGTGAGGGTAAGCGCCTCATAAACCACACTCTTGACTTTATAACATCTCGGAATGTAAGCGTTTCAGGGACGCCCTGCTGTGCGCATTTAAGCCCCCCGATAATACCCCTGTATATTGGGGGACTTAAATGCGTGCAGCAGGGGGTTCATGGGGCGCTTACCTGTGAGGAGATTAATTCCATATGCAAGCCATTCTTGATAAATTTCTGACCGGCTTAGGACTTTCCGCTCCGCTGAGCCAGGTGGTTGTTCTAACGCTGTCCATCATGGCCATTGCCATGCTTGCCTACCTGGTATCAAGGCTGACCATTCATCTGATGATCCCGTTTTTTGTCAGGGCCGCGGCTCTCAGTAAGTCAGACTGGGATGATATCCTGGTTCGTAACCGTTTTTTCGATCATCTTGCGGTTCTTATCCCGGTGGTTGTGGTTTATGCCGTTGTTGACGCTCTGCTGAGCGGTCATCCTTTTCTTGCCGAGATGGTCAGGCGTCTGTGCATGATCATTCTGGTTTTTCTTGCCGCCCGGATGATCAATTCCGTCCTGCACACCTTTGATGAGATATACAAACGCGGCCCGGCGGCCAAGAGGAAACCCATAGGCGGTTATCTGTCCGTGGTCAGGATTATGATGTTTGTTTTTGCCGGGATTTTTATAATATCAATCCTGACCAACCAGTCACCCTGGGGGATCTTCAGTGTCCTGGGCGGTCTGACGGCCATTCTTCTGCTGATCTTCAAGGATACCATTTTAGGCTTTGTGGCCAGTCTGCAGTTAGTCAGTAATGATATGGTACGGCTGGGAGACTGGATTGAGATGCCCCGTTTTGAGGCTGACGGCGATGTTGTTGATGTCTCCATTCATACGGTCAAGGTGCAGAACTGGGATAAGACTATCACCACTATTCCCACCTATGCCTTAGTCTCAAATTCCTTTAAAAACTGGCGGGGAATGGCGGAGTCCGGCGGCCGCCGAATCAAGAGAGCAATTTATCTCGACATGAACTCGATTAAATTCTGTGACCCCGGAATGCTGGAAAAATTCGAGCAATTTACCCTGCTTAAGGAATATCTCCAGAACAAGCAGGATGAAATTACCCGTTATAATAGAGAACATAATCTTGATAACCATCTGGTACCCAACGGCCGCCGTCAGACAAACATCGGTATTTTTCGGGCTTATATTAAGAGCTTCCTGAGCAATCATCCTAAGATTAACAAAGAAATGACCTTTCTTGTCAGGCAGCTGCCGCCGACCTCCAAAGGGCTGCCCATGGAAATATATGTCTTCAGCAGTGATCAGGTGTGGGCTAATTATGAAGAAATTCAGGCCGATATATTCGACCACATTCTGGCGGTGTTGCCGGAATTTGGTTTGCGGGTCTTTCAGGAGCCTTCGGGGTTGGATTTTCAGGCTATGCAGGCTCATGAGCGGCGGGACGACTAACTTTTAATAACCGGCCGCAAAAGTGAGGAGTATCGTTTTTGCAAATGATTAATTTTCTTGACGGTTATCAGCTTGAAGATAACTAAATTACCCTCCCATCTTGACTCTGAAGTATTGTTCAGGGTTTATATTGTTATTAACAACAAAAAGTCTTTTTTTCTTACAGAGGGTTTTTTACATGAAAATTGGTGTGGTTGCAAAACAAGCAGGGATAAGTGTTGAGGCTGTTCGGTTTTATGAAAAACAGGGTCTCATAAACACACCATCCCGTAATGATTCAGGTTATCGGATTTATTCCCCAGATATTATTAACCAGTTGTTATTTGTAGTTCGTGCAAAAGAACTTGGTTTTTCGCTAAAGGAAATCAAGGAACTTTTGATACTACGAGACTCCCCTAATATTACCTGCGCAGAGATAAAAAATAAAACCCAAAAGAAAATAGCTGACATTGAGGGGAAAATTACTGATTTGAAAATAATTAAATCCTCTTTGGATAAATTAGTCAAAGCCTGTCCAGGTATGGGAACAATAAAAAAATGCCCAATATTAAAAACGATTACGAGTAAAAATGAGGCGTGAAATGAATTTAAGAAAAATACTATCTGTGCTGCCTGGTATTGGCGTTGCTTTGTTGCCAAGATTGACATGACCAGCCTGCTGGCCTGCTTATGCGGGTGTTTTAAGCTCGGTCGGGCTAAACTTTTTAATTGGCGACATATATCTCCTGCCAATTACAGTATTTTTTTTATTGGTCACTATTTCAATATTTGGATACAAGGCAAAATATAGGCATGGGTATGGGCCTTTATATGTTGGTTTTTTTGCATCTGTATTAATCGTAACTGGAAAATTTTATATTGATTCTAACTGGTTAGTGTATGGAGGAGCAACTATCTTACTTATAACATCAATATGGAATGCTTGGCCTCGGAAAGGCGCCGCTGACATGCAATAAAACCATTAGATGTTATCCAGTCAAATCCAAACAAAGGAGGTGTATAAAATGACTACCAGAAAAATAGAAGTATTTAGCGCAGGGTGCCCTCTCTGCAAGGAAACAATTGAAATGGTTAACCGTTTATCTTGTTCTTCATGTGATGTTGAAGTAGTTGACATGAATGATATTAATGGAGCCACAAGAGCAAGAAAGTTGAATGTTCGCACAGTACCTGCTGTAGCGATCAACGGCAAACTTGCTGAATGTTGTACCGGCAGAGGCCCTGACGAAGCAATTTTACGAGGTGCTGGATTAGGGCAGACCATAGGCTAATTTACTTCAAAACAGAATGCCACGGTGTATAATTTTCTGCATCGTGGTTTTTTTTGCGCAGTTATTGAGATAGACCAGCCAGAGTTACCCGACTGCCCTCTCATAGATCCCTGCGTGCGATTTTCCCGCACAGGGCTCCTCGGTATTGTTCGCCTGCGAGTGCGGGGCAGGTTAATTGACTGGCTGGGATATTTTTTTGTATGATTTTGCTGAGATATTTCTACATTCTTTTTCTATCTGAAAAGAAATGGTTTGTATTTGTTTATCTGATAGTACCACATCTCCATTGGCTAAAAATGTAGAATTTTTCCCATTATATATTAGAAGATTGCTTTTTGCTTTTCGCGTAATATACCAGCCTGGGATAGCAAGTACAGGTTTGACATTAACATTTTCTGCCGTTGCTTTTCGCAGCCAGTTTTTTAACCAGTCTGCTTGCCTTAATGCCTGTTCAACGGGCTTCGCTTCAATCCAACCAGGGAATATTAATTTTTGCCCATCAAATTCCAATTTCCAATTATTATTTTCATGCTTTGCAAATTTTGACCTTCCCTTGGTCTCAATGGCAAATACTCCTGTTGGTCCAATTACTATATGATCTATATTAAAATTTTCTGTCTGAAAATCGTTGTAAACCTTAAATTTGTACCGTATTAAATTTTGCAGATCTTGACCAACTGCAACTTCACATTCCAGGCCAAGCCTCAATAAGTTTTTTTTATTTAATAATTTATAAATTGAATGGCAAAAATATATTGTGCTCAAAATAATAAATATGGAATATGATATTATTTGAAATAGTGAGGTTTTACTTGTAGAAAAAAAATAATTTGACAATGCTACTGAATAGATAAACACCGGTATTATCGGTATAATCAATAGGTTAAGCGAAATATCACGATTTATATCATCAATTTGTTCTTGTAACGACTCCCCTGGACTCCGAAGCAAATCTATATTTAATGGAGACTTCTTGGTATCGATTTTTTTATCATAAAGCTTAAAGACTAACCAAGCTGGTAGCGCACAGAAGGTTATGAATATTGCGGAAGGAATTATTTGAATAAGTAAATTCATCGAAGTATATGTAACTTATTTTGCTGTTTCGTAGTTAAGGCCCAACGATCAAGCTCAGGGGCTGGCCGTGAATCTATTGATTAGCTTTATTTACGGCTATGAACTTAAATCTGCACGAAAATTGAAACTTCGCCGACGAGTTACCAGTCCCTTGAAGCGCCTTGTTGGCGCTTTTGTCTGTATTCACGAACTTATTTGTATATTGGTAGTCTCTATAGCTTTAATACTAATTTCATACCCTCTTCAACGATTCCCATAATTTTATTGGAAATTGAGTGGATTTTCTTTGTTAAAAACAATTTATCAATGGTGACTATCTGTGAAACATTAATGACACTTTCCTTAGGCAATTTTGATTGTTTTATAGAAAGCAAAACGTTGCCAGGGGCTCCTGCTAAACGCACATTTGTGGTTATAGCAACTGCAATTATAGTGTTAATATTGCTGTTATTGAATTCGTTTGCTTGGACTATGAGCAGTGGTCGTTTGTAACCAGGCTCAGAGTCAACTGGTTCGTGCAATTCGGCCCACCAGATTTCCCCACGTTTTATTACCATTCTTCTTTAGCCATTGAATTTAATTGCATTACTGAAAGAGTTTTATTTAGCGTTGAAGGCTCAGCTGAATAAACATCGTTGAGTTGTTGGGTGATGTGGTTTGCTGATCGCTGTTCAAGAAATTTAGCGACTGCGTTTGCGTATAAATGACTTCGGGAAACTCCGAGATCTTTTGCATAATTATCTGCAGCTATAAATAATTCGTCAGGGATTGAAATGGCGGTTTTCATAGGATGCACCTCCTGTTTCCTAATAATGAGTGGAATTTTAAGTGTCATAATTCCAAGCATTTGTACAATTGAAAATATGAGTGGGCATATCCGCACTTTCCAATATTTTTGGCAATGTCAAATGCTTTTCGTAAATTCAATATGTTATGCGAACTCATTGGCCATATGTTCTTGAGACGATAGACATATTAGATATTGCTTATGCTATAAGTATAACCAAGGTAATACTGACTGTCAAATGGTAAATGGCGCGGCTACGCAAGGGAAGTTCACGTTCTTCAGCTGCGTATTCCAATGAATTCGGCCACCCATTCCAAAGTTATTCGGCCACCTGTTCCAATTTAATTCGGCCTGTCTTCGCAATTCGTACACCTCTTTCCTTGTATAGAGAGGTGTTGAGGCCGGTATGTGTCAATACTATCTCAGGTAGCTGCGTTATTATTTTGATTCTGTCATAAATATAATATCAAGTAAACAACTAAGTTAAAGGGGCTTGGAACACTGCTCGTTAATAATGATAATCAGTAAAATTAAATTGATGATATGCCAAATATTTAGTACAATTTTTCAGAGGAAGAACAGGCTGAAAGTATGAATGTGAGAACTAACCGCAGCATTAGTACTGTCGTTCAGCGCAATAACTTTATGAGCAAAGATGACATACCGAGGAGTCGCTGATGGATGCCATGATGAATAAAAATTTCACCCGATTGTTCTTAATTCTTATCCTCTTGTCTATTACTGTTTTCTGCCCTTTCAGCAAAGCGTCAGCTCAAAAGGCTTCTGTACTCCCCCAATATCATTTCGGTATCCCCCCCTATCAAAAGGGACAGACTGTTGATGAGATCCGTGGTCTGTATAAACCCATGCTGGTCTGGCTTGGTAAACAGGTGGGCTGCAAGTTTGATTTCATCGGCGCCGAGACCTATGAACAAATGATTAATATGGTTGCCTCGGGTCGGGTACAGGTGGCCGGGCTGGGGCCGGTGCCTTATGTTGAGGCTAAAAATAAAAACCCCGATCTGCGCCTCCTGCTCACTGAATTAAAATGGAATCAGGATAAAACAAAGCTGGTTGATGTCTACCACGGTTATATCGTCGCCTTAAAGAAACGGCATGACTTAAACAGTCTGTCAGATCTCAGGGGTAAGATTTTTGCCTTTGTCGATCGTAACTCCACCAGCGGCTACCAATACCCGAACGCCCTTATGCGGCGTCAAGGAATTATCCCGGAGCGTTTTTTCAGCAAGGTCTATTTTTTAGGGAGCCATCCGCGGGTTACCGATGCCATTGCTGCCGGCAGCGTTGACGCGGGAGCGACCTGGGATTTTAATCTGGCAAAGGCCATCAGAAAACATGGCGATATTTTCAAGATAATTTCTCCGCCCTCGGCTATTCCCAATCTTGCTATTGTCGCTAATCCCTCGCTGCCGCTTGCTGTTCAGCAGAAAATCCAGCAGATTCTGCCGACCGTTCCCGCCGCTCTTCTCCGTGGGCTGCCGGCAGATGGTTTTGTTGTTCGACCCGACAGTTTCTATGATGCTGTCCGGGTGATTATCAGGCAGGCAAAAAAAGAACAACAATAGTTAATCGCCCATTAACCTCATGAATAGACTACGTATAAAGCTCCTGGGTCCTACGATTCTGGTTGTTGTTTTCTGTCTTGGGGTCATTGCCTATATCTCTTATCTGCAATACACTTTTTTTCAGTCTTCCGCAGTTCAGACGACTCACCAGCTTGAGCATGAGGTGCAAAATCGGCTGCGGGCCATCCAGGCCGATAATATGGAATTGGTTGACTTTCTCTCCAACAACTGGTCCTTCGTTGATAATGTCGCTCAGGGAGCGGTCAACCATCTTCTTGATAAAATAGTTCCCTTTACGGTTCATAAAGCTATTGATTTTATTAATGTTTATGATACCAGGGGGGCTCTGCTGGCCTGCGCCGAGAACCCCGGGGAGTTCGGGGACAGGGATGATATAAGTCCCATGCTGGCCAATCTTAAAAGCGATTCGATTTATCCGGCGGCCATGGTTTATAGGGGTAATCTGGCCTTATTGTCTCTAAAACGTATCGCGGGGAATTACGGGCCCATCGGTTTTCTCGTGGTGGGGCGTTATTTAACCGAATCTACCATGGCTGAGTTCAATCATTTTTCTAAAGAACATCACGCGGCCCTGCATTTAAGTTATAAGGGCAAAGAATATCTGGTGCTGAATGGTATTCTGACCCGTAATTCAGTTAAGCGTCAGCAGTCAACCTCTATTGCTCTTTTACCGGGGACTGATAAAACAGGTTTGCTGAGAGTCTTATTAAACGAAGATTCTTCGTACAGGGAACGCCATTTCTGGGAGCGGTTACTGGTTATAGCCTTTTCTTTTTCGGTGTTGAGCCTCATGGTTATCGTTTTTGCCCGTAGAATCATACTGGGGGTCACAACTGAACTTGAGAATTCCAGGGATAAACTGGAACTGCGGGTGTGGGAACGGACGAATGAGTTACAAAGCAGTGAGGAACGTTTTCGAGCTCTGGTCAATAACCTTGATTCTCTGGTTTATGTGGCGGATATAGAGACATACGAGCTGTTGTTTATTAATGAATATGGCCGGAAAATCTGGGGGGATATTGTTGGTAAGACCTGTTGGCAGGCTCTTCAGGCCGGTCAGCAGGGCCCCTGTGAATTCTGTACTAACTCAAGGCTGTTGAATGACGAGGGTGAGCCTTTAAGTGTTGTGGTGTGGGAGTTTCAGAACACCATTGATGGTGAATGGTATGAATGCCGTGATCAGGCTATCCGCTGGCCGGATGGACGTTACGTGCGGATGGAAATTGCCACCAATATAACCAGGCGCAAACTTTCGGAAATGGCATTGTCTGAAGAGAAAGAGCGCCTGGCTGTCACCTTGCGCAGTATTGGAGACGGTGTCATTACCACTGATACGCACGGTCGTATTGTCCTTATTAATAAAGTGGCGGAAAAACTGACTGGCTGGCGTAACGAGGAGGCAAGGGGGCGGCCTTTAGCGGAAGTATTTAATATTGTCAGTGAAGTAACCGGGGAGCAATGTGAGAATCCGGTGGATAAAGTTATTGCCACCGGCTCAATTGTTGGCCTGGCGAATCATACCGCCTTGATCGCCAGAAATGGTCAGGAGATAAGTATTGCCGACAGCGGTGCGCCGATCAGGGATAAAAACAGTGAAATCATCGGCGTTGTTCTGGTTTTCAGAGATATCACTGATCAGCTCCGTATGGAGCAGGAATTAACCAAGGTGAAAAAGCTTGAGTCCATCGGTGTGCTTGCCGGTGGTATTGCCCATGATTTTAATAATATTCTGGCCGCCGTTTTAGGTAATATCGAGTTGTCACTCTTTGATGATCAGCTTACTTCTAAAACCAGGATTCTGCTTGAAGAGGCGAAAGCTGCCTCCTATCGAGCCAGGAATCTGACCCAGCAATTGTTGACCTTTGCCAAAGGTGGTGAACCGGTCAGAGAAACCGCGTCCCTGATGGATGTGGTTCAGGAATCGGCCGACTTTATCCTGCGCGGTACCAAGGTTGCCTGCAGGTATAACTTCCCCGCGGATCTCTGGCTTGTTGATATTGACAAGGGGCAGATCTGTCAGGTAGTACAGAATATTATTCTGAATGCCAGTCAGGCCATGCCGGGTGGCGGGCTTGTTGAGGTATCATGTGAAAACGTTAAGGCGCCCGGCTTGTCAGGTAAGTTTCTGCAAAAGGGGAAAAAATATGTCAAAATGATCATCAAAGATAACGGTATTGGTATTCCCGCCAATATGATTGATAAAATTTTTGACCCGTATATCTCAACCAAGCGGCAGGGAAGCGGGCTTGGTCTGGCCATTACTCATTCAATTGTAAATAAACATGGAGGGCATATTGCAGTGGAATCTACGCCGGGACGTGGCACAACCTTTATGATTTTTCTACCCGCCGCGGCTCAGAGTTGCATGGTCGACAAAAAGGTAGAAAAAACAGGTCATGCCGCCGGGAAATCGAAGATTATGATTATGGATGATGAAGAACCTATCAGGAGCATGACCCAGGCTATGATTATTCAAATGGGGCATGAGGTTGTGCTTGCCGAAGAGGGACAGGAGGCCGTCCGCCTCTATCAGGAAGCCATGAACAGCGGTACTCCGATAGAGCTGGCAATTATGGATCTGACCATCCCCGGCGGTATGGGAGGGAAAGAGGCGGTTCATGAGATTCTGGCCATCAATCCTCAGGCCAGAGTGATTGTATCCAGTGGTTATTCCACTGATCCTGTAATGGCCTCTTACCAGAAATATGGTTTTTGCGGTACTCTGGTAAAACCATACCGCTTTGTGGATCTTGCCGCGGTAGTATCAAAGGCACTCAACCAGGCCTGAGCCCCCTCGGGTGGGGGGCCAGGCCTTTACACTACCGGGTTCAATGCCTGAATTACTCTTCAATCAAAACCCGCAGGGTGGGGCTTAAGCTCTTCACCAGGCCGCGCTGCCGCCAGATAAAAAAGATTACCGGGAAGACCAGAAGCTCCATGAGTCCGGAGGTAACGACTCCGCCGATCATGGGAGCGGCGATACGCTTCATGACATCGGCTCCGGCTCCGTGGCTCCACATAATGGGCAGAAGGCCGGCAATAATGACGGAAATGGTCATTATTTTAGGACGAATTCTTTTTACCGCCCCATGATGTATAGCCTGGATCAAATCGCCGCGGGTGGCCATCCGGTTATGATCCTGCCAGAGTTTATAGGCCAGATCAAGATAGAGCAGCATTATAATTCCGGTTTCGGCCGAGATGCCGCCCAGGGCGATAACCCCCACCCAGACGGCCACCGAGGTGTTATATCCCAGGTAATACAGATACCAGAAGCAGCCCACAAGTGAGAGTGGTAGAGCTATAAAGATGATACCGGTTTTAATGAGCGATTTGGTACTGAGATAGATAATAATGAATATTATCAGCAGAGTGAAGGGTACCACCAGCAGCAGCTTGGCCCTGGCGGCCTGCATATACTCATACTGGCCGCTCCAGACCAGGGAATAACCGGCCGGCATCTTTATTTTCTCGCGGACAGCGGCCTGAGCCCTCTTGACATAGGTGCCTATATCGACGCCCTTGATGTCGACGTATATCCAGGCGGTACGGCGGGCGTTTTCACTCTTGATACCTGGCGGGCCCTTGTGGATACGGATTTTGGCTACGAGAGAGATGGGAATATGCTTGCCGCTGGGCAGAGGCACCAGCACCCGGCGCAGTTTTGATAAACTGTCCCGGAATCCCCGTTCATAACGGATATTCACCGGGTAACGGGCCAGGCCCTCCACGGTCTGGGTCACGTTCATGCCGCCAATGGCGGACTGGATAATGTCCTGGACATCCCCCACCGTCAGCCCGTAACGGGCCACGGCCCGGCGGTTAATCTCGTAGTCGAGATAATTGCCGCCCATTACCCTTTCCGAATAGGCGCTCAGGGTTCCCGGTACATTACGGATAACAGACTCTATTTTTTTGCCTAAGCGGCTCAATACCTTAAGATCATTACCCATAATCTTGATACCCACCGGGGTCTTTATGCCGGTGGAGAGCATATCAATTCTGGTCTTGATGGGCATGGTCCAGGCGTTGGTTAGCCCCGGAAACTGGATGGCATTGTTTAACTGCTCGGTTAGTTTTTCCATGCTTATTGGTACCATGTCCGGCAGTATTTTCCGGGGCAGCCATTGGGCCCAGGCCGGCCAGTTTTCGTAAAAACGTTTGACTTTATGATGGGGCCAGGCGCTCTCCGGCTTCAGCTGTATAGTGGTCTCCATCATGCTCAGAGGCGCCGGATCGGTAGCGGTATCAGCCCGGCCCGCTTTGCCGAATACCGATTTAACCTCTGGAAATGAGGCGATAATACGGTCGGTCTGCTGTAAAAGTTCTTTTGCCTTGGTTATGGAGATACCAGGCAGGGTGGTGGGCATATAGAGCAGATCCCCCTCATTTAAGGGCGGCATGAACTCCGATCCTAATTTGCTCAGGGGCCAGGCGGCGGAGATGGTAATCAAAACAGCAATCAGGATAGTAGTCTTGCGCCATTTAAGGACTATATCAACCACCGGCAGGTAGATGAAGGCCAGCAGGCGGTTGATGGGGTTCTTCTCTTCCGGCCTGATTTTACCCCGGATAAAAAGGCCCATGAGTACCGGGATCAGGGTAATGGATAGAAAGGCGGCTGCTCCCATGGCATAGGTCTTGGTAAAGGCCAGGGGCTTGAACATCCGGCCCGACTGACCGCCCAGCGTGAAGACCGGGAAGAAAGAGACGGTAATGACAAGGAGGGAATAAAAGAGACTGGGGCCAACCTCTACCGCTGCCTCCCGGATTACCTGCCAATGGGGTTTTTTACCCTTGTTGTGTTCAATATGTTTATGGGCATTTTCAATCATGATAATGGCGGCATCAATCATGGCCCCAATGGCAATGGCGATACCCCCCAGGCTCATGATATTGGCGTTAATCCCCTGAGCGTACATGATAATAAAGGCGATGAGGATGGCAATGGGCAGGGTTATGATGGCTACAAGAGCGCTGGGCAGGTGAAAGAGAAATATCGCCGTTACTACCGCCACCACGATACTCTCCTCGATGAGCTTACTGCGCAGGGTATCCACCGCCCGGTCAATGAGCCCGGAACGGTCATAGACCGTTTTAATGGTAACGCCGGCCGGCAGCCCCATTTTTAATTCAGCCAGTTTTTTCTTGACCCGTTCAATGGTTTTGAGGGCATTGCCGCCGTAACGCATGATAATTACGCCGCCCACGGCTTCTCCCTGGCCGTTGAGATCAGCCAGGCCGCGCCGCAGTTCAGGGCCTATCCGCACCTGGGCCAGATCTTTCAGGAGGATGGGGGTGCCGTTTTTGTCGGTACCCACCACCACCTCCTCAATGTCCTTCTTTGACTTGAAATACCCCAGACCCCGCACCATGAATTCGGTCTCGGCCATCTCTACCAGCCGGCCGCCGACATCGTTGTTACTGCGCTGGATGGCCTTTTTTATCTGGGCGATGGTGATATGATAGGCCAGCAGCCGGTCGGGATTTATCACCACTTGATATTGTTTGACATAACCACCTATGCTCGCTACCTCAGCGACGCCTTTGACGCCGGTTAAGCCGTAACGCATATACCAGTCCTGAATGGATCGTAACTGCTGAAGATCATGATTTTTGCTCTGGAGGACATATTCATAGACCCAGCCGACACCGGTGGCGTCAGGTCCGAGACTGGGACTTACCCCCTTGGGCAGCAGATGGGCGGCGGAGTTAAGGTATTCCAGCACCCTGGAACGGGCCCAGTAGAGATCGGTGCCGTCCTTGAAGATGATATAGACAAAGGAGAGCCCGAAAAATGAGTAGCCCCGTACTACCTTGGCGTAGGGTACTGCCATCATCTGGGTGGTGAGCGGATAGGTTACCTGATCCTCCACCACCTGGGGGGCCTGGCCGGGATATTTGGTCAGGATAATAACCTGGACATCGGAGAGATCCGGGATGGCGTCCAGGGGTATGTTGCGCATGGCGTAAATGCCGGCGGCAATGATAAAGGTGGTCAGCAGGAGCACCATGAATTTGTTACGGATAGAGGCGTTGATAATTTTTTCAAGCATGGCGGGCTCCCTTAAAAGAGATCTTTAAGATTTTCTTTTTTTGCTTTTTTGTCGACCTTGGGAGCGGCTGGCATTTTCATCTTCTTTTTGTTGACCTCCAGCATACTCTGTACCGCGGCCCGGAGGTTGCTCTCTGAATCAAGCATGAACTGGGCGGAGGTGACTACCCATTCATTTTCGAGAAGCCCCTGGCGAACCTGTACCAGCCCGTTCTGGCCGGCTAATCCGGTCTTGATCTGGCGGGGTTCAAATTTGCCCTTGCCCAGATCGACGAAAACAGTCTTGCTGTCTCCGGAGTTGAGAACTGCGTTTTCCGGGATGGTCAGGACATTACGCAGAGGGCGGGTCATGATCTGGACGTTGACATACATATCCGGTTTCAGGATCAGACCGGGATTGTTAAATTCCAGCCGGGCCTTCATTGTCCGGGTCTTGGCCTCCATATAGGGGTAGAGAAAAGTTAATCTGCCGTATAGTTTGCGGCTGTCGGCAAAAGGCAGGGTAACAGTGGCTTTCAGTCCTGTTTTTACCCAGGGAAGATCGGATTCGTATATATCGGCGTTTATCCATACCCTGGAGATGTCGGATATGGCCAGCAGCTCGGTACCTGCCCTGGCATATGTACCTTCGTTGACGTCCTTACGGGTGATTATGCCGCTGTAAGGCGAATAGATAGTGATGGTTTTCTGTACCTTCTGGTTTTTTTCCAGAGCCTCTATCTGTTGTTTTGAGATATCCCAGAGCTCCAGGCGGCGGCGGGCCGCCTCTAATAGCTGTCTGGCGCCCTGGGCAATTACAGGAAAGGAATTGTTGGCCAGAGCCTTTTTATTGTGCAGGGCTAAGAGAAACTCCTGCTGGGTACTCACTAATTCCGGGCTGTAAATCTTTAATAACGGTTCACCTTTTTTTATCTTCTGGCCCTTCTGGTTAGCATAGAGTTTCTCTATCCAGCCGGAGATTTTGGTGTTGATGATGTATTGAAGAGGTTCTTCATAGCGTACCAGACCCACGGTATGAATGATGTGACTCAGGTTACGTCTCTTGACCTGAACCGTACGAATCCCCATATTCTGGATGGTCACCGGATCAATACTGATTGTCGAGCCGCTCTGTGCTTCATCCTCGTAGACTGGTACCAGGTCCATACCCATGGGCGATTTGCCGGGGCTGTCGCGGATGTAGGTGGGATCCATGGGAGCCTTCCAGTATTTGATTTTTCGTTCACTCTTTTTTTTGCTTTTTTTAGCGGCGGGCGGTACGGCGATCCGGTTCTTGACCGGTACGAGTTTCATACCGCAGATGGGGCAGTTACCGGGGTGATCTTCAATAATAAAGGGATGCATGCTGCAGGTGTATTTCTGCTGTTTTTTCTCGGCGGCCTGAACCTCTGGCGGCTGAAAAGAGGGGGGCAGTACGCCGGTGAAAACAATAATAAAGGCGCAGAAAAAGGCGGCTAAACGGTATCTGTTAATAGTTGGCATAGTTCTATCCTTAGTGCCCTGTATGGGAAATGGGGAATATGGTTTTATGGCAGGGGGGGCCCTGTCGGATTACAACGAATTTACACCGCTGGCGGCCTCCAGCCTGGCAGAATCGTGCGCGGTGTCGCTGGCGGCCCGGTAATAATCAATCTCATAACGATACAGGGTCATGAGATTATCCAGGAGGGTGAGGAATGAAACTTTACCCTCCTGATAGGCCCCCATAGAGGCCTCAAAACTCTGGTTGGCCTGGGGAATTATGCCAGTCCTGTACAGTGTTGCCTGGCGTTGATTCTTTTTCATGTCGTTAAGAGCATCGTGAATTTCAAAGGCGGTCTGATTCCTGAATTTTTCGTATTGACGGCGCACCAGACGCAGACCGGCTTCCGCCCCGGAGAGGGCGGCATCCCGCTTGGCCCGGTACAGGGGAATATTCATTCCTATCTCAACAGCCGCAAAGTCCGTGCCGTTGGAGACAGTGCCGATGGGTTCCCGGAAGGTGTAGGCCACTCCGGCCTTGAAATCCGGCCGGTAATTGAGGCGGGCCAGATTTATTTTGGCCTGATAACTGGCCATCAAGGCCTTATAGGCGGTGAACAGCGGTCTTTTTTTAAGAGCCTGTCGCTGGAGCTCGGCGGCACTCATGGTCATGGGCTGATCTTTCAGCGTCGTGGGGACTGGCAGTTTATGATCCGGAGCCTGATTGATCAGGGTATTAAGGCGGGCCAGGCTGGTTTGGCGTTTCTGGCTAAGCTGCAGGAGCTGGTCGGTGAGTCTGGAATGCTCAACCTGGGCTTTCAGAACATCCTGCTGCAGTCCGCGGCCGACCGCGTAATTGGTCTCCGTCAGTTTGATGAAATCCTTGATAAGAGCCGCTTTTTTACGGGTAATCTCAATGGATTTATTAAGAAAATACAGTTTATACCAGGTGTCCTTAACCCGGCGGCTTAAGGACAGCCGCTGATCCTCATATACCCCTCTGTACCAGAGAGCCAGTTGCCGGGCCGCGTCCTCCCTGGCTGTCAGTTTTCCGGGAAATGGAAATTTCTGGCTCAATTTTATGACCTTGCCGGTCATGGGGGTCTCGTCAGCCCGGAATTTATCAACAGGATAATTGTTCAAGGCGACGGACAATAAAGGATCGTCAAGGGAGGCGGCAGGAATAATTCGGGCTCTGAACATCTGCCAGCGGGCCCTGGCGCTCAAGAGGGCTGGATTCCGGGCCAGGGCTGTACTGATGAGGCTGCTGAGGGCGGAATCCTGCCCCCCCCCTTCCTTTTCTGCCGCATGGGCGTTGAAGGAAAGGGTCAGGGCTATAAACAGTATGGAGGTGGTTAAGCTTTTGAATTTCATTGTGGTCTTCTGGCATAGATTTTCTGCCGCAGTTTATTTAAGCGCATCCGCATCCGCTGTAATTCGCCCAGGGTGGTATCCGGGTTCCAGCGGGCTTCGCCATACTCGAACTGCAGGTCGTTTAATTTTTTGCGCAGGTTGCGGGTCTCATTGAAGAATTTTTGAAATTTTTTATATTTTTTGAGGTAGTTACCAGCCATGGCCGGATTGTAGCCCATCATGGGCATCATGCCCCTGCTCATCATTTCCTCTCTCATCATGGGCATCATGCTCATCATACCGCCCTCCATCATCATGGGGCTCATCCGGCAGCCGTTCATCATCATGGGCATCATACCTTTGCCCATCATTTTTTTGCCCATCATACCTCTACTCATCATACCATTGTTCTTCATCATAGCCTTCCGGTTCATCATGCCTCCGGCAGTCTGCTGTTTCTGCATCATCTGCCGCATCATCCCCTGCCCCTGGGGCGCGGGAGGTTCGGCTGCGCCTGCAGTCAGGGCGGGTACGGAGGTGAACGCGATTGCCATAAGCAAGGCCCAGTTTGATAGGATTTTTTTCATGATCTTCTCCTTGTTGAGTTTGGAAATTTGTAGTACCTGATGCCTCCGCGCGCGGAGACTCTCGTTTGTTTGTTATTGTATCAAAAATTCAGGGGAAAAAGAAAGTTAGATGTTCACTTGCAGAAAGAAACCTGATATTCTTGTAGATTACAAGTTATGGGCAGTTTAGTGTCGTACCCGGGACAAGGGCGTGTGCCCCTCGCCGCAATGAGCCGTCGTAGGAATCATGAACCTTTTCATAGTCTGCCTCCTTTAGTTGATTTTTCTTGTAATTCTTAACTGCTGTCTCCTTAGTCTTTAGTTTAAACACTGGTCTATAGTCCAAGGCAATTTTTTTTTTATGAATTTTTAAAAAATAAAAAGTCCTGTTATTCCGGCTATTTGCTCTTGCTCTGGGCCTTCTGGTGAATAACAGGGGTCTTTGCTGGAATATAAGTTATGGTATGCCTATGTCGATGCTCTCTCCTGAAAAACTGGTGCGTGAATTTGATGATGATGTAAGCCTGTTCTACGAGCTTATGCCGCATAAGATTCGTGAGATACTGCTTATCTCAAGCCCCTATGACGCCTTTGTTCTTGAGCAGGACGGCAGTCTGCCCCGCCGGATAATCAATGAATATCATGGCCTGAATTTGAGCGCCCCGCCTCGTCTGCGCCGGGCCTCATCCCTTGACGAGGCCCTTGAAATGTTAGGGCGGCGGTCTTTTGATTTGATTTTAACCATGCCCTTTGTAGGGGCCATGGATGCCTTTGCTCTGAGCTGCCGGATAAAGGAGTCTCATCCTGATCTGCCGGTGGTGCTGCTGGCCGGCCATATGGCTCAGGTCTGTAATTGCCGGGGATTAATCAAGCCCTGCGATATAGACTATCTCTATATATGGTCTGGGGATGCCGGGCTTCTTTTCGCTCTGATCAAAAATCTTGAAGATAAGGCTAATGCCGATCATGATACCGCCGAGGCCGGGGTCAGGGTAATCATTCTGGTGGAGGATTCCCCTGACTATATCTCTACTTTTCTGCCTATTCTCTATAACGCCGTGGTGCGGCAGACCCAGGCGGTACTTGATGAGGGGCTGAATGAGGAACACCGGCTGCTGAAAATGCGGGCCCGCCCCAAGATATTGACGGCTGCCAGCTACGAGGCGGCGGTTGCCCTCTATGAGCGTTATCGGCCCTTTGTCTTTGCTGTTATCTCAGATACCCGCTTCCCGAGAGGCGGGCATATGGATGATGAGGCCGGCAGCCGTTTCCTGCGTAAAATTCGGACCGCCCGTCCCGATATGGCTCTGCTCCTTATGAGTTCAGAGCCTGCCAACAGTCGGGCTGCCGCAAAATTTTCGGCCGCCTTCCTGGACAAAAACCATGATGATCTGGCTGGGGAGATGGAGCAGTTCCTGGTCAACAATCTGGGTTTCGGTCCCTTCGTTTTTCGTCTTCCCGATGGTAGTGAGGTGGGGCGGGCGGCAGGGTTTCATGAGTTTGAACGCTGTCTGCGGGATGTACCGGCTGCCTCTCTGCTCTATCATGCGGCCCGTAATCATTTCTCCACCTGGCTCATGGCTCGTTCCGAAATTGGTCTGGCGCTTCGGCTCGGTGCCATGAGGCCGGCTGATTTTGGCGGTGAAGCGGAGATGCGTCATTATCTCTACACTATGATTCGCGCCTTTCGCAAATGGCGGCAGTTTGGGGTTGTTTCGGCTTTTGAGCCCCTGGACTTTGAACCTCAGATTAACGATTTTGTTAAGATCGGCCAGGGATCAATGGGTGGCAAGGCCACCGGAATAGCCTTCTGGGCCGCTCTTTTACGACGCCATCGTCATCTCCTCACTGACTTTAAAGGCAAAATTACCATCCCGCAGACCTGTGTCGTTGGCGATGACGGTTTTAAGGACTTTGTGAGCCGCAATAAACTATTTTATCTCTCCGGCGGCAAGAACGACATTATCAGTCGGCGTTTTCTTGCCGCCGTGCTTCCTGACTGGCTGCGGAAGCAGCTGGCCGCCTATTTGGAGAAGGTAACCTGGCCCCTTGCGGTACGTTCTTCCAGTATCATGGAGGATGTCAAATACCGGCCTTATGCCGGGTTGTACCGCACCTGCATGCTGGCCAATAATGAGTCTGATTTTGATACCAGGCTGGCGCGGCTGATTGAGGCCGTGAAGTTGGTTTACGCGTCCACCTATTTTTCCGGGCCTCGTAAGTTTTCCCGTCTCATTGGTCAGAGCAGGCAGGACAGTATGGCAGTTGTTATTCAGCAGGTGGCGGGCCGTGATTATGGGGGCTGGTTCTATCCGGCCATCTCCGGGGTGGCCCAGTCCCATAATTATTATCCCGTCTCTCATATGCGGCCGACAGACGGGGTGGTAAGCGTGGCCCTGGGGCTTGGTCATACCGTGGTTGAGGGTGGCAGCTGTCTTCGTTTTTCCCCCGCCTGGCCGCGGATTCTGCCGCAGTTCGCCAGTGTCGATGATACTCTGCGAAACGCTCAGCGTGAGGCCTGTGTTCTTGACCTTAAAGCCGCCGTATCGGCGGCCGGCCGGCCGGCCGCTCTGGTGCGCAGAATGCCTTTAAGTCAGCTGGATACCGTTCACAGCCCCCTGCCCCTTCTGAGCAGTGTGTATATCAGGGATGAACACCGGATCAGGGACAGTGCCGGGCCGGGAGTCAGGGTGTTGACATTTGCTCCGGTGTTAAAATATAATACTTATCCCCTGGCCGGGATAATCCGGAAGATGCTGGAGCTGGGCAGTGAAGGAATGGGGTGCCCGGTGGAGGTGGAATTTGCCGTTGATTTGGGGGAGGAGGGTGTTGATCCGGTATTTTACCTTCTCCAGATTCGGCCCATGGCTGTGGGCCGGACTGCCCTGGAGGTGGAGATAAGCGCGGCGGAGCGTCAGGCCGCCTTCTGTCACTCTCAAGCCAGTCTGGGGTATGGAGTGGTACGGGTCAGGGATCTGGTGCTGGTGGAACAGGCTAATTTCGAGGTCTCTGAAACCTGGCGTATAGCCGGGGATATCAGCCGGTTAAACAGTCGTCTGACTGGTCAGAAACGGCCCTATCTTCTTATCGGCCCCGGCCGCTGGGGTTCGGCGGACAGTCGCATGGGTATCCCGGTACGCTGGGAGGACATCTCCGGGGCAGGGGCCATTGTAGAGATTACCGGCGGCCGGTTGCGGGTTGATCCCTCCCAGGGGACTCATTTTTTTCATAATATAACCTCTCTCGGTATTCCATATCTCAGTGTCAGTCTTCGGGACGGCTCGCCGGACCGCCTGGATCAGGAGTGGCTGGCGGGGCAGGGGGGCAGCCTGGAGGGCAAGGTCAGGCATATAAGTTTTAAGGAGCCGGTGGTTGTCAAGGTTGACGGCACCAGCGGCGAGGGTATCGTGATACATTACACCAGGGAGGGAAAATGGACAAAATAATGGCCTTAATAGATAGTCGTGATCCGGATCAGGATGAATTTAAACAGGCGGTGCGCGAGGTCTTGAGTTCGGTGCTGCCGGTTCTGGAACGTAATCCTCATTACCGGCAGGCGGCAATACTGGAGCGGATGATTGAACCGGAGCGGGTTATTATCTTCCGGGTTCCCTGGGAGGATGACGCCGGGCAGGTGCAGGTCAACCGCGGTTTCCGGGTGGAGATGAACAGCGCTCTGGGGCCATATAAGGGAGGCTTGCGTTTTCATCCTTCGGTTAATCTTGGGATTATGAAGTTTCTGGCTTTTGAGCAGGTATTTAAAAATTCTCTGACTACCCTGGCCATGGGCGGTGGCAAGGGTGGCTCCGATTTTAATCCAAAGGGAAAATCTGATAATGAGGTTATGCGTTTCTGCCAGAGTTTTATGATGGAGCTGCAACGTCATATCGGCCCTGATACCGATATTCCGGCTGGTGATATCGGCGTTGGAGCCCGGGAGATTGGTTATCTCTTCGGGATGTATAAGCGCCTGCGTAATGAGTTTACCGGGGTCTTGACCGGCAAGAGCCTCAGCTGGGGCGGCAGTTTGGTGCGGCCCGAGGCCACAGGGTACGGTAATGTCTATTTTGCCGCCGAGATGCTGGCCACCCGAGGTGATTCGCTGGAGGGCAAGACATGCCTGCTCTCCGGTTCCGGTAATGTGGCCCAATATACGGCTGAGAAGATTATCCAATTAGGCGGCCTGGTTTTGACTATGTCCGATTCATCGGGTTATGTCTTTGATGAGGAGGGGATAAATCAGGAAAAACTGGAGTTTATCAAGGAATTAAAAAATACGCGCCGCGGCCGGATCAGGGAGTACGCCGAGGCCTGGCCCGATGTCGTCTATACCGCCGCTGACGCCTCTGCTGAATACAATCCTCTCTGGAATCACAAGGCCCACTGCGCCATGCCCTGTGCTACTCAGAACGAGATAAACGCGCGGGACGCCTCTAATCTCATTGCCAACGGGGTCTTTTTGATTTCCGAAGGGGCCAATATGCCGACCGTCCCTGAGGCCATTGATCTTTTTATTGACAATAAACTGCTCTATGCCCCCGGTAAGGCGGCTAATGCCGGCGGCGTGGCAGTCTCCGGGCTGGAGATGGCCCAGAATTCCATGCGCCTTAAATGGCCCCGAGACGAGGTGGAGGGCCGCCTGCGCCATATAATGAGTGAGATTCACCGCACCTGTCTGGAGGCGGCGGCGGAATACGGTCAGGCTGGTAATTATATGGCCGGGGCCAATATAGCCGCCTTTGTCAAGACTGCCGATGCCATGCTGGATCAGGGGGTGGTTTGATATCTAAGCCTGTCCGTTAACGATATGCATAAGTTCGTTTACCAGCCGATTTAATTTGATTGCTTCGCTTTGCATTTCTGCCGCTGTTGCCGAGGCTTCTTCGGAGGTGGCGGCGTTTTTTTGAGTTGAACTGTCCATCTCATTGATCCCCACGGTGATTTGATCAACTCCAAGAGATTGTTCGCTGTTGGCATGGGCTATTTCGTCTAATAGAACTGCCACCTTAGCGGCTCCATCAGCCACCTCTTTAAATGCTTCAGTTGCCTGGTGTACCATATCGGAGCCGCCTTGAATCCGCTGGACGATGTTTTCGATTAATTTAGAGGTTTCTCCGGCCGAATTGGCAGATCGTATGGCTAAATTTCTTACCTCGTCGGCAACCACCGCAAAACCTGCTCCGGCTTCGCCTGCTCTGGCCGCTTCAACCGCCGCGTTCAAAGAAAGCAGGTTGGTCTGGAAGGCGATTTCGTCGATAGTTTTAACAATCTCCTGGGTCTCACGACTGGCGGCTCGAATATCATCCATGGCCTTATTCATATTCTCCATAAAAACCCTGGCCTTTTCAGCGACTTCTTGCGTTGCCTTCATTTTCGCGTTGGCCTCGGTAGTATTTTCGGCGTTTTGGCGGGTCATACTGGTTATTTCTTCAAGAGAGGCGGCTGATTCTTCGGTGGCGGCTGCCTGGTTTGATGCTTCATCTGCGATATTGCCGGCGGCGCTGGCTACCGACGCCGAGAGGCTGTTGAGGCTTTCCGAACTGGTACGCAGGGTATTGCCGGCTTGATTCAGCGGTACAACGATTTCACGCCGGGTAAAAATCCAGGCTAAAATGATAATTGTCAATACCATACCTAAGAGTCCCCCCTGAATCCAGAGAATGGTGTTCAGGTTGCTGCTCTTTTCGTATAATCCGACCGCTTTATTCATGGTTTTCAGCAATGGAATATTATTGTGCTGTATGGTTGTCATAGCTTTGTTATACGGGGCGCTGCCCGGTTTTGATTTGACAAATGTCTGAATTGCCGTGTTGAAGTTCTGCCACATATTTTTGACCTCAAGCAGCTTCCGGCGGGTGTCGGGGTCGGTGACAGGGGCCAGTCCCTGCTGACTGTTGCCCCGCAAAAGGCCGTTCAGGGTAATATCGAAAAGCGCGGCGGTTTTTTTAATATCAGCAAGTACCAGATTCAGGTTGTCTGTCTGCTGAGAGAGACCTGCAATACTGTGGGCAATGAAGACCTCTTTGGCCAGTTTCTGGGTAAGCATACGCTGACGTCCGGCTAAATTAATGGCCCTGCCGGCCTCTTTCTGTTGAGTCACTACATAAAAAATAATAGCGGCGTTTATCAGCCCCAGAATAAGGAAGGCGACTAAAATTATATTAAGTTTTGATTGCAGCGTGATAGATTGTTTCATCATTATCTCCAAAATGTGATGCTGATAGTAAAAATCTGGCAGCGGAAATTATCAATATGACAGTTATTGCTTGACCTCTCCGCCGTGTGCTATTTTATTCTATGAAATGCCTTTTAGGTTAGCAAGCAGAAAAAAACGAAAAAATGCAATGGTGCAACAGTCGTCAGAGATAGCAGAAAGTTGTTTTCTACTCATGCCCCGATATCTTGCCGGATCAGGGGGATTAAAATTATAATTTGAGGATAAGCAGCATGAAAGTTCCTGAAATAGATACCTGGACGTGTTCAAAATGTGAAGGTTGTGTGGAGGTTTGTCCGGCGGTTTTCAGAATGAATGACGCTGGTAATATAGAGGTGGTCGAGCTTGACGCATATCCCGTGAAGGAGGTTGATGAGGCCATTAAATGCTGCCCCGCTGACTGTATCTCCTGGATAGAATAGTGATGTAACTTTTCGTTTCATGACAAGCATGCTGACTATGAGTCCATCAGCAATAGTTTTGTCAAAAAAAGAAGCCGGCTGATATTCCCCGCGGGAATGTTGCGAACAGGGCAACGTAATGCTATGCTGGTATTATGTTCAACCATGGGAAATTATTAAAGGATGCCGGTCGGCGGAAGTATTTTGCTGTTCTTATGGCAGTGCCCCTTCTGGCGGTTTTTATATTCTCATTCGCGGCCTTCAGGTTTGGTTCTCCCGGTTTTAAAGTGGACAAGACTCAGCAGGGACTTTATGTGTCCGAGGTTAGCGAACATCCCAATCCGGTACGGCGCGGCGATTTTATTGTCGGGATCGGCGGCCGCTCCTATTCAGAGGTGCTTGGTTTACTCCTTTCCGGTTCATCTCATGGCGCGGTGCAGGAGTCTGGCAACACAATAGTAGTGCGGCGTAACGACCGGGAAATTACCCTGACGCCCATATATCATCCGGTGAGCTGGTGGAAATATCTGAGTATCGCCTGGCCGCATCTCCTGCTCATTTTCCTCTTTCTCTCTCTGGCCCTCATAGCCTTGTTCAAGGCCGGGGCGGGAGAGCCGGTCGTCCTCTTCTTTTTCATGCTCTGCTCGTTTGCCACCACCATTGCCACAACGCTGCCCTCTCATTTCGGTCTGCTTGACCCCCGAATTATTTCGTTGAGTTTTCTGGGTATTACCCTGAGCAACTGGCTGGCCTTTGGCGCTCTCGCCCATTTCATCTGCCGCTTTCCCAGGGAAAGGGATATCTGCCGCGCGCGCCCTTTTTTGGCGCCTATATTTTATCTGTTTCCGCCCCTTATCGCCATTGGCAGCGCCTTATACACTGCGGGATTTACTATTGATTTTTTCGGCAGTCTGGAGCGCTTTCGTAACCTTTGCCTGCCCATTATTATTGTCGGTTCGTTTGCAAAGCATCTAATTGATATACGCTATCTCCGTTCCCCGTCGGCCAAAAACCAGGTCAAACTTAGCTTGACGGCCTATTGGCTGACTTTTGCCCCATATCTGCTGCTTTATCTGCTGCCCAACCTGCTTGTTGATCAGCCCTTAATCTCATTTAGAATTGTATTGTTGAGCGCCATAATCCTGCCGGCGGCGTATCTCATTGCCCTGCTTCGGTACAGACTGCTTGGGGTGGATAGTCTTATCAGCCGTACTATCGCCTATTTTGTCGTGGTCTTTCTTTTTACCTTGAGTTATGCCCTTCTGCTGACCCTGGTTAAACGATGGTTCTTTGGCCGCCGGATTTTCTCGGAAGAAGTTTTCCTGGTTTTTATTGTTATCGTCGCCTTAGCTATTACTCCTGTGGTAAACTGGGTACAGAGGCTGATTGACCGCTATTTTTTCCGTTATCGGCCCAATGATGATACACTTCTCTTTGAGTTCAGTCAGAAACTGGCCGCCACCCTGCGTTTTTCTGAACTTATTACCCTGATTACGGATGAACTGCCGCGGCAGATACAGACTGCCGGCAGCGCCCTGCTGCTTCTGGATGGACATTACAGCCGCCTTTATCCTCAGCATTTACGGATTGGCTCCGCCCCCTGGCCGGACAGCCGGCTGGTGCGTTTGTTTAAGCTTGGGGAGCAGGCCGTTTTCTGCCGTGAGGAGCAGGCCGAGGCGCGCTTGAACCTGGAATTGTCAGAACTGCGGAAGGCGGGATATTATCTTGTTCTGCCTTTGCGTGGCAGCAGGGGACTGACCGGCCTTCTTCTGCTTGGGGCCCGCAAAGACGGCCGGCTTTTTCGGGATCATGATATTCGGCTGCTGGCAACTCTTGCGAACCAGATTGCCGTTGCCCTTAAAAACAGTCTTCTTTATACATCGTTGTCGGAAAGTAAAGAACAGCTTGAAAGTCTGTTCTCCAAGGTCGTGCAGAGTGAGAAAATGGCAGCTCTTGGTGAAATGAGTGCCACTCTGACCCATGAAATAAAGAATCCCCTGGGCATTATACGTAGTTCGGCGCAATATCTCGCGACGGCCAGACGTTCTGAGTCAATAAATCAGGAGATGCTTAATTATATTATTGAGGAGGTTGACGGTTTAAACGCGGTCGTCAGCCGTATTCTCGGCCTGGCAAAGTTCGAAAACCCACGCCTCAAGCCTGTTGATTTAGAGAGGGAGATCGCGGTAATGTGTGAAAGATGGCGGCAGTCAGATGACCATAATCCCCATATCCGCCTCCAATATTCCATTGCCCGGCGGCTGCCGCCTTTGTATGCTGATTTTCAGCAGTTGCGGCAGGTTTTTCTCAATATTTTGCGTAACAGCGAAGAGGCCATGCACGATAGCGGTACCATTGCCCTGGTGGTGGCAAGGGAAGAGGAGTTTGTTCTTTTCCGCCTGCTTGATGACGGGCCGGGAATTGCTGATGGATGTCAGAACGAGTTGTTTGAAAATTTTTTCACTACCAAGCAGGACGGCCTGGGGCTTGGGTTGTCTGTTTGTCAACATATTATTACCGCCCATCATGGTACCATTACCATAAAAAACCGTTCTCAGGGCGGGGCGGAAGTGCTGATAAAGCTGCCCTTTAAACCGTTGGCAGTTAATGGAATGAAAGGGGTGATTATGGAAAAAACCGATGAAAGCTAAGATACTGATACTTGAGGATGAGAAAAGAATGCGCCGTCTGCTGGAACTCGTGTTGGCGGAGTCAGGATATGAGGTGCGGACGGCGGCAGATGGCAGACAGGGAGTCGGCATCTGGCAGGAATGGCAGCCTGATCTGGTTCTCAGCGATCTAAAGATGCCGTTCATGGACGGGATGGAGGTTTTGCGCTTTCGCAACCGTTATTTTCAGACAACGCCCTTCATTCTTCTCACTGCCTTTGGTACCGTGGAAACGGCTGTGGCTGCCATGAAGGATGGGGCCTTTGACTATCTGACCAAGCCGGTGGACAATAATCAGGTGCTGGAGCTTGTTGCCAGGGCCTTGACGGCCTCTGGCTCTGGTTCAGAGAATGTGAATAAAGGGCAGATGATTGGCTCGTCACCGCTTATGCGGCAGCTGCGCCGGGAAATAAATATGGTGGCGGCAACGAACAGTTCTGTTTTAATCACCGGAGAATCAGGCACCGGCAAGGAACTGGTGGCGGAGGCTGTCGCTCAGATCCACGGCGGGGATAATTCGCCTTTTATCCGGGTAAATTGTCCTGCTATTCCCAGTGAGCTGCTGGAAAGCGAACTCTTCGGGCATCGGCGCGGAGCCTTTACCGGAGCGGTGGAGAACCACAGAGGGGCCTTTCTTGCCGCCGATGGCGGCATCCTGTTTCTTGACGAAATAGGTGATCTGCCCTTGAGTCTGCAACCCAAATTACTGCATGCCGTGGAGCAGAAACAGATTACCCCGGTGGGGGGCACAGCCAGGCAGGCTGTAAGGGTGAAAATAATTGCCGCCACCAATCTGGATCTGGGCGCCATGATTAGCAGAGGAACCTTCAGGCAGGATCTTTTTTACCGTCTCAATACCC
>JBMERE010000002.1:0-373717 GCA_048820955.1 Desulfobacterota bacterium M19 | reverse complement strand
AGACAACGTTTCTGTAGAGGGCGCTCTGATTACTCCCATTGCCATGGATGAGGGTCTGCGCTTTGCGATCAGAGAGGGCGGCCGTACAGTGGGTGCCGGGGTTATTAACGAGATTATTGAATAATAAGGGAATTAATCAAGATGCAGACTCAAAAAATTCGCATCAGGCTCAAGGGCTATGATCATAAATTACTGGATCAATCAACGCAGGAGATTGTGGATACGGCTAAGAGTACTGGTGCCATGGTTGCCGGCCCTATTCCCCTGCCCACCATAATCAATAAGTATTGTGTTCTGCGCTCGGTTCATGTTGATAAAAAATCCAGGGAGCAGTTTGAAATGCGTACTCATAAGAGGCTGCTTGATATATTAGAGCCTACGCAACAGACGATTGACGCCCTGATGAAGCTTGAATTATCTGCCGGAGTAAATGTCGAGATCAAGCTATAATTGTCTCGTCTTACTCCATGTTTAAAATTTTTAACGGATTGGTACTATGCCAAAGACAATAGGATTACTTGGAAAAAAACTTGGAATGACCCGTGTCTATGATGAAGAGGGGCAGGCTGTTCCGGTTACCGCCCTGGAAACTGGTCCCTGTACTGTGCTGCAGATAAAGACCGTTGAGCGTGAAGGTTATAATGCTATTCAGCTGGGATTTGCCGCGAAGAAGGCTAAGCGCTCGATAAAGCCTGAAATCGGTCACACCAAAGCCTCTGGTCAGCAAGGTGGATTCTATCATATCAGGGAATTCAGAGTTGATGACCCTGGTCGCTATGAGGTCGGACAGGCGATTAATATTAATGATATTTTCAAGGTCGGTGATCTTGTTGATATAAAAGGAACCAGCAAGGGTAAAGGCTTTCAGGGGGTTATTAAGCGCCATGGCTTTAAGGGCGGCCCTGGTGGTCATGGTTCAATGTTTCATCGTGCCCCCGGTTCCATCGGTTGCTCCGCCTGGCCCAGCAGAGTTATTAAAGGTAAGAAAATGCCTGGTCATATGGGAAGTGTCAGGGTGACCAAGAAGAATTTGATAGTTATTGATATTCGTAACGAAGACAATGTTATGGTGGTCAAGGGTTCAGTGCCGGGCGCCAAGCAGGGACTTTTACAGATATTTACAAAATAGGCTTTTTGATAGGCCTTTTAGACCGTTTGGGGGTGCCATAAATGGCGGTTACAGATTTATATAACACCAGGAAGGAGAAGGTGGGAGAGGTCGATTTGAATGATGATCTCTTCGCGGTGGAGGTTAAACCGTATATTCTCCATGATGTTGTGAAGATGCAGCTCGCTAACCGGCGGGCAGGTACGGCTTGTACTAAAACCAGAGTTGAGGTAAGCGGCAGTTCCGCCAAGCCTTTTCGGCAGAAGGGAACCGGCCGGGCTCGGGCGGGTAATCGGCGTTCTCCGTTATGGCGGGGCGGTGGGGTGGTTTTTGGCCCCAAGCCGAGAAGTTATGCCTATAAACTGCCCAAGAAAGTGCGGCGTTTAGGGCTGAAAATGGCTTTAAGTACCCGATTCGCGGAAGAAAATATGGTTGTTCTGGATCAATTTCAGCTTGATGAAATTAAGACCAAAAAATTTATTTCCGTAATGAAGAAATTAGGGGTTGATAACGCCCTCATCGTTATTCCGTCCGGAGATGATAAGTTGGAAAAATCAGCCAGAAATGTACCGGGATTTAAGGTTCTTCCAACCATGGGTGTCAATGTCTATGATATTCTGCATTACCGGAATCTGATTATTCTGCAGTCCACTATTGAACAACTGGAAAAGAGGCTGTTGTCATGAAAATGTTTGATATTATAAAGAAACCATGCCTGACTGAAAAGGGTATGCTTATGCAGGAGACCGAAAACAAGGTTGTATTGAAGGTTGACCGCCGGGCCAATAAGATTGCCATCAAGGAGGCGGCTGAGAAGTTATTCAATATTAAGGTTGTTAAGGTACATACTGCTAATATGCATGGTAAGCAGAAGAGGCTGGGCAAGTATATGGGGCGGACATCGGACTGGAAAAAGGCCTATGTTACCTTGGCGGAAGGACAGAAATTGGATTTTCTTGAAGAGCTTTAAGCAGTTTGAGAAAAGTCAATTTTAAATAAATTATAGAAATTGAATATCGGGGTTTGCAATGTCAACTAAAACCTATAAACCGACATCACCTGGAAGGCGTAATAGAGTCTCTATTGTTAATACAGAATTGTCGAAGAAGGGGCCTGAAAAGAGTCTGATATGCTCCTTGAACAAGAGTGGCGGCCGTAATAATTATGGCCGGGTTACAGCGCGGCACATTGGTGGTGGGCATAAGCGGAAATACAGAATTATTGATTTCAAACGCAATAAGGTGGATATTCCCGCCCGGGTTTCATCCATAGAGTATGACCCTAATCGTTCTGCGAATATCGCCCTGTTGGTCTATGCCGATGGCGAAAAGAAATACATCCTTTCACCCATAGGTATTAAAGTCGGGGACTCGATTATTGCCGGTGAATCAGTTGATGTTAAGGCCGGTAACTGTACAGCAATGGGGAATATGCCCCTTGGCAGCATAATTCATAATATAGAGATGAAGATTGGCAAGGGCGCCCAGCTGGTGCGCAGTGCCGGTGTTTCAGCTCAATTGATGGCCAAGGAGAAGGATGAGGTAATGATTAAGCTTCCCTCTGGCGAGGTTCGTAAGTTCCATCGTGACTGCCGGGCCTGTTTCGGCCAGGTTGGAAATGCGGAACATGACCGCCAGAAACTTGGCAAGGCCGGACGTAACCGCTGGAAGGGCAATCGTCCTCATGTGCGGGGCGTAGCCATGAATCCTCATGATCACCCCATGGGTGGTGGTGAGGGCAAAAGCTCCGGTGGTCGTCATCCATGTTCTCCCTGGGGGATGCCAGCCAAAGGCTTTAAGACCAGAAAGAGAAAACAATCAGACAAATATATTGTGACTAAAAGGTCCTGATAGGAGGCGGTAATGGGGCGTTCAATTAAAAAGGGGCCGTTTATTGATGATCATCTGATGAATAAGGTGATGGAGGCCAAAGAAACACAGTCGCGTAAGGTCATTAAAACCTGGTCCAGACGATCAGATATATTTCCCGAAATGGTGGGGTTGACCTTTGCTGTTCATAACGGTAAAAAATTCATCCCGGTTTTTGTAACTGAAAACATGGTTGGTCAGAAGCTTGGTGAGTATTCCCCTACCAGAACTTTTTATGGCCATGCCGGCGGTAAGAAGGGCAAGAAATAATAACGGGTACAGGAGTCAGAAGATGGAAGCTAAAGCAGTGTTGAAAGGAACCAGAATTTCTCCCCAGAAGGCCCGTTTAATTGCCGATCTGGTGCGGGGTAAGGACGCCGAGACGGCCATTAATACTCTACGGTTTATGCCTAAGAAAGGGGCGCGTATAATTCGGAAGCTTTTGGAGTCAGCCGTAGCCAACGCGAGCCAGAATGAGGCTATTGATATTGATACCTTATATGTGAAAAAAATTTTTGTCGACGGCGGTACTATGTTGAAGAGAATTCGACCGCGGGCCATGGGGCGTGCCGGTAGAATTCTCAAAAGAAGCAGTCATATTACCGTTATTCTTGACGAACAATAAACAATCTCTCTCTGCGGGAAATAAAGTCTCTCAGTAAGAAAAATGGAGGAAGGTTTTGGGCCATAAAGTTAATCCAATCGGTTTACGCCTTAATATTGTCAGAACTTGGGAGTCTAACTGGTATGCGGGAAAAGATTATTCCAAATATCTGCTTGAAGACCAGAAATTAAGAAAGTTTTTGAAAAAACGGCTTTATCATGCCGGGCTTTCAAAGATCAAAATTGCCCGTACCGGTGATAAGATCAGGATAAAACTTTTTACGGCCCGGCCTGGCATAGTCATCGGCAAGAAGGGCGCCGAAATTGAAATTCTGAAGGCTGAACTGGAAAAACTGGTTAAGCATCCCTGTGTGGTTGATATTCAGGAGGTGCGCCGTCCTGAGGCCGATGCGCAATTAGTGGCTGAAAATATTGCCAATCAGCTTGAAAGACGTATTGCCTTTCGCCGGGCAATGAAAAAAGCCGTTAATATGGCCTTGAAGTTTGGCGCGAAAGGTATTAAGGTAGCCTGCTCTGGAAGATTGGGGGGCGCTGAGATGTCACGTCGTGAGTGGCATCATGAGGGTCGGGTTCCTCTGCATACCCTCCGGGCTGATATTGATTATGGCGTTGCGGAATCCTTGACTACTTACGGAATCATCGGGGTTAAGGTATGGATATTTAATGGTGAGGTTCTTCCTGAAACAGAAAAACCTCAGGTATAAGGGCGGTAATATAAAATGCTTAGTCCAGCTAAGGTAAAACATAGAAAACAGTTTAAGGGGAGAATGCGCGGTGCGGCACAGCGCGGCTCCAGTTTATCATTCGGCGAATTTGGCTTAAAGGCGGTTGACTGCGGGAAATTAAGTGCCCAGCAGATTGAAGCCGGTCGTATTGCCATTAATCGTAAGATTAAACGGGGTGGTAAGATGTGGATCAGGATTTTCCCTTCAAAGCCCTTCACCTCTAAACCGGCTGAAACTCGTATGGGTAAGGGTAAAGGCGCGCCGGAGGGTTGGGTGGCAATTATTAAACCAGGTAAAATCCTCTATGAGCTCACCGGGGTTGATGCTGAACTCGCCAGAAAGGCTTTAGCCCTTGCCAGTAGTAAATTTCCTTTTGCCACTAAAATAATTGAGAAGGAAAATACCTTATGAAAATGACAGATATTCGGTCACTTAGTGATGAAGATTTGGTGAATAAAGGCGATAATATTGCCGAGGAACTTTTTAGAATGAAATTCCAGCATGGGATCAGGCAGCTGGAAGATACTTCTAAGCTCAAAAGCCTTCGTAAAGATATTGCCAGGATTAATACTGCACGTTCCGAGAGGAAGCTGGCCGCTGCGGCTGCCTGAGAAAAAGATACAGCAATTTATATATAGTGGATAGGAAATGACAGAGATAAAAAAGGCCAGAAAGACACTAACCGGGGTTGTGGTCAGTAATAAGATGACTAACAGCATAGTAGTACTCACGCAGCGTATTGTTCGTCATAAATTGTACGGCAAAATGATGCGTCTCCACAAGAAGTATATGGCTGATGATCCGCAGAACAGTTGTGCGATTGGTGATCAGGTTCTTATTGAAGAATGCAGGCCTTTGAGTAAAAACAAGAGATGGCGTTTGCGTGAGATTATTGAAAAGGCCGCTTAAATATTATTTTAAGTGCCCTGGGTTCTCAGAGTTTTTTTAATTGAATTAATAATCTGCTATTTCCGCCGCTTTGCAGGTGGTTTCAGATAAAGACATGGTTATAAGTCATGATTCAGAGTGAAAGTGTATTAAATGTGGCGGATAATTCCGGTGCCAGAAAAGTTTTATGCATTAAGGTGCTTGGCGGCTCTAAGCGTCGGTATGCCAGTATAGGTGACGTTATAGTTGTAACCGTTAAGGAAGCCATCCCTAATTCCAAGGTTAAGAAGGGTGATGTGATGAAGGCGGTGGTAGTCAGAACTGCTAAGCAGATTCGGCGCTCGGATGACTCCACTTTAAAGTTTGATGAGAACTCAGCTGTTCTTTTAGGTCAGAATGGTGAACCGGTGGGTACTCGTATCTTTGGCCCGGTAGCCCGCGAGTTACGGGCTGGTGGTTACATGAAAATTATATCATTAGCCCCGGAAGTATTATAAGGGCTTGGACATCCAAAATTCTCAAGAGGCAGGTTAAGATGCATTGCGCATATCATATAAAGAGTGACGATCAAGTTGAGGTAATTGCCGGTAAGGACAAAGGGCGGGTTGGCAAGGTGCTGCGCGTTGACCGTAAGCAGGGCCGGGCGATAGTTGAGAAGGTTAATATGATTAAACGCCATACTAAACCTAATCAGGCGGTACAGCAGGGTGGAATAATAGATAAGGAGGCCTTGATCCAGCTCTCAAATTTGATGTTGATTTGTCCAAAATGTACCAAGACCAGCCGGGTTGGCCGCAAGATATTAGATGACGGCAGCAAGGTTCGGATCTGTAAAAAATGCGGAGAGCCGGTTGATAAATAAAACCGTGCGTCTTTAAGGAGAGTTTAATGGCTACTTTGCAGGAAAGTTATAAAAATGATAGTGTTCCCAAACTGATGTCTGAATTTGGGTATAAATCGGTTATGGAGGCTCCCAGGCTGACCAAGATTGTCCTTAATATGGGGCTGGGCGAGGCCGTTCAGAATCCCAAAATGATGGATGGGGCGGTTGATGAACTCACTCGGATTGCCGGTCAGAAGGCTGTTGTAACCAGGGCCAAAAAGGCCATTGCCGGTTTTAAGCTGCGGGCTGGCGTGCCAATTGGCTGCCGGGTTACATTACGCGGGGATAAGATGTATGATTTTCTCGCTAAATTAGTAAATATTGCTTTACCAAGGGTAAGAGATTTCCGGGGAATTTCTCCCAAGTCTTTTGATGGTCGTGGTAATTATGCCATGGGAATCAAAGAAGAAATTATCTTCACTGAAATTGATTACGATAAGATTGATAAGATTAAAGGTTTAAATATTGTTATAGGTACCAGTGCCAAAACGGATGCCGAAGGGCTTTTTCTGTTACGTACACTCGGAATGCCTTTCCGTAAATAACGAAGACCTAGAGGTTTAAAGTGGCAAAAAAATCCATAATCGCAAAGAGTCAGAATACTCCGAAGTTTAAAGTACGGGCCTATAATCGTTGTCCATTATGTGGGCGGCCTCGAGGTTTTATCCGTAAATTTGGTATATGTCGTATATGTTTTCGTAGTCTCGCTAATAAAGGTGAGGTTACCGGGGTAACCAAATCAAGTTGGTAGTTCCCCCTTTTTCCCCTTAATAGAATTATGGTTATATTGGCGGCAGATTACTGCTGCTGGTTATTAAGTGCTGTTGTTAACGGCAAATAAGGAGTCAGTTCCATGTCAATGAGTGATCCTGTGGCAGATATGCTTACAAGAATTAGAAATGCCGGTATGGTGCATTTTCAGTCGGTTGATATGCCCTATTCTAAAATGAAACACCACGTTGCCCAGATCATGCGGAATGAAGGCTATATTAATGGCTTTGAGGTGGTGGATGAGAAGGGGCCGCAGAATACTCTGCGCATTGATCTTAAATATGACGGCCAGGGTAATCGGGTTATTACCGGATTACGCCGGGTAAGTAAACCTGGTCGCCGGGTATATGCCTCTCATCACGAAATACCAGCCGTAATGAGTGGTCTGGGTATCTCCATTGTTTCAACTTCGCAGGGAATTATCAGTGGCCGTCAGGCCAGGTCGAAGAAGATCGGCGGCGAGATTATTTGTGAAGTCTGGTAAATAAATTATAACGAACTTGATTGGAGATAAGAAATGTCCAGGATTGGCAATAAGGCTATTACCGTCCCCAATGGCGTAAAATGTGATATTAACGGCGGTTATATTAAGGTGACCGGCCCGAAAGGGACATTGGAAAGACAGTTGCGGCCGGAGATTAAAATTGTTGCGGATGGTAATACCCTGCTTGTTAAGGGTGCCGACGCGAGTAAGAGAACCAATGCCTTTTGCGGCATGAGCCGGACGTTAGTCAATAATATGATTATTGGTACGGAAAAGGGGTTCAAAAAGACTCTCCAGGTTGAGGGAGTTGGTTATAAGGTAAAGCTGGCCGGTCAGAAACTGGTCTTGAATGTGGGATTTTCCAATCCGGTTGACTTTATACTGCCTGATGCCGTTAAGGCCACTATTAATGGTAATGATATTGTTTTAGAGTCCATTAATAATGAGCAGTTAGGTGAGACCGCTGCCAAGATTAGAGAAATTCGTAAGCCTGAGCCCTATAAGGGCAAGGGGATCCGTTACGAAAATGAATATATAGCCAGAAAGGTCGGTAAGGCTGCTGGTAAGAAATAAGCGGGGCGAATAAGATGGCGAGAACAGATAATAAAATTGTCGCAAGACAAAAAAGAGTCAGGCGGATCAGGAAAAAGGTAGTGGGAACTTCTGAGAGGCCGCGTTTGAGGGTATATAAGAGCTCCAAGCATATTTATGCTCAGATTATTGATGACAGTAAGGGGCACACTCTGGCCTCAGCATCGTCAATGGTCAAGGAGATAAGTGAAGCCGATATTGTCGGTAAAGTTGATAAAGCCAATAAGGTCGGTATTCTTCTTGCCGCTGTGGCCAAGGCCAACGGCATCGAAAAGGTAGTTTTTGACCGGGGTGGATATATATATCACGGCCGGGTCAAGGCTCTGTCTGAAGGGGCGCGTGAAGGCGGCCTGATATTTTAGTCAAAACAGTCAGCTTTAATTTTAAGGGAGGAGCAATCCTTGGCACAGTTTAATAAAGAAAAAGACGATCAGCTCATAGAAAAAATTGTCTATATCAACCGGGTGGCTAAGGTTGTGAAGGGTGGTCGTCGTTTTAGTTTCAGCGCTATAGTTGTGGTTGGTGATGGACAGGGTAATGTCGGTTACGGTCTCGGTAAGGCTAATTTAGTTCCGGAGGCCATTCGCAAGGGCGTTGAAAGAGCTAAAAAAGATATGGGCAGGGTTGCTGTCTATGAGACAACCATACCTCACGAAATTAAAGGTAAATATGGTGCCGGCCGAGTTTTGCTGAAACCTGCCTCCCCTGGTACTGGTGTTATTGCCGGTGGGGCGGTAAGAGCGGTACTTGAGGCCGCCGGAGTGCATAATATCCTGACCAAGTGCCTTGGCTCCCATAATCCTCATAACCTGGTTAAGGCTACTCTTCAAGGTCTGCGGAGTTTGCGGACACCGGAGCAGATTGCCGCGATACGGGGTAAGGATGCCGACGATATTATCAGTAAGTAAGAGTCTGACATACAGAAATAAAATTAGGCATTTGTTAAGCAGCAAGTATTATTTGATGTTTTTTGATACATCTGAACAGTTACGGCTACGAGTTGAGGGTAATTTGTAGTCCCTCTCTGAATAGTTACTTTTTTTATTCCTTTCCGGTTTATTCGGGGTGGGTTATACAAGGAAGACAGTATGGACGATCAGGTTAAGGTTACTTTAAAAAAGAGTTGTATCGGCAGTCCGCGTAAGATCAGGGCGACCCTTATTGGGCTTGGGCTGACCAAGACCAATAAAACTGTGATTCGTAAAAATACACCTGAAATACAGGGCATGATCCGTAAGGTTCAGCATCTTGTCAAGGTGGAGGATTAGATATGTTAACGCTTAGTAATTTATCACCCCAGCCGGGTTCAACTAAACAAAAAAAGAGATTGGGGCGCGGCCAGGGAAGCGGGCATGGAAAAACCGCTGCTCGGGGAGAAAATGGATATAAATCACGTTCCGGCAGCAGTATCAGGCCCGGTTTTGAAGGTGGTCAGATGCCGTTGCATCGCCGTCTTCCCAAACGTGGATTTACTAATATTTTTAAGAGCCGGTTCGCGGTAGTAAATGTTGAAAGTCTTGAGAAATTTGATGATGGAGCTGTTGTGGATCGGCAGGCACTGCTGGATAAGGGTCTTGTCGGCCGCAAATATTCTCAGGTTAAGCTGCTTGGTAATGGTGATATCAGTAAGAAATTGACGGTCAAGATCGATCGAATCAGTGCTGCGGCCCGCCGGAAGATAGAAGCTGCCGGCGGCAAGGTTGAGGAATAAGACATGCCAGGAGGCCTGCAGGGTGCGGCAAGAATTCCAGAGCTGAAAAGACGCATCATCTTTACTTTGTTGATGCTGGCTGTTTACCGGATGGGGGTACAGATACCTACGCCCGGCATAAACGGCCAGGCGCTTGGTGATTTTTTTGCCAAGAATGCTGGAACCATATTCGGCATGTTCAATATGTTTTCCGGCGGGGCCTTGAAGAATTTTTCTATCTTTGCCCTGGGGATTATGCCTTATATCAGTGCCTCGATTATTTTTCAGCTCCTTGCTGTTGTCGTGCCTTCTATTGAGGCTCTTCAGAAAGAGGGAGAGGCTGGAACCCGTAAGATTACGCAATATACTCGTTATGCGACCGTGGTCTTGAGTCTGATTCAGGCAACATTTATAAGTATAGGCCTTGAAAGTATGGCGGCTCCCAGTGGAAATGCCATGATTGTTATTACTCCCGGCTGGTCATTTCGGATAATGACCGTAATTACCCTTACAGCTGGTACCTGTTTTATTATGTGGCTTGGCGAGCAGATGACCGAACGGGGGATTGGTAACGGTATTTCACTCATTATTTTTGCTGGTATTGTGGCTCGGATGCCCTCGGCAGTGGTTAATACCATTAAAATGGCCTCGGCTGGTGAGATGACTCTCATTATGATGCCTATCTTGTTGGTGATGATGGCTGGGGTTGTCTGGTTTATTATTTATGTTGAGACAGCTGAACGCCGAATTCCAATTCAATACGCTAAGCGTATGGTTGGCAGGCAGATGTACGGCGGCCAGCGTTCTCATTTGCCCTTGAAAATTAATATGTCCGGGGTAATTCCGCCTATTTTTGCCTCATCAATTATGATGTTTCCCGCTACAATCGGCGGTTTTATAAAGATTGACTGGGTACAGCGCCTGTCGGCTATCTTGGCCTGGGGAAGTTTCTGGCATACTGTGCTTTATGTAATTATGATTGTATTTTTCTGTTTCTTTTATACGGCGGTTACCTTTAACCCCGTTGATGTGGCTGAAAATTTGAAGAAAAACGGTGGATTTATTCCCGGAATCAGGCCTGGTAAGCGAACCTCTGATTTCCTGGATAAGGTTATGGTGCGTCTGACTGTAATTGGTGCTATATATGTATCTTTGGTCTGCGTACTGCCCACTATTTTGATTAGTAAATTGAATGTGCCTTTTTATTTCGGCGGTACGGCCTTACTCATTGTTGTCCAGGTTGCCATTGACACCATCAGCCAGATTGAATCATATACGGTTATGCGTAATTATGACGGCTTTTTGAAAAGTGGCAAAATAGGTTCCCGTTAACATCTACGGGAAGTTTAATGACCGCAATAACCATTAAGACCGCCGAAGAGATTGAATTAATGGCTCGGGCCAATCAGATAGTTGCCGGAGCTCTTAACAGTGTCCAGGAGTCCATAAAGCCTGGTTTAACTACCTGGAAGCTGGATAAAATCGCTGAAACTTATGCGCTTGATCATGGCTCCACCCCGGCCTTTAAGGGGTATCGAGGTTATCCTGCCAGTCTTTGTGTATCTTTGAATGAGCAGGTTGTTCATGGCATTCCTTCTAAAAAGGTGGTAGTCAGGGACGGCGATATTGTAAGCATTGATTTCGGGGTCAACTATAAAGGTTATTATGGTGACGCTGCGGTTAGTATAGCTCTTGGTAATGTTAGTAAATCCCGGCGTCGGCTGTTACAGGTAACGCGGGATGCCTTAATATTTGGAATTGAGCAGGTACGGCCTGGTAAGCGGATTTCCGATGTGTCGCTGGCTGTTCAGCGTCATGTTGAAAAGAATAATTTTCATGTGGTTAAACAATTTGTCGGGCATGGAATTGGAACTCATCTTCATGAGGCTCCAGAGGTGCCGAATTATCATAAAAGGGGGCGCAGCCCACGGCTTCTCCCCGGTATGGTAATTGCCATTGAACCTATGGTTAATGTGGGTACTTCCAGTGTTCAGATTCTCGGTGACGGCTGGACGGTAATTACAGCTGATAAAAGTGATTCGGCACATTTTGAGCATTCAGTAGTGGTTACAGAGGGTGATCCTCTGGTTTTAAGTGCCGATATTATCGTAAAAAAATTATTATAAGAATGGTGGTCTTTAAAACATGGCAAAGGAAGAGGCGATACAGGTAGAGGGTTCTATTTTAGAGCCGTTGCCTAATGCGATGTTCAGGGTTGAGCTGGAGAATGGACATAAGGTTCTGGCTCATATTTCTGGTAAGATGCGCATGCATTATATCAAGATACTGCCTGGTGATAAGGTAACGGTTGAGTTATCGCCCTATGACCTGTCCAGGGGACGCATTATCTTTAGAGGTAAAGGTAAATAATTATCATTTTATGAAAATCTGGTAATTATTCAGCAACACCTCTTCTCAGAGTCCTGCTGAATAGTTACTAATCATGTAGATGTTGACCTGCTTTGTATAATCAGTAATCAGACGTTAAAGCGATTAATATTTTAAAGGCGGAATATAATATGAAAGTAAGAGCATCAGTCAAAAAAATATGCAGTGACTGTAAGGTTTTTAAAAGAAAGGGTGTGGTACGTGTTTCCTGCAAAATTAAGAAACATAAGCAGCGCCAGGGATAATTTCTAAGGCCGTACGTAAGCGGCCCATGGGTTGACAAGATAAAATTCAAATTGGGAGTATCATCTTGGCACGTATAGCAGGTGTTGATTTACCGAGAAATAAGCATATGGAAATTGCTCTGACCTATATTCATGGAATAGGCAGAACAACGGCTCGTAAGATATTGCAGGCCGTTAATATCGACTTTAATTATAACAGTGATAACCTTGATGATAGTCAGGTTGCCTCAATCAGAAAAGTTATAGAAACTGATTATACGGTGGAAGGTGACCGGCGTCGTGAGGTTGCAATGGATATTAAAAGAATGATGGATCTCGGCTCGTATCGAGGGCTTCGTCATCGTAAGGGTCTGCCGTGTCGTGGTCAGAGAACCAGCACCAACGCCAGAACCAGAAAAGGTCCAAGACGTGTTGGCGGTCGTAAATAGTTGAAATTAGAAATATTTTAGTCTTAGGAGAACAGGATGGCAGGTCCGAGAAGACGTACTAAAGCAAGAGAAAAAAAGAATATTCCGGAGGGGATTGTCAGTATTAAATCTACCTTTAACAATACACTGGTGACCTTTGCTGATAAGCAGGGCAATGCTGTTTCCTGGTCGAGTTCCGGCTGTCTGGGCTTTAAGGGGTCAAGGAAAAGTACGCCTTTCGCGGCTCAAAGTGCCGTTGAAACTGCGGCCAGAAAGGCTATGGATCACGGAATGCGCAAGGTTGAAGTAAATATAACCGGTCCCGGCCCTGGTCGTGACGCGGCTCTGCGGGCTTTGCAGCAGGTTGGTCTTGAGGTCAGCAGGATTTGTGATGTGACCCCAATTCCTCATAATGGCTGTAAGCCGCCTAAGAGAAGAAGGGTTTAAGTACCCTGAGCTTGAACTGAAATATATTGGTTCTGATTTACCTAATAAATTAGGAGGAAGTACATTGGCAAGATATACTGGTGCTCTTTGTCGTCAATGCAGACGTGAGCAAATAAAGCTTTTTCTCAAGGGTGATCGGTGTTATTCCGATAAATGTGCCTTTGAAAGGCGGTCTTATGCCCCGGGGCAGCACGGCCAGGCCCGGATGCGTAAAATGTCTGATTATGCCATTCAGCTGCGGGAGAAACAGAAAGTAAGAAGAATGTATGGCATGTTGGAGGGGCAGTTCCATAAGTATTTTGTAATGGCAGATCGAGCTAAGGGTGTAACCGGTGAGAACCTGCTCGTCTTGTTAGAGCGCCGTCTTGATAATGTTATTTATCGTCTTGGTCTGGCTTCTTCCCGTAATCAAGCTCGTCAGCTGCTGCGTCATAATCATTTTTTAGTTAATGGCCGTAAGACAAACATCCCGTCATTTTTGGTTTCAGTTAATGATGAAATAACCGTTAAGGAAAAAAGTCGTAAAATTGAAGCGTTAAATGACAGTCTTAGTGCGGTGGTTCGTCGCGGTGTACCCAGCTGGCTTAAGCTGGACAAGGATAAATACGTAGGTACAGTCCAGGCTTTGCCTAATCGTGAAGAAATTACCATGCCTATTCAGGAAAATCTTATCGTTGAACTTTACTCTAAATAAATGTTAGGCCTCTTATCTGGCGCAACTAACTATGAATGGTTATATCAGCATTGTTAACGGTGCTGGTTACGATCATATATTAAAAAGATTATGACTGAGACTGAGAATAATATACAGCTGGATTCAGATCCATTTTATCGTAACTGGACAGAGTTGATCTTGCCGGAAAGGCTTGATCTTGACCCGGTTACTCATACTGAGCGCTATGGTAAATTTTCCTGCCAGCCTCTTGAAAGAGGTTTTGCTACTACCGTGGGGAATTCTCTGCGGCGGATTATGCTGTCCTCTATTCAGGGTGCCGCAATTACCTCTGTAAATATAGAGGGGGCTGATCATGAGTATGCTATTCTGCCCGGTATTCTTGAAGACGTTACTGAGATTATTTTGAATCTCAAGGAGGTTCGTCTGCATTTAAAGTCGTCTGAACCGACAATTATTAAAATTGATAAAACCGTGAGCGGACCGGTTACCGCAGCCGATATTATCTCTCCTGACGGTCGGGTTGAGGTGATGAATCCTGAGCAGCATATATGTACTATCACTGGCGAAGACGGTTGTTTTTCCGCCGAATTTCAGGTTAGATGGGGGAAGGGTTACAGCCCTTCTGAAAACAACAAGACCGAAGATATGCCGGTTAATGCCTTCCCTATTGACGCTATTTTTTCCCCTATTCAAAAGGTCAAGATTATTGTGACTCAGGCTCGGGTTGGTCAGAGAACTGATTACGATAAACTGGTCATGGAAATTCATACGGATGGCAGTATTACGCCTGAAAACGCCTTGGCCTATGCCGCTAAGATAATGAAGGCTCAGATGCAGATTTTTATCAATTTTGATGAAGATAATGTCGAGCCTGAAGCCGAATTAGTGGAAGACAGTTCTAATATTCCCTCCAATGAAAATCTTTTCAGGAGTGTTGAGGATCTTGAATTGTCTGTACGTTCAGCTAATTGTCTGCGCAATGCTGAGTTGAATTATATTGGGGAGCTGGTTCAGAAAACTGAGGCGGAAATGCTCAAAACTAAAAATTTTGGGCGCAAGTCCCTCAATGAGATTAAAAAATTACTGGCTGAAATGCAGCTTACTCTGGGGATGAAGCTTGAAGGCTGGGAGCCCCCACAGGGTGATTCTACGGAAAATTAGGGCATAAAGCCACATAGAGAGGTTAGAATATAATGAGACACGGAAAAGCAGGAAGACGTTTGGGGCGTACCACTTCCCACCGCCGGGCAATGGTTAGAAATATGGTTACTTCTTTGCTGGAGTATGAGAGGATAGTTACTACTACTCCCAAGGCAAAAGAGGTGCGCAGAGTTGCTGAAAAGATGATTACTCTGGCAAAACGCGGTGATCTGCATGCCCGCCGCCAGGCCCTGGCTTTTATTAAGGATAAATTGGTAGTCGCCAAGCTTTTTGATACTCTGCGGGATGAATATATGGATAGGAATGGTGGTTATACCAGGATTATTCAAACCGGTAACCGGATTGGTGACGCTGCTCCCATGGCTATTCTTGAGCTGGTTAATTATCGCGAGGATAGTGATGAGGCTGATGATAACTAAATAAATTCGCTATATTTCGCTGTACTATAAAAAGGCTAATGTTTTATTATAAACATTAGCCTTTTTCTTTTAGTTATCAGCAGTCTTTTAATAACCGCCGTAGTTATGTGAAAGTTAAACGATTAAAGCCACCGGCCGGAAACCATGGCCGGCTGGCATTTATATCATTTATCTCAATAAGATAAACTTCTAAGATAAGATAGGTTCTTGTACCTTTACGTACGCAGACGGTCATGGTTCTGCCATGATGCCCCAGAGCGGTATGGAGATGAATTTTAGGGATATTGTTTTCATCCCGGAACAGACTTCCGACTCCGATAACCTCCTGCGGTTCATCAACTGCAGCCCAGACTGGATCAGGAGGCATGGTAGCCTCCTTTGGCCCGGTGACGACTTCGGCCTGGCGCAGCCCTCCGATTATATTGAACCAGCCGGCCTTGATATTCTCTTTCTCGGCCAAGGTTGAGAGAGAATCCAGGAAATCATCACCATCGTCAAAGCGAATGGTAAATATGCGGCCGATATTGCCGGTTTTGTATTCCATTATCGTTAATTTTGTTAAGGTGTGGGGCTAATTAAGTGGCCTTTAATTTTGAAAGCACCTGATATTCTTTTTTCTTCCCGACCGGGAAGTGAAGGTCTTATCAGCCGCAGTCTGTCGCGTCATAAGGATCGTAGGTGTCAGCGGCATTTTTATAAAGGTAATCGTTCAGCCGGGCGATCTGTTTTTGGGAAAGGTTGCCCCAGCTGCCATTTTTGGCGCATATCGGGTATCTTTCGGCAAATACCCTGTTCCAGCCTTTACGCACCTTGGACTCGGTGTAGAGAAATTTGGCTCCCTGTTTATTGCCCCGATGATGGCAGACTTTACAGTTGTTCACAAAGACCTTGTAACCCTCCCAGAGGGTGGCGTGGGTAAATACACGGCAGGTCTTGGTGGTCGGATCGTAGCGTTTCAGCGGACTGGACAGGGCTGGATTTGATGAGGTAAAGAGGAAAAAGGCGGCGCACATAACCCAAAAATAATTTTTCATGGATAAAGTCTCCCTTAAGATTTATAGATACCACAAGGTGTTATGAAATATTTTAATCTTTTGCGAATCTTTGTCAAGTGATATAAAATATTGGATTTTTCGTTTTACAAAATCTAAGAACTACAGGTTTCCGGGAGTCTTTATGCAAAGTAATTCAGAGGTTGAGCGTACATACCCGCAGGAGGTGCGGATGGTGCAGTTGGGCGAGCGCCTGATTATTCTGGTTGGCACTGCCCATGTCTCGCAAAAATCAGCGGAACTGGTGCGTCGGGTCATAGAACAGGAGCGCCCGGATTGTGTCTGTATTGAATTGGATCAAAAACGTTATGATTCATTAGCCAGAAAACAGCGGTGGGAATCCATGGATCTCAAACAGCTTATCCGCCGCAAGCAACTGTCAACTCTGGTTGTAAACCTGATTTTAGCCTCATATCAGAAGAAAATGGGGGCTCAACTGGGGGTCATGCCGGGTTCGGAACTGATTGAGGCGGCTCAGGCGGCTCAGGACAGAGGTATCCCTGTCGCTCTCTGCGACCGTGAGGCACGGGTTACCTTACGCCGGGCCTGGCGGGCCACCTCATTCTGGAAAAAAAGTTATCTGCTGGCTAATCTCGCAGTCAGTCTCTTTGACAATACTGAGCTCAGCGAAGAAAAGCTGGCTGAACTAAAAAAACAGGATGTTCTGACTGAATTATTGAATGAACTGGGCGCTAGTCTACCTGAACTGAAAAGGGTAATTATTGATGAGCGTGATACCTTCCTGGCCGAGAAAATAAAGGCTGCTGAGGGGAAGAAACTGGTGGCGGTGATCGGAGCCGGACATCTTGAGGGGACGATAAAGGCCCTCCATGAGGATCGCAGTGCTCAGTTAGCTGATATAGACAGTATCCCGCCGATTTCCGTTATGTGGAAGGTGCTGGGCTGGTCAATACCAGCCGTGATTATTGCCTCCATTGCCTTTATCGGCTGGCATAAGGGCGGGGCGGCGGCCGGGGCGAATATTATTTACTGGATACTGGCCAATGGTATTCCGTCGGCCATTGGTGCCGCCCTGGCCCTGGCTCACCCCTGGACAATTTTAGGGGCCTTTGCCGCAGCTCCCATTACCAGCCTTACTCCGGTGATTGGGGCGGGGTACGTGACGGCCTTTATTCAGGTAATGGTCAGGCCGCCGGTAGTGAAGGAGTTTGAGACTGTACTGGAGGATATGGGAACCTGGCGCGGTTGGTGGCGAAATAAATTACTCAAGGTCTTAATGGCGTTTTTACTGCCGGGGTTTGGTTCAATGATTGGCACCTGGGTGGGGGGAGCGCGGATTATCTCGAATGTTTTTTAGCTAACAGCCTGATTATAGATGGTTTTAATTTGTTGTCTGGGCTGAATAGTTATCGTCCACTTGAAGCGGTTTTTTGCCGTGATAGTATAAAATTTTATCAGAAGGAATTTTATGTTTGTAATATCATTAAATTATATAGGCTCTCTTGAGCAAGTTGATAGTTTACTTGAAGAACACATTGAGTTTTTAACAGAGCAGTATAATAGAAAAATATTTATTGCGTCAGGCCGAAAAATACCGAGAACCGGTGGTGTTATTTTAGCGGCCGGGAATAACAAAAATGAAATAAACTCGGTTATTAAACAAGATCCATTCTATATAAATAAAGTTGCAGAGTATGATATTGTAGAGTTTTCACCAAGTATGACTTTGCCTGAATTTGAAACCCTGATAGAGCAATGAAAAATAAAAAAAAGCGTATACCCCATACTGTAATTAACAAAAGAGAGACCAGACATTTGCGCGCTCTGGGGCATCAACTCTCTCCTCTGGCCATGTTGGGCCGAGAGGGAGTAACGGGATCTGTATTGGCGGCTATTAATGAGGTCTTGGTTAAACGGGAATTAATCAAGATTAAGATTCAGAACAACTGTCCTCTGGATCGTCAGGAAGCGGCAGCAACAGTTAGTTCCGCCAGCGGAGCGGCAGTGGTGCAGGTAATAGGCCGTATGATTTTACTCTATCGTCCTAATCCTGACTTGCCGGCCGGGCAGAGAATAAGATTCTAATGGCTGCCGACACGCTTTTCAGTGACGGAGCCGCGCCGGTGGATGATTTTAAGTTTAATGCCGGAGTTGCCGAGGTTTTTGATGATATGCTGGGCCGCAGTATACCCTTTTATAATGAGATAATCGGGATGACGGCTCAACTTCTGGCTCGTTTTCTCACGCCTGAGGGCAGAGTTTATGACCTGGGATGTTCCACCGGCAACAGTCTGATTGAACTGGCTCGCCGCCTTGCTCATCTTGACCTGCAGTTTATCGGCATTGACAACTCCGACGCCATGATTAAAAAGGCGCGTTTGAAGGCGGAGATGTATGGCAAGGCGGACAGGCTGCATTTTGAATGCGCTGATATAATGAACTTGAATTTACGTTCACCGGCGGCGGTGATAATGAATTATACCCTTCAGTTTATCCGCCCCATGATAAGGCTTGATTTTATCCGGGCTCTTTACGCTCTTATGCCCTCTGGCGCGGTGTTGATTATAAGTGAGAAATCCATTAATCATGATCCTCTTTTTAATCGCGCTTTTCTGCAGTTTTATCTCGATTTTAAACGCCGACAGGGCTATTCAGAAATAGAGATTGCCAGGAAACGTGAGGCCCTGGAGAACATTCTTATTCCCTTTTCCAACGCGGAGAATATTGATCTTCTGCGTCAGGCCGGTTTTCGTCATATTGAGACCTTTTTCCAATGGTTTAATTTTTCATCGTTTATCGCCCTTAAGGGGTAGCCTGTATAATGCCTGAATATCTTTCCTTTATGCCTCAGGCCCGCCACGAGGCGGTGCGAGCCCTGCATTCCGTGATGCAGCGTCGTCTGAGGCAGAACAAAAAAGGGTTCCGGCGTTTTCGGGAACCATATGAATCGCTGACCGGTATCCAGGCCCGGCAATTGTCTCTGGCTGCCGATGTGGTAAAGATCGGAGATCGTGATGAACTAAGCCTCAATGAGCGACAGATTGTTTATAAGGCTATGCGCCAGTTCATGCCCTGGCGTAAGGGGCCGTTCTCGGTTTTTGGGATTGATATTGACGCCGAATGGCGCAGTGAACGGAAATGGCGGCGTCTGGAATCTGTTTTACCCTCTTTGACTGGAAAGGTAATAGCCGATATTGGTTGTAATAATGGTTATTATATGTTTCGGATGGCAGCCGCTTCTCCGGCACTGGTGTTAGGATTTGAGCCTTATCTGCAACATTATTATGCCTTTAAAAGTCTTAATGGTATGGCTGGTCTTAACAATTTGGCTGTTGAGCCGTTTGGGGTGGAGGACATAGGCCTTTTTCCAGAGACCTTTGAGGTTATATTCCTCATGGGAATTATATATCACCGCATATCACCGCTGGGCATGTTGAAAGAGATAAAAGCGTCTTTACGCCCCGGAGGCTGCCTTATTGTGGAATCGCAGGCCATTCCCGGCGAAGATTCTGTTGCCCTGTTTCCGGCTGCGCGTTACGCCAAGGTGCCGGGCACTTATTTTGTTCCCACCGCCGTCTGCCTGCAAAACTGGCTGCTGCGCGCCGGATTCACCCAAGTAGAACTTTTCTGCTCCCATCCCATGTCCAGCCAGGAACAGCGCCGTACTCCCTGGATGACCTTTGAGTCTTACGAAGATTTTATTGATGCCGAAAATCCGCATTTGACGGTGGAGGGCTATCCTGCCCCTATCCGGGTTTATTTTAAGGTAAGGGTTCCATGAATGTCCTGCGCGTGCTCCAAAGTCTCCTTATGTGGAAGGGCGTCAGCCTGCTTTCAGGTTTATCAGCCCGCGTCCGTTATCGCTGAACTTTATTTTCCCCCCATTTAACAGGCCAAGATGATTTAAACGTTGGAGGCTGCATTTTTTCTGGCCATAGAATAGAGAACGATCACGCTGTGATATGGTTAGCAGCCATGGCTCTTCGGGGGGAGGAGAGAGCTTTTTCCTTATGCGATTGAAGAATATGCGGGCGGCTGTCATTTCACCGAGGGCTGGATGGTAGGGACCGGCCAGCAGATTGTCTTCCAATTCTTTAGAGGCTGGCAGGCCTATACGAATGACCGCTATGTGATGCCGGCTTAGAATAGAAGAGATCCGGGCGGTGAGGGCAATAGTCTGGTTCATGGTTAACGGCCGGTATTTATGCTGATGATAGAGTTCTGCCAGGCCGCTGCCCTTAATAACCAGGGCTGGATAGAGGCGGACAAAATCTATTTTCATGGAAGTTAAGCGCCGAATGCCCTGCAGGGTGGAGAGCGTGGTTTCCTCCGGCAGGCCTAATAAGAGCTGCGCTCCAACCCGCATTCCTGAGTTGCTTAAAAAATTAATTGCCTTTATGCTTTGCGCGACGCTATGCCCCCTTTTGCTGGCAGCCAGTACCTTGTTGGACATGGACTGAATACCCAGCTCGACGGTTTGTACCCCGTAGGCGCTTAAAAAATCAGCGCTTTGAGAGTCGATATAGTCAGGGCGGGTGGAGAGACGAATGGCCTGTACCTGACCTGAGTCTAAAAAAGGTTGTACCGCCTGGAGCAGTTCCCGCTGCCTGGTTATGGGCAGAGCGGTGAAGCTGCCGCCGTAAAAGGCGGTTTCAACCCTGCGTCCCCGGGGGGGGGAGCGCCGCAGCCATTTGTGTATTTCATCTCCCACCTCTCGCGGCCCTACTTGATGTCTTTGTCCGGTTATGGGTTCCTGGTTACAGAACAGGCAGCGATGGGGACAGCCCTCATGGGTGATAAATATGGGGATAATTAAAGGTGGGGACTGGGAGGTCTTCATTTTTTTTGTTTTTATGAGGCGCTTACTTTTATTTGGGGGAAAACTGATGCAGCGCCATGGCGGCGGCCTTTTGTTCCGCCGCCTTTTTATTGCCGGCTGTTGCTGAGGCCAGCTCCTCGCCATTCAGCAGCACGGAGACCGTAAATGACTTATTGTGGTCAGGGCCGGAGGAGTTTACCAGACTGTAAGTAGGGGCCGGGCCGCCATGGCGCTGGGTTAACTCCTGTAAGCGGCTCTTGGCATCGGTAATTTGTGTTTTGTTGTTGAGCTGCAGGCGGTCAATGAAATGCTTCTCAACTACCCGGCGGGCGGCCTCATAGCCGGCATCAACAAAAACAGCTCCAATTACCGCTTCGTAGGCACAGGATAGTATTGATGGTTTAGCGCGTCCGCCATTGTTATCTTCACCTCGGCCTAATAAGATGTAACGTCCCAGATCCAGTTGCCTGGCCACTATGGTCAGGCCGCCTTCCTGTACCAGGGCCGAGCGCATTTTGGTAAGGATGCCTTCAGGTTCTCTGGGATAGTGCTGGAATAACAAAAAACCAACTATCAAATCCAGTACCGCGTCGCCTAAGAATTCGAGAGTTTCGTTATCGCAGCCTGGCAGTTCACTATGCTCAAAGCTGTAGGAACGATGAGTCAGGGACCTGACCAGGAGTTCGGGGTTGTTAAAATGGTGTCCTAATCTATGTTCCAATTCGGCGCATTGCGGGGCCTGTTGCTGGATTAATTTCTTTAATGATTGATTCATTGCATTTTTAACTTGTCAAAAAGCTCAACTACGGCTAATATCAGCCTCTCAATTTAGATGTATGGCGGCGTAGCCAAGTGGCTAAGGCAGAGGTCTGCAAAACCTTTATTCATCGGTTCGACTCCGATCGCCGCCTCCATTTTTATATAAAAACCGTGGTCTTTTGATGACCGCGGTTTTGTCGTTTAATTCCCATCTTTTCTAAATCAAAATCAGCTCTAAAATGACAACACCCGATGCCTCAAAGTTTAGGAATCGGGTGTTGTATTGTTGTATTTAAGGCCTTTGGCGCCACAGTTTTTTTGTAAGCGCTCCATGAACTCCACCCTGCACACGTTGACCGGCCGCAATATACAGGGGGTATGATTGCACCCGATCAACGTGCACATGGCGGCGTCCCTGAGTGGTATCGCTTTTATACGACGATCGCTTACAGTTGGAGGTGTTGCAAATGTCAAGGTGTGGTTCGTTTGTCGCTTACCTTTTTATTGACTGCCGTAACTGTGGAGGCCCGAAAGCAGGAAGTTTACTCCATAATATGTGAATATAACACTTATGAATCCCAGGACGGCTATCCAGGCGATGCGCCTTCCCTTCCAGCCCCTGACAAGCCTGGCGTGCAGAGCCGCGGCGTAAAGAAACCAGGTAATCAGTGACCAGGTTTCTTTGGGGTCCCAGCTCCAGTAAGTACCCCAGGCCTCGTTGGCCCAGATGGCACCGGCGATAATACCCGTACTCAACCAGACAAAACCAAAGATAATGGTTTTATGAACGGCGTCATCAATTATTGGCAGCGCAGGCAGATTATCTATTATGTTTGTCCCGGAACTCTTTTTTCCCTTTTTATTTCTTTCGTGATGATCTTTCAGCAGATACATAATTCCCAGTCCGCAGGCTACGGCAAAGGAGGCGTAACCGATAAAACAGGTTACCACATGGCCGATAAGCCAGTTGCTTTGCAGAGCAGGAATGAGAGGCTTGATTTCTGAACCGAACTGGGTGGAAAAAGAAGCATAGGCCATGCTGAAAAAGGCAAAGGGGATGGCGAATGCTCCGATAAGCGGAGTCTTGAATTTCCACTCCAGCCATAGATAAATTATGGCGATGGCCCAGGCAAAAAAGACCAGAGACTCATACATGTTGGATAACGGGGCGTGACCATATCCCATCTGGTACGATTCTACCCAGCGCAGGCCAATGCCGCCGGTCTGAACCAGCCAGGCGGCCAGGGTGATGATTGTCGCCAGTCTACCCAGTTTTTCGGCCCTGAAGACGAAGATGGCAATATATAGTATTGAGGCTGTCAGATAGGCGAAGGTGGTAAAATTCAGTAATTGACTGCTGTTCATGATTTATCCTCTACGATTAATTGACTTGTGGCAAATCTCTTGTAGAGAGAGTGCATAGTCTTTTTAAATCCAATCTTGTCTTTGTTGCTCTGGCCGCACACCAGGATACTGGTTTTCCCTTTTTCGTCAGATACAAAGGCCCATATACGGCGGTGTGACATAAAAAAGATAACAATTAGGCCCAGAATCATCATTATGCAGCCGGTATAGACAATCCAGACCCCGGGATCTTTGGCGACCTGCAGGCCGGTGGCAAACCGCGGATTAACCTTCAGTATATAACTGTTGCCTGGTCTTTTAATCCGGACAGAACTTCCCTGATTCATCCAGAAGGTTGAGGGCTGCCCCTTGCCGTCGGAGAACCAGATTTTATACTGAAAGCGGCGCATCATATCAGGGCCGGAGACATCAACTATACCAAAGCTGATATTTTTACCCGGCCATTTAATTGCCTGGCTGGTGGGGTACTGGAGAATAAACTTCTGCCGAGCCTTGGTTTTTTCATTGCTCAGCTGGGCGGTGAACTGGCCGTTAATAGCCTGGTAACTTGCCTGATAGAAGGTCAAGCCGGCATATTGCAAGGGATCGTTTACCACAATTGATTTTCTTTTAACAATTTTGCCGCCCTGCTCTATGATTAAATCAGAACGGAATTCCTTGGGCATCCCGGTGTCATAATAGGTCAGAAGAAATTTATTACATCTGACCGTGAATCCCAGTGGAATTGGAGGGTGCTCCGGGGTTGAGCGATATACGACATCTGTACTGCTGCCCTCCGGGATCATTACACTGGCCTTGTAACCGTAAAACTTCCCAACCAGCGCCCCGGCAAAAATTAACAGGATACTGACATGAACCACGATTACCCCCAGTCTGGTCCAGGAGCCTTTCTGGGAAAAGAGCAGAGTGCCGCCTTCAACCTGGCGTTGATTGGTTTTCCAACCCGCCTGGGCCATAACAGTTTGAACTTCGCTGACGACTTCCTGAGTTTTGCTGTCGGCGCTAAAGACCCGCCGCATTCCCATTTTCCGTAAGCGGTCAAGCCTGGTGTTCAGGTTGTCCATGGTGGCCAGTTTCCATAAATGGGGGAAACGGTCAATGGTACAGACGGTAAGATTCATGGCAAAAAGAGCCAGCAGGGACAGAAACCACCAGGAATCATACATGTTGGGGATGTCAAGCAGCTGGAAAAATTTAGCGGTACTGTGGCCGTAAAGTTCTATATAACGGCCCATAGTCTCATTCTGAGGGACAATGGTACCGATTATGGAGGCCCCTGCCAGGGTAAACAGGCAGAAGAGAGCCAGCTTGACGGAGGTGAAGAATTTCCAGATGGGGTTACGCTTTTTTTTAGTCATAATTGTTTTCAGGGCAATTAATCATTAGTGCTAATATTAAACCAATAATATCTATGTTCGTTGTCCGGCCCAATGGATATGAACATGGTCTTGGCCAAAAAAAAACCTGCTGTTTGAGGCAGGTTCGTTATATATTAAAACCTTTTTAAAAAAATTCAATTTTTTAATATCATATTTTTATATGAAAGTCACCTGCCAATGGTGTCAGCCCTGCCATGACTTTCATGTTTCGTTGTTCCCTGTTGAATGGACATGGCTGTTTAGCCCATTTCTTCGAGCAGGCGGTCAATGTCGTCCTGGCTGGCCTCACCGGAACCGGCATCTTCGTCGTCAATTTCCTCAGGCTCCGGAGCTAATTCCTCTTGTAGAGTGCTGTTTTCCCGGCTGGCGAAATGGTCTGCCGCCTTGTGGGCCTGAGTAAGTCCTTCAGCAAGAGTGAGAGCCGGGGTCTTTTCTTTAATCTCTTGCAGTTCTTTAATTAATACGGCAATCCTTCTTAGCGGCAGGCCGATAAATTTACCGGCTACGGTGGCGGTTTTTTTAATCTCCTGCGCGTCATAACTGATGCTGGCTGCGATATTAATGGCATCTCCGATGGCCTCAGTCATGTCTGATCCGCCTCCGGTGTTCGAAGACGAAAGATGAAGATTCGCCAGTTTTTCCTTTATCCGGCTTAATAACTTGGTGCTGTCCACCGGCGCCTTGCTCTCTACTGCCGGGGCGGAAACCACCGCTTCTTCAGTGGGAGGAACCTCAAGGGGCAGAAATTGATCCAGGAAAATATCCGCCTGCTGTTGATCCATCTTTTTTAAGAGATTAGTGGTTTTTTTGTCAGAGCAGGAGCCTAACAGGCTGTTAAATATATCGCTCATGGGAAACGAGAGAAAACCGTCATCCTCTTTAAGAGATGACGCCTTTGGACTGATGAGGTCATAAAATTTATTTTTGTCGAAGATGTCTTCAGCTCTGGCCCTGGCCTTCTGGACATGTTCTTTTACCGTCTCGTTGGTACAGAGTTCATATATGGTCTGGAAAACGGCATCGAAATTAAACAGGTAGCGGGTTGTTGTGGTCGTTGAAACCGGGGTCTGGCTCCCGGCATCGTTAATCATGGCCATAACTTCTCTGATGACGGCGGCAGAGTTGCCGCTGCTTTCAGAATCAGCGGCAACGGGGTTTATAGCCTTCAGAACCTCCTGGAGTTCAGCGGCCATCTCGGATAGATCCTGCAGACCGTTTAAAGTGGCGGTCCAGCTTGCCGGGATTTCGCCCTCCGGCTGTTTCAGTTCATCACCGATACTGGTAAGAGCCTGTTGATAATAATCATCTATATAAGGGGCAGGTACTGCCGGTGTCTCTACTGGAGCCGCCGGTTCAGGGGGAACAGCCGGGGGGGGCTGAGCTGCAACTGCCGGTTCCGGCTGGGGGGTAGAGGGCGCTTTCTCAACCTCGATTATTTTTTCTATCACCCTGGTTGTACTGGGTGTATCTGCCGAAATTACCTTGATATTATAGATAATATCTTTGGTGGGGATTCTAAAAAAACCGCTGCAAATCTCCAGAGTTACTTCCGGTATGCTCTCTTGTGTCATAACTGTCTCCAACTCTCCAACTTTTAATTTATCTGCTTTTTTATTGTTTAGCCTCTTGGCGGCCCTGGTCATGTAAACGGCCGGTAAAGCGTACTCCCAGCTCAAACTGTTCGTTATCCTGTGTGGGGGCGCACCACATGACAGCCCCCAGGGCTTTGAGGGTACCCGTGTCACTGTTGTTACCAGTCCACAGCCAGTCCCGGCCTGCGGTTCGCCAGCCTTTAAAGGTTAGTTCTAAAACAAGCTGGGTGCCTTTGGTGAATGATTCCGTGGCTAAAAAACGGACTCCGCCGCCGCTGAAATCACATAATTTCCCCTGGCGGCTGTCGGTCGAAAGGGGAAGTTCTTCAAAGAGGCAGTAGGATATTACCGCTTCGCTGGGCAGACGTTCATGAGAACGGCGCTCCTTAAAAAAATCATTCATGCTGGTTGTCATAAGCCTTTTTCCTGCTGGTCAATTTAGGGAGTGATTTTTATTCGTGATGGAATAATTATGTCTCTATTATTGTAGACAGATAAGAATGAAAAAATCAATGTAACTTGTATGATGATTTATTGAGTTAAATGATTAATAAATCATCATACAAGTTACAAAGCAATAAGGATTATGTCTGTTTGCTGCCAGCCGGGGTCGATCCGGCTGGTTGAGCCGGGATATTATTAATATGGAAACGCTGCTGTATTTTGCGGAGCGATACCATATGCCCATGACGGGCGGCCGGGGTCAGAAAGGATTTTAATTTGCGCTCTAATATCCTGGGGTTTAATTCGCTTTCAATGGCGATTACGCCTTCCATGATAATTTTCTGGAGCAAAAGCTCCCTGTTGGTGTGTTCCCGGACATTAGCGGCAAAGGGCAGGAAAAAGAAATTGGCAAAGACAATACCGTAAAGGGTGGAGGTCAGGGCTATGGGGACTGTGGCAAGGATGGTCTGGGTATTGCCGATTCCAGATAACATGCCGATGAGGCCAACTACACTTCCTACCAGGCCAAAGGCCGGGAAAAAGTCAGCGATATTCCTCAAGGCCTGCTCACATGCCTCCCGGCGGTGTTGGAAAAAACGCATTTCTCCGGTTAGCAGACTGCGGATCTCCTGGCCTCCATAGCCGTCAACCAGCAGGCCCAGCGCTCCGCGCAGGAAGAGGATGGATGATTCTTTTTCGTCTTTTTGCAGGGAAATAAGGCCCTCAAATTTGCTCTTTACTGCTAAGTTTACCAGAATTTCGACAATCTCCTTGGGCTCTTTTGGTCTTCTGGTGTAGGCGGAAATAATTACCTTGCTGATAATCTGCAGCCGTTCCAGGCGATAACTGATAAGAGCGGCGACGGCGGCCCCGCCTATGACGATGAGCAGGCCGGATAAATTAACAAAGAGGGCAATGTTACCATGCAGGGTGAAGCCAATGGCAAAGATAATAATACATATTGTCAGTCCGATAATATTTTTTTTAGGCATGGTGTTTTTATGGTGAGTGTTTTTTAATATTGGGGATCAGATTTTCGGCATTTCCGTAGAATAATCGTGGTTTTGCCCCTGTTCGGGAAATAATTATTTCCACCCGTCGATTAAGAGCTCGGTGGGCAGCGTTGTCATTTTTTACCAGGGGTTGAAAGCTGGCTCGTCCTGCAATACTGACTTTATCCGGTGGCAGGCCGATGGTTGTGATCAGGAAGCGGGCCACTGCCGCGGCCCGGGCCGCTGAGAGCTCCCAGTTGCTGGGAAAGTAAGCGGAATGAATGGGGATGTCATCCGTGTAGCCTACCACTTCAACGTGATAGGGGGTATAGGCCAGGAGCGGCGCCATTTTCTGCAGGGCTTGGCGGGCTGCTGGTTGGAGCTTTGCCTGGCCGGGATCAAATAATAAATCGCCGGTGAGGATTATTTTTATGGTCTGATTTGGAGTGAGATTGATAGCCGCAAAATTTCGCAGTCTGTTCTCTTTTATAAAGATTTTGCTGAAGTTGTACATTTTGGCTACTGACTGTTTTACCTGCTGCCGTGAGCCTGTACCCTTCATCTCTTCAATAACTCCGCCGGGAGGCAGCGGGCCGGCAAAACTTTTTATTACAGCCTGGCGGCCGGTGGTGCCGCGGCTTAAAAAATCATGGCCGGAGTTTTTGTAGGCAAACATTACCAGAAAAAGGATAAACATGGTCATCATCAGATCTGCCCAGGCCACTGACCAGTGGACATTATACATGGGACGGCTGCCGCGTTGGAACAAGCTGGCATCATCCTCCTCCGCCCACCAGGAAGAGGGATCATCTGATGAATTAAGATCCGTCAGCTTCAGGTATCGGCTTTTTATAAGGCTGTCCGGCAGTTCCTTTATCTCTTCTTGTTCGTCCATGGTTTACTCATAATAATATGGTATGGTTATCTATTATATCGGCATATCATGAACTAACGTTAATACTACTTATTTCGTAACTTTTGCCGCCTTATTTCAGGAGAGGAAGCAGGGTCTTGAATTCATTAGTGCCTGCCTTTTTCAAGAGCTCGTAGATAACCATTTCCGTATTAATAATCTCACCGCCGATCTGCTGGATTCGCTGTAGCCCGCTTTGATAATTATCGGTAGTTCTTGACGAGACCGCATCAGCTGGAACCAGCATTCGGTAACCGGCCAGCAGGCCGTCCAGAGCCGTTTGATAAATACATATGTGGGTTTCGACACCGCAAATGATGAAGCTTCTGACGACGGGGGATAGATTATCCAGGGATTTCACAAAATCCTGACTGCCAAAGCAGGAGAATTCCATCTTGTCTATTGGTGTCTCCGGCAACTCTGCCTTGATTGAGGCTGGAAAGTTGCCAATGCGGGCCGCGTACTGGGTGGTGCTCAAAATCGGCATTTTGAGGACATGGGCCGTTTTAAGCAAGAGGATGGTGTTGTCGATTACCTGTTGCCGGTTATGGATTACATTCATTAACCGTTCCTGAATATCCACTACCAATAATGCTGAGTTTTGCGGGGTTAAAAAAAAAGGTGTCATGTGCTTTTCCTCTCTTAATTAATTCAGATCTCGTTAAAAGTTGATGGCCAAATGGGCTGTAATTCTTTTATTTATCAGGAAACTGGCCATAATTGGATAATTACCCCCGTAGGGGCAGACCCCTGGGCCTGCCCTCATGCCATCTGCCCGTAAAATCGGGCAACCAGGGGGATTGCCCCTGCGTGACAATGTAACGGCTCATAACATACCGGCGCAAGTATCTTCTGGCAAATTGACTTTGACCGTCAACCACTCCAATAAAAAATGGATCTTATTTGTCCTCAATTCAGCTGCCGGTCAGTATTATCTTTACGAGGTTTGTATTACGCCTTTCAGCCATTAATATATAAAATTAAAGGGAAGGCGCTTCAATCGGCCGCCCTCTTTTATCCTCTGGTTTGATTAAACTCGCTGGTCTTGATTTATTGAACTCAAAATGATAGAGATGAACATAGTATCTTATTTAATAAAGGGCGTTTATTGCGTACAAGAGGCAATTTTGTTTTAAAGCCGGCAAAAAACCACATGATAATGTTATCTTCAAAAAAAGTTGGAAGTATAATTTTATTGGCCGCTTGTCTACTTTTTTCTGGCCGGGGTACTTCACGGGCCGGAGATGCTGCCGCGCGGCCGGCGGTCAGACCTTTTTATTTCGCTGTTTCGGCCATGACCTCACCGGCCCGTACCCTGGTTCATTTCGCGGAGCTTACCACCTATCTTGCCGCCCGTCTCAAACGGCCGGTACGGCTTAAACAGCGGCGAACCTACGCTGAAATCAATGAATTACTGGCTCAGGGGCGGGTCGGAATGGCCTTTACCTGTACCGGCGGCTATCTTGCCGGCCGCCGTGATTTTGGCCTGGAACTGTTCGCGGTGCCGGTCGTCAAGGGCAGCAGCTACTATCGCTCCTATATTGTGGTGCGCCGCGGCTCGCCCTATCATTCCTTCAGCGATCTTCGCGGCCGGGTTTTTGCCTATGCCGATCCCCTGTCGTTGTCCGGTTATATCTATCCCGCCACCCGCCTCAAGGAGCTGGGCTATGGCTGTGGTCATAAAAAATTCTTTCGGCATGAATTTTTCACAGAGAGTCACGATAAATCAATTGAGGCAGTGGCCACGGGAATTGCCGATGGCGCGGCGGTGGACAGCCTGATCTTTGACGCCCTGCGCCAGGCGGGAGACCCCAATGCCAGGCGTTTAAAGATAATTGAAAAGTCTGGTAAATTCGGCATGCCGCCGGTGGTGGTAGCTCCTGATCTCAATCTTGATTTTCGTTATCGTCTCCTCAAGGTTATGCTCAGCATGGATAAGAACAGCGAGGGGCAGGCCGTCTTGCGTAAGCTGGGAATGGATCGTTTTATTATTCCCGACCCGGCCCTCTATCGCTCCGCTTTTTTGTTATACAGGGAACTGGAATGAGCATTGCCGCTGACTGGCAGGCCGGGGGCGTTCCCTGGTATGACAGTATCGCCCTGCGTTTATCATCCTCCATCGTAGTGGTTATAATATTGACGACCGTCATCGTGGCCGGTATTATTCTGCGTGATGAAAAATCGACTCTGAAACGTGATTTACGGGTCAAAACCAGACAGCTTGGTGAAATTATGGCCAGGCAGGCCCTGGAACCCATGCTCTATGAAGAGAATTTTGCCCTCCATTCTTTGCTTAAATCCTATCTGAATGCCAGAGATTCAAACCTTATTTACAGTAATCTTTATGATAAAGACGGCAAATTAATTATTTCCAGCCGTCAATCCTCCTACGATTCGGAGATAAGCCCCTTGCCGCGCGTCCTGCCGGATAGAGCCGTTTTTCTGCGGCCTATTCCAGTACGTCCTGAAGCCTGGGCGGATTCGGCTGATTTCTTGATGCCGGTTTCCAGCCCCGAAATAGGTATCATCGGTTATCTGCGTCTTGGTATTTCGTTAAGGCCTTTAGCCGCCACTCTGAGTCGTGTCCGGAGCAAGGTCTGGGTTGCCGGCAGCCTTATTTCTTTTCTCGGAATTTTGGTAAGCCTGTGGCTGGCTCGTATTATCATCAGACCGGTATTATTGCTTAATAATGCCGCCCGAAGATTAGGGGGTGGTGATCTCCGGCAGGGAGTTCCCGTGTGCGGGGTAGGGGAAATCAGGGAGATGGCTATATCCTTTAACCGCATGGCAAAAAGGCTCAATGAACTCATTGACAGCCTTCATAAGGCCCAGGATAATTTGATTCGTACTGAAAAACTCTATGCCCTTGGTGAGTTCTCCGCCGGTTTGGCTCATGAGATAAAAAATCCCCTGACCTCCATTAAGATGTTGCTGCAACGGGTGGACGGGGAGGAAGAAGCCCTTAACGAACGGGACATGGAAGTTATTGTTGAGGAACTGGAACGGATTGATCTGACGGTGAGTCGTTTCCTGCAGGGAGTCGGGACGGCCGCTCTGACCCGCGCGCCGGTCAATATAAACAAGTTGATCCTTGATGTTATTGCCCTGACCAGGAAAAAAGTTGAGAAAGCCGGTATTTATCTTGAGAATAAATTAGATTCAGAACTCCCACCCTTGATGCTTGACAGCTCCTCCATTAAACAGATATTTATAAATGGTATTTTAAATGCCATCCAGGCCATGCCTCACGGGGGAACGCTCACCATTGCCAGCCGGTATCATGGCCGGGAGGCCCGTTGCCTGATTACCGATACCGGTGCCGGTATAAGCCCGGAAAACATGCAATATATCTTTGATCCATTTTTTACCACCAAGGAGGAGGGAACCGGGATGGGGCTGGCCGTGGCCTGGAATATTGCCCGTCAACACGGCGGCAGCCTTCAAATTGATTCCCGCCAGCCACATGGGACAACCCTTACTTTGATTCTTCCCTATGACTAAGCTGCTCATTGTTGATGATGAAAAATCAGTCCGTTACGCCTTTCAGCGTACCTTTGGTTCCTGTTACGATATTATAACGGCTGAAAACGGGGCTCAGGGGTTGGAGGCCGCGGCCGAAGCCGGCCCGGATATCGTTATGATGGATATCCGTATGCCGGGGGGGATGGATGGTTTGACTGCCCTGAAAAAAATCCATGAACTGCGTCCCGCTCTGCCGGTGATCATGATGACGGCCTATGCTGATTCCGCCACCGCCATGCGGGCCATGCAGGAGGGAGCCTTCGACTATATTGTTAAACCTTTTGACAACAACGATCTGCGCCTGGTTCTGGAGAAGGCGGAGGCGGCGGCGCGGGTCAGGGGGGACTTGCAATATGACTGTGATCCGCAGGGTCGTGATCAGGCCCCGGATGGGGACATTATTATCGGAACCAGCCCTGTCATGCTTGAGATTTACAAGAAAATCGGTTTAGTGGCAGTCTCTGATCTGCCGGTACTGATCAGCGGTGAAACCGGGGTCGGCAAGGAATTGGCGGCCCGGGCTATTTATAAATACAGCGGTCATCACCAGCGGGGGCTAATGGTGGTAAACTGTGCCGCCCTGCCCTCGGAACTCATTGAGAGCGAACTGTTTGGTTATGAAACCGGCGCCTTTACCGGGGCCGGTAAGCAGCGTATAGGCCGTTTTGAGCAATGCGACGGCGGTACCATATTTCTGGATGAAATCGGTGAGTTATCTCTGCCGGCCCAGGCCAAGATTCTGCGGGTTGTACAGGAAGGCAGTTTTGATCGTCTTGGCGGCAGCGGTTCGCTGCGTACGGATGTCCGCCTAATTGCCGCCACCAACCGTGATTTAGCGGCAATGGTGCGGGACGGTGGTTTTCGCAGTGATCTTCTTCACCGGTTGAATGTCTTTGACCTCCGTATTCCACCCCTGCGGGAGCGGCTTGGTGACCTGCCGCCATTGGCGGCCTATTTTATCAGGCGTTTCGGGCCCAGGGTGTCGCCGCCAGTGACCGGTATAGGTGCCGAGGCCCTGGAGTTTCTGGGTAATTATGACTGGCCGGGAAATGTCCGCCAGCTGGAGAATGTTATCCGCCGGGCTACTATTCTCTGTAAGTCCGGGGTCATTGATCTCGCTGATTGTATTCTGGGTAATGAAGAGCCGGTTGGCTCGAATCTTACCGCGGCTGTTCACAGCCGCCTTGAAAAATTAATGGCCCAGGGCCAGTCCCGTCCCTACCAGCAGCTGCTTTCTGAAATGGAGAGTGTGATGATCGCCAGAGCACTTTCTTTAACCGATGGCAATCAGCTGAAGGCGGCCGAACTTCTTGGCATAAACCGTATGACCCTCCGTAAAAAGATGTCTCTGCTTAAAAGTTAGACAGCTCTTGTCTATTCTTTAAGCAATTTTCTCCTCTGTTTCTCGTTTTTTCCTTTAAATACGTCTCGTTGTCCTTGGCACGCTCCGTGCAATCTTTTGGTTTTGAATTGCTGATTTTCACAGTGGAAGAGGCCTTGGTTAAATTCCCGGGCCTATTTAAAACAGCGGTATGTGAAGGAGGACTTAATGGCGCTTATTGACGTTGAACGACATGAAATCAGGGAGCAGATGATGGATGATCTGCAGCGGGCCCTGAAAAAACCTTTGAACAAGAGGCATTGGGCCATGGTCATTGATCAGGCCAAATGTGTGGGCTGTACCGCCTGCACCACGGCTTGTGTGGCCGAAAACCATCTGCCGCCGGGTGTTGTTTATCGGCCGGTGGTGGCAACAGAGGTCGGTAAATATCCCAATGTCAGAAAGACCTTTCTGCCCAGGCCCTGTATGCAGTGTGATGAACCGCCCTGCGTTAAGGTCTGCCCGGCCCACGCTACCTGGAAACGGCCCGATGGTATTGTGGAGATTGATTATGACCGTTGTATTGGCTGCCGGTACTGTATCAGCGCCTGCCCCTATTCAGCCCGAACCTTTGATAAGGGGTTTTTCTATACCGACGGCACTCCGGAAATTATGCCCTACGAGAAGGAGCCAAGTTTCGAGTACGGTAAGGAGTGGCCCCGTAAGGATCGTGAAAGTTCTCCCATCGGCAATGCCAGAAAATGCACCTACTGTATTCACCGGGTGGAAAAGGGAATTCTGCCTGCCTGTGTCACTACCTGTATTGGTGATGCTACCTATTTTGGCGATGCCAATGATCCCGACAGCCTGGTTGCTGAGCTCCTGGGTTCGCCCAGGGCCAGGAAATTGAGGGAAGAGGAAGGTACCAAACCAACCACCACCTATTTGGTATAGAAAGGAGGGAGAATTAATGAAAAGTACAATTAAAAGTCTGGTCTGGTTCCTTGCCGTGGTTGGTTTTGGGGTTGGTCTTTACGGCATGTTTCTGCGTTTTACCACTGGTCATCGCCTGGCCGATTATGGCTCCTATATCCCCTGGGGATTATGGGTAGCTTTTTATATCTATTTTATCGGTCTGTCGGCCGGTTCATTCCTGCTCTCCACTCTGGTCTATGTAGTCCGGATAAAAAAGTTGGAGAAAATCGGCAAGCTGGCCCTGTTCACGGCCTTTGGTTGTCTCGTGGCGGCCCTTCTCTCTATCTGGATGGATCTGGGGCATATGGCCAGGGTGGGTAATGTCCTCCTGCATATGAATTTACACTCTATGATGTCCTGGATGGGTATTCTTTATTCCTCCTATTTTGGTATAATTATTATTGAACTCTGGTTTGCTCTCCGCACGGATCTTATTGAGACGGCCAGGAGCGGCCGTGGTGGTTCCCGGCAGCTGGCCAGGCTTCTTCTTCTGGGATCCACCGATACCACGGCTGAGGCCCAAGCGGCCGATCAGGCCAAATTGCGGGTTTTAGGAACAATAGGCGTGCCCCTGGCCATTGCCTTCCACGGCGGGGTCGGCGCCCTCTTCGGGGTTATTCAGGCCCGCCCCCATTGGAATACTCCCCTCATGCCCATTACCTTTCTGATTGGCGCCCTGGCCTCTGGCGGCGCGCTGCTGACGGCGGTGGTCTATATATGGGGCCCGGATAAGAGTAAGGAGCAGTTAAATGATATTATGAGGTTCCTGGGCAAGATTGTCCTGGCCCTGGTACTCTTTGATTTTCTTTTAGAGATTTCCGAATTTCTGGTGGGGCTTTACTCTATGGCACCGGCCGAGCGTCTGCCCCTGGAGGCTATTCTGCATGGCCCTTACTGGTATGTGTTCTGGATAGTTCATTTTCTAATCGGCGTGGTGATTCCGGTAATTATTCTCTTTGTCAAAGCTGTACCCAAGGGGCGGCCTGGCAGCAGGCCGGGCGGTTCAATAGCTTTTGCCTGTCTGTTGGTGGCCGTAACCTTTATCGCTGTTCGTTTTAATATTGTTATCCCAGCCCAGATTAATCCTGAGATTCCCGGTCTGCAATACGCCTTCAGCGGCCCCGGACTCAAGTTTACCTATCTGCCCAGCACCATGGAGTGGCTGGTGTCAATTTGGGTAACCTCATTTGGGGTCTTACTGTTTCTGATTGGTGAAAAATTACTACCCATTGTCAAGCCGGAAAACAGGGAGGTGGCATAATGACTGTTAAGAACAACAAAAAGACTGAGAAGATTATGGATAATATTGAGATTGACGGCCAAAAAATCGCCATGACCCGCCGTGGTTTTTTGAAAAGCAGTGCCTTCTTTGGCGGCGTGCTGGCCGCGGCCCAGTTGCCGGGGATAGGCATGTTCAGTAATGATAACGCCCGGGCCGCGAGTTCTGTTGTAACCAACGCCTATCCATTTGATAAGGCGGATACGGTGATTTACAGTTGTTGTCTGCAATGCCATACCGCCTGCACTATAAAGGTAAAGGTCTTTAACGGTATCATGGTTAAGGTGGACGGTAATCCCTACAGCCCGGTTAATATGCATCCGCATCTGCCTTACGATGCCCCGCCGGAAAAGGCGGTACTCTATGATGGCCGTCTATGTCCCAAGGGCCAGGCCGGGGTGCAGACCATGTACGACCCTTATCGGATCAGAAAGGTTCTAAAACGAAAACCGGGGACCAGGCGGGGTGACAGTAAATGGGTGACCATTGATTTTGATAAGGCCGTCAGTGAGATTGTCAACGGCGGTAATCTCTTTGGTGAGGGGCATGTCGATGGGCTGAAGGATATCATGGTGGTACGTGATCCCAAACTCATGCGGGAGTTAAAGGATGATGCCGGCAAGGTGGCGGCGAATGAGATGAGCGCTGCCGAGTATCAGGCTAAACATAGGGATCATCTTGATAAGCTCATTGATCCGGAATTCCCGGATCTGGGCCCCAAAAACAATCAGTTTGTCTTTCTGGCCGGCCGGATTGAGCATGGCCGCAAGGAGTTTTCCAAGCGTTGGGTGAGTGATTCATTCGGTTCGGCGAACTGGTTCGAGCATACCACGGTCTGTGAGCAGTCCCATCATATTGCCACCAAAAAATTTTCTTCCACCTATGAGGGCGGTAAGTATCACCCCGGTCTGAAAGAGGTACTTGAGAAATATAAAAACGGCCCCGATCATTTTAAGCCGGATATCCCTAACTGCGAATTTGTGATCTTTTTCGGCACCAGTCCTTTTGAGGCCAATTTCGGCCCCACCAACTGGGCCTCGTATATTACCAACGCCCAGGCCCGTAATGGTCTGAAGGTGGCTGTGGTTGATCCCCGCTGCAGTAATTCAGCGGCCAAGGCTAATTACTGGCTGCCCGTTAAACCGGGTAAGGACGCGGCTCTGGCTTATGGGATGATGCGCTGGATCCTTGATAATAAGACCTATAACGAGGCCTATTTAAGGGCCGCCAATCGCAGTGCCGCCGAATTGAATGGTGATACCACCTGGTGCGATGCCAGTCATCTTGTGCTGCTTGGTGAAGACGGTAAAACGGCGGTTAAATATCTGCGCAGTGACGACGCGGCCTTGAATGCTGAACATAATATTCTGGTCAGCGTTAACGGTAGCCTGACGGCTGTTGATCCTTATAAAAAGGGCGACAAACCAGTTGTCGGTGATCTTTTTGCCGCTGGCGAAATTCATGGAATGAAGTATAAGACCGTTTTTGCGGTTCTGCGTGATCTGGCCCGTGAACGTACCGTACAGCAATGGGCCGATGAATGCGGCCTGCCGGTGAAACAGGTAATTGAGATAGCGCGTGAGTTCACTAATCACGGCCGCAAGGCGGTGGCAGACATGTATCGGGGCGCGGTTCAGCACACCAATGGTTATCATAACGGCCGGGCCATTCTCAGCCTTAATCTATTGGTTGGCAACGGTGACTGGAAGGGCGGCCTGACCAAGGGCGGCGGCCATTGGCATGAGGATGGCAGCAAGCACGGCCCCTTTCATCTCTCCAGGCTCCATCCCGATAAACTTGGCCATTTTGGTTTTAAACTCAGTCGGGAAGGTAAACATTATGAGGACTGCAGCCTCTTTTTTAAATACGGTTATCCGGCCAGGCGTACCTGGTACCCATATACCGGCAATGTCTATCAGGAGGTTATCCCCAGCGCTGCCGATGGTTACCCGTATCCTATCAAGGCCCTTTATCTTCACAAGGGGACACCGGGGATGTCGGTGCCAGGTGCCAATTCCACTTTGGATATTCTTCGGGATACCAAAAAGATTCCTCTCTTTTTTGCTGATGACATAGTCATTGGCGAGTCATCCATGTACTGTGATTATATATTTCCGGACAGCGCTATCTGGGAGCGTTGGGGTACACCGCACGCGGCCCCTAATATTACTACCGCTGCCAGTAAACTGCGCCAGCCAACCGTGGAATCCATCGTGGAGCAATGCACGGTTTTCGGCCGGCGGCAGCCGATTTCCATGGAGTCCCTTATGCTGGCTATTGCCGAAAAACTGCAGTTGTCGGGTATGGGTAAGAACGGCTTTGGCCCAGGGCTGGATTTCAGGGCCAGAGAGGACTTTTTTGTTAAGATGGCGGCCAATATGGCCTATGGCGACAAGGGCGGCAAGGATAAGGTAAAACCGGCTTCGGCTCAGGAGATGAAGCTCTTTCGTGATGCCCGCCGTCATCTCAGTAAGGCAGTCTATGAAGAATCTTATTGGAAAAAGGCCGTGGGGGGTGATGAAGACCTCTGGCGGCGGACGGTTACCGTCTTAAATCGGGGCGGTCGTTTTGAGGCCGCCTCCATGTCTTACAAGGGCAGTTACATGCGTCATCAGTATAAGAGCCAGTACCATTTTTTTGCTGAAGATGTGGCGTTGGGCAAGCATTGTATGACCGGTAAACACCTGCCCGGTATGCCGGTTTATCAGGAGGTGCAGAATGCGGCCGGTAAAAAAGTAATCTTCAGCAGCCGTTACCCGTTTCATCTTTTTACCCATAAGCATATTCTTGGCGGTCAGTCGCGAACCATCGGTGATTACTGGACCATGACGGCTGAGGCCGGGGAAAATCATGTCTGGATGAATACGGTGGATGCCAGGCGGCTGGGATTCAAAAACGGTGATCGGGTGCGTCTGGTCAGCCCGGATAACCCCCGGGGAACTGTGCCGATCACCAATACAACGACAAAGGATGTAGCGGGGACGCTCAAGGTCATGGAGGGGATCAGGCCGGGAACGATTACCGCCTGCTGGAGTTTCGGACATTGGGCCTATGGGGCTAATGATGTCAATGTTGACGGCAGTGTGATTAAGGGTGATGCCAGGCGGGCTACCGGTATTTGTCCCAATCCGGTGATGGCTGTTGATTCCCGGATCAAGAATATGTGCCTGTCCGACCCCATCGGCGGTTCATGCTCCTTTTATGACTCTTTTGTTGATGTGATCAAGGTGTAAACGTAAGCGCTTACATTTCCGGGATGCTATAAAGTCAGCGGTACGACTATGATCGTATGCGAGAGTGTGGTTTATGGGGCGCTTACGTATAAACCAGCATGGCTGGATCATATTGTTCAGGTCATAGCCGGAACAAACTATGAAAACAGTCTGAAACGTTTCTGTTTCGTGGTCGATTTTCGAATAAAAATTGTTGGTCTTCTTGTATAAAATGAAGCGGATTGGGAATCGGCAGTATTCTCAATTCGCTTTCTTTATGGGAGGTTGGATATGAAGTCTTTATTGTTTTGCTTGATAATTAATTTTAGCCTGGTTTCTTTATGTGCCGCACGGCCGCTAAACTCGGCATTGCCCACTTCCGTTTCTGAGTCAAAATGTGCCAGGGTGTTAACCAGGGCCCGGCAATTATATCGGAAAGCTGATTATAAACAGGAGGCGGCCGTCTTACGGCAGGCAATAACGAAGTTTGGCGGCAGGGCCTGCGATTCACTATGGCGTAATTACAGGCAGTCGCTGCTGGCTCAGGCCGGAGATGATTATTTAACTGCCGTACCCAGGGATCGGTATCGGATTCCGGCAGCCGTCTTTGGTGGTGATTATAAAAAGGCGGGGATCAGTAAATATTTCCTGCTTGATGTCCGGCAGCCGGAGGAATTTATCAAAAGTCATATTGCCGGTTCGTTAAATATCCCTTTCCGGCAGGTTTTGCGTCATCTCAACTGGCTGCCGAAACCAGGCAGAGACAAGGTGCTGCTAATCATCTGCCGCAGTCAACATCGAGCCAATTATGTCCTGGTCGTTCTGCGTGAACTGGGTTATAGCAATGCCTACACCCTGCAGGGCGGTTATCGCGCCTACCAGAAATGGCTGGAAAAGGGGGAACATGCCGGCCCCGGTTCGGCACCCGCCACTCCTCCGAAGTCAGACGATGAAGAGGAAGATTTTAGTTGTTAGTTCGCTACCCGTTCTTCTATGGCAACTATGCTATCATTTCATCAGTAAACTGTCATAACCTCGTTATTAGTTTTAATTACACCGTCAATTATGGTAGATTCTGGCTGGAGGGGGATTTCCAATGTTATTCTTCTCTTGATGGACTCGTAATTTCCCCCAATAATATATTTAAGTAAGCGTCGGCTCAGATGCTTACTCTCTGAGGGGTACCTCTGGACAGATTTTGATTTCTCAAGGAAGCATCTAAGGGTATATTTTAACGTAAATGAGGAGGATAAAAGCATGAAAAAAGTTGCCAAAATTGCCGGAGTTCTGGCAGTTTTATTAATTATTGTTGTGGCTGGACTCAATATTTTTGTTAAATCATATCTCACCGATGCTCGAATAAAGACGTTGGTGGTGCCGCCAGTGGAAAAGGCTCTGGGGCGGCGGGTGACTGTCGGCAGTATTAAGGTCAGTCTGTTCAGCGGTATAATTATTAATAATTTCGCGGTGAAGGAGCAGGATGGTCAGACTGATTTTCTCCATGTCCGGGCCTTTAAAATCGGCTATGACCTTCTTCCTCTTCTGCATAAACAACTGCGGGTAAGTGAAATTTTATTAGATTCACCGACCGTTAAGGTGATTCGTAATCGTGATGGGAGCTTTAATTTTTCCTCCTTTATTCATAAGAAGGGGAAAGAGGTTGCTGCGCCGGAAAAGACCGCCGGGGCTGCTGCCGCCGTTCTGCCTTTTGCCTTGACGGTGGACCGGATAAGGATTGTTGACGCGGTGTTGACGGTGCGGGATGCCAAAAAGGAGCTGCCTGATACAGATGTCAAGGCTGATATGACTATGCGGGTTAAGATGGGGCGTGATTTTGATCTCACCGGGATAGATTATCGCGGCAGGATGACTATGGAGATCAAGGCTGTTCTGGGTAAGCTTGCCCCCATGGCGGATGTCCAGATGAATTTTACTCCTAAGCAGATTGTCTATACCATCAAGACCAGGCTGGACAAGGAAAAAGTTGAACTCAAGGGGCAGGTTGATAATTATCTTAAACGACCTGATATTCTTTTAAATATCACCAGTAAACGGCTTAATCTTGATTATCTTGCCGCTCTGCCGGCGGCTTTACCCAGGGCTGAGGCCGCACCGGAACCAGCTGAGGCTGCTCCCCGAGCCGGATCTAAAACGGCCATTGCCGCCGCCCTGCCGCCACTCACTGCCCATGGTGTAATTAAGATTAACCAGGCCCTTTATAAGAAATTAACCATTAATAATTTTGTGCTGCCTTTTGAACTCAAAAACGGGATATTCAATATTAAGGAGATGACGGCGGAGGTGGCCGGCGGGCGGCTGGTGGATAATTTGCGGCTGGATCTCAACAAAATTGATCCGCTCTACAGCGGTGACCTGAAGTTGTCGGCTCTGATGATTGATAAACTTGGTCAGGGGCTGGGGCAGTCCTTTGGCAAGATGATCAAGGGACGTCTACAGTCAACCATTAATTTCTCGGGGGCCGGTTTTGAGGCGGCGGCTGTTAAAAGGTCATTAAGCGCCAGGGCGGATTATAGTTTGACTGATGGAGTTATTCAGCAGAATCCATTAACGGAAGCCATCTCGGCGCTGTTCGGTCTGCCGGAGCTGAAAACTATCGTCTTTAAGGATATGGGTGGTAAGGTTAAACTGTTAAAGGGAGGTCAGATAAAACTTGATACCACCTTGAGCGCTCAGGGGTTGACGGCCTCCACCAATGGCACCGTTAATCTTGATGGCGCCCTTAATCTGCCGGTTAAAATCAACATTTCCCAAGCTCTGGCCCGGAGAATCAGGAATAACACCTTGAAAAAAATATTGGCGGTGAATAATGGCGGGATGGCGGTTAAATTTAAGATCGGCGGTTCGTACGCCAGGCCAGAGGTGGCCCTTGACCCTTCATTTATTAAAGCGCAGGCCCGGAAGGCAGTTAAAGTGCAGGTTATGAATCAATTAAACAAGATAATAAAGAAAGATAGCAGCAAGGAGGGGGGCGGCATAAAATTATTAAAGGGTCTTTTCGGGCACTAATCTGCCGGACTGCAAAAAACCTGAACTGCGCTCCCGGTGCTTTATGGAGAGCGCAGTTCAGGTTTTTTATAATTTATATAATTTGTATAAAGAGGAAATTTAAGCAATTTCGATCTGTAGCAATTTGTCACCCGCCTTCAGGGACTGGCCAAGTTCGGCAGATATTTCACCAACCGTGCCGTCTACCTCGCTGTTTACCGGGGTCTGCATCTTCATGGCTTCCATGATGAGCAGGGTGTCACCGGCTTTTACCTGCTGGCCTTCTTCCACCTTTATGTCACATACATTGGCGGAGAACGGAGCCCGCATGTCGCCGGTTTGGGCTAATTCGGCGATTTCTTTGCTGCTGATTTCCGGCGCCTTCGCGGCTGTTGCCGCCGCGGATTCTTCCTGGAAGCTGTAGATTCTCTGCTGGTGATCCACATTAAGATAGATATTCCACTTACCCTCATCTTTGTCTAATTGTTTGGGGCCGATTTCTATTATATGCTCCTTGCCGTAATGATCCTTGAAGTGGATGGTTTCTCCCACCTGGTAGCCGCCCCGTCGTAGAAAAATACTGGGCGGCAGGACATAGACATGGCCGAATTCCTCTTCAAATTTGAAAAACTCAACCGCGTCGTTGGGGTGTTGGAGATAAAGTACCAACTGCTGCTCAGTGGGCTCTGTCCCCAGGCGTTTAGTCAGAGAGGCCCGTTCCTGCTCGAGATCAATGTCTTCTATATCCTCCTTGCCGCCCTCCCTGGCCAGTATATCCTGCCAGTCAGATCCGAATACCTTTTCGTATATCCAGTCGGCGGGCTGATAAAAAGGAAAAGGCCCATATTTGCCCAGGAGAAGGTTTTTTAAGTCGCCGGAGGGATTACCATAACGCTCGCCGCCCAGGACATTACTTACTGCTGTGGTCCAGATGATCTGGGAGCCGGGAGTAACGCTCCACCAGTTGCCCAGTTCAATCTGCACCTTGGGCAGTTCCTCATGGAGGATACGGGGCATCTGATCTAAAAAGCCGCCCTTAACCGCCTGCTCAAAACTGGAGCCCATGGCGCCGCCCGGCAATTTGTGAATCTGAACGGTGGGCGAGAAGCCTTTGAACTGGGACTCAAAATAATCATAATGTTCCCGCTCATTACGAAGAATCTCGGAGGTCTCAATTACGGCCTCGACATCAACGGTGGCTGGATGCTTGTCATAGTCATTCAGGGTATCAATGACGGTGAGGATGGGAGGCGGGCCGTAATAGCCGGTGAAGGCGTGGTCGGCGGCGTCAATAATCTCCGCACCGTTCAAGACGGCGGCGGTTATCCGGCCCACGTCATTACCATCGGTGTTATGGCCGTGATAATGGATGACCAGATCAGGGAATTTACCTTTGATGGCCTCTACCAGGCTGCCAATGCGTTTGGGAGTACCGAGGCCGCCGTGGTTTTTGATACAGAGAAGGATATCTTCGCCGGTAACCTCAAGAATTTCGGCTACCTTGCTCAGGTAGTAATCATTAGTATGTTCGGGGCCGGTGGAAAAGCAGATGGAGGGCTCCAGGATCTTGCCAGCGGCCTGTACCTCTTCAAAGACGGCCTGCATATTGGGGATATGATTCAAAAAATCAAATACCCGCCAGACATCGACATACTTGGCAAATTCACGCACTGTCTGGCGGATTACATTTTGGGGATAGGGTCGGTAGCCAAAGAGATTAACCCCCCGGCACAGGGTCTGAAACATGGTGTCGGGCATCTTTTCGCGCAGGAGCTTGAGCTTTAAAAAAGGATCAACCTGTTTGCGGAGAATATCCACGTGGATGGAGGCCCCGCCGGTAATCTCAAGGGAAAGATATCTGGCTTTTTCCCGGGCCGGGGCGGCCAGGAGATCGGTGTGGAGCAAAATACGGTTTTTGAAGTCGGACTGTGATAGATCGCGGGCCGTGTTGGTGATGAAGTAACCGTCCGTACCACGAATGGTGGACAGCACTTCCTTGATACTCATACCTTGAATAATATGTTCCATGTTAAAAATTCCTTAAATCGCGTATGGGTTTTCCTGCCGGAAGTGGATCTCGGCAATCAATCTGGCTATTTTATTTACCTCGGTTCTCTGATCGGTGTACTCAAAGAGATGGTTATGGGTCTCTAAATAGGATGTATCAAATTGACCATTCTGAAAATCCTGGTCATTAACCAGATTCTGGTAAAAGGGGATGGTTGTTTTGGGGCCGGCTATAACAAAATTATTTAGACAGCGCCGCATGCGGTCTACGGTTTCATTCCAGGAATAACCATGAACTGTTAATTTTACCAGCAGAGAATCATAGACCTCCGGGATTTTATAGCCCTGGTAAACGAAGCCGTCCAGACGTACGCCGTAACCGCCGGGAGAGCGATATACTGAGACGGTTTTGCCGCCTTCTGGCATGAAATTATTTTGCGGGTCTTCGGCATTAATCCGCATTTCGATGGCGTGGCCGCGGAGCTGGACATCATCCTGGCTGAAGGATAATTTTTTACCCATGGCTAATTTGATCTGGGTGCGGACAATGTCGATGCCGGTAATCATCTCGCTTACCGTATGTTCCACCTGCACTCTGGTGTTGATTTCCATGAAATAAAAATTCATCTCATGATCCACCAGAAACTCCACCGTTCCGGCATTGGTGTAATTAGCTGCTTTGGCAGCCACAACCGCAGTTTGACAGATGGTATCTAATAATTCCTGATCTTTAATCAGAGAGGGGGCAATTTCCACCAGTTTTTGGTTGCGGCGCTGGATGGAGCAGTCTCTGGTGCCTAAATGAAGGACGGTGCCAAATTTATCGGCAATTATCTGTACTTCAACATGCTTGGGGGTGAGAACTACCTTTTCAAGATAAACCCGGTCATCATTAAAGGCCGCTCTGGCCTCGGAGCGGGCCAGGGGGATTGATTCAACAAGCTCGGCCTCGGTTTCGATGCGGCGGATACCGCGGCCGCCGCCGCCTGAGGTGGCCTTCAGCATTATGGGGTAACCGTATTTGCGGCCGAACTCCACCGCTTCAGTCGTGCCGGCCTCGCCAGCGGCAAGATTACTGGTACCGGGCACCATGGGGATATTGGCGTTAGCCATGATTTCACGGGCGATTACCTTATTGCCGAGATTCTCAATAACCTCGCTGGCCGGGCCGATAAAAATCAAACCGGCATCCTCGCAGGCCTTGGCAAAGGCGGGGTTCTCGGCCAGAAATCCATAACCTGGATGGATGGCGCAGGCCCCTACCTTCCGGGCGGCGGCAATGACCTTGTCAATGTTGAGATAATCTATTCTGGGGCCGTCGCCAATACATACGGCCTCGTCGGCTGCCCTGATGTGCAGGGCTTCATTATCCGGTTTCTCGTAGATTGCGGCAGCGGTATATCCCAGCTCCTGCACCGCCCTTATTATACGCAGGGCAATCTCACCTCGATTAGCGATTAGAATCTTTTTTTTCACTATGGGGTACCTCTTATTTATTGCTTAAATTATTAGCTGAATTTATGCCGCAGGTCTTTTTAATTTCCACGGCAGTAATCAAGAGCGGGCTGGAAAACCGCCGCAACGAACGACTACCATATTGTTCCAGGTCTGGAATAATTTACAACTCAACTAATTATAATATCATATTATTATTTTATGCGAAACCCCTCTCTTGTGAATTAGGGGAGGAGCGAAACGTTTAATGAAATAATCAGGGCTATAAAAAAAGCCCCGCATCCTGGATAGGATGCGGGGCCTGGCTCACAAACAGATTAGTGAGGTTTAGTGGTTATTCCGGATCATCATGACAAAGGTCACAATCCTGTGGGATGCTGTCACCCTTGGAATCAACATGTGAATCATCATGACAGCGCCAGCAGCCCCAGCCCTCATCGGCCCGTTGATGGCCTATGTCACTGCCGTATGTTCCCCATTTAATATTCATGTCAGGCCATACATTGTCAAGATATGATTTGAGGATAAAGGCACCGGCTTTTTGCAGATCCGCCTTGTGGCTGTTGGCAAAGGCCTGGCCGTGACGTTTAACCTGTAACTTAATAAGATACTTGGTCATCTGAGCTCTGGCTTCATCACGACTCTTGTATTGTTTGGTGATGGCGGTAATGCAGTCCTCTCTGATTCCGGAAATATTCGGATTTATTTTTTTGCTGTAGAGTCCGAGATCAACCATGTTGTCGGGCAGATCAAATATATGAGTAGGACGGTTATGACAGTCAATACAATCCATTGTCCGCCATTTGGCATTTTTGGGAAGCTTGACGTCGGTATTGATAAATTCATCTTTAGAACCGTCGGCCCTGGTGACCTTGACCTTGGAGATATTATGACGTTTTTTGTCAGCCAGGTACTGAATTTTAACACCGTTACTGACGTGCCAGTGAATACCTTCGTATTTGCCGGTTACCCTGTTCAGACCACCGATATGAAGGGCGATATTGTTGATGATGGGGGTCTTCTGGTCGTCATTCGTAAAGTGAATAAAGGTTTTGACCCGTTTGCCGCTGAATTTTTCAGGCCAATGACATTGCTCGCAGGTATCACGCGCCGGCCGTAAATTCTGAACCGGGTCAGGAATAGGCCGGTCATAGCTGTTGGTGAGTACGCCCCAGACCTGGCGCAGACCGGAAATTTTGGCTTTTACAAACCAGCTTACCCCAGGGCCGATGTGACACTCAACGCAGGCTACCTTGGCGTGCGGAGAACGTTTGTAGGCTGAATATTCAGGGGCCATAACCGTGTGACACACCGTGCCGCAAAAGACCGGGGAGTCGGAGAACTCATAGCCTTCAAAGCCGATAACGGTGAGCAGGGTGAAAAACAAGACGGTGAGTACGATTAACCATATTAACAGTTTGCGGTGCTTGTGGTCGCTCAGATTAATCTGCAGATGCTCTCTCGCAATACCGTATTTAAACCATTGCCGGCGGCGAAGGTAGGCGGCAAGGGGAATAAGTATTAATCCCGTTATCATGCCGCCGGGAAGTATCATGAAGGCAAATATCGAAATATATACATTGTTGGTCAAACCGAATATCTCAACAATAAGACCTAAGACCATTAAGGTTGCAGAGACTGTGGTCAGCATAACGCCAATCAGACCAAGTGGTGAACGCCACATGCCTCTTATTAAATGTGCCCAGGGACCCCTCTCGCTTGTTTCTTCTGTAGACATCTTTACTCCTCTGATTTTTCACATTTCGTCGAAATGCTTAATTACCAAAAACTTAATACCCAACTACCTTTTTACAACGCAAAAACGATGGAAGGTATAAAACATTTTTTCTTAAAGTACAATCCGCAAAAGAAAAAAAATGTAAAATTTTAGATAACTATTCGACAATACGGCCAATTTTTTGTTAGATATTTTTTAGGGGTAAGCCGTCAATAAACCACACTCTTTACTTTATAACATCTCGAAATGTAAGCGTTTAAGGGTGTTCATGGAGCTCTTACTTTTTTGTGGTTGACGACATTCGACTATTCATGTAGGTCTTTAAATGTAAGCGTCCTGTTGTGCGTGATCAAGGCACCCGATAATACCTCTGTATATTGGGGGATTTGAACGCGTGCAACAGGGTGTTCATGGGGCGCTTACCTTTAATTGTTCTCAACCTCGCAGTGCAACTCGATAAAGTCCGATGATACTATCAAACAGTTACTCTAAATAAAAAAGATGTGCGGAGTATTATGAGACAGAAAAAAAACGGTGGTTGGGCTGATTGTCCCGCTGAGTTGGCAGTAGAGTCTAAGGACTTGATAATTGATCGACTCTGGAAGAGGGGAGATGTCTTTTTTTCAACGAATTACGGTGAGAAATTTCGGGTCATGTTTTCCAGGCCGCATGGCTTTTTTGATCTGATTATTGCCAATAAACGGGAGGCCATGGGCTTTATTACTCTGAAAGATGAAGGCAGAGGAAAATACTCAATTGTTAATGATACGGCGGTCAATTCTCACCCGTCTTTTGTCAATACTCCGGGGCATGGTATTGAGGTCAAGAAGAAGTATCGTAAACGGGGGATTGGCGGAGTACTGATAAATCTCGCTATCTGTATGATAGAGAAAGACCGGCAGGCCGGTAAAAAATCGAAAAGATTTATGATTGTGGCCTCTGATATTACTAATCAGGGATTAGGCTGTTATCAGAAATTTGGTTTTGTTATTAAGGAAGGAATGAGTGTTAACGCCGCCTATTATGTGTGTCCCGCGAAGCTGCCGGATTTAAATATCCTGCCGGTACAGGCCTCCTTTTTTAAAAGACTTTGTTTAAGGCTTAAACCAAAAAGATAACCGGACTCTTAGCAGCTAAGAGCCCGGTTATCTTTTATAAATCCGCGGAGTTTAACTGATTCGCGGCAACTGTTCAGGTGACTATAACTGTTTTGGATGGCAGCGCTTACACATGGCAAGATCTGCGACGCTGAAGGCTCTTTTTCCATTATGGCAGTGACCGCAGTAAAGCCCCTTCCTCATGTTTGCCATTGTAAATCCCTTCTTCTTTTTCTCCCTTGAGGTATTCATTATAAAAATTCTGGGATGACATTCAGTACATTTAAGATGCTCCCTCAGGAGATGCTTTCGATGACTGAAAACAGCGTGAACCTGGCCGTTCTGGGCCGTTAAGGTTATATCCGAGGGATAGTAGCCGGCGGCTACCATTTTTTGAAAGGCGTCTTTTTCCTTGGACATGGATTTTTCTCTCTGCTTTTGGGCCTGACGCATCATCTCATCCGCCTTGTCCATGGCATTTTGAGCCTCTAATAAAGCCTTTGCCGCTTCAGCCCTGACCTTCGCGGCGGCAGCTTCGCTGTTTACATGTTTGGCGCCGGAAGCCGCCTGGGCCTGGGCCGTCATACCGTTTTTCCCCGGCAGGCAAAGCGCTAAGGCGATAATAAACACCATTACGGCAGTCTGGGCTATTTTTTTTGCCCCGTCCTCTTTGTTCATAATTTTTCTCCTAAGCATAGTCTAACTTAATTAAAATACCTTATCTTCCGGCCAGGTTATTTGGATTTTTTTATTTTGGTTTTCAGAGGATTTTCCTGAGACTTTTCGACTGGCTCAATTGTACCTGCTTTAACCAGCCGGTTGTATCCCTTAACCCCGATATGACAGCGGGCGCACTGAGTGGTGGTTGAAAAAGATATGTCGCCGTTATGACAGACGCCGCAGTATTTATCATTACAGAGACTCGCCATTCCCACGGTGTGATCCCTTTCCATGGCCCCCGCTTCCATCTGGAATGTTTTGTCATGGCACCATCCACACTGGAGACCCAGACGCAGAACATGGGCCTTGTGGCTGAAGATAACCGCCTTAACCGGTTTGGTATAAACGATATCCCCGCCATTGGTCATATCAGCCAGGTCGGCTTTTATATCGGCCAGATCCTCGGCGTATACTGAAACGCCGGTCATCACAATTAATATCGAACAAGCAAATAAGAGAAATAACAATTTTTTCATTATATCCACCAATTTTTTTGGATAGGCCCGTAAAAAACATTTGAACTTAAGGTGTTACCTGTGAATTTTTACGAGCCCATCTTCTATTGAAAATAAAAGCCTAAGCTAATTTTATCTGACATCCGGCTGCCGTCTTAAGGCCCACGGTGACGGGTTGGTTGCCTTCATGTAAAAGACATTTGGTTTGGTGCCCACCGCCGGCCGCAGAACCCAGACCTCTCTTTCTATCTGATGAACCATTTTGTAAACCACATTGTTTGGATCAGAGATGTCGCCGAAGATTCGGGCACCCGTGGGGCAGACCGCGGCGCAGGCGGTTAGTTTTTCGCCTTTGGATAAACGGCTTTCGTAGCAGAAATCACATTTGTCAACGGCGTGCTTTTCTTCATTAAAATAACGGGCGTCGTAGGGGCAGGCCAGCATGCAGGCCTTGCAGCCAATACATTTTTTGCTCTCTATTCTGACAATGCCGTTGCGTGGATCTTTATAGGAGGCCCTGGTGGGACAGGCCCGCACACAGGGCGGATTATTGCACTGATTGCAGAGGATGGGCATAAAACCTCTTTTTCTGCCGATGGCATCCGGGGTTATTTTTTCCAGAATTTTAGTACGCCAGCCATATTCCGGGACGTTGTTGGTCTTGTGGCAGGCTACCATGCAACGCTGGCAGTCAATACACAACCCTTCACGAATTACCATGCTGTAATGCGGTTTGTAGGGATATTCCTCAGTGAAATTAACCGTGGAGGCAAACACTTCATCAACTTTTGATACCACTGACAGTATCTTGCCGCCGGCAAAGAGGCCGGTAATCATCAGCCCCATTTTTAAGAAATTCCTGCGCTCCAGGCCGGATACATTATCCAGGCTTTCTTCTTTTAAATTATCCAGGTCTATTTTATTTAAATCCATATCTAAAGCTCCTTGTTATGTCCATGTAACAATTGCGGTTAACCCTTTAAAGGTTATGTCATTTTGGTGCCCTGAAGCTGAGCTTGTGATGACGACGTTCAGCCTCGTCATGAGTCTCACCTTCCTTCAGGTAATGGATACCGCCGCAACCGGGACAGATAAAGGCGCCGGCCGGAACAACCTCATGTTTCTGGAATTGGTGGCCGTTGAATACCTTCTCGCCAAACATAAAGCCGAAGATAGTCATGCTTACGCCTGCTATAACTATGGCTACTTCATGAAATGACGGGGTATAATTAAGGAGTTCCGGATACTCCAGAACATGAAGACCCGCGAAACCAGGTACAACTTCACCCTCAAGTACCAGGTTGTATCTCATGAAGAAGATGCCGATCACCATCAGGCCGCTGCCCCAGAACATCAGCTTGTAATTGACGCCTTTGGAGATAGTAAGAAAAACCAGAGGAATAATAAAGCCCAGGGCTACTTCACCTATCCAGAAAAGCGGCGCGTATCTGCCGATCAGGAAGGCATGAATGGCGATGTATTTTTCAGGGACAACGATACCGCACAGAACTTTCCAGATGGTGAAAAAGATGATGACGCAGATCAGCATTATGGTTAACTGGCGGACGGCGTTGATCGCCCTTTCCTGCTTCTGATCTAAAATTTCAGGATTGATCAGACGGGCCAGGCAGGTAAAGAAGATAATCGCGGCGCCGCCGGACATCATGGCTGAAACGATAAAGTAGATCGGCATATAGGGGCCATACCATTCCTGACGGCCGTAAAGCATACCGAAGATGCCGCCCAGATTACTATGAGCCGCGACACCAAAAAGAACCCCCATGAATCCGGCAGCCCTTGAGAAACTATGATTTTGTTCCAGCAGGAAGTAGTATTCCACGCATAAAGCCACCAGATATAAACCGTAGAGGGTTCCCATCCACCACATATTGGAGGCGAAATTAGGCGATATTACATTCCAGATAGCCATTCGGAAAGGATTTTCAATATCAAAAAAGATGATTGAGAAGCCGCAGAGCATAAAGACAATGGCCAGAAATACTGAGCGTTTGGCTATCGGCATATATGGTTCATAACCGAAGACATGGCCTACGCAGGAGACTAAGCACAGACCGGTCGAGGTAACAACACAGAAGATATACCCGGCGATCAGCATTCCCCATGGGATTTCACGGGTAACCGAATATACATCGCGATACCCTACAATCTTGCCATGCATGCCCACGGCATAGCCCCACAGGGCAATCATCACCAGGATAACCATAAACGCTAATTGTTTTTTGGAATTGCGCAGGGCGGCAACCCCGGAGTAACCCCATCGTGCCGCTCTTTCATCTGAAATTCTCGCCATTTGTGTTCTCCTTAAATTATATGGTATATAATACGGTCTGGAATGTCTTCATGTTTCATAAGACGATTACCATATCCGTGGCTTCCATGATAAATCAGCAGTAATTAAAAAATTACTTTGCTTCAGGATACAACTTATCTCCATGAGAGATAATGAATACGAAAATGTGATGATTGTAGATGTGTTTATAAGAATGAATGACTATTCATAATTACAAGTACACCTATAGCCTTCGTCTCAAAGATAGTCAAGAATTTTTTGGGTTTTTGGGGTTGAAAATAATTAAGTATTTAATTATATGCTGAAAAATATGAAATATGAACAACCTTTAAACTCTTCCTTTATTACCGGGCTGCCCCATGAGCCCGGAATTTACATGATGAAGGATGTGGCGGGGGAGGTAATTTATGTCGGCAAGGCCCGTGACCTCAGGCGCCGATTATCGTCTTATCATCGTTGTCTTGGCGAAACGGGGACAAAGACCGGGGTGATGCTGGCTCATGTCCGGCATATTGAGACCATCGTTACGACGACAGAGAAGGAGGCCCTGATTTTAGAGGCTTCTTTGATTAAACGCCATAAACCCAAATATAATATCATCCTGCGGGATGATAAAAACTATCCCTTTATCAAGGTGACGGTGGACGAGGAATGGCCTCGTCTGCTGGTAGTGCGTCGTCGAAGACGGGATAAGGCCCGTTATTTCGGCCCTTTCTCATCGGCTTCGGCCATGTGGGAGACTATCCGGCTTTTAAATCGCTTTTTCCCCTTACGGCGTTGTAAGGGACGGAATCTGCGCCCGCGCGAGAGACCCTGCCTGAATCACCAGATGCGCCGCTGTCTGGCCCCCTGCCTTGGCAGGACGGACAGGGACGAGTATTTAGCTGTGGTCAGTAATGTACTCCTGGTATTGGGCGGCCGCCATGAGGAGCTTGTAAGGCGCTTGCGTCATGATATGGAGGCGGCGGCTGCTGCTCTGGAGTTTGAACGGGCCGCCGGGCTAAGGGATCAGATCACTTCCCTGAGCAGAACCATAGAACGGCAGGTCGTTGCCGCCGGGCATCACCGGGATGAAGATATTTTTTCCCTCGTTCGCCGGGACGGGGCTGCTGCTCTGGCCGTCCTGCTGGTGCGGGACGGGTTGTTAAACGGCCATCACAGTTATTTTATCGCTCAGCCGGGGGAGAATGATGAGGAGCTGCTGGCTGAGGTTATTGCCCGTTTTTACGCCGAGCATCCGGTACCGGCGGATATCCTTTTGCCCTGGCAGCCGGCAGGGAGCGAAGTTTTAAGAGAATGGCTTGTTGAAGAGCGGCAGGGGGCGGTGGCCTTTAAGCTGCCCCGGCGGGGGGGGCTGAAGCAGTTACTGGTCATGGCGGAGAAAAATGCCGGCCGTGTCTTTGTGGAGCAGGACAGGGCAAAGGATGTCTGGCAGAATCTGGGGCTGGAGACGCGGAAGAGGCTTTCTCTTGTGCGGATACCGGAGCGGATAACCTGTATTGATATCTCTAATATAGGCGGTCGGCAGACTGTGGGAGCAGTGGTTAATTTCTGGCAGGGTGAGAAGGAAGGCACCCACTACCGCCATTATAAATTAGAGCGTCCGGATGGGAGGCCGGATGATTATGCTTCCATCTCCGAGGTTATGACCCGTCATCTGAAACGGGCGGCGGCCGAGGGATATCTGCCGGACCTGCTTCTTGTAGACGGCGGAAAAGGGCAGCTTAACGCGGCTGGGGCGGTGCTTGCCGTTTTAAATTTAAAAGGAAAGGTGGAACTGGCCGGTATTGCCAAGGAACACTACGATGAAGGGGAGAAGATTTTTCGACCGGGCCGCAAAAACCCCTTGAAGCTGGCTCAAAATTCGCCGGTCTTGTTCCTTTTAATGCGGATCAGGGATGAAGCTCATCGTTTTGGGATTACCTTCCATCGTAAGTGGCGGCTTAAAGAAGCCATGTCCTCGCCACTGGATGCTGTCGCCGGGGTGGGTAAGGTTAAAAAAGAGGCTCTGCTCAAGTCCCTGGGCAGTTTACAGCGTTTAAAGGCGGCGAATCAGGAGGAGTTGGCCGCTGTCCCTGGAATAGGCCCTCAGCTGGCCCGTAAACTCTGGTTGGCCTTCCGGCATAAAAGCTGAGTGCCACGGGGTCGTATTGTGGTGAGCGTTAAGGTCGGCCCATTATGAGAGCTGCTTCTCTGGCATCAGCATAGCGCTCTTCCCGTATTTCTTTGATCTGTCTTGACATTTTATCTACCATTGCGGACTATATAGAATAGGGATATTCTTTGGTCCCGCTGCCTTCTTGTTTATCATTCAGAGTTTGCCGGATGATAAAATACCTATCTTACAATGAGTTGGATTCCATGGCAAATAACTTTAAACCGCATCAATATCTCAGACGATATTTAATCGCTCTGGCTGTTATCTGGACATCCCTTATTGCCTTCTCGATATTCTGGAATTTCAAGCAGGCCAGGAAAGAGGTACTCTCCATGGCCAAAGCGGCCGCGGTTCACGCCTTTCAAAAGGATGTTCTGTACCGGCGCTGGGCTGCCGGTCATGGCGGCGTTTATGTCCCGGTCAGTAAACAGACGCCGCCCAATCCATATCTTGCCGATATCCCGGAACGGGATGTTGTCACCTCCTCCGGTCGTCGTCTAACCCTGATTAATCCCGCTTCCATGAGCAGAGAGGTCTATGATATGGCCAGGGCGCAATATGGTCAATATGGCTTTCAGAGTCATATCACCAGTCTGCGGCCTCTGCGTCCTGAGAACGCCCCTGATTCCTGGGAGCGAATGGCGTTGAAACAATTTGCCAGGGGCGGCAGGACAGAGGTCTTTTCAGTTGTTCATCGGCGTGGCAGTTCGTTTCTGCGCTATATGCATGTCTTAAAGGTTAAGCAAGGCTGTTTGAAATGCCATGCTGTTCAGGGGTATAAACTTGGCGATACCAGGGGCGGAATCAGTATTTCTGTGCCCTTAAAGGAATTTTATGCCATTCAGGCCTGGCAATACAGGCCCTTTATTGCCTTTCATCTTCTTATCTGGCTGGTGGGTATTGCCGCTCTGCTTCTGGGCGGTAGCAAGATGGTGAAATTATTAAGCCGTCAGGAGGAGATGGCCGCTAAATTGTTAGAGAGTGAGGAGCGCTTCCGCCGTCTGCTTGAATATGCCCCGGTACCCATGGCTATGATTAATCATGATGGTGCTATTGATTTTATCAATCAGAAAATTGTTTCTACCTTCGGTTACCGGCGGCAGGATATTCCCAGTCTGGATAAATTCTGGTTCAGAGTCTGCCCCGACGCGGATGACAGACGGCAGTCAATCGGCCGCTGGCAAAGTCTTGTTGACGAGGCTCAAGCCGGTAACCGGGAAATAAAGGAGGCGGAGTATCATTTAACCTGTCTGGACGGCAGCCGTCGTATCGTCAAGATATACGGTACCGTTCTGGAGGATGTCTCTATCCTGGTTTTTAATGATATCACCAGAATTGTCGAGGCAGAGAAGGAGAAAAATCACCTCGAAGAGCAGTTGCGGCAGGCTCAGAAAATGGAGGCCATCGGTACTCTGGCTGGTGGTATAGCCCATGATTTCAATAATATATTAACCGCCATCCTGGGCTTCACCTCTCTTGCTATTGATGAAAAAAATTCCGGCGGTGAGCTGGAATCATATCTCCAGGAGGTTCTGGCGGCCAGTAATCGGGCTCGTGAGCTGGTGAGACAGATTTTAACCTTCAGCCGTCAACACGAGCAGCAGCTTCAACCCCTGCGGATTCAGTTCGTCTGCAGGGAGGCCTTGAAATTTCTTCGTTCAACCATTCCCTCAACCGTTGAGATAAAACAGAATATTGACGCACAATGTCCGCCGGTGCTGGCCGATCCGACCCAGATTTACCAGGTTATAATTAATCTCTGCACCAATGGTTATCACGCCATGCGTGACGGCGGCGGTACCTTGACGGTTTCTCTTGATATGGTGGAGGGGGTGGAGTATGAGCTGGCGCGTAAATTTCATCTTAAGCAGGGGAGTTTTGTTAGATTGACGGTGGCTGATACCGGTCCCGGTATACCACGTGATATACGGGAGCGGATATTTGAGCCCTATTTTACCACCAAGGTTCAGGGTGAGGGGACAGGGCTGGGGCTGGCCGTGGTGCATGGTGTGGTTACCCGTTGTCATGGGGCCGTAAAGGTGGAAAGTACGCTGGGCAGAGGAACAAGCTTCTTCGTCTATTTACCTGTATTGCCGGAGGAATATATAATTGGTACTGAAGAGTCGGCAGTAGGATCGGATGCCAAAGTCGAACTGACCGGCCATGAGCGTATTCTTCTGGCGGAAGATAATCCGGGAGTTTTAAAGCTGCAGGAAAAAATATTGTCTAATCTCGGTTATGACGTAGTTGGCTGCCGTGACGGTTTGCAGGCCTTTGAACTGTTTCGCCAGACCCCGGATCAGTTTGACCTTATCTGTACGGATATGACCATGCCGAGGATGACAGGAGCTGAGCTGGCGGCCGCGGTTTTAAAAATTAAGCCGACAATGCCGGTGATATTATGTACGGGATTCAGCGAGTTGATTAATGAAGAGAAGGCCCGCGAAATAGGGATAGCGCGGTACTTAATGAAACCGGTAAGCCGGGAACTCCTGGCTCAAACAATTCGTAATGCCCTTGATTAATGACGGCAGGATAGAAGATTTGGCTGGGGAGCAGGGATTCGAACCCCGAATACGCAGAGTCAGAGTCTGCTGTCTTGCCATTAGACCACTCCCCAGCACCAGATGGAAAGGCTGTAAAATAGAAAAACATTGCCTTCTTGTCAAGAAAATTATCTATTAAAATAAAGTAATGGGTCTGAAGGGGATGGATATCCCGCGGTATTCATAGTCTGCCAGGCCTGCATGTCCCGGTCGAGAAGGTAGCGGCCGTAGCAGCGGAAGAGATTAAGCGCTTCCCGGCAGGCCTGGGTATTTAATTTAAGGCGGGATAGTTTTTCCACCGGCATTTCAAAGGCCAGGCTCAGCAGTTTGACTGTGGGCAGGGCGAGAGGTATAGCCCCTTTTTCTACATAGCATCGGCGGCAGATTATGGTACCATGTCCAGTTCGGAAGGCAAAAGGGGCGGCGGTATTATCCAGTTTGCCGCAGACGGCGCAGGACGTTAAGTCCGGCCGGTAGCCTAAACGGTCATACAACTTGCTGAGGAAGAGAACCAGGAGTTGACTGCCGCGCGCGGGCTGGCGGGCCAGTTCCTTCAGAAACCACAGCAGGCAGCCGAATAACTCTTCATCGCCATCATCGGCGGTCGTCCAGTAATAGAGGTGTTCACAGATCAGGATAGCGGTTGTATAGGAGTTGTAGTCCTGGCGCAGAGGCAGGAAACTGTTAAGCAGTTCCGCCCAGTTAATGATGGGCAAACGGTATTTGTCGTTATATTGGACGGTTAAGTAGGAGAAAAGCTCCAGTTTGTTGACAAATCGTTTAAGACTTCGTTGGGCGCCCTTGGCCAGCAGCTGGAGTTTGCCCCTCTCCCGGCTGTAGCCGGTAATTAATTTATCTGATTCACCTAATTCCTGCGTTTTGATTATAACCAGCCTGATTGTTTTTAAATTCTGCATGGTTATGTAATTAAGAGTAACTTCTCCGTAAGCGACAAACGAACCACACCTTGACATTTGCAACACCCCCAAACTGTAAGCGATCGTCGTATAAAAGCGATACCACTCAGGGACGCCGCCATGTGCACGTTGACCGGGTGCAATCTACCCCCTGTATATTGCGGCCGGTCAACGTGTGCAGGGTGGTGTTCATGGAGCGCTTACACTTCTCCGGTAACAGTTCACCGATGATGTCAGGGATTATATTTGATAAAGGCCCTGCGGCGCAGGGAAGAGAGCCACTTCTGGTATTCTTTCTCCTCCTTCTGCTTGTAGAGAATATTTTTTATCTCGTCATGAACCGCACTTAGAGTCAGGGGTTTCTGGCCTGGGGCATTGGTGAGCTTGAATATCTGGTAGCCGGATGGGGTGGCGATAATTTGACTTATCTGGCCAACCCGCATATTAACGATGGCTTTTTCCATGTAGGGTGCCAGATCACTTTTTTTGAATACGCCTATGTCGCCGCCGTCAGCGGCTGAGGGCAGATTGGAAAAAGAACGGGCCAGCTCCTTGAAGTCGCCACCGGCCTCTAATTTTGCTTTGACGTATTCAGCCTTTTTCAGGGCCTCCGCCTGGCTCTTGACCCGTGAGCCTTCCCCCCAGGTAATACCGATCTGCAGGATATGATAGCCCTTGTTGTCGTTTAGTTTATTCTGGTAATTTTTCTTGTAATAGGCCTTTATTCGCGCCTCGGGAATAACAATTTTTGATCTGATCTCAAAACTTACCAGGCGGGAGCGCAGGATTTGCTGCTTTATTTTCTGACGATACTGAGCTTCAGTGGTTCCCATGGCCTTAAGGTCGGCCTGGAATTTCTGCATGGTAATGTTATTATTGCGGAGGATGTCGCTAATGGCATCATCTATATCCTTTTTGGTTACCTCTATACCGATTTTGGCGGCCTCCTGTTCCAGGAGCAGCTGATTCACCATATGGGTTAAAACCTCCTTTTTTGCCTTGCTGAGCGCTGCCTTAAGGCGGTCGGAGGGGGCTTTGTGGATAATGGCCTGGAAATAGCTTTTTCCCTCGTTATTGAGGTCAGAGAGGGTGATTATGTCGTTATTGACAATGGCGACAATTTTATCAACCAGCTCGGCGTTGGCCATAGTGGTGAAGAGGAGAATGAACAGAACACCTGATAATATCTTGATTCGCATAAATTTTTACCTTTGATGGCGTTGTATGGTTAACATGCCTGTTTGTCATGGAGGTAAGCGTTCCATTAACACCCTGCTGCACACGCTTAAGTCCCTCATGGAGCTCTTACTCTTGGATTGTGATGGGCTTTTTACAAGCCCATCACAATATTGATATGCAAAACTACCCTGCTACCAGATTGCGTGCAATATCTTTTTTAAGCGCTCAAAGAGCGGCTCGGCGGAGACGGATGCCGTGTCAACAATGAGGCGGTTGTCCGGGGTCAGGCGGCTTTTGCCCCGCTGCAGTTTTATGAAGATAAGGATGTGCTGCGGGGTTACTGGAGTATCCTCGGCAAAGGAGAACACAAAACAGGCCGGGCCCTGCTCAAGTTTGGTAATCCGCAGCCGCCGCAACTCGTCCTTTAAACTCACTGTTTCGATTAGATTCCTGGTTTCTTCGGGCAGTTTGCCGTAACGATCCAGCATTTCAGCCTCCAGTTCCCTGGCCTCGGCCGCCGATTTTACCGCCGCTATTTTACGGTAGGCAATATAGCGCTGGTTGGTGTCCGGCATATAGGACTCAGGGATAAAGGCCGATATATTCAGATTAATCTCCGGATCAATCTCCGGGGCCGGGTCACTGTCATCCAGCAGTCCGGCTGATTTTTTCTTTAATTCATTTACCGTATTCTGCAGGAGATCAAGATAGAGATCATAGCCCACGGCGGCAATATTACCGCTCTGTGATTCACCGAGGATATTACCACCGCCCCGAATCTGGAGATCGCTCATGGCCAGCTTGAAACCGCCGCCCAGTTCGTTGTATTCCATCAGAGCCCGCAGGCGCTGTCTGGCATCTTTGCTGATCTGTTCCATGGAGGGAACCAGCAGATAGGCGTAGGCCTGTACCCGGCTGCGGCCCACCCGGCCGCGCAGCTGGTAAATTCCGGCCAGTCCCATGCGGTCGGCCCTGGTGATGATAATGGTGTTGGCGTTGGGAATATCTAAACCTGACTCGATAATTGTGGTGCAGATGAGGATATCCACCTCGTGATGGATAAAGCTGAACATGATATCCTCTAATATATTACCCGGCATCTGGCCGTGAGCTACAGCAATCCTGGCCTCCGGCACCAGAGCCTGAATCTTGAAAGCTACCTCCTGAATGGAGTGTACCCGGTTATGAACGATGAAGACCTGGCCGCCACGCTGTAATTCTTTAATGACCGCCTCTTTAATTACCAGATCGTCATACTCGGCCACAAAGGTCTTTACTGAATGCCGGTGGCGGGGCGGGGTCTGGATGATGGAAAGGTCGCGTACGCCCAAGAGCGACATTTGCAGGGTGCGGGGGATGGGAGTGGCGGTGAGGGTCAGGACATCGACGCCCACCCGCAGACTCTTCAGGCGTTCCTTGTGACGAACCCCGAAACGATGTTCTTCATCAATAATCAGCAGGCCTAAATTTTTAAATTCCACATCCTTGGAGAGCAGGCGGTGAGTGCCGATGACGATATCAATGCCGCCGTCCTTAAGCCCCTGGATAATCTCCCGCTGCCGGGCCGGGGGGCGGAAACGGTTCAGGCTGCCGATATTAACCGGGAAGCCCGCCATCCGTTCCCGAAAGGTCTCGGTGTGCTGCTCGGCCAGAACGGTGGTGGGCACCAGGATGGCCACCTGACGACCGTCGGCAACAACCTTGAAGGCGGCCCTGGCCGCGACTTCGGTCTTGCCAAAGCCTACATCGCCGCATACCAGACGGTCCATGCAGCGATCTGATGTCTGATCCTTTAAAACATCGTTAATCGCCTTCTGCTGGCCGCTGGTTTCATCATAGGGGAACGACTCTTCGAACTCCTGATACATGGTGTCAGGAGGAGAGAAGGCAATGCCTTTTTCCTGTTTACGGCGGGCGTAGAGCTTTAAGAGATCATCGGCCACCTGCCATACTGCCTCATGCACTCTGGCCTTGGCCCGGTTCCAGGCCTTGCTGCCCAGACTGGTTATAACCGGTTTTTTGTCAGATAGGCCGTTATATTTGCTCACCGTGTTGATCCGTTCCATGGGCACATAGAGCCGGTCATTGCCTTTATATGATATCTGCATGAAATCACTGGCTGTTTTGCCGGTTTTCATATTGATGATACCGTCGTATATGCCCAGGCCGTGATCAAGATGAACAACTACATCGCCGATATGAAGCTGTTCGAAATTAAGCGGTGCCGTCTCTTTGATCCGGCTTTTTTTACGGGGCGCGGCAATGCGGCTTTCACCAAATAACTCTAATTCGGAGAGAAAGTGCATCTGCTCGTCTAAGAGGTCAAAACCGGCGGAGAGCGGGGAGGGGTAGAGATGGATTGTCTGCCGCGCGGCCTGGAGGGAGAGCGGGGTGTTATGTTCCGTCACCGGCAGGCCGCGGCCCTCAAGCATCTGGCGCAGGTGGCCGCGCCGGCGTTCTGATCGGCAGGCGATATGAACGATATCCCCGTTGTCAAGCCAGGTTTTAAGCTGCTGGACGAGGGGGGAGAGGAGGCCCTGCTTCTTGCGCTGTAATTCGAGATGCTGCTTTAATAATTTATGATTACCGCAGTTTATTTTAAAATCCCGGTCATCCTGCCGGCCGGGGACAGTGGTCTCAAAGTCATGAAGGTGGTGGGCCTTGTTGGTGGAAAACTGTTCACTTAACTCAGTTGGCGAGATAAAGAGATCCGCTGGAGGTATCACTATGGTCTGCTGGGCAACGGCGGCCTGATGATTGGCCGTAACCCGCTCCCATACCAGTTCCGCTGATTGTTGCAGAGCAGGTGGGTCCATCAACAGGATTATGGTGTCGGCCGGTAGATAGGTAAGCGGTTCCTGTAACTGGTCATAAAACAGGGGCAGGAAAAATTCAATTCCAGGGAATTTCAGCTTTTGTGAGGTCTTTTCCTGCAGGGAATCAAGTTCATCCGTTGCCCAGGAGAGCTGCCCGGCATAAGCGGTGATCCGCTCATTAACGGCAGTTTGGCCGTCAGAACCGGCGGGGAAAACAACATCATTTGCCGGAATAATCTCTGCCTCATTTATTTCCTCAATGGAGCGTTGGGTGATGGGGTCAAAGAGCCGCATGGTCTCAATGAAGTCACCAAAAAAATTGAGGCGGACAGGATAGGTAAAGCCAGGGGGGAAAATATCTAAAATATCACCCCGCAGGCTGTATTCCCCTGCATTCTGTACCAGAGTGCTGCTCTCATAACCCGCCGTGTTCAGTGAGTGTAGAAAATCATCGAGGTCAATCTCTTCTTCGGCAATAAGCAGTTCCGTCAGGCCGGTGAGAACGCCGGCCGGCATAACCCGCCGTAAAAGAGCCTCGGCTGAGGTGGTGACTAAAAAGGGGCCGCTGGTGGTCTTGATTTTATAGAGGGCGCTGAGGCGTTGGGCGGTGGTGTACGGGTCGGGCGACAGCGGGGTGTAGGGCGGAATCTCGTAGCCGGGGTAATTAAATATGGGCAGCTCAGTGAAAAGCGCCATATCCTCACTAATCTGCCGGGCGCCGGCCTCGCTTGTGGAGACGCAGAGGACAGGCCGCCCCGATTGCCGGGCAGTGAGACAGGCGGCCAGGGCCGCGGCCGGATCGCGCAGACCGCTGATATCAAGCCCCTTGTCCCGGGTACGATCCAGGAGCAGGGGCAGGTCTTGTAATATCACTTTCTTGCTGGATTTGGTTGAGTTATATCAGGTGACATGGGTAGCGACAGGCAGAAGAGAGAGTTGATGCGATACTGCTTTCCGGCCTTGATAATCCGTTTAAAATCTAAAATGTACCGCCCATGGTAAAGTCCCAGTTACTCTGCTGCTCGTATGGTTTGGGATCAAGATTGTATCCCCATTCTAAACGCAGCGGCCCCATGGGTGAACGCCAGCGGAAGCCAAAGCCCACACTTTTCTTGATGTCGCTGAAGTCCCAGTCAGAGTCCTCGGCATAAACATTACCGGCATCAAAGAAGGTTACGCCTCTGAGACCCGCGTCTTTGAGGAGGGGGAAGATATACTCCAGATTGTAATACCACATCTTGGCGCCGCCGATTTTCTCGCCGGTAATGGGGTCGCGGGGGCTGATACTGGAGGCCTTGAAGCCCCGGATGGTATTAATGCCGCCGAGATAATATTTCTCAAAAACCGGCAGTTTGTTACCGGAGTTGGCAAAGGCTAAACCGGCTGATAATTTATTATGGATGGTGGTATCCCAGGGCAGGGGGTAATACCAGCTCGTGGAAGCCTCCATCTTGGTGAACTGGCTGTCGCCTCCCAGGGGGCCGCCGGCATATTTAAGGGACATGGAATAGATATGACCGCTGGTGGGATTAATTCGGTGGTTCAGGGTGTCTTTGCCCAGGCCCACGTGGACGGAACTGGTGTAGCGAATGTTCATGGAATCTAAAATAAGCTGGGAGGTGTAGGCGCTGAGATTAGTCAGTTTGGTATCATCGAAGCTGTAACCGAAGGACAGGTGCCAGTTATTCCATACGGGATAGGCGAAGTTTACCCCGACTCCCTTGGACTTTTTGGTGTAGTTGTCGTAATCCCGTGACCAGTTGTAGATGTTAAAGCCAAAGAGCAGTTCGCTGTCAGCGAGATGTGGTTCGGTAAAACTGAAGTCGTATTCAGTGCTTCTGCCGCTTAAGTTGGCCTTTAACGCCACCCTCTGACCCTTGCCCAGGAAATTGTTCTCGCTTACCTGGCTCATGAACATGAAGCTGTCAACGGAACTGTAACCGGCCCCGATACTGAAATTGCCGGTGGCCTTCTCTTTGACATCTACATTGATGTTCATCTCGGAGCTGTCTGCGGTGGGCTGGGGGGTGATATCCACATGCTCGAAATAGTCCAGGCGTTCTAAACGCTGTTTGCTGATCTTCAGGGCGGTGGCGTTGAAGATGCCCCCCTCCTTGACCCGCATCTCGCGGCGAATAACCTTGTCGCGGGTACGGGTGTTGCCTTTGATGGTGATCCGGTTGATATGTACCAGCTTGTTTTTGGCTATGGAAATGGTGACATTGATGCGTTTATTCTGCATGTCACGCTCGGTGCGGGGTGTAACCTCGGCAAAGGCGTAGCCCTTGGAGGCGTAGTAATCCGTAATCTTCAAGACATCATCACGCAGAGTTTTCCGGCTGAAAAACTTCTCTTTCCATAATCTGGTAAGTTTAATGAGGTCGGCCCTGTCGGTGATGAGATCACCGCTCAGATCAACGGTACCCACCCGGTAGCGCGGCCCTTCAAAGATATTGAAGTTGATATATATCCACTCGCCCTTATGCTTAATTTCCGGCTTACCCACCCTGGCATCAATGTAACCGTGGTTGTGATAAAAGGCGGCCATACGGGCGGAATCCTGATCAACAATATTGACTTTAAGAATTCCGCTGTCGGTGAGCCAGGACAGCCACCCCCGTTCCGAGGTCTGCATGATCTTTCTCAGTTCCCCGGCGCTGAAGGCCTTGTTGCCGGTAAAGGTAATGTTCTTGATGTAGACCTTATGCCCCTCCCGGATTTTAAAGGTGACATCAACCCGGCCATTCTGGAGTTTTTTGATATCGGCCGCTACCCTGGTGTTGTAATAACTTTTGTCCTTGTAGAGTTTTTTAATGCTGGTAATGGATTTCTGGACGTCTTGATTGCTGATAATACTGTTGGGTGAGAGGGTAATAACGTCTCTGATGTCGCTTTCTTTTATTTCATCTTCACCGGAGATAATAACCTGGCTGATGACGGCCTTTTCAATGACGTGAAAGGTCAGACGGCGGCCTTTGTCGGTGGGAGACGAGGTTACCGTGATGTTCTCAAAATAGCCCATTTTGTAAATAGCCTTGATGGCCTCTTTGATTTTAGCAGGGGAGTAGAGGTCACCGGCGGTTAGATCAATTTTCTGGCGGATGGCTCCCGAATCTATCTTTTTATTGCCGCTGATTACGATGTCGGCAATGATGGAATAGCGGTTGGTAAAGGCCATTATCCGGCGGCTGATTTTGGTGAAAATTGTAGAAAGAGCCTCAGCTCTTCCACCGTCCTGATAGAAAAAACTGTTGTGGCCCGGATCAAGAAGATCCATTACCCGCATGTCGACACTGATCTTGCTGCCAAGGGGCGTAAGGCTGCCGAAAACGATATATTCCGTGCCTTTGGGCAGGGGCAGGGACTTGAGAGCCGCGGCGGTGGGCGGCCAGTTCTGATAATTGATAATCCCGCTGGTCTTACCGCGTTCCAACATGGTGAGTCCAGTCCTGACGGCGGCCTTTTGGAGAGCGGCATCCACTTTGGTCTGTGACATGGCCGCTGAAGGCCCGCTATTCAGCTTCAGGGGCAGAATAATGGTATTGGCGGTAAAAGCGGCTGCCAGGCAGGGAATTGTCAGTAAGGCGGCCGTTAAAAAGACAATCAACGGAGAGAAGCCGGCCTTAAACAGAGGGGAGATATTATTTTTAATCAGCATGTCGTCTATTAAACGTAAATTAATAACTATATTAGCATAAAAAATTGTCGGCAACTTTAAACTTTAAACCTGCCGCCGTCAACTGAAAACCGGTGCTTAGCAAGCGACCCCTGAACACCACTCTGTACACGTCCCTGAGTGATATCGCTTTTATACGACGATCGCCCGCATACGAGCCTGATCGTACCGCTACGGTTTGGGGGTGTTGCAAATGTCAAGATGTGGTTCGTTTGTCGCTTACTTTAAGACAGCCTCTGGCCAGGGTCAGGCAGCGATCCATACGGGAGGCTAAATGGTAATTATGGGTAACCATGATTGTTGCCAGCTTGAAGGTATTGTTCATTTCCTTGAGGAGTTCAAAGACCTTGAGGCCGGTATCCGGGTCAAGGTTGCCGGTTGGCTCATCTGCCAGCAGCAGAGCCGGTTTCATAATTAGAGCTCTGGCCAGGGCAACGCGTTGCTGCTCACCGCCGGAGAGTTCGCCTATCTTGCTGGCGGCCTGATTCGTAAGATTGGTTTTGGCCATGAGAATATCGGCCTCATGACGCAGAGCGGCTTTATCCATGCCGGCAATCAGGCCGGGCATCATGATATTTTCCACGGCGCTGAACTCCGGCAGCAGGTGATGGGACTGAAAGACAAAACCAATTGTTCGGTTACGGAAATGATCTAATTCCCGGCCCTGACGGGCAAAGACATCGCGACCCTGGTAGAGCCAGGAACCGGCGCTGGGCCGTTCCAGTGTGCCCAGGATATTCAGCAGGGTTGTTTTACCCGTACCCGAGGCCCCGACAATGGCGATCATCTCTTCTTCGGCAATGGTGATATCGAGATTGTTGAGGACGGTGAGCGGGGGGGGGCCGGGAAAGGTCATGGTGATGCCTCTGGCCTCGAAGAGAGGTTGCTTCGGTGTGTCTATTTTATTTTGATTCATCTTATTCATAACGCAGAGCCGTGGCCGGGTCAACCCTGGCTGCCTGCCATGAAGGGTAGAGAGTTGCCAGCAGGGTGATGATAATGGCTCCGGCGGAGATCATGATAATATCTCCACTGTTAAGCTCCACCGGCAGGGTGGAGATGGGGTAAACATCCGGCAGTTTAATAAAGTGATAACGGGCCAGCAGGCGGCAGGCCGTTATACCGCCGATGAGGCCGCAGATGGTGCCGGTGAGGCCGATTACCAGGCCCTCATAGATGAAAACCTTTCTGATCTGAGCCGCTGTCGCCCCCATGGCTTTTAAGATGGCAATATCCTTGCTTTTTTCCATAACTACCATAATCAGAGTGCTGACAATATTAAAGGCGGCTACGATGACAACTAAGGCGACGATAATGGCCAGAGCCGTCTTTTCAAGCTCCAGGGCGGAAAATAGATTTTTATTCATTTGCATCCAGTCGCGGCTGGTATAATTAAGCCCCAGGCTTTTCTGGATATCCAGGGAAATAGCGCGAGCCTGATAGATATTGTTTAAGCGCACCTCAATCCCGTTGACTTTTTCCCCCAGTTTAAGGAAATTCTGGGCTGTCTTCAGGGAAACAAAGGCCATGGCCGAGTCGTATTCATACATGCCGCTTTTGAAGATACCGAGAACCCGGCAGGTCTTGATGCGCGGCAGGATACCAATGGGAGTCAGCGGTCCTGAGTTGGACATAAGCCGAACCTTATCGTTATGATAAACCCGCAGCTGGCGAGCCAGCTCACTGCCGAGGATGATACCGGGAAGGCGGCGGCTGCCGGGCCGGCCGGCTGCCGGGCCGGTGAGATCCTGGAGCTTGCAGCCCTTGATATATTTACCAAGGCGCAGGGCCTGGGCTGCTGAATTCGGGGCAATACCGCGTAAAATGGCCCCGGTACCGCCCCGGTCACTGGTAATCATGACCTGGGTGAAAATATAAGGGGTAGTGGCCTTTACACCTGGGATCTGCTGGATTCTGGCCGCGATTTTTTGATAATCATCAATCTGGCCGCCATACTTCTGGACAATAATATGGGCGTTGATGCCCAGTATTTTACTGCGCAGTTCATTGGTGAATCCGGTCATGACGGCGAGGACAATAATCAGGGCCATGACCCCGATGGCAACCCCGGCCACTGATATAACAGAGATCAGAGAAATAAAGCCCTGGCGGCGTTTGGCCTGCAGATAACGGCGGCAGACAAACCATTCAAAGTTCACTTGTCAGGCTTCCGGACGAAGATGAGGAAAGAGAATAACATCGCGGATGGAGGCGGCGTTGGTGAGCAGCATTACCAGGCGGTCAATGCCGATTCCCTGACCGGCGGCCGGCGGCATGCCGTATTCCAGAGCTCGGATGAAGTCTTTATCAAGCTCCGGGAATATCTCTTCATCCTCTCCCCGATTGGCGATCTGACGTTCCATGCGCTGGCGTTGATCCACTGGGTCATTCAACTCGCTGAAGGCGTTGGCTATCTCGCGGCCGGTGATGAAAAGCTCAAAACGGTCGGTTATAGAGGGGTCGTCGGCATTACGACGGGCCAGAGGTGAGACCTCGGTGGGATAGGCGGTGATAAAAGTGGGATTAATTATATTTTCTTCCACTAATAATTCAAAGAGCTCGGTACGGGCCTTGCCCGGCCCGGCATTTTCATCTAATTCAATGCCTTTTTCCAGAGCGAGGGCTGTAACCGCCTCGTCATCGGCTACGGTCTCCGCCGCGATACCGCCAATTTCAGTGAGGGACTGGGCCATAGTCATCCGCCGCCAGGGCGGGGCGAGATTAACCTCCGTGCCCTGGTAATTGATCTGCATACTGCCGTTGACTTCGGAGGATATCCAGGAAACCATCTCCTCGGTCAGGTTCATCATGTCCTCATAGGTGGCGTAGGCCTGATAGAATTCACACATGGTGAATTCCGGGTTGTGGCGGGTGGAGAGCCCCTCGTTCCTGAAATTACGGTTTATTTCAAAGACCCGCTCAAATCCTCCTACCAGGAGCCGTTTAAGATATAATTCCGGGGCGACCCTGAGATACAGATCCATATTCAGGGCGTTATGATGAGTCTTGAAGGGCTTTGCCGTGGCACCGCCGGCAATGGGGTGCATCATGGGGGTTTCTACCTCCATGAAATCACGATTATTCAAAAAGTCACGGATCAGTCGGATAATCTCAACCCGTTTGCGAAAGACATCCTTGACCTCGGGGTTGACGATGAGATCAACATAACGCTGGCGGTATCTGGTTTCCACATCGGTTAAACCGTGGAATTTCTCGGGCAGGGGGCGCAGGGATTTGGTAATGGGCTTCACCCAGGAGGCTTTGAGGGATAATTCGCCGGTCTTGGTGATGAAGAGGCTGCCTTTAAAGCCGGCAAAATCACCCACGTCAAGTTTCTTGAACCAGTCATAGTTTTCCGTCCCCACCTCGTCACGTTTGATATAGACCTGCATGCGGCCGCTGGCGTCCTGGAGATGGAGAAAGGCGGCTTTGCCAAAGCGCCGCAGGCCGATGATTCTGCCGGCAATTAAGTGCTCAGGGCCGCGGCTGTTTTCCTCCGGCGGCTGCATGGCTAACAGGGCGGCGATGGTTTGATCGGGGATAAAATCATTGGCGTAGAGGTTGGCTCCAAGCGCGGCCAGGTCGCCGGCTTTTTTAATTCTATTTTTTAAAATCTGACTTTCTTTGTTCATCTTTTATTTTTTTATATTGGTTATTAATTTACTTGTTTCCCCGGTCAGCCGCAGAACCGCCTCTGCTGCCGCCAGGGGCAGGGCGCCGGTACCGCAGCTCGGGGTGATGAGACTGCGTTTTAATATGGCGTTTCGATCCCAGTTGCCGCCGCATAACTGCTCTACCTGGCGTTCCCAGCGCCGGGCCAGAGAGGCGGCGGTTTCTTCGGCGATGAGTTTTTCGTTGGCGGTGGGAACAATCCCCCAGGCAATGATGCCGCCTTTATCAAGGAAGGCATGGACGTCACTCTTACAGGCTATCAGGCGGTCAAAATAGCCATAGGAATCAAAACTTAAAATATCCAGGCCCACTGAAAGCAGAAACGGCCAGTCGGTGTTGGCGCAGACATGAATACCAGCCAGGCCGCCGGACTGCTGAATGGCGCCGATAACTTCAGTCAGATCCTGGGCGATGTCTTCCTGAGCGATACTGATAAAGGCTGATGAGCCAAGACCGGCCAGGGCGGGCTCATCAATGAAGATGATGACCGGTTGACTGTCCCGTAGAAATTCAACCTGCCAGGTGGCTTTCATGGCCAGATTTTTTACTGCTATATCCCTGAACTCGGGGTTATAATATCCCAGCTTATGATCCTTGTCGTGCAGCCCGGTGAGGAGGGTGAAGGGGCCGGTGATCTGGCCTTTAACGGCAACGGGTGAGGTCTGCCGCAGGGAGTCCCGCAGGGCGTATATACCTTTGGCCCGTTTGTCGCTGATTGCGAAACCTGAGTTAAGCAACTGGGAGTGATCTTCACTGACCCGCAGGTATTCTTCATAGAAGGCTAACTGTTCGGCTTCAAAATCAGGGGTGTCTAAGTCGAACCAGGTGCTGCCCTCGGTTTCAAAGAGACCGGGGAGTCCCTCAACGAACTGGTTCAACATCCTCTCTAATGGATTGGAAGGCAGTTGAGGCCAGAGGGGAATCTCCGGGGTGTGGGCCATTATCATTCGCAGGGCCTGGTCGTAATTATCTACCGGCAGACTGCCGATAAGCAAGGCCCTTCCCTGGGGGGTTAATTCAGTTTTATTAGTCATACCTGTCAGATGTCCGGAAAGGTGGAATTGGGCGTAAAAGGATATATTATCACGGCCTATTAGCTATCAACTTCATGAACTGATGTCAAATGATTTATTTCACGTCCCCAGCCTTGACTGAATAGACAAAGTTGTTTATTTTGTCGCAGGAGCATTGCAGACTCTATATTAAGGTTCTGCTTTTGCGGTAGAAAACAGGGCGAGGGTGGTGAAATTGGTAGACACGCTAGACTTAGGATCTAGTGCCTGACGGCATGGGGGTTCGATTCCCCCCTCTCGCACCAATAACATATGGTAACTGTTATAAAAATGATATTATTTGGAAACGCCGGCTGGTCAGAATCTGACCCCGGCGTATTTTTCTTTTTGTTAATTAATCAAAAACGGTCGATAAATAAAAAAGGATGGGATGGTTATGGAAGTAGCGGTTGAAGATATAAGTAATTTACGTAAAGCAATCAAGATCACTCTGCCTCCGGAGGCGGTTGGCCCGCATATGGACGCGGCCTATAAAAAAATGCAGTCCAGTGTCGCCCTTAAGGGCTTTCGCAAGGGAAAGGTGCCGAAAAAGGTTATGGAAAAAACCTATGGCGAACGGGTCAAAAATGAGGTTAGTGAAAAATTAATTCAGGATACCTATTTTGATGCTCTGGCCGAGACTAAGCTTGAGGCGGTGGTTCATCCTGATATTAAATCCTATGAATTTAAGGATAACGGCAGTTTTTATTATGAGGCCGAGATAGAGATAAAGCCGGAGTTTGAGCTGAGTCAATACAAGGGACTGGAGATTGAGCACCCGGAGATTGTGGTTGATGAGGATGAAATCGCTAATCGCATTGAGAAGACCAGGCGGGAACTCGCTCCTTTAAAGACTGTTGAAGACCGGGGCGCCGGGATGGATGATCTGATAATTATAGATTTTCAGGGCTTTGAGAACGGTGCTCCCATTAAGCACGCGGCGGGGACTGAATATTCTGTTGATATTGGCAGCGGCACGAACGGCAAGGAATTCGAGGAGATGCTGCTTGGTCTCAAAAAAGGAGAGGAGACAGAGCGTAATGTCAAATTTCCGCCCGATTTTGCCAATACGGTTCTGGCCGGCAAGGAGATTGATTTTAAGATAACCGTCAAGGATCTTAAAGAGCGGCTGAAGGTTGCCATAGACGATGACTTTGCTCAGGATGTGGATGAAGAATTCAAGACCCTTGATGATTTAAAGGCCCATGTCAGCGCCCAGATCAAGGCTGAAAAAGAAAAGACCATGGATGGTGATGTCGCCGACAAGATCATGCTGAAGTTAATGGAGAGCCATGACTTTGATCTTCCCGCCCGTCTGGTGGCCTATGAGATAAATGAACTGGTCAAGGAGCTGGAGGGCAATCTTGAGCGTCAGGGGCTGAGCGTGGAGGCTGCTGGTCTGACTCGTGAGAAGCTGGCCGAGCAGTACAGAGAATCCGCTGAGCGCCGGATTAAGGGCGATTTTATTCTCAAGAAAATAGCAGAGCAGGAGGATATCAAGCTCGCGGAGGAGGATATCGAAAAGGGCTATGAGCGGATTGCTCAGCAATACAATATGACCGTGACCGATGTTAAGAGCTATTTTAAGGGCCGCAACGATATTATGCCCTTTATGCATGAACTTTTAAATGAGAAGATAATTAAGTTTCTGCGTGATGAAGCCAGGATCGTTTTTGTTCCAGCCGCGGATGAGAGCAGGGAGACCACGGAGGCCGCGTCATGAGTCTGGTTCCCATGGTTGTGGAGCAGAGTCCGAGAGGTGAGAGGGCCTATGATATTTATTCACGCCTCTTGAAGGAGCGGATTATCTTTCTCGGTACGGCAGTGAACGATGATATCGCTAATCTGATTATTGCCCAGCTCCTGTTTCTTGAGGCGGAAGACCCGGAAAAGGATATTACCTTCTATATAAATTCACCCGGCGGAGTGGTTACCGCCGGTATGGCTATTTATGATACCATGAATTATGTCAAGTGTGATATTGCCACGCTGTGCATGGGACAGGCGGCCAGCATGGGGGCGGTATTATTAACCGCGGGTACGGAAGGCAAACGTTATTCTCTGCCCAATGCCCGTATTCTTATTCACCAGCCCATGGGCGGTTACCAGGGCCAGGCCTCTGATATAGACATTCACGCCAAGGAGATTATTCGCATGCGCCAGGATTTAAACAAGATCCTGGCGCATCATACCGGCCAGAAGGTGAATAAAATTCAACGGGACACGGAACGTGATTACTTTATGAGTGCCGATGAGGCCAAAAAATATGGTTTGATTGATAAGGTGCTGAATAAACGCGTCATGTCCGATGCCGGGGAGTAAGTAGAGATGAGTAAAAAGAAAGATAAGGATACGCTGGATTCCATAGTATGTTCTTTCTGCGGCCGTGACAGCGGCGAGGCCGAAAGGATTATTGCCGGGCCGGGGGTCTATATATGCGATGAGTGTATTGATCTCTGTAGTGATATGGTTAAGGAGGGCCGGAAAAATATCCCGGAGCAGGATCTGCTGAATTCCGAGATACTTCTTAAACCTCGCGAGATAAAGGAGCGTCTTGATGAGTATGTGGTTGGTCAGGACAAGGCCAAGAGGGCTCTTGCTGTGGCGGTGCATAATCATTATAAACGGATTACCTGTCACAATAAAGAATTAGACGATGTCGAGCTCCAGAAAAGTAATATTCTGCTCATCGGTCCCACTGGCAGCGGTAAGACTCTGGTGGCCCAGACCCTGGCCCGTATCCTGAACGTTCCTTTTGCCATGGCTGATGCCACTACCCTGACCGAGGCCGGTTATGTGGGGGAGGATGTTGAGAATATTCTGGTTAATCTCCTCCAGTCGGCTGATTACGACAGTAAACGGGCGGTGCGCGGGATTATTTATATTGATGAAATTGATAAAATAGCCCGTAAATCGGATTCCGCTTCCATTACCAGGGATGTGTCCGGCGAGGGGGTACAGCAGGCCCTCTTGAAAATCATCGAGGGGACGGTGGCCTCGGTACCGCCAAAAGGCGGCCGTAAACATCCGCAGCAGGAGTATATTCGGCTTGATACCACCAATATTCTCTTTATCTGCGGCGGTGCTTTCGTGGGGCTGGATAAAGTAGTCCGCGGCCGCAAGGGCTCCAGGTCGATGGGGTTTGAGGCCAAGGTAAAGGTCAAAAGCAAGAAAAAGATGGGCGAAATTCTGGCCATGCTGCAGCCTGAAGATCTGCTCCGTTTTGGTCTGATTCCTGAATTCGTCGGCCGTTTGCCGGTGGTCGCCACCATGAATGAACTTGAAGAAGAAGATCTGATCCGTATCCTTCGGGAGCCGAAAAACGCCCTGGTGAAGCAATACAAAAAATTATTCGCTTACGACCATATCCGGCTGCGTTTTACGGAAGGGGCGCTGGCGGCCATTGCCGCTGAGGCGGTGAAGCGCAAGTCAGGAGCCCGGGGACTGCGCGCGGTGATGGAGGAGGCTATGCTTGATATCATGTATGAGCTGCCCTCTAAGGATGATGTCCGCGAGTGTGTGATTAGTGAACAGGTTATTCTGCATGGCGATTATCCCGTTGTTCTATACGAGAACGAGAAAAAAAGCGCCTGAATCTTTAAGGGATAGAGAGTCTTGAGTGTTGATAGTGATATAAAAGTTTTGCCCGTCATGCCTCTGCGTGATATCGTGGTGTTCCCCTATATGGCGGCGCCTCTGATCGTCGGGCGGGAAAATTCCATTAAGGCGTTGGAATACGCCATGAATAACAATACGGAGATTATTCTTGTTGCTCAGGTTGATGCCGCTGTTAATGCGCCTGATGCTGCGGATCTCCATCAAACAGGTACTATCTCCACTGTTCTCCAGCTCCTGCGGCTGCCCGATGGCACTATTAAGGCCCTGGTGGAGGGTAAACGGCGCGGTTTGCTCGTTGAATGTCTAAATCAGCCTGATTTTTTCATGGGGAGGGTTGAGGAGCTTAGGGAAAATAATGAATATGACCTTAAGAATACAGCCTATCGCCGGCAGTTACTGCTTTCCTTTAAAAGCTATGCCGCCCGCCATAAGAAGATCTTGCCGGAGGTGGTCAAATCGGTGGAGAGTATCGCCGATCCAGCCCGGTTTGTAGATGTTCTGGCCTCGCATCTGCCGGTTAATTCTGCTGACAAACAGGCAATTTTAGGCAAAATCGACCTGGGTGAACGTTACGCTCTGGTCCTGGATATTGTCAGCCGTGAACAGGAGTTGACTGAGCTGGAGGGGGCTATTCAGGCCAGAGTCCGGAAAAAACTGGCTAAGACCCAGCGTGATTATTACCTTACTGAGCAGATAAAGGTGATAAAAAAGGAGATAGGGCAGGACAATGATGAACATGGCGCCGAACTTGATGATCTGGCTCGGCGCATAAAAAACAAGAATATGCCGGTTTCAGCGCGGGAGAAGGCGGAGCAGGAACTGAAAAAGTTAAAGCCCATGCCTCCTTCATCCGCTGAGGCCACGGTGGTGCGAAATTACCTGGATTGTATCCTGAGCCTGCCATGGCAGGATAAAAGTGAGTCTGAACTGGATATAAATCAGGCCGAGAAGGTGCTGGATGAGGATCATTACGGATTGCGTAAGCCCAAGGAGCGGATTCTGGAGTATTTAGCGGTTCAGGCCCAGGTGGATAAGCTTCATGGCCCCATTCTCTGCCTTGTAGGGCCGCCCGGGGTGGGTAAGACCTCTCTGTGCAAATCGGTGGCCAGGGCTATGAACCGGGAATTTGTCCGTATCTCCCTGGGTGGTGTCCGGGATGAGGCGGAGATCAGGGGGCATCGGCGGACCTATATTGGGGCTATGCCGGGGCGGATCATTCAGGCTCTGCGCAAGGTAAAGGTCAATAACCCGGTATTTTGCCTCGATGAGGTAGATAAGATGAGCACCGATTTTCGGGGTGATCCCGCCTCTGCTCTTCTTGAGGTTCTGGATTCGGAGCAGAATACGGCCTTTAATGACCATTTTCTTGATCTGGATTACGATCTTTCCGATATCTTTTTTATTACCACCGCTAATTCTCTGCATTCCATTCCCGCTCCTTTAAAGGATAGAATGGAAATTATTGCCCTGGAGGGCTATACCGAGGAAGATAAAATGGCCATTGCCCAGGGGTTTCTGGTTCCCAGGCAAAGGGCTGAAAATGGTTTTAATAAAGGTGAGGTGGTTTTTAACAGCGATAGTATTTTAGAGATAATCCGTCGTTATACCCGTGAGGCCGGGGTACGAAATCTGGAACGTGCCATTGCCGGTATTTATCGTAAAATTGCCAGGCGGCGGCTTAGTGAGAAAAAGAAGCAATTACGTTATCGGGTTACCGGCCGCGGGGTACGGAAGTACCTTGGTACCGCCAAATACCGCTTTGGGGTTGCCGAGGAGCAGGATGCAGTAGGTCTTGCCACCGGCCTGGCCTGGACTGAGGTGGGCGGTGAGATTCTGCAGATAGAGACAGTTCTCCTGCCAGGCAGCGGTAAGCTCCTGATAACCGGAAAACTGGGGGACGTTATGCAGGAATCGGCCCAGGCGGCATTGAGTTATGTCCGTTCCCGGGCCAATCGTCTGGGGATCGCCAGTAATTTTTATGAAAAGATTGATATTCACATTCATGTTCCCGAGGGGGCAATTCCCAAGGACGGTCCCTCGGCCGGTATTACCATTGCCACCTCCATCGTCTCAGCTCTCCTGTATTTGCCGGTGCGGCGGGATCTGGCCATGACCGGTGAGATTACCCTGCGGGGCAGGGTGCTGCCCATAGGAGGTCTCACCGAGAAATTATTAGCTGCCAGGCGGGCCAATATTACCCATGTTCTGGTGCCTAAGGAGAACGAGCGTAATCTGCGGGATGTGCCGGAAAAGGTGATTAGCAGCCTGTGTATTGAGCTGGTGGATCATGTGGATAATGTTCTGGAAACGGCCATTGTTGCCCCGGAAGGGGACTCCATATTCCGGAACTGCGATACTGATCTGTTTTGTCCTGATATTATGTTGACCAATGATGGCTTGAACGTCCCGGAGAATACTCTGGCCTGCTGACAGGAGGGGATAACGTATCTGGTCTGTGGATCATAATTTCAGCACGGGGATGATAAATTAGCTTGACTAATTATCCTCCTCTATGTTAAAAGTCTCAACGAAATTTGGGCGGTTAGCTCAGCTGGGAGAGCATCGGCCTTACAAGCCGAGGGTCACAGGTTCGATCCCTGTACCGCCCACCACAAATTTTGGAGCCGTAGCTCAGCTTGGTTAGAGTGCCTGCCTGTCACGCAGGATGTCGCCGGTTCGATCCCGGTCGGCTCCGCCACATATTAAAGGGTTTGCAGAGAAATTTGCAAACCCTTTTTTTTTACTTCGTCCCTGTAAGCACCTCATAAACCACACTTTCGCATACTCCCTGCTTTGTCCTTCTCTGCCCTGTCGTCGATTACCTGTCTGCTTCTAAAATTTTACCGCGTTTGCTGCTGTTTTCCTCTGTCGTTGCTATTTCTACGTTTACTTTGCTGAAAGCTTATTAAAGCAAAACATGAAGCGCTGACCGCCTGTGTCGTTTGTTTGCAACACTTGTGTCTCCAATATGTAACAGTGGTGTCTCTGATATGCAACAGGATTTGATAAATGTTTGTAAAAATATAATTTTTTGCAAAACATATTGCAAACTGCATATGTTCTTTGGTAGGATTTTATTGTTGGTTGTGCTTTTTTGATGTTTTGGTAATGTTTTATTTGTCGTACAAATGCGGAATAGTTATTAATTTCAAAAAAATAAAGGAGGTGATGTAATTGTAAGAGCCATGGCCTGGGGCGGCGCATGTAACTGATTGTCCTGGGTATAGCTGTTCAAATGATAGAGAAAAAAGGAGAAAATAAATGTTAGATAAAAGGCATAGATCTACTGATTCCGAGAGGGAGTGTAATTTTCAGGTTGATGGCCGGATTCAACGCGAACAGCCTGAGTGTCAACCAGGAGAATTGAAGTTGTCCGCCTATCTTTTTGATAAGGCAGGAATGCTGCTTGGCCGCACGGATATCGATCAGAATGGAAAATATTGTATAGAGGCCCGGCTCTCTTCGCCCATGGATGTAAAATTGGTGGTAGGGCCGCAGGGTGACGCGCAGCAGATACGTCATTCCAGCGCCTTCAGTCATGAATTTTCAGCTGCGGAGTGGGAGGCCAAGGGCCGGCAATTCAGACTTCATTATGATACGTTGCTGCCTTTATATGTGTGGCGTCCCTGGTTCTCCAACCGCATCTGTATAAGCGGTCATGTGCGGAAGGTAGAGTTAAACGATGGTGGACAGCGAGTCTGCCCGGTTCCCTATCTTAAGGTGGAAATATTTGATGTTGATCGTGAGGCCTGCTGGTGGCCATGGCTGCGTAGATGGTGGGAACATCTTCTCGACCGTCCGGTTATTCGTGTTCCTGACCTGCTCAGGCGCCCCAGATTTCCTTTGCCGCCATTCCCTGGCCCGGACCCGGCTCCGGAGTTGAATTTAGATAAAATTACGGGGATGGGTGCCAATATTGACCTGGATTTCATGGCCGCGCTATCCCCTCAAGCTCGACAATTTTCGACAAGATCCTTATCGGAGCCGTTTGGCAGCGGCATTAAGCGAGCTGCGATTAACCCTCAGCCTGAGCCCCCTGGCCTTGACTTTCTGCCCTCTTCTTTTATGCGTGTTGGTGAGTCCCGTCTCATGGACAGCAGTGTGGCCGCGCGCTTCGACAAACTCACCCTGACTTCCTGGATTGCTCCGTGGTTTATCTTTCCCGGCTGTTTTTACAGTAAAAGACTGGTCTGTGAGACTACTACCGACTGTAATGGTTTTTTCAGTTGCTGCTTTAACTGGTGGCCTCTGCAGTTCCGCCAGGGGCGGCTGCGTTTTGATTCTCGTCCTGATATAATTGTCCGGATAACTCAAGTTGTTAATGGAGTTGCCAGCATCATTTATATGGATCCTTATACCAGTACGCGCTGGAATGTAACTAACGCTCATCTGGATCTTTTCCTTGATGACGAAGAGGTGGTATGCGGCAACGGCCATTGTCATCAGGAGCTGTCTGGTTCCCCGGTATTTTTTACCCGGGTCGGTGATGATGAAGTTTATCAGATAAATCAGGCAACCGGTCTTTATAATGACCAGAATCTTAAAAATGTCGCCTATGGCCATACCCTTTATCTTTATGGTCAGTTCGGCGATATGCTGACTGCAAGTGATGTCGGCCACGGGGACCCGCCGCCTTATTTTTATTACCGATTGTCCTATGCCGAACGAGGTAGTGAAGACGATGAATTTAAATTTATCGATGTCAACCTCAACGATACGCGGGTAGATAAGGTTACCTTGAGCGGCCATAGTCACAAATTGGGGCCATATAACGTTAACGGCGTTCCTTGTCTGTACGAGATACGTAATTTTAACGATTATTACTGGTATAACCCGGACTGGATCGGTATCTGGCACAGCTGGCTGGCAGAGAGGGATACCGGCGAATACATTCTGCGTCTTGAGGTCTTTGATCGGAGCGGCAATAAGTTGAACACTGACTCCGGGTTGGTCGATTACCGCAACGGTGCCGGCATTGGTAACGGCAGTCCCCCGGCCCCCATGCCTGCCATGACCGATCATTGTGATTTGCTGATAACTCTGGATAACAAACGGCCAGTCGCTGAAATTACTGTTCCCGCTGTGCTTAATGAGTGTGGTGTTATTCGTTGGCACGCTGATATGCGGTTGGATATTCAGATTACAGTTTCACAGGAAAACAATCGTCTGCATAAGTGGCAGTTGTGGTACACAAAGGGGGTCGGCTCGGAACATAAAACGCCATATGGCAGTGAATACAGTAACGGCCTGCCTGGAAGCATCAGCACTACGGTGCCGGGGGCGGCGTTGTTAGGTCTTGACAATCTTACTACTACCTGCGCCTTCGCTCTTCGACTTGGGGCGTGGGCTCATGTTCGTAATGGCCGTCAGTTTATTTATTATGCTCAGGATATTGATGCCATTGCCATTGAAAAGTGTCCCGGCGCATAAAATATAAAAGTGGTTTTTGCGTAAGTGCTCTATAAACACCCTGCTGCCCGCATTTAAGTCCCTTAATATACTGGGGGTATTATGTATGGGGGCGCTTACGTTTCTGCTGCCGGGGCTGCCGCTGATAAAATGGAGAAAAAAGTTATGAGTGAAGAAAATGGTAAATTAGGAATGGGATGGCTGCGGGATTACCCCGATTTTCGTGATTACACGGCAGAACAGAATGAGGTGCCGGAAAGTCTTAAAATGCTGGGTCAGAAAGATTCCGTTAAGGCTATGCTTAAAAAAGCCGGGGTTGCAGCTCCGGCAAAGGTCAGCCTGCCGGCATCCGTAGACTTAAGGGCCTGGTGTTCTCCAGTTGAGAACCAGGGCTCACTCGGTTCCTGCACGGCAAATGCCGGAGTGGGGGTGGTAGAATATTTTGAAAGAAGGGCATTTGGAAAACATATTGATGCCTCCAGATTATTCCTCTATAAGGCGACTCGAAACATGCTGCATTGGACTGGAGACACCGGGGCGTTCCTGCGGTCAACAATGGGCGCCTTATCGCTCTTCGGGGTACCGCCGGAGGAGTATTGGCCGTATGTAACAGCTGACTTTGAAAAAGAGCCGTCGGCCTTTTGTTACGCCTTTGCTCAGAATTATCAGGCGATTAGATATTACCGCCTTGATCCGCCACGAACAGACAAGACCGCCCTGCTTAAGCGGATCAAGGCGTACCTTACTGCTGGCCTTCCTTCAATGTTCGGGTTTACTGTCTACAGTTCTTATCGGCAGGCCGCGGCAACCGGGAAAATACCATATCCAGTTCGCGGCGAGAGGATTGTCGGCGGCCATGCCATTGTAGCTGTTGGCTATGATGACAGCATGAAGATCAAAAACGCCCATCCAGGGGCTGCCGAGACCAAAGGGGCCTTGCTGATCAGGAATTCCTGGGGTACGGGATGGGGGAGCGGAGGGTATGGATGGCTGCCTTATGACTATGTCTTGAGCGGGTTGGCGGTTGACTGGTGGTCATTACTGAAAAATGAATGGATTGATACCGGAGCATTCAAAATGTGAATGAAGAGCAGCCGGTTCTGTATGCCCGGCATAATGACGCAGGCATTTCGTCTGGTGGGTAATAATATGAAAAAGAACCTCTATCTTCTGTTATTTTTTTTAGTCCTTGGGGTCTCAGGGGCCGTCCAGGCCATGGCCGCGGAATTATATGGCTGGTACAAAGTGAGTCCAAGGGCCGATATCCCCCTGCTTTTATGTCTGCCGGGTGGAAAATCGGCTGCTGAGACGGTTACTGATAATAAGGGCTACTATCGATTCCGGGGGATTAGTCCCGGAGAATATCGTATTACCGTTGATCGTAGTTGTCAGGTCAAGGTGCTTGGCTGGCACGTATATGTAACTCCAGGGTATTCACGTTTTGATTTACCATAAATCTGTAAGCGCCCCATGAGCACCCTGTTGCATGCGCTCAAGTCCCCCAATATACAGGGGTATTATCGGGAGCCTCGATCACGCACAACAGGGCGCTCCTGAAACGCTTACATTTCGAGATGTTATAAAGTCAAGAGTGTGGTTTATGGAGCTCTTACATAAATCTTAATCGAGGTATGTGCCTGTGCCGGTCGATAAACGCAAAGCTGACAAGAAGGATCTATGGGATAAACTTAGTTCCGCCGGGCCGTTGCTTATCGCTCTTGCCGTAAGTGCCATTGGGGGCTGGTTTAATTTTCAGCAGGCCTCACTGGAAAAGGCAAATCACCGTCAGGAACTCTTTACCAGCCTCCTGGCTCAGCGGGAACGTGCTGACAGTAATTTGCGGGCCACCATGTTCAATACCCTTTTTGAGGCCTATTTCGGCGGTAAATTTTCTAATAGAAAACAAGTACAAGCTGCCGAAAAATCAAAGAGGACATTAGATCCAGAGGTAATTCGTTCTCAGATTATGTTTCTTAACCTTCTGGCCAGGAATTTTGAGACCATTGATATAAAGCCCTTGTTTGAGGAGCTGGATCGTCAATTAACCACCATGGTCAATGATAAATCAGCGGGAGATGATCGCAAGACCGCCTTTGTCCTGCGCCAGAAGCTGCGTAAGGTCGGAAAGACGCTGGCCTTTAACGAAGTCAAAAATCTGGTCAGTCTGAGGAACACCCATACCGAGAAGGTTTTTGTTAAAAAGTGCGGTTCTCTGCCGGCTGAATTGCATACCAACGGCGGTTCTCTGGTAAAAAGTAAGATAATTGATGTTACGGATATTTCAGACGGCAAGGTGCGGGTGGTGCTTGATACCTCGGATGCGGCAACAAATGGCATGCCCTCCAGTTTCGCCATCAACTCTTATGACATGCCCTATATTGACAATACCCATTTATCTTCCAATGTTCGTCTGGCCATTGTTCTTGAACAGTATATTTCACCCCGTCGTTTCCTGCCTTTTGTCGATCAGATAACAGATCGGTGGGTTGCCGATGAGGTGCGCCGGGCCAGCAGGACTAAACAGGATAGCAACTGTAATCAGGCTGTGATCCGGCTTATTCAATTCCCTGCCGGTTATATGGGGCTTCGAGACCGCCCCTATCTTGAAGATGTCTATCGCCGTATCAGTACGCCGGAGGATGGCAAAGGAAGAAAATTGTAAATATTGGCAGGGCTTCATATTCGTGCAGGCAGAATGGAGCGCTTACCTGTGGATGATTAAGTAAGGATTACTGAAGGAGTTAAAGGTGGACCTTACCTGATGGTAATGTCCAATTATTAAAGACCTGCTGTTTGGGGTGGATTGAGTGCCACGTCTCGGCGGTCAAAATGAGAAAAAGAGGAGAATATTATGGCAGATGGAACAGGAGCGGCAGTAACTGAGGCGGCAAGGCTTGACGAAATTGGCTTTCCCGAATTTACCTGTAAACTGGTGACCGATGTCTTTGACGCCCTGGTGGCGGCAAACATCCGGCAGACTGAGGCCTATGTTGAACTCTTGAAAGCGGTCTCTGAATCTCTCAAAGATTATATTAATAACACCAAGGATGATATTGAAGGCGAGCAGATTCTGCAGTTTCTGGCCAGGACTCTGCCGCCTGATAATGCCGGTACTACCAATGATGCCACCAAGGTTAAAGTTGGTGGAACCTTAAGCTCGGATGATGCCGATGCCCTTAACGCCGCTCTGAAGGTACCGGTGGCGGCGAATGTGGCCAATAATAATGAGGTGGCGGCTTCCGGGGTCTTGGATAAACCCGGTCTGGATGCTATTCTGGAGGCGGTGGCTGTTCGTCTGGCAGCCAACAAATATGATCTTCTCAAAGAAATGGTCAAGCAGGGTATTTTACGGATTGTGGTTGAAAGCGGCAAGATAGAAACCAGGTTGACCTTTACTACCTATGGCTCCAGCTTTTATCAGAAAAATGCCGCCACCTATCACCGGGACGCCTTCCGTTTTCGGGCCAGTGCAAGGACCGGCAGCTTCGTCTCTCTGTGGGCCAAGGCTTCTGCTTCAACGGCTTACACCAGTGTGAATGTCAGAACGACCAAGGAGACCCAGCGGGATATCTCCGGCAGCCGGGTGCAGATATTCGGCGGAGTGACGCTGAATATCAAAACTGATTATCTTCCCCTCAACCAATAGGAGTATGATTCATGGCAAACGTGGATACTCCGGTTGAAGTGGGGTTTGCCGAATTCGTCGCCCGGTTGATGTCAGAGGTTTTTGACTCGGTGATTACCAGTCAGGTTGATCAGGAGCAGCGGTATGCCGAGATGTATGCCGCTGCGGCTCTGAGTGAAGACGAATATGGCAGACGGAATATTACTGATGATGATGTCGCGGCGGAGATGGCCGGGCTTTTTCCGCCGCGTCGGGAGGATAAGGGCCGGGAGAGCGCGGTTTACACCGGGGCTTTTTATCAGCCTGCCGGGCCTGATGAGTCGGAAAGTCCGCCTCTGGGGGCTGTTTTAGGTATAACCCTTGATAAAAATGATCTGGGTGAGGAAGATGGGCGTTTCGTGCTTACTGAGGCGGCCGTTGATCTCGTGGCCGGCGCCGTGAGAAAGCTCATGGCTGCCCGTCTGCTGGGAGTTGTCAGGCAGATAATGGCGCGGGGGCTGCCGCGGGTGGTGGTTGATTCGGGACGGGTGAATGGTAAATTGACCTTTCATCTGACCACCGGGGATGAAAGCCAGGCTGACGTGGATACCGATGAGTCCGCTGCCCCGGCTGCCGCTCCGGTTTCAGCTGCTCCACGGACAGCCATGGTCAGACCTTTGCCTTTCGGTAATATAAAGAACGTCTTTACCATCCCCAGGGCCAGAATTCTGCCCAATGTCAAGGTTATGGTTAAACAGGCCGACGACCGTTCACCGCAGAGTTCTCAGGTGAAGGCCAATGTCTATGGTGAGGTGGAGATAACCTTTAAAACAATAACATGAGTGCACAAAAAACTATTATTGAATCTCTGGGCGATTTCGCGGCTCTTTTGACTCGTGAAATATCACAGGCTCTTGCTATGGCCCGTTATGAGGCGCCATTTATCGAGGTCGAGAGAGTTCGGGTATGTTTCGGGCAGCAGGAGGTGGATGGCGATTCGGTAATTGTTGAGCGTTACCCCTTCCTGACCGACGGCTGGGATGTGGAAATGGAGATGGGCAGTACGGTTTATGCCCGTCTCCATGGTAAGGAGCTGCCGGTTGTTAAGCCCCGGCAGCTCCTGGATATCTTCCGCGACAACCAGCTCTCGGATATCAAGGGCATAAATACTGACTGGGCGGGTTTTTTCGCTCACCATAAGGTGCGGACAATCGGCAGCCTGGCTTCAATATCCATGGCGGATCTCCAGAATCTGGCCCGTGAACGACGTTCGGTTAAACTCTGGGAATTCCACGGTAAGGCGAGATTGCTGGAAAGTGAACTGCCGTTTTTCCCGCCTACCTCTCTTGATAACGAAAATCTCTATACCCTGTTGAAAATGGCCCCTGACGAGATTGTGGCGCGGGCCGGTTCCCGCCGGATAACCGCAGTGGAAACAGAACGAATAGCCGCAGTCATGGAGGTGCTGGCCATTGTTCTTGACAGTAAGGTGCTGCGCTTAACGTGTTTAAAAGAATTAACAGGCAGTTACCGGTCGAAATCACTTGCCCGCTTCTGATTTCTATGGGGCGTTTACTTTTGTCCGTCGGGCATCTAAGATAAGCAGCAGCAGAAAGATACTGCCCAGGGCTCCGAATAACGAGGTGTGGCGAAAGGTATCCTGAAAGGAGAGGCTTAAGGCCTTGAGGCTCTGGACCTGGCCCAGGAACACATAACCGCGGGCCGCGGCCAGATCGGCGGGCATGAAGGCGGTTAATTTATGCCCCGTGGTGTTAATAAAATTCAGTACATAATCGTGGTTCTGAAGAATGCCTGTGCCGTCGTAATGGACGGCCTGCCTGAACTCCAGGGTATTGGTTGCAATGGCGGTGCCGAGAGAGCCGCCGAGAAAGCGGAGGTAATGCATGATGCTGACTCCCTGCGAGGTTTGCGGCCCCAGATTGCCGAGAGCCATGGCAGAGACCGGGGCGAAAAATGAACCCAGGGCGATGCCCAGAGGGATGGTAATGATGGCGGCTCGTACTGAAGGGGTGTAGTAGTTGAGTGACGGAATCAGATAAAAACTGGTGATTAGAAAAATAACAGTGCTGACCACCAGGACCTTTGGCGGCCCGAAACGGTCACTCAGGATACCGGCCACTGGCGATAGAATGGCGATAAAAATGGCAAAGGTGAGCATGTGGATGCCGGTATCAAAGGTGCCGAGATGCTTCACCGTTTCATAATAAAGGGGCAGAAGATAGAAGAGCTGATAGATGGCCAGCCCCATGACCAGAAAATAAAAGCCCATGGACAGGGTGTATTGCCGGTTTTTAAAAATGCTCATATCAATGAGGGGCCGCTGGCTGAACATCTCTGCCAGAACGTAGAGAATCAGGGCAATGGCGGCCACCGCGCCGAGAATCACAATCAGATTCGACTGCCCCCAGCCTAATTGCTGGCCCTTTGATAGAAGAATCAGCAGAGCGATGGTGAAGGTGGCAATGCAGAAATAGCTGATAAAATTGAAATGCATTTTCTGCCGATGGCGGACGATGACGGGCAGGAAAAAGAAGGCCGCCACGATATTCAAGATACCGGTGGGCAGGTTAATGAAAAAAACCCAGCGCCATGAAAGATTCTGGGTGATCCAGCCGCCCACTGTGGGGCCTAATGACGGGGCGAAGCTTACCCCCATGGCGTAAATCCCCATGGCCAGGCCGTGTTTTTCCGGCGGATAGAGGGAAAAGAGAATAGTCTGGGCGCTGGCCATGATAAAGGCTTCTCCCAGTCCCTGCAGGGCTCTGGAGCTGATCATCTGCGGCAGGGAGGATGCCACTCCGCAGAGGGCGCTGGCTGTGGTAAAGATTATCAGTCCGGCAATAAACACATTCTTCAGGCCGATGACCTTGCCTAAGCTGTGGGTGAGGAGCAGGCCTACTGCCGCCGCGGTCATATAGGCGGTTATCACCCATTGTATGCCGTAGAGGTCGGTGGCCAGCGGTCCCATCATCTTGGGAATCACCACATCAACAACGGTGGTATCAAGAATGGCCATGAAGGAACCGGTCATGATGATGACAGTTAGAAATGCCCGGTAGCCCTTGGAGATGCGGGCGTAAATCGGGGTGTCGCCTGCTTCTGTGAGAGTCATGAGCTGTCTTTACCCCCGTCTTCAGTATTTTCCCGGCGTTTGATCTCTACTTCGCCGCCCATGCCGACCCGTAAGCGGCTGATGTCACCCCTGGTAATTCTGACTCGAATCGGAATCCGCTGTGACACCTTGGTGAATTCACCGGCGGAAATATCGCGGGGAGCCAGGGCAAAGGTAGCGGCTGAAGCGGGTAGAATGGTTTCCACCACGCCCTCATAGTTGTTTCCGGGATAGGCATCGATGGTAATATTAACCGGTGAGCCTGGTTCTACTCCGGCCAGTTTCTGCTCCTCCAGAAGGACTGTCAGGTAAATATCTCTGGGATTAATCAGTGAAAAGACCACCTTGCGGGGAGAAACCAGGGCGCCGGGGCTGACAAAACGTTTGGCCACCCGGCCGTTCAAAGGACTCTTTAAAACGCATTGGGCGAGATTATGACGGGCATTTCCGAGGGCGGCTCTGGTTTCTTCTATTTTGTCGTCAAGACCTTTAATCTCTTTAAGGGTCTCTTCTATGCGCTGTTTTTCCACCACGGTAAGTTTTAACTGATAACGTGCCGTAACCATGGAGGCGCCAATGGCCGCCTCCTGTTGCCGCAGGGCCTCTCCGGCAAGTTCTTCGGCCCGCAGACGGGTGGTGATGTCTTCGGCCTGAGTGTGGGAGACTGCCTGGCGGGGCAGAAGATTCTGGTAGCGGCTGTTGTCCCTTTGTAACTGTTTGACCTGAACTCCGGCTGCTGCTGCCCTGGCCGTCATTGCCTTTTTTTGTTTTTCTAACTCCGTGAGCCGCGAGGCGGCAATCTTCTGATTCAAATCAGTTTCCTGGCGCAGACGCCTCAGAAACAGTTTTTTGGTTTGACGTTCATTTTTAACGGCAGCAAGACGGGCCTTGAGCCGCTCAACTGCCAGCCGGTAAGAGGTATCGTCCAGGCGGGCCAGTACCTCACCCTTGACCACTGTATCTCCCGCTGTTTTATTAATGGTTTTGATGCGGCCGCTGACCAGATTGAAGCCCACGGAAACCAGACTGTCTGTGCGGACAAAGACGGCATCGGTGACGGCGTAGGCCATTCGGTGGTGGACAAAACGGATGGCTGTGGCAAGGATTATCACGGCGAAGATAATGAGGGTGATGGCGGCAATGAGGCGTCCGCGTGAGGTGTGATTATTTTTCATCTTTTATCCTTCTTCTTTTATCTTTCAACTGTTCTTCTGGCATAAACCATTCTACCGCCAGGCCAAGAGGGATGGCCAGCAGCAGAACCAGAGTCCCGCGAACCAGGGCGAAGTGAAGGCCAAGAAACTCGGCCTCAATGGGCAGCATCGGCGGTTTAAGAGACCAGGCGGCCAGGACGATCGTGACCACGGCCCAGCGGGCGCCAAGTCGTTTTACACTCATGAGCAGCGGAAAAATGACGTATGAGGGGCCGACCAGTATCACTCCGCAGCCCACCGCGAGCAACAGTCCTTTAAGGCCGCTTTTCTGCCCCAGCAGGGAGCCGATCAGTTCGCGGCTTATTTTAACATTTATCAGGCCGATAAGGGCGAATACCGCCAGAATAATTATACTTATCGAGGCGAACAGGTGTGCCCCGTATTTTAAGGATTCCACTGCTTTGGCGGGAGAAACCGACCAGGCCCACAGATAAAGGAGAATTACGGTTCCGGCCATGCGCTGGCGCAATAATCCCCGGAAAAAATAATTGATCCTGCTCATAACAGACCTCCTAATAACAGGCCGGAGAGAAGAGCGGCAATCAGGGTCAGGAAGTTACGGATGAGGGCGAATCTCCAGCTGAAAATTTTAGCTTCAAAGGGCAGGGTAATTATTCCCACCGAAATCCATGACATGATAAAGGCTGCTACCGCCGGCGGCCAGGCGCCGTCTGCCAGCAGCGAACCGGCAATGGGGTATGATGCCAGCGGCGGGCCGATGGAAACAGCACCCAGCAGTCCTCCGAGAAGCAGAGACAGCGCCTTGTTTCTTTCTCCCAATACCGTCTCAATCAGTCCCGGAGGCAGAAATTCTTTAAAGAGACCGACGAGGGCGAAGATCGCCAGCAATAAGGGCAGCAGGCTGCATAAAGTTTTGGCGCCGGTCTTAACGGCTCTTTCAGCCTGCTGTCTGTCGTGTCTGAATGACCATATATAGGTCAGGGCGACTATGAATAGATATACCAGACCGATTTTAATAATATTCATGGCGCCGGATTTTTCGGCTTGGGGGTGATGGCAGTGTAACTTGCTTTACTTACGTCTTTTTCATTCATTCAGCCCCTGCCTTTTTGCCTTGCGTTTCTGGGGCCGGTATCCAGCCGCCGCCCAGGGATTTATAGAGCCGGATAAGGTCTGAGGTTACCGCTCCGGTACTTTGAGCCTGCTCATCGTCTAAGGAGAGCAGAGAACGCTGGGCGTCCAGAACTTTGGAAAAATCGGTAAGCCCGGCCTGATAGCGGTCCCGGGCCGCTTGTTCCGCTCTGGCGGCGGCTTTTGCGGCCTGGGCCAGAGCCTGATTACGGGTCTCTTCCTTGACATAGGAGGTCAGGGTGTTTTCAACCTCTTCCACGGCGTTCAGTACTGTGGCCTGATAATGGATCAGAGCCTGTTGCCGACGGGCTTTTTCGACCTTGATTTGGCGGCGTATGGCCCCGGCATCAAAGATATTCCAGGATATGGAGGGGCCTGTTTGAAAGGTGCGGCTGGCCCATTCCGGCAGATCTTCAAGGCGCAGAGACTCCAGGCCTATGGAGCCGGTGAGCTGGAATCTGGGATAGAGCGCCGCCCTGGCCACCCCGATACGGGCGGTCTGGGCCGCTAACTGCTGTTCGGCCCGGCGGATATCCGGGCGGCGGCGCAGGGTTTCGGCCGGTACCCCGACCATGATGGCAGCGGGGGCGGCGGGCACCGGAGCAGGGACTGTCAGTTCGTTTTTTAAGCTGCCGGGATGTTGGCCTAAGAGGACGGCCAGTCTGTTCATGGCCCTGATTATTCCGGTCTCCAGCTGGGGAATCCGGGAGCGGGTTAATTCCATATTGGAGCGGGACTGCTCCAGGGCCAGTTCATCTATCAGTCCGGCCTGGTAACGGGACTGATTTAACTGGTAACTTTCCCGCTGGGTGGCCAGATTAGCCCTGGCCGCCTTCAAACGGGCCTGGAAGGTTCTGAGGTCAATATAGTTGATGCCGACTTCGGCTGTCAGACTGACCATGACATCACGCATGGCTTCCCGACGGGCCTTGAGATCGGCCGCCGCTGCCTGCACGGCCCGCCTGCGGCCGCCGAATATATCCAGCTCCCAGCCGGCATCAAAACCGGCGTTATAAAGATTGCTCTCGCCACCTCTGCTGCGGCGGGATTTAATGGCACTGGCCGAGCTGTTTACCTCCGGGAACAAGCCGGCCCGGCTTATGCCCATAAGGGCCCTGGCTTCCCGTACCCGGCTGCGCGCCGTCTTGAGGTCCAGGCTGCCACGTAAGGCTTTATTCTCCAACTCCACCAGCAGGGGGTCATGGAACACTGTCCACCAGCGGGCCAGGGTTTGTGGATTGGCAGATCCAGGGTGCAGCCCCCCCGTTAATTCGGCATGCCAGGCGGGCGGGGCATTGGCCGGTACCGGGTGGTAATCAGGTCCGACCATGGCGCAGCCGTAAAAAATGAAGGCCAGAGCGAGGCTCAGGGATAATTTAATGGTATTGGTCATTTTAATGTCCTCCGGGGCGTATGGCGGGGGCCCTGCAGTTGGTATGCAATTGAGAAAGAGATATCTTTTTCCGCCACTTGATTTTATAGATTTCTTCTATATTGAATAATGCCATTCAGTGATATATGGATATATATCTATCGGCTGTCTGTTTTCTGATCTCTGTTTTCCGTCTTCTTGTTCCTGCGCCGCCAGGCGGTACCCCGTTCGCGTATTGACTGAAAAATATAATAAAGTACCGGAATCAGAAAAATTCCGAATATGGTGGAAAACAGCATGCCGGCAAAAACCGTGGTGCCAATGGCCCGTCTGCTGCCGGCCCCGGCCCCGGTGGCGATGACCATGGGCAGAACGCCAAGGATAAAGGTGAAAGCGGTCATCAACACCGGCCGGAAACGAATGCGGGCTCCGTCCACGGCGGCCTCGGCGGTAGTCAGGCCGTCGTCATGTCGTTCGCGGGCGAATTCGACAATGAGGATGGCGTTTTTGGCGGCCAGCCCCACCAGCAGTACCAGGCCGATCTGGGCGTAGATGGAAAGCGGCATATGCATAAAGAAGAGTCCGGCCAGGGCCCCCAGAGTAGCTATGGGTATGGAGACAATTACAGCTAACGGAATATTCCAGCTTTCGTACTGTCCCACTAAGAAAAGATAGGCGAAAATCAGGGCCAGAGCGAAGAGCCCCGCTACCTGGCCGCCGGCCTTCTGCTCCTGAAAAGACATGGATGACCAGTCGTAACCAAAGCCGGGCGGCAGGTTTTCGGCCAGTTTTTCCATAATGGTCATGGCCTCACTTGAGGAGACACCTGGCGCTCCCTGACCGTTGAACCGGGCGCTGGCAAATTGATTATAACGGCTGATGAGCTGCGGTCCGAGGATGGTCTTCAGGGTCACCAGGCTGGGCAGGGGGATCATGGCTCCGGAATTACTGCGGACATATAGTCGGTTGATGTCGGCAATGGTGTCCCGGTCAGCCGCCCGGGCCTGAATTTTGACCTGATAGGTATGGCCTGCCATGTTAAAGTCATTAACATATGATGAGCCCAGCTGACTCTGCAGGGTGGAGAATATCCGGGAGACCGGAACGCCCATGTCCTCGGCTTTGGAGCGGTTGATATTAACAAATATCTGCGGGGTATTGGCGGTGAAGGTGGTAAAGACCCGCGTTAAACGGGGATCTTTATTGGCTGCCATCATCAGGCCCATGGCTGCCCCGAATAATTGCTGCGGGCTCTGGCCTTCCTTGGCCTGAAGGCGGAAATCAAAGCCGCCGCTGTTGCCGATTCCCATGATGGGGGGCGGCGCGAAGGCAAAGGCGTTGGCGCCGGTGATGGCTGCCAGCTTCCTCTGGGCCTGGCCCACTATGGCACCTAACTGCTCATTGGGCCGGCGGCGTTTGTTCCAGGGTTGAAGAATGGCGACGGCAAAACCGACGTTATCGGCGTCACCGGCCAGGATACTGAAACCGGAGATGCCGATTACGTCCTTCACTCCGGCAATGCCCTTGATATCAGCGGTCAGGCGATGCATAATGCTGGTGGTGCGGGAGAGGGTGGCCGCTTCCGGCAGCTGGAGATTCATAAAGAAATAGCCCTGATCTTCCTGGGGCAGAAAGGAGGTGGGGCTGTGGGTAAAAAGAAAACCCGCGGCCCCGAAGACGGCGGTCAGAAGCAGCAGGGCCAGAACAACCCGGCGGATCAGAAATGATGAGCCGCGGATATAACCGCGCCGGGAGGCCTCAAGGAAACGGTTGAACCAGCCCAGCGGCCCTCTGGTATGGGGACGCGGCCGCCGGAGTACGGTGGCGCACATGGCCGGCGACAGAGACAGGGCGCAGATTGATGAAATCAGCACCGAGGTACAGATGGTTACCGCGAACTGGCGGTAAAGCTGGCCGGTGATACCGGGCATGAAACCAACCGGTACAAAGACGGCCAGAAGAACCAGAGTGGTGGCGATGATTGGCCCGGTGACCTGCTTCATGGCCCTGATTGCCGCCTCCTTTGGGGCCAGACCCTCTTCGTTCATTACCCGGTGAACGTTTTCCACCACCACAATGGCGTCATCCACCACCAGGCCGATGGCCATTATAAGGGCGAAGAGGGATATGGTATTGGCCGAATAACCGAGAACAAGGAGAACCGCGAAGGTGCCGATCAGTGAAACCGGGATAGCCACTGCCGGTACCAGTGTGGCCCGCCAGTCCTGTAGAAAAACAAAAACGACAAGGATAACCAGGAGTGAGGTAAGACCAAGAGTCTTGATAATCTCATTAATGGCGGCCGATACATAGCGGGTGGTATCAAGAATCATTTGATATTTTACCCCTGGCGGCATATTGCGCTGCAGGCGGATAAGTTCGGCCTTTACTGCCTTCATGGTGTCCATGGCGTTGGCTCCGCTGGCCCGGTATAGGGCCATGACCGCCGCCTGGCGGCCATTCAGCATATCGGTATGGCCGTACGACTTGGCGGCCAGTTCCACTGTAGCCACATCGCTTAAGCGCACCAGGCCACCCTGGTTGTTGGCTCTGATAATGATATTTTTGAAGTCCCGCACCGTGGTCAGGCGGCCCTTGGCCCGCAGGGTGTACTGCACCTCTTTCTTGTGAGTCAAGGGCTCCTGACCCACCGCTCCCACGGCGGCCTGAATATTCTGGCTGCGGATGGCGGTGATAATGTCGTCGGCAGTCATACCTAAGGCGGTGAGGCGGTCGGGATTCATCCAGACGCGGACGGCATACTCTTTTTCGCCAAAGATAAAGGCGTCGCTCACCCCCTTTAAACGCACCAGCGAGTCCTTGACCTCGTTGCTGACATAATTACTCAAAAAGAGCATGTTGCGGCTCTTGTCCGGGGAATAAAAGGCCACCACCGCCATCATATCTGAAGAGCGTTTACGCACCTGGATACCCTGGGCCACCACCGAGGCCGGCAGCTTGGGAACGGCTAACTGGATGCGGTTCTGGAGGTTGACCTGATCTATGTCGGGGTTGGTGCCCACGGCAAAGGTTACGGATAATTTATAGAGTCCGGAATTGGAGCAGGTGGAGGACATATATAGCATCTTCTCCACACCGTTCACCTCTTTTTCCAGGGGGGCAGCCACGGTATTGGCCAGAACCTCGGCGCTGGCTCCGGGGTAGACGGCGGTAACCTGAATCTCCGGCGGTGTGATGCGGGGGTATTGAGCCACCGGGATTTTCTGCATGGCGATTAAACCGGCGATGGTGATGACGATGGAGAGTACCGCCGCCAGCCGCGGCCGGTTGATAAAGAGGCGGGCGATCATTTTTCAGTCTCCCCGCCGCGGGCTGGAACTGCGGTAACCGGCATACCGGGCCGTACCTTCTGGATGCCGGAGACGATGATGGTATCCCCGGTTTTAAGCCCTGATTTTACGGCCCAGCTGTTGCCCACCGCGATTCCCGTACTGATGGGGCGGGGAACGGCCCGGCCATGCTCCACCATGAGGACAAAGCGGCCGTCCTTACCGGTCAGCACCGCACCCTGGGGGACAACGGGCATTATTGCAGGGGGGGCGGTCTTGAGCATAACGGTGACGTATTCACCGGGGATAAGGCGGCCGTGGGGGTTGGGGAATATGGCGCGGACAGCGATGGTGCCGGTAGTTTTGTCCACCTCGTTGTTGATGAAATCCAGCCGTCCGGCGAGAGGATAAAGTATGCCGCCCGGCAGCAACAGTCTGGGAGCCAGGCGCTTGTCAGAGCTTTCTATGGCACTCTCCATGGTGCTTAAATTGTTTTCGCTGATGGAATATAGAACCCGCACGGGATTAACCTCAACGATGCGGGCCAGGGTGCCGGAGGCGGGATTAACCAGATTGCCTGCCGTGTAAGTTGTCCGCCCGATCCGGCCGGAGATGGGGGCCTTGATGACGGTGTAGGAGAGATTGAGCCGGGCCGTGGTCAGATTGGCCCTGGTCAGTGACAAAGCGGCTCTGGCCGCAAGCTCGGCGGCTACGGCGTCATCCATGGCGGTGGCCGGGATGGATTCGGGGCGGGCCCGGCGCAGTCGTTTCAGATGGGCGGCGGCCCTGTCAAGCTCCGCCTCGGCCTGAGCCTCTCTGGCGGCTGCCGCTGCCAGAGAGGCTTTATAGGCCGTCTGCTCAATAATAAACAGGGTATCCCCGGCTTTGATTAGACTCCCCTCCTTGAATTTTATCTGTTTCAGAAAACCCTCCACCCTGGCTCGGAGGTCAACGGTCTGTATGGCCTCCACGTGGCCCACGTACCGAGCAGCCAGTACCACATCGGCCTGGCGGATTTTAGCCGTTATAACCGTGGGCGGTCTCCCTGGCCCCTGGGGCCCGGCCAGGGCTGCCGCGGCCGGTAAAATAAGTACTGCCAGCAGAGGAATAAGAAAATTACATATCTTTAACATGGCGTTCTCCTTATTTTATACGGCATCCGGGGTAATCCGGCTTAAATTATCATTAATCTGTTTTAATACCCGGCGGCAGCACTCTTCATCATCACGGTTGATTCCGTTCATGACTATCTTGTTGAGATAACCGGCAAAGAGCTCTGCTACCTCATTCACCAGCTTCTCGCCGGCCGGAGTGAGATGGATGATAAAAGCCCGCCGGTCAAGGGGATCGGGACGACGTTCGATAAAATTCTTGGCCGCCAGCCGGTCAAGAATGCGGGTCATGTTTGCCGGGGTTTTGGCAGCCAGGCCGCAAAGAGAACTCTGGCCCACGGCTCCGCCTTCAAGGAGAATAATCTTCAGGGGATGAAACTGCTCAAGGGTCAATTCATATGGCCGCAAGACCTCATCGGCATGGGCCTGTAACTCTATTGAGGTCAGATAAATCAGGCGGGGCAGGGGATTGGAATCGCAGATGCTCATTTAGTTGGCTCCTTATTAATTAACACGTTAACTAATAAGGGCAAAAAACATCTCTGTCAAGATGAAAAATCATACGACCCTGGTTGTTACAGGCAGGGGGAGGCATGGAGTGCTTACGAAATTACAGTGTAATTCCTGATTTGCGGAAGTTTTTCCGGAAAGCTGTTATTATGTGGGAACCGGTCAAGGGAATTGCCAGGGCCGGAAGGCCAATAACTACTTGAAAAATCGTTATATTTGTGTTTTTGATTAAAAAATGGCGATTGGCGTTAATATTGCTTGCATAATGCTAATGATTTACTCTGATATAAATTAATCAATTACAATAAAATAAAGCTAAAAGGCAGGGCGGTGTTCCACCCTGGAAATTTAAAATCAATATGCTGCCCTTTGTCCTGCCCTTTATCCTTTATCTCGTTTTCAGTCTGTTTGCGGCTCAATTCCCTGATTTTTATCCGCTTATTTATTTATGCACTGTTATTGTGGTGGGAATGGCAACGATTTTGCTGTTAAGCGGCCGGGGCATAATCAAGGTGCATCGACACATTGCTCCTGGCATTATTGTTGGTGTCAGCGGGATAGTGCTTTGGGTTTTTCTCTGCCGCTTACATCTGGAACAATACATCTTTCATCTAATGCCGGACTGGCTTGCCCCCGGAAAAAGAGTTTCCTTTGACCCCTTTAAGTCTATTGCTGATCCCGTCTGGCAATGGGCGTTTATTACGGTCAGAACCCTGGGGCTTGCCGTGCTGATTCCGGTAGTGGAAGAGGTTTTCTGGCGGGGGTTTCTGTTAAGGTGGGTTATTTCACCTGACTGGCAGGAACAGGAAATCGGGATTTTTACCTGGAGGTCGTTCCTCTGGGTAACTCTGCTCTTTACTCTTGCTCATCCTGAATGGCTGGCGGCGGCCGTTTATGGTGCCCTTCTAAATATCCTGCTCTATTGGCGGCGGGATCTCTGGAACTGTATTGTCGCTCATGGCATCAGTAATCTGTTTCTCGTGTTTTATATTCTTTATTCCAAATCATGGGGGTTATGGTAAGGCTCAGGAAGTAAAGGGCTGCGGTTGGTTGAAATCAGGCATCAAGCACCCCTGACTGCTCATATCCTGGACAAAAGCATGTTCTAAGCCAAGGTCAAGGGCGTAATCAGTTATCTCGTCATATTCTGCGGGGGTTAAGGGGCGGTTGATCTCCGGGAATTCATGGGCCAGGTGGCAGGGGGCGTATTGCGACATGATACTCAGCGTAATATCGGACGATAGATTTTTTAACAGGCGCAGGCATTCCCGGCTGTTGGTCAAATGCCCCGGCAGTACAAGATGGCGAACCAGGAGCCCGCGGCGGGCAATGCCATTCTCATCAGTCTGCAGCAGTCCGACCTGAGAAAGCATTTCGGCAAGTACCCCTGGAATTATATCGCCATAATCCGGTACCCCGGAATACCTGCGGCCCAGATCGTTGCCGCGATATTTTATGTCCGGCAGATATATGTCCACCAGGCCCCGCATATTTTTAAGGGCTGTGACCGAATCATAGCCGTTGCTGTTGTAAACCACCGGGATGTTAAGTCCGTTGTTTTTTGCCAGGCGGAGGGTGGCGGTGAGCTGAGGCAGGATGTGAGATGGTGAAACCAGGTTTATATTATGGGCTCCCATTTCCTGGAGATGGAATATTTCGTCTACAAGTTCCTCTCTGCTGAGCCGTCGAGTCGTAAGCGCTCCCGGAACACCCTGCTGAAAGGCCTGGCTGATCTGAAAATTCTGGCAGAAAACGCAGCGCAGATTACAGCCGCTGAAGAATATGGTTCCCGACCCCTTAGTGCCGGATATGGGCGGCTCTTCTCCATGATGGAGGCCGATATGAGAGATTAGAAGCTCTGCTCTCAGACCGCAGAAGCCGCTTTTTTTATACCTGTTCACCCGGCAGTGCCGTGGACAGGAAACGCAGCTTTGTAACTGGGGGTCTGCTCTCATCGGCCTAAGCCTTGCGGATCATAAGCTGCCAGCTCCCGTCTTCCAACTGGTGCTTAGAGAGTATTTCATGGCCTTCCCTCTGTACCGATCCGGGGACGTTGTTGATGGGGGGGCCGTCGTCAAGCAGTACTTCGAGGATATCTCCCGCCGTCAGTTTTGAGAGGCCGACCTTGGTGTAAACCATGTTCATGGGGCAGCTTATTCCCCGGCAGTCCTTTTGGGCATCGGCTTTTATTGTCCCTGTCATTGCAGTTCCCTCCTGATTATTAGATTAGGGTAATATCTTCGCTGCTGACCTCTCCCTGCTGAATCAGAAAGGATTTAACCACCGCTTCCGGTGCTGCCAGTGAGATAATCACATAACTGATATCGGGGTCATAGGCCAGTTTGATGTCCTCGGCCGAGGGGCGGGCCGGGGTGTCAGGGTGGCTGTGATAAACGGCCTTTATGGTCAGTCCCTCGCGGCGTGTCTCTTTGATGACGGCGAATTGTTCCTCCGGGATCATGGTGAAATGGTCGGCCGCCTTGTCCAGATTGGTTAACTCGTAATGTCTGGTGATCTCCTCTTCCCCCCCGGCTAAGTAGCCGCAGACCTCGTGGGGCAGCCCCCGGCGGGCGTGGGCGATAATGGCATCCAGTACCTTCTGGTTCAGAATCATGGGTAATTCTCCCTTATATATAAAGATATAAAGCCGCTGGTTTTACGAAGTTAAATCACAGGCTGTCTGTTCGGCGTCAGTTAATTCGGTAATAGTGGGCTTTGAGCCGCAGACCGGGCAGTCATCCTGTTTCTTCAAATTTATTTTTCGGAAGGCCATGTTTTTGGCGTTAAAGGTGAGCAGGGTATTGGTCAACAAACTGCCGGCCCCGGTGATAAATTTAAGGGCCTCTGCCGCCTGGATGGTGCCTAACATGCCGGCAATGGCTCCCAGAACTCCGGCCTGTGAGCAGGTGGGAACGGCATCGGACGGCGGCGGAGAACGGAATGAACAGCGATAACAGGATGATTCACCCGGCAAGATGGTCATAGTCTGGCCGTCAAAACGAAGGATACCTCCATGGGACAGGGGAATATTTTCCATGACGCAGGCATCGTTGACCAGAAATTTAGTGGGGAAATTGTCGGTGCCGTCAATTACGAAATCATAGCCCCTGATTATTTCTCTGATGTTCGCGGCCCGTAAAAACAGCTGACAGGTCTCTATGTCAAGGCCCGGATTAATCCGCAGCATTTTGTCTCTGGCTGATTCCACCTTGGAACGGCCGATATCGTCGGTAAAATGGGCGATCTGGCGCTGGAGGTTTGAAATTTCCACCACATCATTATCCACAATGCCTATTTTCCCCACCCCGGCTGCCGCGAGATAGAGGGCGGCCGGGCAGCCCAGGCCGCCCGCTCCGATAATCAGGACCCGGGCGGCTGATAATTTTTCCTGGCCTTCGACTCCCACGTCACTTAACAGGATGTGACGGCTGTAACGATCAAGTTCTTCTGTGGTGAAATCTCTCATAACGATGCGAATCCTTTTTGTAAATCAGTAATTAAATCCTCGTAGTCCTCGATTCCGGCTGACAGACGCAGCATCGTGGGCCGGACAGCCATGCGTTTTTTCTTTTCGTCGGAATATTCGGCGAAAATGGTTGAGGCCGGGTGGAGTATAAGCGATTTATTGTCATTTATGTTAGTCGCCCGGCGGATGATCCGCAGGGCGTCCATGAAGGAAAAACATTCTTTAATGCTGCTCAGATCAAAGGTTAGAACGCCGCCGTATTTATGGCCGAACTGACGGTTGGCAGTGTGGTGTGATGCTGAATCTGCCAGCCCCGGATAATTTATCATTGTCACCTCCGGATTTTTCCCCAGAAATTCAGCGAGACGCTGGGCGTTCCGGCAGCTTTTATCAATCCGCAGGGCCATGGTCTCCAGGCCCAGGCTCTGCAGATAGGCATTATGGGGAGACAGGCAGGCCCCGGTATCGCGGTAAACCTCCTGGCGCAGGGCGGCAATAAAGGCCATTTTCCCGAATCTGGCGGCCCGCTTCCTGAATCCGGCGGCTCTTGACCAGTCAAAGCTGCCATGGTCAATGATCAGACCGCCCACCGAGGTGGCGCCGCCGGAGATATATTTGGTACTGGATATTATCTCTATGTCAACCCCGGCTCCGGCGCAGTTGAACAGATAGGGGGTCATGAGGGTGTTGTCAACTATCAGCGGCACTCCCCGTTCCCTGGTAATTGCACTCAGTGACCGGCAGTCGGCAATCTCAAGCTGGGGATTGGTTATGCTCTCAAGAAACACGGCGCAGGTCTTATCATCAATGGCCCCGGCCAGTTCATCCGGGTTGAGCATTGATACATAGCGGGTCTCGAGACCCCAGGCGGCAAAGGTCTTCTCAAAAAGAGACAGGGTATTGCCGAAGAGATATCTGCTGGTTACTATATTTTTTCCGGCCCCGCCCAGAGCGATGAGGGTATTGCTGATGGCCGCCATTCCCGATGAGACGGCCAGCACCGAGAGCGCCCCGGTGAGGGCCTGGACGCGGGACTCAAAATCCTGCACCGTGGGGTTGGTGATCCGGCTGTAAATGTGGGCCGGTTTTCTGCCCATGAAGGCATCCCGCAGGGAGCTGGAGGTTTCATGCTCAAAGGCGGCGCTGTCATAGACCGGCACCCGCAGAGAGCCGTGGGCCTCCCGCTTTCCCCGGCCGCTGCCGTGGATCGCCCTCGTGGTAAAACCGTTCATGAACCGGCTCCGCCGCCCATGAAATAAAGGAACTCCACTTCGTCATCCTGGTTGATCTGTTTGTGATCGTAGTCGGCGCGGTCAACAATGGTATCATTAATCTGTACCGAAACCATGTCCGGTGATTCAATATTTTTTATGCTTAATAAGCGGCTGACGGTCAACTCCGCCTCGTTAATCTCTTCGGCTTCGCCATTTACAATGATTTTCATAGTTCTCTCCCTGATTAATAATTTTTGGCTTCCGGCAGTTTTTTGTTTCTGAGAGGTAATTGGTAACTGAGCTTTTCCGTACTTAAAACCACGGAGGTTTCAACTTTGCCGACCCCCGGTACCTCAATGAGGGTGTCAATAACAAAATTCCGGTAATCGTTGATGGACGGTGATATAATCTTTAAAAGATAATCATGAATGCCGGAGATATTATGACATTCCATGACATCGGGAATCCGGCGGATGCTTTTTAAAAAAGCCTCGGTGGTTACCCGGTTATGGGGTGAAAGTGAAACAAAGACATAGGTTATGACCTCCAGTCCCACCTTTCGTTCATCGACAATGGCCGCAAACTGCCGGATAACGCCGGATTGTTTCAGCCGTTTGCAGCGTCCCAGACAGGCGGAGGGCGACAGGTCGATCTTTTTGGCCAGTTCGGCGTTACTGATGGTGGCGTCTTCCTGAAGATGAGTGATGATCGTCAGGTCAATATGGTCTAATTCCGGTTCGTGTGGTTGGCTCGGCTGCATGTTTTTTTTGTTTTGTTTAATGTTGATTATGGTGCATAATATTCTTTTTATTTGCCATTGTCAAGAATATTATTTCGTTATTTGCCTGTAAGGCGGAATTGTATTGCGCGGGGCGGGGCGTTTGGGGAGCGCTTACGCTTTGACCGTGACAAAATCAGCACTCAATGCTATCAATATATTATGGACTGAAACATAAAGGCCAGAGGGCTGAAAACTTTAAAAAAGGGAATTTATATGCGGATTTTAGTGACAGGCGGTGCAGGGTATATCGGCAGTCATACCTGCCTTGAGCTGCTGGAGGCCGGGCATGAGGTGGTAATTGTTGACAGCCTTGTGAACAGTCAGAAGGAATCTCTGCGGCGTGTGGAGGAACTGACTGGTAAAACTGTAAAGTTTTATAAGGTTGATCTGCGCAATACAGCAGAACTCAAGGGGGTTTTTGGTGACCATGAAATTGAGGCGGTTATTCATTTTGCCGGGCTGAAGGCCGTCGGTGAGTCAGTGAGTATGCCTTTACGCTATTATGAAAATAATATCGGCGGGACGTTAAACCTGTGCCGGGTTATGGCCGGACATAATGTTAAAAATATTGTTTTCAGTTCCTCGGCCACGGTTTACGGTGACCCTGCTTCCGTGCCCATTACTGAGGATTTTCCCCTGTCTGCCACCAATCCGTATGGAAATTCTAAATTATTTATCGAATATATCCTGCGGGATCTACATACCTCGGATGCGGCCTGGAATGTAATTCTTCTGCGTTATTTTAATCCCGTGGGCGCTCATAAAAGCGGGCGGATCGGCGAAAGCCCCAATGAAATTCCCAATAATCTGATGCCTTATATCTCCCAGGTAGCGGTGGGGAAATTGCAGGAGTTATCCGTCTTCGGCAATGACTATCCGACCCCGGACGGCACCGGTGTGCGGGACTATATCCATGTTGTTGATCTTGCCCTGGGCCATCTTAAAGCGCTCGACAAACTGGCTGCCGGCCCCGGTGTGGTCACCTATAACCTTGGTACCGGCAAGGGGTGCAGTGTTCTTGAGCTGGTCAAAAATTTTGAAAAAGCCTCCGGCCGCAAAGTACCTTATAAAATTGTGGCCCGCCGGCCGGGTGATATTGCCGAGTGTTACGCCGATCCAGATAAAGCCAGGCGGGAACTTGGCTGGCAGGCGGCAAGAAATATCGCCGAAATGTGCGAAGACACCTGGCGCTGGCAGTCTCAGAACCCGAGAGGATTCGAGTGATCCGGCAGATGAAGGCAGGCGCTCCATAGACTCTGCTGTACGCACTTATGGTGCGTACAGCAGAGTGGTCTAAATCTCTTCCGAGAGAGCCATGACCATGGCCCCTTTGGCCGTGGTGTTCAGCGGGTCATCGGCGATTTTGACCTGGGATATGTTAACGGGCAGGTTTACCTCCCGCAGGGTCTTTTTGAATAACTCCTTGAACCCGGCCGGCAGAACGGTACCGCCGCTTAAAACGATGGGAATGGGGGTACTGATCTTCGGGATTTTGTCGGTCTTCAGCAGGGTGGTCTCCAGGCTTTTAAGCAGGGAACGTACCAGTTCAATATAGTATATCTCCAGGGCGGTCTCCACCCGGTCGCGGGGCGGTGATGAGAGGCTGAAATCTTTCTCTTTCATGGACTTGATGGTGGTGGCCTTTTCGCCCACTGAGACACCCACCATGGTGTCAATATAGTCGCCGCCTTTCTGGATGCTGTAGGTGATTATCGGCACTGACAGATAAGAGAGGCAGATATTACACATGCCGCCTCCCATGCTGATGCCGATGCCGGTGAAGTTGTCGTTGGCCAGTTCGGCCATAACCGTGGCCAGGCCCTCATTGATGGAGGAGGGTTTGTAGCCCAGGCTGGTGAGGTGCATCTTGATAATTGATTCATGATAAACCACCGAGTCGGGGCCGTTCAGCGGCGCGCCGGGGACGCTGAAACAGATGATTTCATTACGTCTGGGGCTGTCCTTGATCAGGGTGTTGATGATGGATTTCAGTACCGTGATGCCCTCTTCTTCGTGGGCGTTTAACAGTCCCTGCTCCATGGTGCGGCGGGTATTGGCGTTAAACATCTTGGCAAAATTCTCGGCCGAATAACCGAGAATATAGAATTGATTGTTTTTTTCGTAAAAGGAGACATCGTTTTCCACCAGAATCTTTTTGGTGAACTTGGAATAGGGGATGGTAAAAAAGGCGTTAAGCTGCTTAACGGTATTTACCTGTTTGCCCTTGTTCTGGGCCATGACAATATGGCTGGTGCCAATATCAAGCCCCACCGGGCCTTTGGGGTGTTCAGCGGACTCACCTATTTCCTTTTCTCTGGAAACTACTATTTTCTTTGACGCCTCAATGGCTGTATCGACATTTTCTAAGTTTTCTGCCATTTTTACCCTCCCTGGTTGAGTATCCTGTAGTTCCGCCGCCCTCTGTGGGCGCCTGACCTGATTATTTAACTGGATGCGGTGTTTGTTTTTCATTCTAAACCCGTGTGCGGTTATTGTTATTATTTTATTATTCGGTAGAATGCCGAATAAAATTAACTATTAAATTAATGATGGCGTCGCAGTTAACCCGCTCGTCATGAAATAAAACGCCATCAATTATAAATTTTTCACCTCAGAACACCATTATAGTACAAAAATAATCCATTCATGGTCAATAAAATAAATTATCCGGCTGAACTGCCCATTGTGCGGCTGAAAGACGATATTATTGCTCTTTTAAAAGAGCATCCTGTACTCATCGTGGCTGGTGAGACCGGCTGCGGCAAGACTACCCAGCTGCCCAAGATGTGCCTTGAGGCCGGGCTGGGTGATGAGGGGGTAATTGCCTGCACTCAGCCCCGGCGTATTGCCGCCATTACCGTGGCCCGGCGGGTGGCTGAGGAGATGGGAGCCCAGGGCAGGGAGCTGGTGGGGTATAAGGTGCGTTTTCTTGACCGCACCAGCCGCCGGAGCCGGATTAAATTTCTTACCGACGGCATGCTGCTGGCCGAGGCGGCCCGTGACCGCCGTCTGCGGCGTTATCGGGTTATTATTATTGATGAGGCCCATGAACGAAGCCTGAATATAGACTTTCTCTTAGGTATATTAAAGCGTCTGCGTAAAAAACGCCCTGATCTGAAGATTATCATCTCTTCCGCTACCATGGATACGGAGAAGTTTTCCCGTCATTTTGAGGGGGCGCCGGTGATTAATATTCCCGGTAAGACCTATCCGGTGGAGGTAAATTATCTGCCTCCTGATGAAAGTGAGGAGGCTGCTGAATTAACCCTGAGCGAGCGGGTGACACGGGCCGTAAGTGCTCTGGGACGGCGGCCGGCGGGTGATATTTTAGTCTTTTTGCCCACGGAACGGGATATTATGGAAACTCAGGAGGCCTTAAAGGGTGAGGCGCAGGGTTTAAACGCCATAGTCCTGCCGCTCTTTGGCCGGCTGCCGGCCAAAGAACAGGGGCGGGTATTTAAAAATTATAAGCAGTTAAAAATTATCCTGGCCAGTAATGTGGCTGAAACCTCAGTTACCGTGCCTGGTATTCGTTATGTGATTGATACCGGCCTGGCCCGAATCTCCAGCTATAATCCCAGAGCCCGCACCACCAAGCTGCCGGTGGTGCCCATCTCCCGCGCCAGCGCTGATCAGCGTAAGGGACGCTGCGGCCGGGTGGGGCCGGGTATCTGCCTGCGGCTGTACAGTGAGGAGGATTATCGGAACCGGCCGGAGTTTACTGCCCCGGAGGTTTTACGGGCCAATCTGGCCGAGGTCATTATGCGGATGGTGGATCTGGGACTCGGCCATCCGCAGGAGTTCCCCTTTCTTGAGCCGCCGGGGGCGCGCTCCATCAAGGACGGCTTTAATCTCCTGGATGAACTGGGGGCGCTTAAAGTCGGCCCCGGCCGCCAACTGCGTCTCACCCGCCGGGGACGGCTTATGGCCCGTCTGCCCCTTGACCCCATGATTTCACGGATGATCCTTGAGGCGAGGGAGAGGCATGTTCTCCATGAGGTTATGGTCATTGCCGCGGTCTTAAGTATTCAGGATCCGCGTCAACGCCCGCCGGGCCGGGAAAAAGAGGCTGATGCCGCCCATGCCGGATTTTTAGTCCCCGGTTCTGATTTTTTGACCTGCCTGAATATCTGGTCGAACTATCATCACACCGCCAGGGCGGCCGGGAGCCAGAGTAAATTACGCAAATACTGCCGCCAGAAATTTTTATCCTATCTGCGGATGCGGGAGTGGTGTGATATTTACGCCCAGATCTGCCAGGCCCTGGACGAGGAGGGCCATTATAATATAACGGTTGGCGAGGTCAGGGCGGATGCTGTCCATCAGGCGGTCTTAAGTGGTATTTTGCGGAATATCGCCCTGAAAAAGGCAAAAAATATCTATCAGGGCGCTCAGGGTAAGGAACTGATGATCTTTCCCGGCTCCGGCCAGTTTGGCCGTGGCGGGCAATGGATAATGGCCGCCGAACTGGTGGAGACCTCAAGGCTGTACGCCCGCACCGTGGCCGCCATTAATCCCCGCTGGTTAGAGAGCATGGCCGGCGGCCTCTGCCGTTATTCATACAGCAATCCCCATTGGGCCAAGAGTGCCGGTGCTGTATTAGCCCAGGAGAAGGTTACCCTCTTCGGTCTGGTAATCGAGGCTGGAAGGCCTAAAAATTTCGGGGTGGTGGAGCCGGAGGCGGCCCGCGGGATATTTATTCAAGCCGCCCTTGTGGAGGGTCAGGTTAAGGGGAATTATGACTTTCTGCGTCATAATCAGGAACTGGTGGCTTCTTTAAAGGATATGGAGGATCGGGTTCGTCAGCGCCGTCTGGTGGATGATTATCTGCTCTATACATTCTATGATGAGCGCCTGCCCGCCCTGGTCTGGGATCTGGCCGGATTAAGACGGGTGCTGCCGGATATGGGCCGCCTGCTGTACATGAAACGGGAGGATATTATCCAGCGTGAGGCCGATGAGGGGCAGTTGGCTCTATTCCCCAAGACCATGCGGGCCGGTGATTTTGAGCTGGATCTCTTCTATAAATTCACCCCGGGCTCAGAGGCGGACGGGGTCTCGGTTCATATCCCGGCCGCCATCCTGCCCCATCTGCGGCCGGAGCTCTTTGACTGGCTGGTAGCTGGTATGCTGCCGGAGAAAATAGTCCAGGTCTTAAGGGGGCTGCCCAAGGGGCTGAGGAAACAACTGGTACCCGTCAATGAGACGGCGGATAAGGTCCTGGCCGGGCTTGAATTCGGCCGTGGGTCGTTTTACGCCGCCCTGGCGGCGGTGATTGAACGGCAGCTTAATCTTGCTGTCGGCGCTGACGTTCTTGCCGCCGTGCGGCTGCCGGATCATCTTTTAATGCGCTATTGTCTGCTTGCCGAGGGTGGCAAGGTGGTCAAGGCAAGCCGTCGTTTTGTCGATCTGTTGACCTTCCAGGGCGGGAAAAAGCCGACTACCTCCTTTAAGGATTTACGGCAGAAATGGGAACGGCAGACCATATCACCCCTGGAACTGGCCGGGTTGCCGGAGAAGATTGCCGTGCGGGACAATAAGGGCCGTCTGGCCGGTTACGCTATTCCGGCTCTTAATACGGCAGGCGGAGACAAAGTGGGGATAAGGCTCTGTCTGTCGTCCGAGGAGGCCAGGCAGTATAATCGGCAGGGGCTGCTGGAATTATACAAGAGCGCCCTGAGCAAACAGGTACGGGAGGCCGCCGGGAGGTTTAAACTCAGCCAGGCCGACTGGCCGCTGTTCCAGGGATTGGGGGCCATGAAGGAGGTCAATACGGCCCTCCTGGATGCTGTACTGCGGGCGGCTCTGCCCATTGAGGATGGTGAGCTGGCCGGCCATGACTTTGCGGCTGAGGTTGAGCGGCTGCGGGCCGGGGAATTTTTCCAGGCGGCCGGAAAGTTTTTCGCCCTGGTGGAAGAGGCTCTGCGGCAACGGCGGCAAACCCTGGATACGGTGAATAAATTCGAGGGCCGGGCTGCCGCTGATCCTCTTAGCAAACGGCGTTTTAAGGAATACCGCCGCCAGCTCAATTTGATTCTGCCGCCTGATTTTTTAATAACGTTGACTACCTCCGGCCTGCGGCATGTGCCGCGTTACCTGAAGGCTCTGCGTATCAGGGTGGAACGGGCTCATGCCGCCCCGGCGCAGGATCTGAAAAAGGAGGAGATCGTGGCCCCCTGTGATGAGCGGCTGGCCGAGGCCGTCCGCCGGGCTGCCGCCATTGAGGTACCGGCGAGCCGTCGGGCGGTTGAAGAGGTATTAGAGAAATACCGGCTCATGATCGCGGAATACCGGGTCTCCATCTTTGCTCAGGAATTAAAGACTGTGATCCCTGTCTCTGCTAAAAGACTGCGGCGGCAGGAGGATGAACTTTTTGAGATGTTAGGCCCTGGATGATAAGGCCCGCTATTCACGGATATTCAAGGGCGCGACTATTCCGCAAGCTGGTTTAACCGGCAATTTGTATTGCAGCAGGCTTGATAAAATTGTAATTATTCAAGTGAGGGTGTAGACTATTCAGGACAGTGGGTATTCTGTAAAATAAATGGCGGAACCAGGCGTTCGCCGAATATTTACATAACCTCAGCGAGGAGTCAAAGGGTATGCGCGATATTCTTACTACCTGTGTTTATTGTGGTTGCGGCTGTGGCATCTATCTGCATGAAGAAAAGGGCCGGGTTACTGGCAGCGCGCCCAGCCATAATCATCCGGTCTCGCGCGGCAACCTCTGCGTAAAGGGCTGGCATCTGCATGAATTTGTTCACCATCCTGACCGGCTTACCCAGCCCCTGATCAGGAAAAAGGGCCGTCTCGTTCCGGCCGGCTGGGAAGAGGCTCTGGCATATACCGCCCGGGAGCTTGGCCGGATCAGGGATGAGACCGGCAGTAAAGGTATTGGGGTTCTATCTTCTGCCAAGTGTACCAATGAAGAAAATTATCTGCTGCAAAAATTTACCAGGGCGGTCTTAAAAACCAACAATATTGATCATTGCGCCCGCCTCTGACACGCCCCCACGGTGGCAGGTCTTGCCACCACCTTCGGCAGCGGCGCCATGACTAATTCAATAAATGAGATTGAAGAGGCTCAGGTTATTCTGGTCTCAGGCTCCAATACCACCGAGGCCCATCCCCAGGTGGCCCGCCGTATTTTTGACGCCGTTGACCGGGGCGCCAAATTAATCGTTATTGATCCCCGCCGAACCAGACTCAGCGAGTGCGCCCATATCCATTTAGCCCTTAAACCAGGCACGGATATTCCCCTGTTAAACGTTATGATGCGGATTATTCTGGATGAATCTCTGGTTGATGATCTCTTCATTGAAATGCGCACCGAAAATTATAACGAGCTGCGTGATATGCTTTATCGGCTGGATCTTGAGGAAACCGCGGCCCTTACCGGGGTACCGCTGAAAAAAATCAGTGAGGCGGCCCAGCTGTATGCCAGGGTGCAGAAGGCGGTGATCTGCTATTGTCTTGGAATTACTCAGCATATCTGCGGCACCAGGAATGTGCAGTCCATTGCCAATCTGGCCATGATGACCGGTAATGTGGAAAAGGAAGATACCGGGGTTGATCCGTTGCGCGGCCAGAATAATGTTCAGGGAGCCTGTGACATGGGGGCGCTGCCCAATGTTTACCCAAGTTATCAGGCAGTTAACAATCAGGATTTTCAGGAGAAATTTTCCAGGGCCTGGGGTACGGAACTTTCCGGTGAGCCTGGTCTTTCTCTGTTAGACATGACTCACAGTGGTAAAAACGGGCCGCTAAAGGCCATGTTTATCATGGGCGAAAATCCCGCTTTAAGCGATCCGGTGCTGGAGAAAGTCAACGAGACTCTGGCCAATCTGGAATTCCTGGCTGTGGCCGATATATTTCTCACCGACACCGCCAGGCTTGCCAATGTTGTGCTGCCTGCCGCCTCCTTCGCGGAAAAGACCGGTACTTTCACCAACTCTGAACGCCGGGTGCAGATGGTGCGGCAGGTTATTCCGCCCCTTGCCGGCTGTCGCACCGACAGTGATATTATCATGGAGCTTGCCCGGCGGCTGGATTACCCCATGGATTACGAGTCCCCGGCCGAGATTATGGAGGAAATTGCCATGCTGGCCCCCATCTACGGCGGCATGTATCATGACCGGCTGGAAGATTGCTGGGGACTGCAATGGCCCTGTTGGGACCGCGGCCATCCCGGTACCCCGTTTCTGCATAAATATTATTTTACCAGGGGCCACGGCCGTTTTGTACCCTCCTCTCATCAGCCGCCCAGTGAACCGGTTGATGAAAAATACCCCTTTCTGTTGATGACCGGCCGGATTTATCATCAATATCACACTGGTACCATGAGCCGAAAATGCCCCGCCCTGAATCGTGAAGCTGATAAGGCCCTGTTGCAGATCAACCGCCATGATGCCGAGGGGCTTAAAATAAAAAACGGGGAGATGGTGGAGATGACCTCCCGGCGCGGTACCATCCGCCTGTCTGCTGAAGTGGGCGGCGAGGTTCCGGTGGGTACGGTTTACACCACCTTTCATTACTCTGAGGTCCCGGTAAATCTTCTCTGTATCGGTGCCCGTGATCCCCTGGCCAACTGCCCGGAGTATAAGATCTGCGCTGTAAAAATCGAGCCGGCAAAATAAAAAAATGTTTAAGGGGTACCAATCAGATGAATGATGACAAATTGATCCTCAAAAAAGATTATCTCACCGCCTTTCTCCGTAAGCTCAATAAAGATTATCGTCTGATTGTGCCGCAGAAGAATCGGTACGGTGATACCCTTTTCGGGCCAGCCGATGATATTGACGGGCTGCGCCTGGATTTGGAGAATCAGCCTCAGAACTCCATTAAACAATTCATGCTGCCCCAGCGGGAGGTGTTGTTTACCTACGAGTCCAACCCCGGTGATTACCAGTTTCAGCCCGCCGGTTTCCCTGAGGAACCGACTATTTATTTCGGGGTGCGGTCCTGTGATCTTTCCGCGCTGCTTTATATGGATGTCATTTTTCTGCATGAGGCGGCAGATCCCCATTATCTGCAAAAAAGGGAACACTCCGTTATAATCGGCCTGAACTGTAAGCGGCCCTTTGAAAAATGCTTCTGTAATGCCACCGGCAACGGCCCTTTTCTGGAATGCGGCGCGGATCTGCAATTTACCGATCTTGGAGATCGTTTTTTAATAGAGCCGGGCCGGGCCAAAGGTGAAGAAATTGTCAGGCAATGGCCGCAGTTTTTCAGTACCGCGGCTGATGAGGATATAAACCGGCAATATCAGTCATTTCTGGAGGCCAAAGGCAGCTTTTCGCGGCTGGTTCATGTGGATCAGGCCATTAAACGTCTGCGGGAGGGGGAGGTGGCGGAGGAGGTCTGGCAGGATTTATCTCTCCGTTGTCAGGACTGCGGCGGCTGCGCCTATGTCTGCCCGACCTGCACCTGCTTTACGATCAGCGATTATCCGCTTAACGCCGGTCAGGGCGAACGGGTACGCGCCTGGGATGCCTGTACCTTTGCCGGTTTTACCGCCCTGGCCGGCGGGCATAATCCGGTGAATCATAAAAAGGCCGCCATTCGGCAGCGTTTTATGCATAAACTTAAATTTGATGTTGAAAAACATGGCCGGCCAAGTTGTGTGGGCTGCGGCCGCTGCGTTGATATCTGTTTCGGCGGTACCGATATTGTCCGCTTCATTAATAAAGCCTGCGAAGGAACCTGAATCATGCTCGAGGTAAAACCGTTATACCAGCCCCTGTCAGCAAAAATTGAAGACATTATTGTTGAAAATTCACAGGTCAAAACCTTTGTGCTGTCTTTCACCGATTTGGAATACGGCCGCTCATTCACCTTTGAACCGGGACAATTTATGATGCTCTCCGTCCCCCATCATGGCGAGGCCCCCATCTCCATTGCCTCCAGTCCGGCCCGGAACGCTAATCTGCGTTTGAGTGTGCGCCGGGCCGGTAAACTTACCGCGGCCCTGCTGGAGCTTGAGAAGGGCGCGGTTGTCGGGCTTCGCGGCCCCTATGGCAAGGCTTTTTCCATGCCGGAATTCATCCATAAAGATTTGCTGTTCGTGGCTGGCGGTATCGGCCTGGCCCCGTTACGGTCGGTAATTGAGACCTGTCTCGCAGAGCGTGAGCATTATGGTAAAATAACCATTCTCTTCGGCAGCCGCACCCCCTCTGATATCGCCTTTCGGCAGGATATAGACAGATGGCGGCAGCAGCCGGGGGTGAGATGTCTGCTTACCGTGGATCAGGGTGAACCGGGCTGGCAGGAGAATATCGGCCTGGTAACTACCCTGTTCGATGAAGCGCGGATCAGCCCCGCTCACACGGCGCTGGTCTGCGGGCCGCCGCTGATGATCAGGGCGGTATTGGCGGAATTAAGCCGCCGGGGGCTGCGGGATGAAAATATAATCACCACCATGGAGCGTCATATGAAATGCGGGGTAGGGGTGTGCCGGCATTGTCACCTGGACGATAAACTGGTCTGCGTGGACGGGCCGGTATTCAATCTGGCGCAGTTGAGAAATATGGAGGTTATGGAACTGGCCTGAAGGGCTTCCGGCGTGGAGCGGTGAAAACCGATAGAACTCTTTAGCTCACCTGATTTACCAGTTTAACCGGGTTCTTATGATATATGGGGCTGGGAACGCCGTCAACATAGATACCTTCGAGATAGGAGAGCTTTCTCGGCAGCTGCTGTACCGTGCCTCTGGTAAGCAGGAATGTTGCCCGCCGTCCGACAGTGAGTGCGCCCAATGTCTCCATGCCGAAAAATCTGGCTCCGTTGTCCGAGGCGCAGCGAATGGTCTCCTCCCGTGTATAGCCGGACTTGATAAACAATTTCATCTCTTCGGCCATGGATTCACCATGAAGTATGCCGATACTGCCGGCCCCGGTTCCCACGGCTGTTGTCAGGCCTAATTCTCTGGCCAGATTCAGCTGCTTCAGTTGCTCGTGCAACGTCTTTTGCCAGAAAGCCTCCGTGCCGGGAAGCAGTTTTTCCGGTGCCGCATAGCGATGGGAGAAACGGCAGCCCACATCTCCGCCGCGGCCCGCACCGTCCAGGGCATTCCTGGCCCGCAGTAGATTGGGAATCCACAGTACGCTTTTATCGGCCATTTTCTTGAGATTATCCTCACCCATGGCATATCCCTGTTCGATGGCATCGCACCCCGCCGCAAGCGCTTCTGCTACCTGTTGCCGGCCATTGGCCACCACCACCGCCTTTTTCCCGCCCCTGAGCTGTAGAATGTAACGCAGGTCTTCGTGGCTGAGCCTGGAACGCGGGGGCTCCCCGGCTGCGATATCAGCGGAATAAGCGATCTTGAGAAAATCATCGTTCTCCCGGTTGTCAGCCGCCGAGTGTCTGGCCTGGCAGAGAGGGCCGGATGCCTTGATATCAATTATGCTCTCTTCTGCCATCCTGTCCTGATAATCTTTCACCAGTCTGGTTATATCATCGCAGTCGGCCACACCCCGTACCCCGTGCGCATGGTAGTCATGAATATGCCGCTCCAGCATGGCCGCCTTTATGGCCGGGCCGGACTCTTCATAAGCTAACCGCGTTTTTGGGTCAATGGCAGGTGAGCGCGACAGGGAAACGCTGCAGTCGACCAGCGCCGGTAAAATGGTACAATGGGAGAGGTCATTTAGCGGAGCATCATCACTGGCTTGAAGTTGCGCGGCTGGATTAATGGCGGTGATAATGCCGTTCTTTACCGTCAGCATAATATTCCGGCGGGCATCGGCAGCGCTGCCGTCAATGAACATTCCCGCCAATATGAATCGTCTTGTGGCCATTATGTTACATTCAGTGGTTATTGTTCATGTCCTGTTGACCTAATTCAAACCCGTTAGTAATGACTTCATTTGCAAAAGGATTTGAGAGGTTAAAGTCGTTTTCTCTGAAAGGATGCGGCTCAATTCTGGTGTCAAATTTCCTTCTGAGTTTCATTAGTTCAACCTGCATGTCAAAGGAGTTAGAAAGCACCTCAAAAACTATTGCCATGTCAATATCGCTGTCTTCGTCCGTTTTGCCGGTTACATATGAACCAAAGAGATAAACTTTCTTGATACCTGATTTGTTTTTTTTAAGATAAGCAGCGTATTTCCGTGCTATTTCATAAGCTTGCTTTTTGTCCATTCTCTTAACTCCTTGATAATATTAACCCATTTGGTGGCAAATTCAGAAGTGCATTTTTGCTGAAATTCTTTTTTGTAGTCGTCATATCTGGCTCGAAGATTAAAAGTAGATATTGTGTCAAGTAAATCTTTCTTGTTTTCATCAACTGAAAGTTTACCTTTGGCAGCAAGTCTAACGAGATCATGTATGAAAGGTGGAGTATTGGTAATATTTTGCACATACCATGCTTTTAACAGCTTTTCAATTACCAGATGTCCGATAAACAGCGACCATGAATAGTCACCTTTTTCATGCAAATGAATCATAGCTCTAAAATCATTATCGGAGCTATCGATCCAATATTTTAACAATTCTTCTTTATGCATGATAGGGATAGTAATGGCTTAAATTTAAAAACTTAAACAACCGATATGAATATGCCTACATGATGGACTCGTCAAAAGTCCATCGCATTCCAAGAGATGACTATAGTGCGTAGCAGATGAATGGATACAGTTTTGCGGGATAAGTATGAACTAAGACTGAACACCGAACATTCAACATCCAACATCGAATGAAAAAGCAAAAAAATACCCAAAATCAAATTTTGCTGATACAATTTGGCTTTGTAGTTAATTCGGTGTTCGATGTTCATCTTTTAATACTTTTACAAGTATCAATTCATATGCGATTACCTATATAAGTAGTTAACTACGACACCATCACATAAATTTAGCATAAAAGTACAAGGAAAGCTATGAGCTCGTAGATTATTGAGCAATAAGGGACAGGGAGACACTGCAGTCGACCAGCGCCGGTAAAATGGTACAATGGGAGAGGTCATTTAGCGGAGCATCATCACTGATTTGAAGTTGCGCTGCCGGATTAATGGCGCTAATAACGCCGTTCTTTACCGTCAGCATGATATTCCGGCGGGCATCGGCAGCGCTGCCGTCGATAAACATTCCCGCTAATATGAATCGTCTTGTGGCCATGATGTTACATTCAGTGGTTATTGTTCATTACGGGCATTTCGCTGCATGGTTACAAAAAAGTTGCCTTATCAGGTAGAATTTATAAATATAGACTATAATTACAAAAACGCCAACAAACGTTAATCATTTCTGGAGACTGGCTCAATGGATGTTGCCCCAACCTATGAAGAACTGCTGGAAAGAAACGCAAAATTAGAGCGGGAGTCCGCGCGGCGCATTGAGGCTATGTTAGATATGGATAGCCGTCTGGAGCTGTACAGCGCCCTGGTGGATAATGCCGGCGACCTTATCCACAGTGTCAGTCCTGACGGTTCATTTCTTTATGTCAACCAGGCATGGCGTGACGCTTTAGGCTACAGTCTGGAGGAACTTTCCCATATTAAACTCATGGATATTGTCGAGGAAGGGTGCCGCAATAAGTGCCGTCAGGTCTTCAGTTGTCTGATGCAGGGGCAGGCCATTGACCGCAACGAGACGGTCTTCGTGGCCAGGGATGGCCGGAAAATTGTGGTGGAAGGACGCTGTCACACTAAATTTGTAGATGACAGGCCGGTAGTCATGACCGGTATCTTCCGGGATGTCGGTAAACGGGTGCAGCAGGAGCAGGCTCTGCGGGAGAGCGAAGAGAAGTACCGTACCCTTTTTGAGAATGCCACCGATCTTATTCAGGCCGTTCAACCGGATGGCCGTCTGCTTTATGTTAACCGGGCCTGGATGAATACCTTTGGCTATAACCAGGAGGATATCGCTGCCGGCCTTTCTATATTTGATCTGATTGCCCCCGATTGCCTGGAACACTGTCAAAGCACTTTCCAACAGGTTATCTCCACCGAAGATGTTCACCCCATTGATACCTGCCTTGTGGCCAGGGATGGAACCCGCATCATTGTTGAGGGCAATGCCTGCTGCAAGTTTCAGGGGGGAGAGCCGGTAGTTACCCAGTGCATTTTTCGTGACGTTACCGAAAAAAAGAAAATGGAGGAGGGGCTGCTCAGGGCGCAGAAACTTGAGTCCATCGGGGTCTTTGCCGGTGGTATTGCCCATGATTTCAATAATCTGCTCACTGCCATTCTGGGCAATATCTCCTTGGCTAAAGTAAATATCAACCCGCGGGACACGGTATTCAGCAACCTGGAAAAAACAGAAAAAGCGGCTCTGCAGGCCAGAAGTCTGACCCAGCAGCTTCTCACCTTTGCCAAGGGGGGAGCGCCGATAAAAAAAATTACTACCATCACTGAGCTGATTAAAGACTCAACCAGCTTTGCCATGAGAGGTGCAAATGTCAAATGTGAATATCAACTGCCGGAAGAGCTGTGGCCCATTGAGGTAGATGAAGGCCAACTGAGCCAGGTAAGCCAGAATCTGGTCATTAATGCCTGTCAGGCCATGTCTGAGGGGGGAACCTTGATTATCAGAGGGGACAATCTGGTTCTTGCCGAACATGACCAGCCTCTACTGCCGGCTGGTAAATACGTCTGTTTATCCTTTCAAGATCAGGGCAGCGGGATATCCAAGGGAAATCTGTTAAAAATCTTTGACCCCTATTTTTCCAGCAAAAAAACCGGCAGTGGACTTGGCCTGGCCATTGCCTATTCGATCATCAAGAAACATGACGGTTTGATTACCGTTGATTCAGAACTCGGCCGGGGCTCAACTTTTTCCATTTATCTTCCGGCCACGGAGAAAAAATTAGCGGCACAGGAAGCAGCGGGGAAAATGAACCCGGCCAGAACCGGAAAAGTGCTGATCATGGATGACGACGAAAATATCAGAGAAGTGGCCACGAAAATGCTTCAGCATCTTGGCTGTGAGGTTGATACCGCTCAGGACGGTGAGGAGGCTATTGCGCGGTACTTCAAGGCCAAAGAGGAAGGAGAGCCGTTTGAGGTCGTCATAATGGATCTCACCATCCCCGGGGGCATGGGCGGCAAAGAGGCAATTGAAAAAATGCGGGCCATTGATCCAGGTATCAAGGCTATTGCCTCAAGCGGCTACGCCACCGACCCTATCATGGCCAATTTCAAGGAATACGGTTTTAAGGGCGTTATTCCGAAGCCATACAAGATCAGTGAGTTGAGTAAGATACTTGCTGAAGTTATTAAAGGCCTGTGAAAAAAGATCAATAAGGGACAGACTATGTTGATTTGTTTGCATTGAAAATTCGTATTGACACTCCGAATTTTCAATGCTATCATCTTGCAATGATAACCCGATCGAAATATCTGGCACACCTGAAAACGGCACTTGGCAGATCTCCGATAGCGGCACTGCTTGGCCCGAGACAATGTGGAAAAACAACCCTTGCACGTATTTTCGGGAAACAGCATAACGCTGCTTACTTTGACCTTGAATCACCTGCCGACCAACAAAGGCTTCAAAACCCGGAACTGCTGTTCAGCGCCCTTCCCGGGGTAATTATTCTTGATGAAATACAGCTAAAACCAGAGTTGTTTAATGTCCTGCGTGTATTGGTCGACAAGCCCGATAACAAATCAAAATTTCTGGTTCTTGGCAGCGCCTCACCCCATATCATTAAAAATGTTTATGAGACATTAGCGGGAAGAGTCGAATTTATTGAACTTTCAGGCTTCAACATGGGTGAAATTTCGGGCAAAGAGCAATTGTGGCTTAGAGGAGGCTTCCCACGTTCGTTTCTCGCGAATTCAGAAGAAGACAGTCTGGCATGGAGAGAGGGGTTTATCCGAACATTTTTGGAACGTGATATCCCGATGCTGGGAATATCGATAGCAGCGGCAGCCATACGGCGTTTCTGGACAATGTTGGCTCATTTTCATGGTCAAACCTGGAATGCGTCGGAGTTGGGTAGATCAATGGGGCTAAACGACAAAACAGTCAGGTCATATTTAGACATTCTTACTGCTACATTTATGATTCGTCAGCTACAGCCTTGGCATGAGAATCTTCGCAAACGGCAGGTGAAGGCCCCTAAAATATATTTCCGAGACTCCGGCCTGCTCCACAGCCTGTTACATATTCCAAACTATCATAACTTGACAGGGAATCCGCGTTTAGGGGCATCCTGGGAGGGGTTTGCCCTTGAGCAAGTGCTTCAAGCAGTACAACCATCAGATGCATATTTCTGGTCAACCTACAGTGGCGCAGAAATCGACCTTTTTTACATTAAGAATGGCAAACGTTACGGCATTGAGTTTAAGTTTAATGAGGCGCCTAAACTGACAAAATCAATGCACATTGCCGTCCAGGATCTTGCATTGGATTATTTATGGGTCGTCTATCCTGGAGAAAATGAATATCCCGTAACTGATAAAATTACAGTTCGACCTCTATATAAAATTTGCGCTAACAATGGAGGGGGACAGTAGATTTGATTCAATAGGGGACAGCAACCATAATTGGCTGCTGCCCCTTTTTTTGTCTAAGGGTTTATAATTTTGAAGTCCGGTAAAACCGTACCAGGGTGTTTTATTCTGATTTATTATCTGACGCCCTTAATTATTAAACACTTGTCTGGTTAAGATTATCCCTGTAGCAGACTCAAGACCGCTTTGCCGGAGGCGTTGGCCTGAGCCATGGCAAAGGAACTTGCCTGCACCAGAATCCGCATCTTGGAGAAGTTGGAGGATTCGTTCGCGAAGTCAACATCACGGATTGACGATTCCGCCGAGAAGACATTGACCTGAGTTGTAGAGATGTTGGAGATAGTCGAGGTCAACTGGTTCTGGACTGAACCGAGGTTGGAACGAACTTTATCCAGATCTTTCAAGGCTGAATCCGCAACCGAGATGGCGGTTTGGGCGCCAGCCTGAGTCAAAACACTGATCTCGTTGAGCCTGGTCATGGTGGAAGAACCCACCGTGCCGATAGCCGTTCCTGAACCGGATGCATTGGCGGCCAGGGTGGTGCCGGCGGCTAAGATGGAACCGCCCTTGATATCCTGGGCGTTGGTCATTGTGGCATCTTTGGCCAGGGTAACTGCACTTGTCAGGGTATCACCGGTATTGTAAGTGGTACCGTCGGTACCGGTGATCGAATTGGTGAGCACGGTGCCGATGGCGAAAACACTGCCCGCTTTTACTGTGGAGGTGGCCGCGAGGTTCATGGTGGAACCGGTGGCAACAGTTTCGGCATTGGCCAGGGTTACATCGGCGCCAAAGGTGGAACCAGTTGCCAGAGCCGAGTTGGCACCAATCTTGGAACCTGTCGCCAAAGTCTGGGTCGTACTGATGGTAGCATCGGCGGCCAGAGTCAGATCCACTCCTTTGATAGAGGTGCCGTTGGCCATGATGGAGTTACCGCTTACCGTAGAGCCGGAGGCCAGGTTCATCTTGGCGGTCAGAGTAGCGTCAGATCGTAGGGTGGCTGTTTCGTTGGAAACTACGGACTCGGCAGCCAGGGTAGAGCCGCCAGCCACGGATGAACCGCTTAACAAAGTCATGTTGGCAGTCAGAGTGGCATCACCACTTAAGGTTATATCATCTTTTGCTGCCAGTGATCCGGTTGTTAGCGTACTGCCGCCGCTGTTAATCACACTACCCGTTAATGCGGTCATGGAGTCGCCGCTGACAGTCATTGCCGCTTGCAGGGTTATATCTGCGTCGTTAATCTGGGAGCCGGTTGTTAATACCGTTCCAGATGCCAATGTATTACTGGCAGCCAGAGAAGTAATTGTGCCACTGCTGAGGGTTAAGCCACCCGCCCCGATAGTGCCGGAAACATTTGTGCCGGAAAAGGTCATAATATAACCTCCTCCGCCGCTAACTATAATACCGCTACTCATTGCAGTGATAGCAGCCTGGGCATCCGCTAAGCTGGAGAAAATAGTTCCGCTTACTATAGTTGAACCACTGGCCAGCACCGAACTATTGCCAATAGTGCCATTGTTAGCTCCAGCGGTAGTGGTGCCTGATGTGGTAGCCTGGCCTACGATGGCGGTGCCGGAGTTCAGCACACTGCCGGCCGTCAGGGTGGAACCATCAGCCATGACCACATCACCAGCAGCAGCCAGGCTGGTGGTGATCGTTGAGGTAATGGCGGTGCCGGAGTTAAGGATTGAGCCGCTTTGCAGGGTGGAGCCATTGGCGGCCGTCAGGGTTCCGACGGTTACTGATATACCACTCACCGTCACCTTGGAGGTGATAGAGGTGCCGGAGGCGAGTACCGTGCCGGCCTTGAGGGTTGACCCGGTGCCAATGGTGGTTCCGGCTTTGGCGGTAAAGCCATCCACTGTCATATCATTGCTGATGGCGGTGCCGGAGTTGATAATGGTGCCGGTGCCAAGGGTAGAACCAGCGGCAATGGACGAGGAGCTGGTAGTGGCGGAGGTAGTAGTCTTAACATCCAGATTATTGACGGTGGCCACGGCCAGTCCGGCGCTGCCGGAATTAGAGACCTGTATATCGGCGGCACCTACCTGGTTCAGGTTAATCACACCCAGGGTAGTCATGTCGGTCTGGCCCAGAATGCCGTTAATACCGGTATTGGTGCCGTTGGTGATACTGGTGGCGGTCAGCTTGATGGCCCGGCCATCGTTTGAGGTCAGGGTCAGCTTGCCGGCGGCATCGACACTGGCAAAAACACCGGTCTCTGACTGCTTATTGTTGATGGTGCTTACCAGGGAGCCATCGGCATCATTGGCATTTACACTAAGTTGGCCGATGGTAATGCCGTTAATCTTGAAATCGCTGTCCGTGGTTCCGGCACTGAGCGCACTGCTGGTGCTGGACTGCACCACTGCGTTGGCGGATACTCCCAGGACATCGCTGAGCTTGTTAATGGCATCGGCCACGGCACCGAGACCGTTTTCACTGCTGTTGTTGTATTTCAGTTCAATACTGTTCAGGGTATAGGTGGCATCCTGCGTGTTACTGTACAGGGAAAGCTGGGACGTACCAGTGCCGCTGAAGGACAACTGCGAACTGTTAACGTGGCCGATCTTGGTTGATTCGGCAGAGGCAATGGAGATGTTTGTTGTTTCCTGCGAGTAGGCGCCGATCTGGAATTTTTTATTGGTAAAGTTACCAGAGAGGAGTTTCTGGCCGTTAAATGAGGTGGTTTTGGCAATATTGTCGAGTTCCTCTAATAACTTACTGATATCAGACTGGATAGCTGTCCTTGATTCTGTGGTTTGACCATCCTGAGCCGCCTGGATTGATTTGGTCTTAATACTGTTGACGATATTGATTGATTCCTGCAGGGCGCCATCCGCGGTCTGAACCATGGAAATACCGTCATTGGCATTTTTGATGGCCTGACCGAGACCCAGGCCCTGAGACTTCAGGGCATCGGCAATGGCCATGCCCGAGGCGTCATCCGCCGCCTTGTTGATCCGTAGACCAGACGACAACCTCTCCAGCGAAGCTGAAAGGGCGTTGTCGTTTTTAATCATGTTTTTGTGGGCGTTTAACGCCGCTATATTGGTATTAATACGTAAAGTCATGTTGCATCCTCCATGAGATTGTTTGTTACGGAGAATCCTTTCTCCGGTTCAATAAAAAAAGATTTAACCGATTGTCCTCGTCTCTTTAAAACCAGTGCTGTTATCACCTCCTTCAAACTACTGACAAGTAGTGGAATCATGGATGTGTTATTGAGTGACAGAAGTCAGGGCAATAAACACCTCATCTTCTGCACCACTTATCGGCATAGGAGGAGAAAGGATAAATTTTTTTTTGGAGGGGGTTACTATGTCGGGCAGCGTGGTGTGGTGCCGCTCTTTATCCTGGCCAGATATATACTGTATGCTTCCCTGGCCTCCGGCAGTCTGTCGGCGGCCCGGTAGCAGTCGGCCATCTTCTTGAGCAGGATAAGGCGTTCAGGCAAGGCGGTAAAGCATTTTTCGTAGGCAAGAATTGCGTCTTCCGGCTGGTTGGCGGCCAGGGAGTCGCCTATGTTCTCCCAGTCCAGGGCGTAGCTGCTATCCAAGGCCACGGCCTGCTCCAGATTGGTAATGGCGGCGGGATAATCATTCAGGGCAAAATAGACATTGGCCAATAAGTGGAGCGTTCCGGCCGAGTCGGGGGCAGCATCAAGGGAGGCTTGCAGAGCCTTGGCGGCGGTGGGGAATTGTCCGCTGGCGTGCAGGGCTTCGCCGTATAGACGGTAGAATCTGGCCGTTTGTCCGCTGGTCAGGGCGGCTTTCAGCGCCGGGCTGTCGGCCAGTTCCCGGCACCAGGCGGCCAGGGAACCGGTTTTGGCGGCTTGCTCCTGCTGGTCGGTCTCTGCCGTCTGATTCAGGATATTAGCGGCGGTGCCGGTTAGAATGCGGCGCATCTCCGCCGATTCAGGCTCGTAGCGTATGGCCTTGAAGAGCAGGCGGCAGGCCACGGTCAGGTCGGCGTTCTGCCACTGGTTGGCAAAATTAACATATGTGGCCGCTAATTGCGTCCGGCAGGCGGCGATATCATCCTCCCAGCTTTTATCAAGTTCCAGGGCGTGGCTGAAGTGCCGTTCCATATCGGCAAATTGGGAGCGCTGGGCGGCGATAACACCGGCATAGAAGGTGAGTTCGGCAGACTCTGGCTGGTTGGTAAAATAGCTGGCGATTGCCTGCTCAAGCAGGACGTATTCGCCGTTGTCATAATAAAGTTTGAGGAGTTCGCCAAGTCTTTCCCGGTTGGCAGTTTTTTTGTTTTTTTGTTTTTTTTGTTTTTTACTGGGGGGACGGAGCAGAAAGGTCTCTTTCTTCAAAAAGTTTACCAGTCTGGTCAACTGGGCATTAAAGGGTTCCAAAACCTGGCGGCGGCATTGGTTGATGGCGATAAAACGCTCCAGGGCCTTGCTTAACCACTCTAAATACCGTTCCGGTTTGTTCTCAAGTTGTTTGAGCTCATGATTGAGACGTTCGCTCAGGCGCAGGCCCTCCAGAGTGGTATCTTCCAGCAGCTTCCAAACCTTGGCCTGATCCAGTCTGGTATTCAGCTCATCAAGTTTCAGGAATTGTCTCCGGGCGGCGGCGGGCAGGGAATCAAATTTCCGACAGCTTATGTTTTGTTGCCGAAGGGTGTCGATCTCTGCGCTTAGTTCCGTTACCAAATTGCCTAATAAATCCATATCCCTGCTGACGGTGGTTATCGATTTAAGCATTCTGGTCAGCTTGCTGATTTCGGCCTTGGGGGATGGCATTGGACTCTGCTCCTCCACCCGGCGAAGTTTAGTGCTTAGCTCGATTTTCTGTTGGCAATAGCGGCTGATTACCTCCCGCAGGGGCAATTCTGCCGCACCTTTTATTCTGGCTCCGCCCTCAGTGGCGTTGATGAATTTCCGATCATCCGCCACAGCAATGGCCCGTTCTATATTATATTTATGGTCAATAAATGCCCGGTTGGACAGCACCTCGTGACCGCCGCCATAACCCTCGATCAGGCACGATTCTTTATTGTTGGCCATATCCTTTTGGACGTTTCTGCTGGTTAAGGCGGTATGTTCGCCATGTCCCTCATTATTGGTAAAGGCCAGATCCTGTCCCACGAAGACGATGGGTGAACAGCCTAAAACATGGGCGGCGATCAGATTGAGCTGGGCCACTGTCCCGGCGCCGGAGGTCAGCATCTTGCCGCCTAACAGGGTGTTAAGCCATTTTTCCATATTTTTGGCGCTGAAGGACCAATAGACCTGCCGGGCCGGAAAAATCTTGGAAACCCTGGGAGTCAGCCAGGCGGAGCATAATAGGTTGGTTGTTTTAGCCTGTTGGGCCCCGGCAATAATTTTTTCCAGGGTAATATCCTGCATATCAATGGAGGAGGTGAAATCGGGCACCACCTTATGTGCCAGAAGGGAGGGCAGGGCGGTATCCGCGGCGATGATTACCGCCTTGCCTGCGGCCTCGGCCAGCAGATGCACATTTTTGTTCAGCGAGGGGCCGCCGGCAACGAGAATGGCCGGGACGCCGGTAAACTTATTTTGCAGATTCTCCAGGAGCTGCTGGTGATGAACGGCGCTCATATTACGCAGGCGGTTGTCGATAAACTTACTGCCGTAAGCCGTGGTGGTATTGCCGCCCACGTTAAAGGAGTTGGCGATCTGATAGATCTTGTTATAACAATCCTGGTAGGCGTCCGGCGCGAACCGGAAACAGGGCAGGTGCTTTAGAATATGAAGGTTTTCCAGCTGCAGGGCGCGTATCATGGGGGCCATGGCATCGGCCGCATCCATCTTGCCAACGGCGATGATTACCCGGTGATCTGTAAGGAGTTTCGTAAGATCCTGGGCCTGTAACGCTCGCTTGAAAATTCCCAATTCCGGTTCAAATATGGCCAGGTGGCGCAGGCTGGGCCTGTTTTGCAGCATGGCCAGTGGTGTGTGTCCCAGTCCCATGCCGATCATGATTGCCACGCCGGTGCTTTTCTCCGGCACCAGTTGGTAATAGTCCCGGAGTTCGGCGGCAGTGTCTGCGCTATTGTGCAGGAATATCTCCTCCCCTTGCGTATTATGGAGTAGCAGATTGGGCTTGCCGTCTGCGGCGGGGCACAGCTCACCCAAAGGAGATGCCTGGTCATCAATAATCGTCTGCCAGGTATCCTGGTGACGCTCCTGCAACAGGGCCATATTTTGTTGAAAGAAATTTTTTGTTGGTTTCATCTTGTCATTGGCGGGCTTGTTGGATATTAATTATGCCAGTTCTTGGCACTATTTTATCGTGGCATATCCTCTAATCTATCGTTTTGCCCGGGTGAATGGGCATGGATGTTAGTTTGGATGCCAAAACTGCTTCCGCCATAGTTAGGTCATCGGGTGTGTCGATATCTATACCGCGTGGCCAAGGCATAATATAGGCATAAAGTGGTGTCTCAAAATAGGAGCGTGCCTCTTCGAATTCTTTAATCGCAAGTATGTTTAGGGCACCATTAGGGCGGTAGGCAGCTGGCATCTCCTGTGATTTACGCCCAAAATAATTTGGGAACCACGGTTTAACCGTACCGTCTTGAAGTTGCATTGCCGCAAAAGGGGTGTGGTCGAAAGAAGAAACGCCCATTAAAAAATTAGCGTTACGCTCCCGAAATAGATTGTATGCATTGCGGATGTCTTGGGCGGTGCGGAATGGACACGTTGGCAAAGTGATTATCAATGTATCATATGTGTCCCCCAAATGGCGTAAAGTCGCAAGACAGTGAAGGGCTACATCTACCACGCCTGCCGGGTCTACAGCCAGTTTCGCCGGTCGTAAAAAAGGCACCTCCAGACCTTCGTCCCGTGCTACAGAGGCAACTTCTTTGTCCTCGGTTGAAACGACGATACGATCGCATATGCCGCTGTTTTTAAGTGCCTCTCCCGCCCAGGAAATAAGCGGTTTGCCGCCGAGAGGCATAATATTCTTGCGGGGCAAGCGGGTGGAACTACCCTTGGCTGGTATTAATCCTAATATTCTCTGTTTCATATCTTTTCGAATAACCACCAGTTTGAATCATCACTGGAGTCGAATGGCTGCCAGAGGAAGCCGTAGTCCAGTACCTTTAAACGTTGGTAATGCTCCAGGTAGAATCTACCGAAGTCACGTTTAAACAAAAAACCATTTTTGCCATGATATGATATCTGTTCTGGAGTATGCGAAAAATATTCGATGCATACAATGTATTGACGCGAAACCCGCATGATTTCATTGGTCATTGTTTTTAAATCGTCTGGAGAAACGTGAATTAATACCCCTGAAGTAAACACCAAATCGAAGGTATTGTCATCAAATGGTAAATTGAATCCATCTCCTGCCTGTACGGGAAATTTGTCTTTGCCAAATAATTTATTGGCAAATTCGACGGCGTGCTGGTTTGGCTCAATACCACGAACATCTGCGATCAGGTTACGCAAGGCTAAGATATTACGACCTATATTACAACCAATTTCGAGCGCATTCTCCGGTTGCGGGTTAATGGCATGAGTTAATATTTTGCCCCAATCACGAACAAGACGACGCTGGTCATTGGCAGCGATACAATTATTGTTACGTTCGGCATATTGCCAGCCGAATTCTGAACGCCATAGTTTAAGTTGTTGATTTATAATATCATCCATTATAACACCCTGAACTTGTTTGGTTTGATATCTAAAGAATCATCTCCGGAAGGTTGAGGCGGGTTGATGGAGTTAAAATAGAGTTGCCTGTTTTTGTACCCCATGGTACGATCGTCAACTTGGATAATGCGGTTTTTTGTTTCTGCTGAGCTAATCTCATGCTTCCAGACGGCATCATTGACCTGCCATTCCTTTTTTTCTGTTTGTTGCCAGATGCGTTGGTCACGCATCGGATCTACCAATCGATAAAAATCATTTATGCTCATCCCTAAAAAGTCACAGTAGCATGATATAGTAGTTGGGATTCGTTCATCGTACCGTTTTACCATATTTATTCCTTCCTCACGTGTCATACGCCCATGCCGAATCTCTGTGGAAGCATCGTCTGTGGCACGTCCGTAGCCGAATTTTAGATATTTCAAATAATCATGTAGATCGTTGGCATGGTCTTCAATTTTGGAATATAGATTGAATGTCCTATCTCGTTCGTAACAGACAGGAGCAAAATCCCATTCTTTGATCATCAGTTCGGCTTGTTGTTTAGCGTCCCATGGGAAAAAATTAGATAAGTAAATTCCTTTGACCTCAGTACGTTCTATTTCCTCATCGCTTGGATAGAAATAAGGAGCTAAGTCAGCCAGAGTGATGCCGCCTTTTCCAATTAGATCGGTGGGTTCATAGCCGCGCATATCATGCTCTTTGCGGGTCCAGCGGGTAAATTCGACAAAATCTTCAAGTGATACTATGCCGGTTAATTCAGCAAAACCATGTTCGCCCCACACGATTAATGGAATATTATATTTAACCGCGATTTGAAACGGGAATGTCCGAATACCCGCATGGTAATGCCAGGTTAAATCTCCTACGGTCTTCAGCATGTATCGTGATACACGACGTACGGAATCTACCCCTGCCGTATAACGAACATGATCGCATCCTGATTTTTCGACAAGATTTTCCAGATTGCGCAGGCCGGAGGGGGAATTGTAGGCGTGGTTGAAGGTGACCAGCAGAGGATTCAGGCCGTATTTTTTTTTAAGAAGCCAGACCTGATAGTGAGAATCTTTGCCGCCAGAAACAGGTACGATGCAATCATGGCTGTTTCCACGTTGTTTGGCCATATGTCTGGCCTCTTCAACGATTCTGACAAACATTTCTTCACGTTCGCTCCAGTCGACCTCCAATTTACTGCGCGATTCATGATAACGGCATCCAGAGCATACGCCCTCTTCATCAAAAATGATGGTAGGTTTGGCGTTTTCGGGATAAAGACAACGGGCGCAATAACGCATTGTTACTCTCCTTCTTTAGGATTGATTGTAAGTAAGCGTTCCATTAACATCCTGCTGCACGCATTTAAGCCCCCAATATACAGGGGTATTATCGGGGGACTTAAATGCGTGCAGCAGGGCGCCCCTGAAACGCTTACATTCTGAGATGTTATAAAGTCAAGAGTGTGGTTTGTGGAGTGCTTACGATTGTAACTATTCAGCTGCACCCCAGTTCGTTTATTTAGAACTTTTATAGTAGTATAAGTGTGCGTCGGTTCTCTAAATGAACGAGGTAAGCGTAGACTTAGATCTGGAGCACATCTGAACGGTTGAGTTTTCTCAATTTAGGGTAATTTGTTGTCCATGCTAACTATTTATAGTTACGATTGATGTTAAATGTTGATGTCGTGTTATTTGGATGAATTTGTCAAAATATTTGTTAGTGCATTTCTTTTCTTACTGGAACCCCTGATTGCATAAGAAATTTTTTTGCTTTACGGCAACTATGTTCTGTATAGTGTAAAATATTGGCTGCTGCGACTGCGTCCGCACCGGCATCAATTCCCTGGAGCAGATGATTCCAGCTAAATACTCCTCCAAATGCGATTACCGGAATTTTTACCGAACGACACAACAGGGTAAGATTGGTCAGGTCATAACCCTTTCTGGCACCGTCATGATTAATAGAGTTGAAAAATATTTCGCCTGCCCCGAGCCGTTCGGCACGTTCAGCCCAGGTCCTCAGGTCACTTCCGGTAGAACGGCGGCCACGATCCACCATTACCAAGGAGTTATCTTTTTTATTATCGTGCGTTACATCAATTGAGGCCACGATACATTGTCGGCCGAATTTTTTAGACAGTGCGTTAACCAGTTTAGGTTTATCTGCTATGATTGTATTAACGACAAGTTTGTCTGCGCCGTTTGCCAGGAGATCTTGCGCGTATTGAGAATTATTAATCCATCCTCCCACTGATAATGGCACAAAACAATCGCCGGAAATTGAAGCTACTGTTTCAAGAAAAGCTGGTCGGCTGTCTGGTGAGGGGGAAACATTTAACATCACCAATTCATCAATGGACCATTTATTGAAGCACTCAACTGCGTGTGCTGGATCATAATGAATTACGTTTGTATGTTTGAAACGGACACTTTGCACCACCTGGCCATCTCTAATAATAAGGACGGCAATGAATCGTTTTTTCAGCATGGTGACCACCTTAAAAAATTTGAAAGGAATTTAAGACCAGCCTGTTGACTTTTTTCTGGATGAAACTGTACCCCTATTATGTTGTTTTTTACAAATGCGGCACAATAAGGTATTCCATATTCCCCGGTTAACAGAACGTCTTGTGTATCGAAACAATGGACAAAATAACTATGGATAAAGTAAAAATCGTTTGCAGTAGCAAGGCCATCCAGTAATGGGTGTTCTTGCTTAGAGCAAACATCGTCCCAGCCCATATGCGGAATTTTAAACTGTGCTAAATCTGGGAATTTTCGGACCTCAGCGTCAATCCAGCCCAGGCCCTGGTAGTTGCCATATTCTTTTGAATCTTTGCAGAACAGTTGCATCCCCAGACAAATACCAAGGAGATGGCGGTCTGTCTGGAATACTTCCTGTAACGCATCAGCCATGCCGCTGTCCCTCAAATGGCCTATAGCTTCTCCAAATGCTCCTACCCCTGGTACAATTATTTTGCCAAAGTTACGAAGTTTTTTGGGGTCATCTATTACAGTTGGATCAGCTGATAACGTATGGCAGGCATTTGCGACTGAACGTAAATTTCCCATTCCGTAATTAACTATAGCCACTTTTGTCATACATTCCCCAACTTATTAATATTTATATGAAAGTATAATTTCACCTTGCGAGTGGGCTACAAATTTTATGTTTCGTTGTGCATTATGTATAGCATATGTTAACCTTCATAAGTTTATCGCCTGATTTTAAAGAATGTTTTGTTACGCATGTAGACATCTTTTCATATTGGTCCGGTGAGATGCCATCGCCGGGACGGCGGAATTCTATGGCCAAATCTTTTAGCATGGTGCCTGCTGGTGTGTCTTTGGTAAGAAACACGCTTCGTCGAATCTTGTTCCGATTAGCCAATTCTTCCTTTTGCATAATTCTACGGGGATTGCCAAGAGCCTCTTCAACATCTCTGATTCTTTTGATAAAGTTATGCATGTCATCCGGTTCAAGTGAGAACATGTGCTCTACGCTTTTTGTCATTCGATCGAGGGTTATAGTTTTTTCAATTAAATTAGCCCCCATAGCAAGGGCTGCAATATCTATATCGTGTCCGGGAGTGTGATCTGAGTAGGCCACTGGGTATGGGAATACCTGGCGGAGAGTTTCTATTATTCGCAGATTAACGCTGGGTAGATATGCAGGATAACCGGATGGGCATTGGTGGATGATAATCCGCTCGTTCCCTTCATGATGTATTATGTCCACAGCATCTTCGATCTCTCCAAGCGTGGCGTTACCGGTATCCAGCTGGATGCACATCCCTGTTTGTGCGGCTCTGCGAATCAGAGGCCAGTGATTAATATCTGCCGAGGCAATTTTGACGGAATCACAGTCTAAGTTTTCCAGGAAAGCCAGATCTTCTTCAAAACCAACGGTGGCAAAAAATGCCAGACCGAGGGCGTCGCTCAAACGTTTGATTTCTTTCCACTCCGGATGACTTAACTGACGACGACGTAGAATGTCGTAGAGTGGTTCTTCTACTGTTTCGGTCTTACCGCTTTGCTTGTCAACCAAGACTTGGTAACTGAACAATTGCTTTTTGTCTGCTACAAGTCTGTCCGCATCAAAAATCTGAAATTTTATGGCATTGGCGCCTGCTTGGGCGGCCAAACTGACAAGACTTTTGGCTGAATCGACGCTATCATGCGTTGGACCTGCTTCAAAGGTTATGAAGCAGGGGCAACCATCACCCAATTTGTGGTTAGAGAACTTTATCTGACGGGCTGGATTAAATTGGACAAACATATTATTCTCCTTTGGTGAAAATCAAATTGTTAGCTGGTCAGTGAGGTTAACAACTATGTGGGCCACCACGACCTGCACAACGAAGTATGAAATTCGAAGTAGCCCATAAAGAGGAACGAAATTTTCATGCAATCTGATTCCAGGACAGCGGGGTGCCTTTTTTTATTTTTCTTATTGCTCGTTTACCCAGTACAATGTCCAGGTAACGTGGCGCCAAGCCATGACCGGGCCGGATTGAACGTGTATTGTTGCTGGTAAATATTTCCCCTTTGTCTATATTTTCAGTAGCAAATAGTGAACGTCGAAAGATACGGTTGGCGTCTTCTTGTTGTGGCCTGGTATATGAAATATCTCCTACCGCTTGTTCCACGTCACGGATTGCCCTTATCATGGTCTTAAATTCATGGGGCTCAAGAGAAAATTTGCTGTCTGTTCCGCCGGTTTTCCTGTCCAGAGTTAGATGCTTCTCGATAATACAGGCTTCCAGAACAACCGCAGCTATGGGGGCGGCGGTACTGGTTGTATGGTCGGAAAGACCGGTTGCCACAGCAAATGTTGCGGCTAAATGAGGAATTGTTTTGAGGTTCATTGTGCTGGGTCGGGCCGGGTAGGCGCTGGTGCATTTTAGAAGAGCTATTTCATTACTGCCGGCTTTCCTCAGGGTGGTTACAGCCTCATCTATTTCCGCCAGGCTCGCCATTCCGGTGGACATAATCACCGGTTTGCCGGTTGCTCCAATTTTTTTAAGGAGTGGCAGGTCAACAAGCTCGAATGATGCCACCTTATAAACCGGTACATTCATCTCTTCCAGAAAATCAACGGCGGAAGAGTCAAAGGGGGTGGAAAAAAAATCAAGACCCAGGTCATTGGCGGTCTTCTGCAGGCGTGGATGCCACTCCCAGGGAGTATATGCCTCCTGATAAAGTTGATATAGGGTTTTGCCATCCCATATTGTTCCCTTAATCCGGAAATAATCGTTGTCGCAGTCAAGGGTCATGGTGTCCGGGGTATAGGTTTGTAACTTAATGGCGTCCGCTCCCGCCTCCCTGGCCGCCTGGATTATTTTTACGGCGGTGTCGTAATCCTGGTTATGATTGGCGGACATTTCGGCTACGATATACACTGGATGGCCTGTGCCGATTTTTCGGTTATTTATCTTAATAATTCCCATCTAATTCTCCAGACTCATTACTATGGTTTGAAATCCATTTGTGAGTTTTTCCGAGATGTGTTTAAAACCCGCATTAGTAAAAGTATGCCGAGACTGTATGTTGTCGGCTTTAATAAATGCCTTTATCCTGTTTTTGTTTCTGATATCGAAAAACTTTCGGCACGCTTGTTTTATTAACATGGTTCCCAGGCCAATATTTCTGAATTTTTTATCTAAACTTACGGAGATAACTCCTGCGTTACCAATTGTTTCAAATCTTACCTGGCCGATATGCTCATGACCTTGGAAGGATACAATCCAGAACAATATGTTTGAATTGTTAATTGTCTGGCTGAACCACGCCCGGTGATTTTCCCAGCTTATTTTTTCAGAATTAAATGAAATATTTCTGATGATGGGATCATTGGCCCAGTCAAATATGATCTGGCAGTCTTTAGGTGTGACGGGGGTAAATTTAAAAGGGAAATAACGCATTGTGCCCACAACTCTATCACTCCCCATTCCATCTACTAACCTGTATCCAGCTTTTGTCATCATTGTTCGCATACTGTGATTATTTAGAATCTTGTTCAATTTTTCTGCAAAGTCATGGGGGGTTAGTGTTTGCGCCCACCCGTAATTTACACCGCAGCCGTGCCTGGATATCATTTTTGCAACTTCAAGTTGATTGTCTGCCGTAATTATTATTACAGATGGCACTCCCATATAGGCCAATTCCCAGCAGGTGCTGCCGCCAGCGCTTATCGCTATATCTGCCCAGGACATCAATGGGGCCATATTGTTAACATTGGTGATTAATCTGCCCTTGAAATTGATTTTCTCCATCAGTTTTTTTAATATTCTTATGTGCGGATTAGCCGGGCCGACTACTATCTTCACCTCTAATTGCTTGGATTCTATCAGGTTCAGGGCGTCTATGATTTTGAGGGTGACGTTATTCTTGTCGCCGCCGCCCAGCGTAATCAGCATGCGTTCAGCTGTATCTGGTGCAACATTTTTATTGGTTCTGGCTTGTCTCTTTTCTTGCGTACGCTTGATATCATACCGTTGTTCCTGGTTCCGTTTCTCTAAGAATTCGCACCGTAACATGATGTATTTATTGCCTAATAATTTGACCGCCTCGGGGTTGATCGCATAGGCCAGATTCTCACTGCCCGGATTTTGGTTTAGCAATATGTCAGCCTTGTATTCCCCTTGATGGGCGCAGTCATCAATTACGAGTACCCTGGCGCCTGTCTGCCTGAGTGCGCTGGTATAGTCGGCGTGAAAATGATAACCATCAACAGCTACCCACACCTCGGTGGTGTCTTTGTTATTTTGGATTAATCTAATTAATGACTCCAAATCATCTATGGCTGGATATGGCTTTTTAATCTGGATGAACTCGCAACCGGAGCTTATTATTCTGTCGCGCAATACAGGAGAATCAATTGCCCCGACAAATAAGACTTCTCCATTGTTTGACAACCACCCTTGAGCCAATGCCAGGCAGCGCATGACATGACCAACGCCGATGGATTGATTGGCGTCGGCACGAATAATCAACCGTTGTTTTTTAAAATCTACCATCGCATACGATTGTGGTTGTATCGCTGGACGCTGCCCTTATCTGTCTTGCTGTAAATTCAATATTGTCCATACTCATGGCAGGGTAAAGGGGCAGGGTGATTATCTCACCAGCCACCGCCTCCGCCACGGGGCACATCCCCACGCCGGTGTTGAAATTCTGCCGATAATAGGGGTGAAGATGCACCGGTTGGTAATGGACGTTAACGCCTATCCCCGCATGGCGCAGATCATCAAAAATCCGGTCCCTTTCTCGGACTTTGACCACGTAGAGATGCCAGGCGTGGGTGCGGTCCGTGTGGCTGGTCAAGGGGGTGATGGCCGAACTGGTGAGGTCTTTAGCGTAATGGGCCGCTATTTCCCTGCGGTGCCGTAGCCAGTTAGGGAGTTTTTTTAATTGGCTGATCCCCAGGGCGCATTGGATATCTGAGAGACGGTAATTATAGCCCAGTTCCACCATCTGGTAACGCCAGGTGCCGTTTTCGGCTCGCTGCCGATGGTCGGTGGTGATGCCGTGGTTGCGGAAGATACGGGCCCGTTCCGCCAGGTGGGGATCATTGGTTATTATCATCCCCCCCTCGCCGGTGGTGATATGCTTCACCGGGTGGAAGCTGAAGACTGTCAGGTCGGCCAGGGTGCCGGTTTTGCGTCCTTTATATTCGGCGCCCAGGGCGTGGCAGCTATCAGCCACCAGGGCCAAGCCGTGTCTGCTGGTAATATCCCGCAGAGCGTCATAATCGCAGGGTTGGCCGGCGTAATCCACGGCGATAATGGCGCGGGTTCGCGGGGTGATTCTGCGTTCTATATCTTCGACATCAACAAGCAATGTTTCCGCTTCCACATCGGCGAACACCGGAGTGCCGCCCTGATAGACCACGCAGTTAGCGGTGGCGGCAAAGGTGATGGCGGGGACGATCACCTCATCACCCGGCCCGATACCGATGGCGTACATGGCGGCGTGCAGGGCCGCCGTGCCGCTGGAGACCGCCACTCCATGCCCGGCGCCGCAGAAACCGGCAACGGCCTCTTCAAACTCCGGTACTTTAGGGCCGGTAGTCAGCCAGTCGGAGCGCAGAACCTCGGTGACGGCGGCGATATCATCCTCGTCCACGCATTGTCTGCCGTATGGAATTTGTTGTTTTGTCGGCATGGTATTTCCGGGGGGATGCTCAGGCGTTAACCGCCGCAGCGGCTTTGACGGGATTATTGGCGGCGGACGGCTCACCGAAAATAATCTGCCGCAGCTCTTCCACGCTCAGCCATTGATCGTTGGTGTTGCTGGCGTAGATAAAATTCTCCGGCAATTTTTCGGCCTCGGTGTAGTTCTTACGATCCCACCAGGGGAAGGATGGCATAATGACATACATCCCCTTGTAAATCAGGGTGTTGCGTCCTTCGTCCTCGCCGGTGAGAGATTCATGCAGTTTTTCGCCGGGGCGGATGCCGATGGATTTTATCTTGCACTCGGGCGCTATGGCCCTGGCCAGGTCGGTGATCTTCATACTGGGGATGCGGGGCACGAATATCTCGCCGCCCTCCATATACTTAAAGGCCTTCAAAACCAGCTCCACCGCCTGATCCAGGGTTATCCAGAAACGGGTCATGCGCTCGTCGGTTACGGTGAGGATACCGGACGGACGCTGCTTTTTGAAGAGGGGAACCACGCTGCCCCGGCTGCCGATGACATTGCCGTAACGCACGCAGGAGAATCTGGTGCGGCGGCCGCCGGTATAGGCATTGCCCTGGACGAATAATTTGTCGGAGCAGAGTTTGGTGGCGCCGTAGAGGTTCACCGGGTTTACCGCCTTGTCGGTACTCAGGGCCACCACTTTTTTGACTCCGGTGTCGATAGCGGCGTCAATGACATTCTGAGCTCCGTTGACGTTGGTTTTCACTGCCTCGAATGGGTTGTATTCGCAGGCTGGCACCTGTTTCAGGGCGGCGGCATGCACCACTACATCCACCCCGGCCATGGCCCGCCGCAGACGGTCAACGTCCCGCACATCACCGATGAAGAAACGCAGGCGCTCATCGTCATTAAACTCGAAACGCATATTATGCTGTTTCAGCTCATCGCGGCTGTAGATACGGATGGCCCTCGGGTTATATTTCCCCAGCATAATCCGGCAGAAGTGCTTGCCGAAAGAGCCGGTGCCGCCGGTGAGAAGGATGGTCTTGCCCGACCAGTCCATATGCCTGCCGCCCCCGGCCGCCGCCCGCAGGATGCGTTTCGCCTCGCTGATGGTCTTTTTCCGGCCATAGACAATTTCCTTGATATTGCCCAGTATATTCAGGTCGTCATCCGAATAACGCCGTTGGCCGCCATTCGTGCGGCTGGGTTGAATAAAATCAGAAAATTTATCCTGCCAATATCGTATTGTAGAAACGGGAAGACCAAGTTCTTTGCTGACGTCTTTGATTTTTAGACTCATAGGGGGCACCTTTTAAGGTAGTTTCAAGTAATCTGTGTGCAACAGGTAAATTGGGTTGCTGAATGACTGTTAATGTATTTATCGGACGATGCCACAAAAATATAAAGTTTAATTTTACTTTTAGATACACTTTTGTGGGGGATCGAAGAATTCTGGTACTGGAGGTGGGAAGTGCCGGAGATAAATAAATAGTAAGTGCCCCATGAACAGCCTGTTGCACGCATTTAAGCCCCCCAATATACAGGGGTATTGTTGGGGTACTTAAATGCGCACAGTGGGGTGCCCCAGCTATACTTACCTAACAATGCCCTTCTTCCTGGTTCTGTTCTGCGGCAATATCGTCAAAGGCGCGTCGAATTTCCTCAAGCTTCCGGCGGTATTCTTCCCCGTCACCATAATCAAAGAAATATTTATAGCGGCTGTGAATGGCACTGAGTCGGTGGGCGTGTTTAATGGGGCACCAGTACTGCTCGGTGCGGGCGGCGACTTCCTGAATATAACTAATCAGGCCGTTAAAATATCCACAGTAAAGGCAGTTTATCTTCTCGATAATGTTCAAATATCTCAGGGCATGCCGGTCGATAATTATGTATTGGCGGCGTCTGACCCTGGGAATGCCATAAACGGGGAAGCAGATGATCTGGTAAATTGTGGTGGTTAAATCCATGAGCAGGGCGGGCGGCAGACAGCCCCATATTAAAGGTATGGTCAGAATGTTAAGCAGTGAGGCGTCAGAAATATAGCTGCGCAGCCTCTTTATAAGTTTACGGTGCCTTTTTTTGATTTTTTCCTCAAAGTGAACTGTACCGCGATCGAGCCGGTAAAGGAAGGCCTCCTGCTTGCCGGCGAGTTTATCCCGCAATTCCTGCTCAAGTTTTTTGATGCGGATAATCAGCTCTTCAATTTTTTCGTCCATTAGTTGATACACCTTTAAATTAGTTTTAGTAAGCGCTCCATGAACACTCTGTTGCACGTGCTCAAAGCCCCCAATATACGGGGGTATTATCGGGGGCTTAAATGCGCGCGGCAGGGCGCCCCTGAAACCCTTATATTCCGAGATATTATAATGTCAGTGGTACGGAAAGATCGTATGCGAGAGTGTAGTTTGTGGGGCGCTTACGAGCTTTATGCCCGGAGACTTTTCGAGAATTCGATAATCGTTGGGCTGATTGTCCGCCGCCGGCTTCCATAGGTCTGTGGCAACCGGCGGGATATAGGCTAAACGAGGCCGATCTGGTATTCTTTAATTTTATTCAGCAGGGTCTGGCGGGTTATGCCTAAGCTTCTGGCCGTCTGTGTCTTGTTGCCTCCGGCCTCTTTGAGGGTGGCCTTGATAAGTTCCCGTTCCATGTCCTTCAGGCTCATGCTGTGAGATATGCCGGCCAGAGGCTCATTTGATTCCGGAGTCTGGGCGGCCGGAAAATGAGCCGGCAGCTCGGCAGGGGTTATTTGTTCGCCGAGACAGAGGATAACCGCTCTTTCCATGGTGTTTTCCAGCTCGCGGATATTGCCTGGCCAGTCATACTCGGTGAGGGATTTTATGGCTGCCGGGTGTATATTGCGCAGATTTTTACGGTTTTTGGCGGCAAATTTTCTTAAAAAATGTTTGGCCAGGACGGGGATATCCTCCCGTCTTTCGCGCAGGGGAGGCAGATGCACCGGTACTACATTTAATCTGAAAAAGAGATCCTGCCGGAAGCTGCCCTCGGCGGCCATCTCCGCAAGATTCTTGTGGGTGGCGGTGAGCAGACGGACATCGACCTTGATTGTCCTGTCACTGCCCAGGCGGCTGCATTCGCCCTCCTGCAGTACCCGTAGAATCTTGGCCTGGGTCGTCAGCGCCATATCACCTATTTCATCAAGAAAGAGGGTGCCGCCGCTGGCTCGTTCAAAATGGCCCTGGCGCAGTTTATCCGCCCCGGTAAAGGCCCCTTTCTCGTGACCGAAGAGCTCACTCTCTAAGAGATTTTCATGCAGGGCGGCACAATTAACCTTAACAAAGGGGCCATTCTTGCGGGGGCTGTTTTCATGGATAATATTGGCCACCAGCTCTTTACCGGTACCGGATTCACCCTGGATCAAGACCGTGGCGGCGGAGGGGGAAACCAGGGCCAGGGTCTCGAACAATTCCCGCATGGGGCGGCTGCGGCCGATTATATTGCCGTAGTTGAATTTATGATCCAGGCGTTTTCTGAGTTGAGCGTTTTCGATTTGCAGCCTTTCGTAATTCAAGACCTTGTCGATCATTATTTTAAGCTCATCAATGTCCACCGGTTTGGTGATATAGTCGGCGGCTCCCTCCTTCATGGCGGCTACGGCTGAATTCACCGAGGAGAAGGCGGTGAGGACGATGACCGGTAGATAGCGCCCCGCCTCCTTTAAAGCCGTCAGGGTCTCAATACCGCTTAAACGGCGCATCTTGAGATCCAGAATGAGCAGGTCAACCGGGGTTTTGGCCAGAATCGGCAGCACTTCATCGCCGTCTTCGGCCTCTATGATCTCAAACTCTGATTTTAAATTGGCCTTGAGCATGAGGCGGTGAGCGGAATCATCATCGGTAAGCAGAATGGTTTTTTTCTTCATATCTCTTTGTAAGCGCCTGGCGGGAATATGATTGTAAAACTACAGCCCCGGCCCGGAGCCGTCTCGACCTCAATGCTGGCGCCATGCTGGGCAATAATCTGATGAACCACCGCCAGTCCCAGACCGGTGCCGGTTTTTTTGGTAGTGAAGAAGGGGTCAAACATTCGTTCTTTATCTTCTAATGGCAGACCGCGGCCGTTATCGGTTACCCACAGGGCGGTATCTTTACCCCGGCGGGCGGCGCCTAATACAATGCGGCCGTTGTTCTCCGTGGCGTCTAAGGCGTTATGAAGCAGATTAAGGATTACCTGCATGAGAAGATCACTGTCAGCCTTTATGATAATCTCCTCTAACGGCAGTTCAAGCTCAAAATTAATGGCCTGATTTTTAAAGTCATCGGCCATAAAGGATTGGGTTTTTTGCAGCAGTTTATTGAGGTTTACGGCCTTAAACTCCGGTTCCCGCGGGCGGGAGAACTGGAGAAGGGCGGAGATGGTGCGGTTTAAGCGGTCAACTTCGGCAACCATCATCTCGGCGTATTGTCTCTCTTCGGGATGGGCCTTGAATTTGTTAACAAAGAGCTGGGCGAAGCCGCGTATGGTGCCTAAGGGGTTTCTTATTTCATGGGCGATGCCGGCTGCCATACGGCCCAGAGCGGCGAGACGGCGCGATTGTTCCAGTTTCTGCTCGATTTCGGCAATTTCCCGCACATCCCGGATGATAATAACCAGACCGCTCACCCGGCCGTCGCCGTTATATAATACGGAGGTGCTTACCCTTACCGGCACTGATGTGTCATGGTGGTGGTAAATAAAGGGGGTTTCCAGCAGGGGAGCGGTTTGGGGGGCGATGGCCGGGAATGATGGCAGCTCGTCAGTCAGGATTTTTCCCCGCAGGCGGCTGAGAGATTTGCCGATTATAGTCTCGGCCTGCTTGTTACATGCCGCTACCCGTCCCCCGGTGTCAAGAGTAATCAGCCCGGCGGGCATGGATTCGATGACATTGTTGGTATATGATTCCATGTCGGCCAGGGTACGGCGGGCCACCCGGACATCCTGGTAGAGAAAGAGCAGGTAGAAACCGGCGCTGCCGGCCAGAAATAATATCCCTCCCAGGAGCAGGGCGTGCCGGAAATCCACCTGGCGGGCCTTGTCGAATTCAGCGGTATTGAGGCCGAGATAGATAACCCGTGGCGGCTGTTGACGGGAATTCATATTCGGGCCGCACATTTCACGGCGGCCCGTTATGCCCCGTCCCCAGCCCCTGAGCGGAGTAAAGGGCGCGGCAATTTCAAAAATCCCCTGCTGCTTCAGTCTCATGGTGAAGGGTGTCGGGCTGGATAAAATCCGGGCGGGCCGGGGTCGGGGGGCGGCGGGCCAGGGGCCGGAGGAGGCAACGAGATTACCCTTGTCGTCTACAATGCGGATATAGGCCACCGAGGCCTCTTTCACGGTTTCGGTTACCAGGGTGCTGATGGGGTCAATCCCCTGCATGCGGTGCATCATGGTGGTTCTGGCTCCGGCCTCAAAGGAACGAATCAGGGTGAGGCCCTCATGGAGCAGGAAGTTACGCATGAGCGATTCTTCCCGGCGGATATTGCGAATGGTGAGAGTGGTTAAAAGAATGCCCAGGAGCAGGGTGGCGGCAATTATCCCCAGGGCGGGGCGGGAAAATTTAAATCTCTGGCGGCGGCTGGGGATCATATATGGCGTGTAGTTTTTAAGCTTTAAGCGCGGAGGGTACAACCGTCGGCCGTGCTCTTATCCTCTGATTTTGTAACAGCTCTCTAAAGGAGGCTGAACTTATATTGCCCCCCGCATTGCTCTTATCTGGTTTTAAGCTCGGCGGCCCAGAATAGAAACCAGATGGCGCCGGGGACGTTGGTTTTGCAGATTTCAGGTACGATTTTCTTGAACTCTTCGTGCTCGTATGTGTACCGCCGGTCATGTACCTCTATGTTAAGAGCGGCGATGCCCTCGGTCTGATAGTAGCAGTCACGGGCCACACCGCTGGCCACGTTGGTGTCATTATAGTTCTGGGCTGCCGTGTAGCCGACAATTGACTTGTCGGATCTGTCATGTCGATTAAGCAGGGCGGCGATTTTATCGGCAATCTGTCGGAATACCTGATAATCTTTCTCGCCCCATCGGCTTTGTAAAAGATTTCTGTCTGGCAGTTGTCTGGTAGAATAGGCATATGGGTATAGAACCTGAGTGGAACCGGAATGGTAATCAATCAGGGCCACAACATTTTTTTGGGCGATGAGCCGTTCCATGGCTCTGGTTTCCTGTTCCGAGGCCATTGCCCTGCCGCGATACACCCGTGACGAGGGTGATCTACTGCGGATGAAGAGATTTTCCTGGTTTTTGACCACATCCCATTGATATTGAAAATTTCTATTTATATCAACACCATGGGAATTCTGAATATAGCCGTCCGCTACTGCCGTTGTTCGTTTTACCGCGGCGTTATCATTGTCAGCGGTCCATTTTTCTTTCCAGACTCTTTTTTGACCGGAGGCGCAGACAACCCTGGCCGGATTGGTGGATGAATAGATGGCCTCGAACATTTTGTCTGAAGAAACATTCAGGGAGGAATCAAACAGCCGCAAGGTTTTTTGATCGACTGATTCGCAGACCATGACTTCTTCTTCGCTCAGATCGCTGCCATCGCCCGCGTCGCTGGCATCGTAATCGGCGAGAAAACAGTGCTCGATCCCGGCAGGCGGAGCTGCGTATGGGGTTCCGTCGCGCCGGTAACATATTTCTTTTTTGTCCGTCAGGGCGGTATTGCGTCTGTTGGGGCGCCATCCGGCTCCGTAATATGATTTTTTCCCCGCCGCCGTGTGGCTGAAATCATAGCCGTCCGGGTTGAGTACCGGAATGATGATTATCTGGATAGTCTTCAGGAGATTCCTGACGTTGGTAATGCGCGGTACTATGGGCGTATCAGGTTTGATGCCTGCCGCAGCCTGTGGGGCCTCCTGATTGATCAGGGCGCCCATGTCGTCAGTCGCCGGGGCGGAATTATCCTTGTTTTCAAGCAGATATTCGGCGATACCAAGACAGACCTCTGGAGTTGCCCATTCATTACCGTGGATGGCGCCGGTAATAATAACGGTGGGTTTACCGTGGTCGTTGAGCCACGAGGCATTTTCGGTGATCAGGATGGCCCTTATTTCCCGGCTGTCTGAGCCGTTACCATTAGCGCCTGATGTTCTACCGATGGATCTGGTTACCGCGTAACCATCGGCGTTGGCTGCCAGATCGTTCAGGTAGCGGTTTATCATCAGGGAGGTTTTGCATCCTTTGGCAGCGCTTGAACAATAGGCAAAAGTCGCCTTCGAACCCGCGGCCCGTTTTATATATGGCAATGATTCCGGTCGTAAAGCCCGGAAATAGTTTTTGGCCGCGGTCTGAATCGAGGCTGTTTTAGATTTATCCGTGTAATCTATATTACCCTTGCCGGCAAAGGAAATATTATAAATTCGTTCCATAAATACCGTTTTTCTCAGGTAGCGGGCCAGAGTTATCCCCCACCAGACCTGATTGATATCCGTGGCAGAAAGGAGTTTCTTTAAACCTTTGTCGGCCGGTTCAGGATAGCGTCGGGCCAGGTCCTCGGTTTCCGGTCGCTGGGGGAAAAGCTCCACGAGGAGGGGAAGAAACGTTTGGGGCCGGCTGCTGGATTCTTTGTCGAGATAGTGGGCTATCGCGTTGACCGCGAAGTCGTTTTTATAGGGCTGTTTGGTGTATTTGCGAATGATCTTCAGCTGTTCTTTAACGGGGGTGCCGGGGGCCAGCTTTTTCAGATCGGCCCTGGCTTTTGCCTCCTGCAGGGCGCTGTCCGCCGCCCATTTTACGCAGAAGACATCGCCTTCGCCCCTTTCCTCACAGATATTTTCTTTGCTGAGCATCCTGAGCGCGTCTTCCGCCCGGCAGTCATCGTATTTTCTCAGCTTCATGATCATATTGTATTTCCATCGTGCCTCGGAAAGACCGCCGCGCATTGTTTTAATACTCGAGAATGGTTGATTAAGCTGGCGCAGAAGTTTGAGGAGTCCCTTTTCCCGGCTCATTGAGCAATATTTTTTGCCGGCTTCTTTTTTGCTCCATCTACCCGCTTCATTATCCTCCTTCCTGCTGCCGTTATGATTTTCCCCGGCCCGCCATGAGGCCTTATCCTTCATACCGCCCCAGCTTTCCCATGAACCGCTGTTCCCCCATGCCAGGGACACAGCGGGCCATATCAGGCCTGCTATTCCCAATAATAATGCCGGTAGTAAGGACTTTTTCATTTTCTGGTTTTCTGGTATCGTGGAGGTTTAATGGACTGAATATGTAAGCGCTCAATAAGTCAAACTCTCGCATACAATTATGTTACCTGAATAAATCAGGAGTGCAAAGCATAAACCGTAAACAGGGAGATCAAGTTATTAAGCTCGATCCCCCTGTTTTCCGCAAGATGGTGATAATTTACCAGCGGCAGTACCGGCCGCGATCCATCATCATGCCGTTGGCACCGGGGCCGCCCATGCCGCCGCCGTTATTATAGGCACAGAAAGCCGGCCCCCAGCCGCCGCTTCCGTAGTAATTTGTGCCCAGGGTATTGGCTATTTTATTGTTGATTGTTCTTCGCGTCTGCCAATAATCCTGCTTCAGATTATAAAGTTCCCGGCGTTGGGCGCGTAACTGGCTGACGGTGGTGGCGTCATTGCCGTAGGCCTGGTTTATGGCGGCGATTTTATCTTGAATGGCCTTTTCTTTACTCTGCAGTTCAGCCTGGTATTGACTTGTAATTTTATTTACCTGCTTCTGCTGATCTGGAGTCAGCGCAGCAGCTCTGTTGCCCATCATATAGCCATGGCCTGAGTTCATCATGCCGCCGCCCATCATGGGGCCGTTGCAGTTGTAATGTCCCGGCCCGCCCATCCACGCTCCAGCCTGTGCCGCCAGGCCCAAAGTAAGTGTAATTGCCACTGCCGTGATAATCGTTTTGGTTTTCATGTTCAGTCTCCTTGTTTAATTATTATTCTAATCGGTCGTTTCTGCCGTCGGTTTTACTTGAATTATTCGCTGTCTTTTGTCTCGTTGATTTTCGCTTCACAGGAGGGGCAGTATTGCCATCCTGTTTCAATAATGGTGCTGCAGCGTCTGCAGTGATGCTTGAGCGCGGCTCCGCAATGGGGGCAGCGTAGAAAAGCGGCCTGCACTCTGCTCTTACATGAAGGGCATTTTTGTCCTGTTGAGGGATTAAACATTTTCAGGATCAGGTAGATAACAAAAATAAGGGCGGCCAGCATCAGCAGCCCGCTCAGAAACCCAAAACCATGCGGCCACCACATTCCGCCGCCCATCCAGCCCCAGTTACACATAATTTGTCTCCTTTGTCTGTTTCCTGGTTCGTTGCTTACGTTGCAATAATACAACAGCATTGACCATGCCAACAATAGCTTTGCTGTTGGCTTTTGCGGCGTAACTATTTGTAATTACATGATATAAAAAATGTTCAGTGAAACGTGAAGATGCCGCTGTATTTGATTTAGAGTGAATGGCGAAAGATGGTATGTCTAATAATTAGACACCTGCCGCAGACAGCGACTGAAAACGTCTAATAATCATCCACCCGGATTCTCGGGTTGACGGCAGACGGGCGGGGTTCTTCACACTCACGAAAAAAGAGGACATTGAGCTGTAATCAGGGTAAGAATAAGGTAAGCGCTCCATGAACACCCTGCTGCACGCATTTAAGTCCCCCAATATACAGGGGTATTATCGGGGGGCTTAAATGCGCACATCAGGGCGTCCCTGAAACGCTTACCGATTATTAGACCGATAAATTCAACAATTAAAAATTGCGGGCAGGAGGCGGAGAAATGCGAAAAACGCGGAAAGAATCGGGCGGAGCCATGGGAAGCGGCAGGGGGATGAATAATCATAAGATGAATAATAGACGAAAGATTATCAGATTGAGCTTCGTGCTGCTGATTTTGTTTATTGCTGCGGGAGTAGCGGCATCCTCTGATGAGTTTGTGGTCGGTGATTTTTCCGCTCTTCCTCAAAAAGGTATTATGCCCGAGGGCTGGAAGCCCCTTACTTTTAAAAAGATAAAAACCCTGAGTCGTTATAGTCATGTGCTGGTGGACGGCCGCGGCGTAATTGAAGCGCAGAGTAAAAACGGTGCCTCGGGGTTGATTCGTAAACTCACTATCAATCCCGCTCTATATCCTGTTATCAGCTGGCAATGGAAGGTGAAAAATATTTTATCCAAAGGGGATGTCTCTAAAAAGAGCGGCGACGATTATCCGGCCAGGATATATATAACCTTTGCCTATGAGCCGAAAAAAGCCGGGTTCTGGGAAGGGGTTAAGTTTGATACCTATAAAATGATTTATGGTGAATATCCTCCCGTGGGCGCCATTAATTATATCTGGGCCAACAAGGCCGGAAAGGGCCGTATATTTACGAATCCTTATGCTGACCGGGTTAAGATGATTGTTGTCGAGAGTGGTAATGCCAAGGTCGGTAAATGGGTCAGAGAGCGGCGTAATATTGTTGATGATTATCGCGCCGCTTTTAAAAAAGATCCGCCGCCTGTCAGCGGTATTGCCATTATGACCGATACCGATAATACCGGCCAGTCTGCCACGGCCTGGTATGGAGATATTGTTATGAGCCGGCAATAACTGGTGGTATATTGCCCGGCAGACGAAGGCGGAAGAGGGTGCCGGCCGGGGGGTTGTTGTTAATCTCAAGCCGGCCGGTGTGGGCGGTGATAACCTTATTGACAATAGGTAATCCCAGACCGGTGCCGCCTCTTTTGGTGGTCATGAATGGTTGAAGTATTTTCTGCCGCTCTGCCGCTGGAATGCCCTTTCCCTGGTCAATAACCTCAATCCATATCTCTTTTTTCCTGGTCAGGCCGCGAACAGTTACCAGGCCATGAGGCGGGCTTGCCTCAATGGCATTGACTAATAAATTCATCAACCCCTGCTGGAGACGGTGGCGGTCGCAGTATAACAGGGTTTGTTTGTCCCCCTGAATTTCAACCTGTAAACGAATTTTATGACGACGGGCCTTTTCTGATATGGTCGTCACCGTGTCCTGAATAAGATTCGACAGAGATTCCGGTTTACATTCAAGGTTTAAAGGTTTGGCAAAGGCAAGCATGCTCAGAACCATATGCTCCATACGTTTTACCTGTTCCTCGGCATGGGCAAGGCGTTCATCGGCTCTGTCCGGGGCGGAGAGTCTTTTGCGGGCTTGGTAAATGAATCCGCCGATGGCGGTGAGCGGCGTTTTCATATCATGGGCAATGCAGGAGACAGCCTGGCCCATGGAGGCAAGGTGCTCGGCCTTGCATTTTTCCCGCGACAGTTGGAACTCCCGGTTACGCAGCCAGCCCACCAGCGGCCCGACAATATTGAACAGAATAATTTCCAGAAAATATCCTAAATTATGCTCCATCAGCGCGGCTGACGACCAGGATGGAATGGAAGGGATATAGAGAACAGTTGTCAGCAGTGAGGCGATAAGGCCGCCGCCTAATCCGAACCAGAGGCCTAACAGGATAATGGGCAGGAAATAAAGTTCCCGGTAAACAAGGTGCCGGACGGTCTCCTCCCGCAAGGTGAGATAATGCAGGGCGGTTATGGCAATAATCAGGATAAAAACAAAACCAGCCCGGTATATAAGCTGTTTCCTGGACAGTTGAGGATCTGAAGATATAAATGTCATGATATTAATGTAGGTCTAATGGATAGATGATATTATAAAAAATTACTGAAAAAGATAAATAACCGGGCATGAAGTTTTGAGTTCCTTCCCCTTTTTTAAGACAAAAAGACAAAAAGACAAAAATGACAATTATGAGGTTAAAAACCAATGACATGTGATGAAGAGACAATTGTTAATTCCCTCCGTGCCCTGCATGATCTTTCCAAGGCGGTTAACTCCACTCTGAATATTAATCTGGTCGAAGACATGCTGCTTCACAAAACCTCTCAGCTTATGAAATCTCCCAAGGTGCTTATCCTCCTGCTTAATGATAAAACAAAATCATTAAATATCCACAACGCCCTTGGGTTTGAACCTTACGAGTTGATGGTGCATAAATTTGAGAATATTCAGCCCTTTGATCATTGTATAGTCCATAAAGGCAGTGTCATTACCATTGATGAAGTCCTTTCTCCTGCCGACACCGAGGTGCGGAAAATCTGTCCGCAACTGTTTGAGATGTTTTTCGCTCCCCTGGAAATACGGGGCAGGGCATACGGCCTGCTCGGGGTTATGGGCAGCAAAGAAAAATTCTCCAGGATTGATCTGGAAATATTCTGCTCCATCGGTAGTCAGGCCGCTGTGGCCATGGAAAATGCCGGCCTCTATGAAAAGCTGCATTCTACCTTTCTGCATACCGCTGAAGCGCTGGCAGAGGCCATCAGCAGTCGTGATCCTTACACCGGAGGTCACACCAGGCGCGTTCGGACTTACGCTCTTCAGCTGGCGGAAAAACTTGGCCTGGACAGCGAAGAAAAGAATGCCTTGCGTCTTGCCGCCATTTTGCACGATGTTGGTAAAATAGGCATTGATGACGCCATCTTACGCAAGGTTGAGCGGTTAACCGCTGAGGAAAAGCGTAAAATGAGCAATCATCCCCGCATTGGAGCCCGGATTCTGGGCTATGTTGAAGAGATGAAGGCGGTTATTCCCGGAGTCCTCCACCATCATGAGTGGTTTAACGGCAAGGGTTACCCGGATGGACTGGTGGCGGAGCAGATCCCGCTGCAGGCCCGGATCATAGCCATTGCCGATGCCTTTGACGCCCTGACCACAGACCGGCCCTATCGCCGGGCCTCAATGGCAAATGAAGCTCTGGATATTTTAGCCGGGGAGAGCGGCATTCATTTTGATCCTGAACTGCTGCGGATTTTCCGGAGGCTGCAGACTGCTGTTCACTCATGATTTACTGTTCACCAGCGCCACATAATAAATACCCTTGACTCTGGACTATAGTCAAATGTTTATCCTTAAGGTAAGAGCAATTAAAACCTTTGGAGGTATTGTTATGACAAATAAATTTAATGTATCCGCTTTAGGAATTACTGCGTCGATAATTGCCGCTCTAAGCATGTTGATCCTCGGTATATTTGGTCACTTAGGCATATACCTCGGAGCCGTGGACATGATGCGCCAATGGCATATGTTCTTTTCCCTGACCCCGGCGGGAATACTGGCTGGTATGCTTGAGGCCGGGATAATCAGTTTTGTCTCTTTCGTTTTATTTGGCTGGCTCTATAATAAAATTTCGTAAAAGTTCAGCAGGGTGTCCATGTAGTGTTTATTTTTGCGCCATACTATAAACACTACATTGTAGTACAAGGCAAGTTTTTTTTATTCTTGCCATAAAATAATAAACATGGCACTGTTGTTTTGTTTTATACCTGTTTCGTGACAGTTTGTACCTGTGTGTAACGGGCAGTTATGATTTAACAGTGAGCGTTTACATTTCGAGATGTTATAAAGTCAGCGGTACGACCTGATCGTATGCTAAAGTGTGGTTTATGAGGCGCTTACTTTCAGACACGCCTTGCGCCTTCAGGAATTTAATATGCTGAAATCCCGTAATATCGAGTACGACGAGAGCTGGGAAATAATTATTGTGGGAGCCGGAGTGGCCGGGATGATGCTGGCTAAGCTGTTGAATGATTCCGGCCTTAAGGTTTTAGTTCTTGAGCAGAAAACAAGGGTTCATATTCAACCTGAAACCTTCGGGACATTTACCTGCGCCGCCGTTGAGCATGGGTTGGAAGGGTATATTGACCATTATTTTGATACCTTTACTTTCTATGGCCCCACCACCAGGGCTTCCGCCACGGAAAAAAACAAGATGTGTCTCGTTAATTATCAGAACTGGGTTAAGGATCTGGATCTGCAGAATGTCTCTGTCAGGACAAACGTTCACCTCATTGCCGCTGAAAAGGTTAATGAAGGGCTGATTCTAAGGGATCAGAAAAAGGCCTGTTTCTGCAAAATGGCAGTTGACTGTTCAGGTTATTCCCAGATTGTCGCCAGACTCCTGGGGCTGGAGACTTTTACCGAATCCGGCCTGTCTTTTGAAGTGGAACTCGAAAATTGTCAATTCCCTCATCAGCGGGAAGCTTCCTTTATCCTCAACACCACGGTCGCCAACAGCGGTGGTTGGCTCTACATCTTCCCCGAGGGTAAAGGGCAGTATGGCTGGGCTGATTTTTATCCGGAGTCGCAGTCCAATATTCAGAATTTAAGGGAGCGGACCTTGAGGGCGATGAGATTAACCAGCCCGCATAACGCCTGGCTTAAGAATGCCAGGGTCACCTGTTCATACGGTCGTTTTGGCCCCACTGGTAATGTCAGGCATAAGGTTGAAGATTATTTCATTGCCATTGGCGATGCCGGAGGATGCGGTACACCGGTGACCCTCGAAGGATTCAGGCAGGCTGTAGACAGTGCGAAATTTGCCTTTCAGGCCATCACCGGGGCCGCGAATTACAAAAAAGAGGCTTTGAACCCCTTTCTGCAATTATTTCACGATAAATACGGTAAATATTATCGTGTGCATCAATGGGTTAAATTCATCTATCTGCGCTGGGCGGATAATCGAGACATCGATAGATGGATTTATAACTTCAGTAAACTGGATGATTCCGATATCTTCAGGCTGATAATGGGAGAATTAACCATTGGCCTGATGCTGAAGACTCTTGATCCGGTATTATTGAAAAATGTATTTCTCAACGCCGTAAATAATATACTCCCCACTTTCCTGCAGTTCAGAAAAGCGATAAGCCCCGCCAAAAAAGAATTTATTAATGAAAAATGAAACCCCTTGAAACGATTATTATCGGCGGCGGGGTGTCGGGGCTGGCCTGCGGCCGGACGCTGAACGCCAGGGGGCGTGATTTCATTCTGCTTACAGAAGAAATCGGCGGTCGTATGCTGACCTCCCAATCTCATAAAATTAATTATGGTGCCAGTTATATAACGGAAGATTACGAAAATATTATCCCCTATATGGGGGGCGGCAAAAGAATCTGGACGCATCATTGTTATTTCCATGACGGTAAGAAGCCGGTTTCGTTCTATCGCTGGCGGACACTTCTCGAAACCGGCAGGCTCATAAGGCTCTATAAAATTGCCGGTGATTTTCGTAAAAGAATGCGGCGTCTGCGACAGAATTCTCTCTGGCATTCGCAGAAAGAGGCCCTTGAGGCTGATCCGGTTTTAAAGGCCTATACCCGGCAGTCAGCCGCTGAATTTGTTAAGGAAAACGGGCTGGAGTATCTCAATCGCACGTATTTTTCCCCCTTATTTAACAGTACCGGCTTTATTGAATATGACAGATGCAATACCTTCGCCTATCTCGACAATTTAATGGCTCTGGTCTGCAGGACTTATGTGGCTGACCACAGCCGCTGCTGTCATCTTTTACCCAGGGGCTGGGAGGAGAGGATTATTCGGAGCCGGGTTACTCAACTTTATCGAACTGCTGACGGCTTATTAGAGGTCAGGGCGGGCGGGAAAATATACCAGGCTGAAAATGTTGTACTGGCTCTGCCTTATCATAACGCCAAACTGTTTTATGATGTTCCTGAGCCTGCGCATAATATTCCGGTATTCGTGCTGGAGATTGATGGTGAGCGGAACAAATGCTGCCGGAATAAAGAGGTTGTCTTTTTCCAACCGGAAGAGCACGATATAACCATTTTATGGCAGCAGGTAACCGGTACGGATATTATTTTCAGCAAGATAAAAGAGCCGGAACTAAGTAAATATTATACATGTCACCGGATTATAAACCGGATTTACTGGGAAACAGCCGTAGTCTTATCCGGCGCTGAATGGTTTGAACAAAAGCTGGCGGCAGGGGTTTATCTTGCCTCTGATTATAATATCTGCGGTCTTGAGGATGCCTATATTACCGGGGTTTACGCCGCAAACCAGATTTGCGGCACATCATGATGTCGAAATGACAGGTTATTTTTTTAAAAACAATAAAATAGACCATTGACCATTGTCTATAGTCCAATGTTTATAATAAGGGTAAGAACAAAACAAATGGAGGAATAATGGTCATGAAAGAATTAACCATCGGTAAGTTAGCAAAGCGGGCCGGCGTTACCATCGACACCGTACGTTTTTATGAGAGGTGCGGGCTGGTGGCTGAACCGGAGAGAACGGCATCAAACTACCGCATTTATTCCGCGGCTGAGATTGCCAGGCTTAAATTTATCAAAAAGGCCAAATCACTGGGGTTTTCCCTTAATGAGATTAAGGAGTTGTTGATTCTGCGCCATGCCTCAGAGGCCACCAAAGCAGAGGTGAAATCCAGGGTAGAAGGTAAAATCAGGGCTATAAAGGCGAAAATTATTGATCTCAGCCATATTCTGGAGGAGTTGGAAAAATTAAATCAGTCCTGTAATGGACATGGGTCGGCTGAAGATTGCCCAATCCTTGAGGCTTTAGACGATGGTGAGGCAGAGAAGCACGTTTGTCACTGACATAAAACCAGCATGGCCGGATCAGATTTTTCGGGCCATAGCCATAATAAACTATGAAAACAGCCCTGAATGGCATAACTTTACGGGCGATTTTCGGATAAAAACAAGGAGGTAGTCATGATGATGGGATTTGGAAGCTTAATATGGATTGTGATAATTGGCGGGATTATTTATCTGGTGATGAGAGGCGGTGGCGGCGGTTGCTGCGGCGGTCACGACCATGGCGGTAACAGCGGCCATGACCATATGTCCATGGGACATAACAATGGAACGGATCACCAGGAGGGGCATCAGGCTCAGGTCACAGATGGCAAAGATCCGGTTTGCGGCATGAGTGTCAAGGATAATTCCATTACCAGTGTTTATCAGGGGCACAGTTATTCATTCTGCTCAGATCACTGCCGGGAAAAATTTGACGCGAATCCGGCAGAATTTATTAAATAACGTATAAACACGGTAGACACAAAGGGCTGCTGAAGAATTTCAGCAGCCCGCACCATTATATAAAAAGGAGCGGCAAAATGACAAATGCAAACCAACACCATGATCATCATGATCACCATGAACCGCCGAGCTATGCTGATCCAGTCTGCGGCATGAGTACCGGTGATGAAAACGCATTTACCCCTTATGAACATGAGGGCAGGGTTTATTATTTCTGCAGCGATAACTGCATGAGTAAATTCAAGGCCGATCCCGGTTCCTTTACCAGCGACCATAGTCACAGCACTGCCGGCAGAGGAGACGAGGGGCCGGTGGATAAGGCCGGGGCCGCTTATACCTGTCCCATGCATCCGGAGATATTGCAGGACAAGCCGGGAAGCTGCCCTAAATGCGGCATGGCATTGGAGGCCATGACTCCGGTCGTGCCATCATCTCACACGGAATATACCTGCCCCATGCACCCGGAGATATTGCAGGACAAGCCGGGAAGCTGTCCTAAATGCGGCATGGCCCTGGAGGCCGTGAACGTTACCGATGAGGCAGAGGATACGCAGGAATACGACTATATGCGTAAGCGTTTTATTTTTGGGGCCATTCTTACGGTACCGCTGGTGATTATTGCCATGCGTGATATTCTGCCCGGCGGTCATCTTATTGAGACTCTGGCCTCTCCCAAAACTCTGGACTGGATTGAATTCATTCTGGCTACCCCGGTGGTACTCTGGGCCGGCTGGACTTTTTATGTGCGGGCGGTGCAGTCGGTAATCAATAAAAGCCTCAATATGTTCACTCTCATCGGACTCGGGGTTTCCGTGTCTTATGTTTACAGTCTTGTCGGCGTATTCTTCCCTGAAATATTTCCTGACAGCATGCGGGCCCCGGATGGCTCGGTGGGTGTTTATTTTGAGGCGGCGGCGGTAATCGTTACCCTTATTCTTCTCGGGCAGGTCATGGAACTTGCTGCTCGCGGTCAGACCGGGGCAGCCATCAAGGCCCTGCTGGGTCTGGCTCCAAAAACGGCTCGCCTGATAAAGGAGGACGGCAGTGAAGAAGATATCCCCCTGGAGCATGTCAAGGCCGGAGATCACCTGCGGGTGCGGCCTGGTGAAAAGATTCCGGTGGATGGAATAGTTCTGGAGGGCAGCAGTTCGGTTGATGAGTCCATGATCTCCGGTGAGCCTCTTGCCGTCAGGAAAGAGACGGGTGACAAACTGATAGGCGCCACGGTAAACAGTACCGGAGCCCTGATTATGGAGGCCGAGAAAGTGGGCAGTGATACTCTGCTGGCCCAGATCGTCAAGATGGTAGCCGATGCTCAACGCAGCCGGGCTCCTATCCAGAAACTGGCGGATATGGTGGCCGGATATTTTGTCCCGGTGGTCATTGCCATTGCGGTGATTTCCTTTGGTGTCTGGTTCGTTTACGGGCCAGAACCACGCCTTGCTCTGGCCTTGATCGCCGCGGTTTCAGTACTTATTATCGCCTGTCCCTGTGCCCTGGGGCTGGCTACTCCCATGTCCATCATGGTGGCTACCGGCCGGGGTGCCGGTATGGGAGTTTTGTTTAAAAACGCCGAGGCTATTGAAACCATGCGCAAGATTGATACTCTGGTGGTGGATAAAACCGGAACCCTGACTCTCGGTAAACCGAAATTAACCTCCGTGATCTCAGCGGAGGTGGAGGAGAAAGAACTCCTGACTCTGGCCGCCAGTTTAGAAAAGAGCAGTGAACATCCTCTTGCCGCGGCTATTGTTGAGGGGGCGGAAAACCGTGGAATCAGCTTTCTTGAAGTAAAGGATTTTGATTCTCATACCGGTAAAGGGGTATCTGGAACCATTAACGGTAAGGCGGTGCTTCTCGGTAACCTGAAGTTAATGGAAGATTATGCCATTGATGTAACAAGTCTGGCCGCTAAGGTTGAAGAGATGAGCAAAGAGGCTCAAACCGTGATGTTTATAGGTGTTGACGGGAAGTTTGGCGGTATAGTTGCCGTTGCTGATCCAATCAAGGAGAGTACGCCGGAGGCTGTTAAAAAACTCCATGCTGAAGGACTGCGGGTAGTAATGCTCACGGGTGACAATAAGGCCACGGCCCAGGCAGTGGCTGCTAAACTTGATATTGATGAAGTGGTGGCTGAGGTGCTGCCCGACCAGAAGGCGGCGGTGGTCAAAAAATTTCAGGATGAAGGCCGTATGGTGGCCATGGCCGGTGACGGCATTAATGACGCTCCGGCTCTGGCCCGGGCTCATGTTGGTATTGCCATGGGCACCGGAACCGATGTGGCCATGGAATCCGCCGGCGTTACTCTGGTCAAGGGTGATCTGATCGGTATTGTCCGGGCCCGGAAACTATCTCGTGCTACCATGGCGAATATCAAGGAAAATCTGTTTTTCGCCTTTATCTATAATTCAATCGGCGTGCCGGTGGCGGCCGGGGTTCTGTACCCCTTTTTCGGTATTACTCTGAGTCCAATTATCGCGGCGACGGCTATGAGCCTTTCCTCGGTTTCGGTAGTAACCAATGCCCTGCGGCTGAGGAGTAAAAAAATATAGCCGGCTGTTAAGCTGTTAATTACTTTATCAGTAAGCGCCTCATAAACCACATTCTCGCATACGATCATGGTCGTACCGCTGACTTTATGACATCTCGGAGTGTAGCGGTACGATGACGATTGTATGTGAGCGTTTCAGGGGGTTCATGGATTGCTTACCTTTATATTATGGGACTGCCCGGCAATTTAGTTGAGTGAGTCTCTATTTACTGGTATTGGAGAACGCAGGCCATGAAAACGCCGCATTTTAAAAATAATCCCCGCAGAATCAGTTTACCCCGCCGCCGTTTTGTCAAGGGATTGGCAGCTGGTGGAGCCCTCCTCGGTATGGGGGTATCACCTGGCAGTCTGTTGGCGGAGACATATTCTTCGGGGATGGAGCAGAAAATTCTTACCGGTCGGCAATTTAAACTTACCATTGCCCCGCAGGCTGTAAATTTTACCGGCCGCCCCCGACTGGCAACGGCGGTGAACGGTTCGGTCCCCGGCCCCGTCATTCGCTGGCGGCAGGGGGATCGGGTGAAAATTGATGTTACCAATAAACTGGCAGAGTCCAGTTCGATTCACTGGCACGGTATCATTCTGCCTGCCCCAATGGACGGCGTGCCTGATATCAGCTTTAAAGGTATCGCTCCCGGTGGAACCTATCATTATGAGTTCAAACTTCGGCAGAGTGGTACTTACTGGTATCACAGCCACTCCGGTTTCCAGGAACAGACCGGCCTGTACGGGCCGCTTATCGTTGAACCGAATGAACCGGAACCATTCAGCTATGAGCGGGATTATGTGATCATGCTGTCCGACTGGTCCGATGAAGAACCGGCTGATATCTATGCCAAGCTCAAGAAGATGAGTGATTATTATAATTTTAATGAACGTACAGTCAGTGATCTTGAGCGTGATATAAGGCGGCAGGGGCTGGCCCGCACCTGGGCGGCGAGGAGTATGTGGAACCGGATGCGGATGAGCGACCGTGATCTCTCCGATGTTACCGGCTACACCTATACTTTTCTGATGAACGGCCTTCCGCCGGCCCAGGGCTGGACCGGCCTTTTTAAGCGGGGTGAGAAAGTACGGCTCAGGATTATAAACGGTTCGGCCATGACCTTCTTTGATGTCCGTATTCCGGGGCTTGCAATGACCGTGGTTGCCGCTGATGGTCAAAATATTGAGCCGGTAACGGTGGATGAATTTAGAATCGGGGTGGCTGAAACCTACGATGTAATCGTGGAACCTGCCGAGCGGGCCTATTGTCTCTTTGCTCAGGCTCTTGACCGTTCGGGATATGCCCGCGGCACCTTGACTCCCGATCTGTCCTTAAAGGCAGGAATTCCGGCTCTTGATCCCTACCCCATCCTGACCCATCAGGATATGGGGATGGCCATGAGCGCCGGGGCCGGGCAGGGCAATAAGCCTCATAATATGCCTGAGATGGCCATGCCCGGCATGGGCGCGGCCGGGCATAAAATGGCCGCCGGGGGACATAATATGATCCAGCGCGGCCCGGCGGGAATGGGGAGCGACACCCCGGTGGTACACGTTGCCAGTGAATATGGCCCCCAGGTTGATGCCAGGGCCGCAAACCCGCAATATCACCTTGATGATCCCGGTGTCGGCCTGCGTCGTAACGGTCGCCGGGTATTGTCATACTCTGATCTTCGTAATCTTTATCCCACTGCCGATCCCAGGGATCCGGGCCGGGAGATTCAGCTCCATCTCACCGGCAATATGGCCCGTTATATGTGGTCGATAAACGGCATAAAATACGCCGATGCCGAGCCTCTGTCCTTTAAATACGGTGAACGGCTGCGGATTACTTTTATCAACGATACCATGATGAATCATCCCATGCATCTGCACGGTATGTGGAGTGAGCTGGAGACTGGTGACGGGCGCTATATTCCGCGTAAACACACGGTGATTGTCCAGCCTGGTTCCCGGATAAGCTATCTTGTAAGCGCTGATGCCATGGGTGGCTGGGCCTTTCACTGCCACCTGCTCTATCACATGCTGGGCATGTTCCGTAAGGTTATTGTCTCTTAGGGGGAAAATTATGAAGATTGTATTATTAAGCCTGTGCGCGCTGATTATACCAGGTACGGCTCTGGCCGGCGGTATGAATGACGACCCTTTACTGACCAAGGTGATGATTAATCAGCTGGAATTCCGCAGCGCCGAAGGAAGTAATCCTCTGGTCTGGGATGCTGAAGGATGGATTGGTAAGGATTTAAACAAGTTATGGCTTAAGACTGAGGGAGAATATGTCTCCGGCAAGGTGCGGGATATGGAAGTCCAGGCCCTTTACAGCCGGGCTGTCGCTCCTTTCTGGGATATGCAGGTTGGCTGGCGGCATGATAAATCGGAAAATCCCGCCCCGCACCGGGACTGGCTTGCCTTGGGGGTCAGAGGACTGGCACCCTATTTCTTCGATGTTGACGGTGCCGTGTTTATTGGCGATAACGGTCGGGCTGCGGCTCGTTTAAAAGTTGAGTATGATATTCTGTTCACTCAACGCCTGATTCTGGTGCCTGAAATAAAGATAAATGTCTACAGCAGGGATGATCCAGCCACTGCTACTGGTTCAGGACTGGCCAGTATTGAGACCGGCCTGCGTCTGCGTTATGAAATTCGGCGGGAATTTGCCCCTTATATCGGCTTAAACTGGAACCGTCTCTATGGCAAAAGCGCTGATTATGCCAGAGAAGAGGGCGGCGATGTGGATAACGTCCGCTTGCTCGTAGGCTTGCGGGCCTGGTTTTAAAACATGATTTATAGCGAATTTCACAGACATTCATTGCTTTTTTGTGTCTTTTATCGTACCTCTGTCTCAGAAGAAGACTGGGGAGTCGGGCCTGGAACTATCCAATTTTGAAAAGGAGTTCTCCTCTGAACTGAATATAAAATAATAAAATAATAAAATAAATCGAGGAATTCTGCTGTGCCGCGAATCGCCCTGTTCATTATCTGTACCCTGTTGTTTATTCGTTTCTCATGGCGGGCTTTGGCTAATCCCAAGGCCCACGGCTTTTATCGATTCTTTGTCTTTGAAGGGGTTTTACTCCTGGTGTTATTGAATTATCCATACTGGTTTGTGGAGCCTTTCTCCCCGCTCCATATTTTGGCCTGGCTGTTGTTGCTCACCTCAATTTTTTTCGTTATTCAGTCTCTTCTGATGCTTAAACGGATCGGCGGTCACCAGGAACGGCATGAGACGCCGGAAAACTTTTCTTTTGAGAATACCGTTAATGTTGTGGAAGAGGGGCTGTATCGTTATGTCCGGCATCCGATGTACGGCTCCCTGCTTTTTTTAGGCTGGGGTGCTTTTTTCAAGCATATTACCTTATTGAATATTGGCCTGATTATCGTGGTCAGCGGGTTTGTCATCGCGGCGGCGAAGGTGGAGGAACATGAGAATATTCGTTTCTTCGGCCAATCCTACGGGGATTATATGCGGCGGACAAGGATGTTTATTCCCTGGCTGCTCTGATAACTCAGTGCTTATAAAAAATCGTGTTTCTGAACAGTGAGGTAAACAGAATGGGAAACCCGTTTCAGAGCCAATTCCTGAAGGCCGGGGTGGTGAGCAGAAAACAGGTGAAAAAAGCCCGGCACGCCAAACGTCTCAGCCGGCGGAAAAATGCTGGGGAAAACTCTTCTGAGACCGTCAGCCCGCTCTGTCATGAACAGGAGGCCCATGCGGCGCGTAATCGGGAGCTTAATCGACAGCGGGCCGAAGAGAAACGGCAGCATGAACAACGGGCGCAGATAAAACAACTTATTGAGGAAAATCGTCTGCCTTTGGATGAACGCGGCGAGGCCTATTATTTTGTTGAGCAGAAACAAATTAAACGGCTCTTTGTTAACGATGAGATGAGGGAAAAGCTCAGTTGCGGTCAACTGGCCATTGTGAAATACGGCAAAGGCTATGAGGTGGTGCCTGCCGGGACGTCCCGGCAGATCGCCAGCCGTGATCAAGAGGTGGTGGTCGTCCTGCATACTTCAGGCTGATTTACTGCCTTGACTTATGCCGCCCGCCCTCTAAAACTTCGGTGCGCTGGTAGATTATGTATGATATCGGTGTCTTGTTACGGTAATTTATCCTCTTGCGGCGTGCCTCAGCCAGCAAATGATAGCGAACCGTGATTTTCAGGGTTCGTGGCGTATTTTTGGTGGTTGCTGGCCAGGTGAAGGTGTAGCTTCGCGGTTTACTTTTGATTAATCTGGTGTCCCATAGGTCAACAATAAAGGGCCGCCACATAATGGTTCTGCGCAGCTTGAAAGTTTTGATCTTCTGGTGGCCGTCTGCTCCCCGCAGCTTAAAGGTGACGCTTAAATAGCGATCCGGGGTGCCGGTGGGCAAAAAGTGATCGGTGCCGGTATTGGTCAGGGCGAGCCGCGCCTCACCAGCCCCGCCTGTCTGTCTGGTGATTTTTAAATCAAATTTGACGGCTTGCCGGACTTGTTTGGGGTCGTGACCGCCCCGCCAGAGATGCATGCGGACGGTTTCGGGCTCTCCGCCTTCCACCAGTGGGCGGAGTGTTTGCGGCATATGACAGGCAATGCACTTGATTGACTTACCTGGGCTGCCGGTTTTTATCTCCGCCACCGTGCCGCATGGTGGTATTTTAAAGAAGGTATCCCATCTCCTGCCTGATACCACGTGGCACTTTCCGCAGACTCCCACTCCTTGAATCATTGCCTTGTTAACCCGGCTTTTATGGGGTGCCAGGCCGCTTACCCTGGGGCTGTTAATGACGCCGTCCCGCAGGTGGCAGACGACGCAGGTAATCCCTTCCTGCTGCAGAACCGGGTCGAAATCGGGGTTTTTCCGCAGAATGGGCTTGAACCTTTCCTTATCCCTAAAACTTGTGACTAAATCAGGCTGTTGATTCTGAAGGGGAATGTGGCAGTTAAGACAAATCTGCTGGGAATCTTCAAAACGTCTGTCAGTCTGATAATAGGGATCTGTCCAGGCATGAGCATGCATGCTTGCCGCCCACTCTTTGTAAATGGCCTTGTGACATTTGCCGCAGTCGGCAGCCCGCATGGCTTGTAAACCGGCGGGTGGTTGGGTGATTGCCATGGGGCGGGCGAAGTTGTCGGTAACCACAAATATATTCATGGGCCGTACGAAACGCCAGGTTAGAAAGGCCAGAAATAAAAGCGCGGCCGAGAAATAGGTGATTTTCTTTTTTTTCACAGTCATATCTGAGCCGCATTTTATCAGTAATGATGGCATCACTGGTAAAGTTTTACTGATTGCCGGTAATATCCATCGCATAGCATCATCGGTGAACTGTTACCAAAAATTTAATCTAATATCACTGGTTTTTTACTGCTTGCAATATTTGTTTATGCGGATACAGTCATTCCGATGAAGACTATAACCCAACTTTTTAAATCATTATCTGAGCCAACCAGGGTCAGAATCATCTGGATTCTGCAATTTGGCGGCGAACTCTGTGTTTGTGATCTGATGGCGGTTCTTGATCTTCCCCAGTCCACCGTGTCACGCCATTTAGCTTATCTGCGTAATGCCGGTTTGGTGGATGACCAGAGGAAGGGGGTCTGGATGTATTATCGGCTGCCTGAACATGTGAATGATATAATCGCGGAGATTCTGGCTGTTGTCCGGCTGGCGGGAAAAGGTTCAGAACAGGCGGCCCTGGATCAACAGCGTTTAAAAGAGTACCTGCGGGTGAAACAGGCTGGAACGTGTTGACTGTTGCAGCGCTTACGAGCGCTTACATTATTCGTGGCGCAGGGCCTCAATGGGGTCTAAGCGGGCGGCCTTTTTAGCCGGGAAAAAGCCGAAAATTATTCCCACCCCGCCGGAAAATAAAAAGGCTAACAACACGATGCGGAGGTCGAAGATAAAGGGCATTTTCAGAAGGTGGACACCCACGGCCGCGGCAGTCAACCCAAGAGCGATACCGATTAGCCCCCCGAAGCAGGACAAAACCACCGCCTCCACCAGAAACTGGAGCATTACCTCTTTTTCCAGAGCCCCAATGGCAAGCCTGATGCCGATCTCCCTGGTTCGCTCTGTCACCGAGACCAGCATGATATTCATAATCCCTATGCCGCCGACCAGCAGGCTTACTGCCGCTACCGCGCCTAACAGGGCCGTCAGGACACGGGTGGTGGAGGTGACGGCACCCATGATCTCTTTCATGTCCCGAACCCTGAAGTCGTCATCCTGGCCATGGCCGATATGGCGGCGTTGACGCATCAGACGCGCAATGTCTTCCTTGATCTTTTTGGTGGAAACCCCGTCTCTTGCCGAGATGAAAATTCCTGATACGTCGTTATTGCCGGACAGCCGCCGTTGTAGAAGGCGGAGCGGCACAAGCACAAAATCATCCTGGTCGCTGCCAAAGGTTGACTGCCCCTTGCTCCGCAGAGTACCTATAACCTGGCAGGACAGTTTTTTTAAGCGGATTGCGGCTCCTAAAGGATCCTGGGCACCGAAAAGCTCTTTTTTAACCGTCGCTCCCAGGATGCAGACCGCCTTCCCGGCTCGTTCCTCTCCGGGTGTGAACCGACGGCCGGCCTTGATCTTCCATTCCCGTACCGTGAGATAGGCATCGGTGCTGCCGATGACGGAGGTCGACCAGTTTTCGTTGCCGTAAATGGCCTGGCTGACGGTGGAAGCGGTGGGGGCCACGGCCGCCAGTCCTGAAATTTCATGTCTGATGGCATCGGCATCCGCCTCTTTAAACATGGGAGACGGGGCGTGAGCCCCACCGGGGTTATGGCCGCCCTGGCCGGGGCGGACAAAGAGCATATTGCTGCCGAGGCTGGATATCTCGCTGGTAATCTGGGCTGTGGCTCCGTTGCCCATGGTGACCAGAGTGATGACGGCGGCTACCCCGATAACGATGCCTAATACCGTAAGCGATGAACGCAGCATATTACGGCGGATGGCGTGCATGGCTAAAAAAATCGTTTCCCACAGCATCAGTTTGTCTCACCCGTCGAATTATCGGTATCCACCAGGCCGTCAAGAAAATTTATCCGGCGGCTGGCATAAACAGCCATATTTGCCTCATGGGTGACCATGACCACGGTGATCCCCCGTTCACGGTTGAAGGAGGTGAGAAGTTCCATAATTTCCCTGCTGCGCCGGGAATCCAGGTTGCCGGTGGGCTCGTCGGCCAGTAACACCTTGGGATTGGTGATGATGGCGCGGGCGATGGCAACGCGTTGCTGCTGGCCGCCGGAAAGCTCACCGGGGGTATGATGGCTCCAGTCTTCAAGGCCCACAAGGCGCAGAGCTTCCATGGCCTGTTCACGCCGCTGGTTAATCGGGGTGCCGCGGTAGATGAGCGGTAGTTCCACGTTCTCCAGAGCCGATGTCCGGCTCAGCAGGTTAAAACCCTGGAAGATAAAGCCCAGGGCGTAACGCCGCAGCATGGCCCGTTGATTGCGGGACATCGCACCCACATCTAAGCCTTTGAACTTAAAGGTGCCGGTGGTTGGCGTATCAAGACAGCCGATAATATTCATGCAGGTGGATTTGCCGGATCCGCTCGGCCCCATGACCGTCACGAACTCCCCCTCTTCGATCTGGAGATTAATTCCTCTTAAGGCGTGCATGGCCGCCCGGCCGGAGCCGTATACCTTGCTGACCTTACGCATGGCAATAATCGGCTGTTTATCACTAACTGGGGGTGTCATTTCCGGCCGCTCACGGTATCAACTATTAATCTCTGGCCCGGTTTAATTTTACCTGCGGTTACCTCGGTCATGGTACCGTCCGTCGCCCCGGTGGTGATGAGAACGGCAACCGGCTGCCGGCCGCGGAGAATCCAGACCCGCTGTTGATTGTGGGCCGGATTTTTTTGAGGCGGCCGGGACTGGGCGCGCGGCCGGCGCCTGAACATTCGGCTGAAAATACCGCCCCGTCTGGATGTACCTGTCTCCTCCCTGGGGGGAGCGAAGCGCAGGGCGGCGTTGGGGATTATTACCGCGTTTTTCACCTTTTTAACCGTGATGGTGGCGGTGGCGGTCATGCCGGGCCGTAATGACAGGTCGCTGTTTCTGACATCCAGCACGGTCTCGTAGCTGACCACACCGGCTACGGTTCTGGAGTCGTAACGCACCTGGGTGATGCGGGCCGGAAAGATGCGGTTTGGGTAGGCATCCACCGTGAAAGTGGCCTTCTGGCCCTTTTTAACCTGTCCCACATCGGCCTCATCCACGTCCACATGGAGCTCCATCCTGGTGAGATCCTCTGCCAGGGTAAAGAGAACCGGGGCCTGGAGAGAGGCGGCTACGGTCTGGCCTGGATCCACCGAACGGGCCAGGACAACGCCGTTAATCGGGGAGACGATCTTTAATTTACCTAAATCGGTCTGGTTGATCTCCAGGGTGGCCTTTGCCTGCGCGATAGCGGCTTCGGCACTGTCCTGATTAGCTTTTGCCCGTTCCAGAGCGGCTTGAGCCGCGTCTAAATCATGTACTGAGACCGCCTGTTTATTACTGCGCGCCTGGGCCTCCCGTAAACGCTGGAGCTCGAGTCGTGTTTCTCTCGTCGTGGCCCTGGTCTGCAGCAGGTTGGCCCGAGCTGAGGTCAGGGCGGCCTTTGACTGCAGAACCTGGGCCTTGAGCCTCGTGGTGTCCAGACGGGCCAGAACCTCTCCGACCTTAACCCGGTCATTATAATCAACCGTTACCTCCCGGACTATGCCCGATAGTTCGCTGCCCACCTCAACCTGATTTGTGGGGGCCAGGTTGCCGGTGGCGGTGACGGTCACCGTAATATTTCCCCGTCTAACGGGCTGGGTCTTAAACTGGATTGTATCATTGTCACTGCTGCTCCAGCGCAGCAGGCCAAAGGCTGCCGCCAGCAGCACTACCCCCCAGATCAGTATTTTTTTGAGATGCCGCTTACGAGCGGGGGGAGAACCGAGTTTTAATGCTTCGGCCAGGGCGTTATCCTGCTCTGTTTCTACTTTATTCATGGGGCGATTCCTTATGTCGGGCCGCTGGGCTGTGAGTGGCGGTCTGTGAAGTCCAGCCGCCGCCAAGTGCTTTGTAAATCCGTACCAGATCGGCGCTTAAAGTGCCGGCGCTCCGGGCCGTCTGATCCTGGATGGCAAGCAGAGATTCCTGGGCATTTAAAACCGCTGTAAAGTTGGTGAGTCCGCTTGTATATCTTATTCTGGCCAGTTTCAGTGATTTTTCAGCGGCAGCGGCCGAGAGTTTTAAGTGCCGGGCCTGATTTTGTTCATTAGTGTAGGCGGTGAGGGCGTTTTCTACTTCGTTAAGGGCCGTGAGTACGGTGGATTCATATTGGATAAAATATTGTTCCCGCACGGCTGACCGGGCCTTGATATTGGCTCTGATTTGCCCGGCATCAAATATGGGCCAGCTGACAGCGGGGCCAAAACCGGAGGTGCGGTTGATGGAATCAAACAGGTTATTGAACGTCAAGGCCTCAAAGCTGATGGAGCCGTGCAGTTTAAGGGCCGGGTAAAGCGCGGCGGCGGCCACTCCTACCCGGGCGGACTGGGCGGCCAGGCGGCGTTCTGCCCGGCGGATATCAGGGCGGCGCCGGATAAGGTCGGCCGGTATCCCCACGGCCACCCGCGGCGGGGCTGATGGAATGGGCTCCCTTTGCCGCAGCTGCTTATCCAGGGCACCGGGCGGCAGGTCTAACAGTAAGGCCAGGCGGTTTTGCGCAACATTCAGTCCGGTACGCAGAGCCGGTACCTGAGCCCGGCTGTTTTCCAGGCTGTAAGTGGCCTGCTGGATATCCAGATCAGTGACAAGCCCGCTTTCATAGCGTGATCTGACCAGCTGTAAACTTTTCTGCTGAGTTTTAATGTTCTCTGCCGTCAGTGTCAGTCTAACCTGGTAGGTGCGGACATCAATGTAGTTCCGGCACACTTCGGCCAGCAGGCTGACGAGAATATCACGCAGGTCTTCCCGGTCGGCCTGCAGATCAGCGGTTGCCGCCTCTACGGAGCGCCGGACGCCCCCGAAAATATCCAGCTCCCAGACGGCATCAAAACCGGCATTATAGAGATTAGTTTCGCGGTTGTGAGCGCGGTTTTTGGTGACGGAGCCCGAGGTGTTGAGGGCGGGGAAGAGGGGGCCGCGGCTCATGGTTTGTCTGGCTCGGGCTTCTAACAGTCTGACCCGGGCTTTTTTGAGGTCAAGATTACGTGCCGCCGCCCGTTTAATAAGGTTTGAGAGGACGGGATCATGGAAGACTGTCCACCAGTGAGCCAGACGGAGCGGCTGCCCGGCGCTCAATCCATCCTGCAGTTTTGTGTGCCAGCTGTTCGGTACGGGCATTACCGGTTTGCTGTAGTCCGGCCCCACGGCGGCGCAGCCGGCCATGAGCATGCTGATGATGGCGGCGTAAAGGGTGGTGGGCATATACCGAGATATAATTTTCATTGACCGTGAATTTAAGCGTTAATGGTGTTGTTTTCCAGGGGTGCCTGGATTTTGTCGCGATATTCGGCTGAAAATGTGTTGTATAACAGTTTGCTGCTTTTGCCGAAATTTACATATGAGCTAATGTTCACCTTTAGCGGGTTTGTCAAGGGGATGGCGTTGTAGTTAAGTAAGCGCTCTGTGAACACCACCCTGCACCCGGTCAACGTGCATATTGCTTACGTCCCTGAGCGGTATCGCTTTTATACGACGATCGTATGCGTGCAGCAGGGTGTTCATGGAGCGCTTACCAAGAGTGTATATGGGGCTACTTGCGTAGTTAACATGCTTGTCATAAAACGAAAAGTCCATCATTAATAATAATCCGCAATATGATTCTACAAAAACATATTCTTCCAGTATTTGCCATGTTTGAGAAAGTATGGTAACGCTGAGTTAACTGCGGTGTCGCTCCCTTAGTTGTTCTGTTAAGAATTTGCCCTGCTGGCAGCTCTGTAAAAAATTTGGATATGAACTGTTGAATTTCCTTGATAAAATACCACTTTCCATCCTCATTATAGCCTGTCTGACCCTGGGACTGGCCCCTTTCAATCCCCCTCATATATGGGAAAAGCTGCAGATGCTGTTCCATGGCCGGTTGATCCGTCCTCTGGACTGGTTTGACTTCTTTCTGCACGGTACACCGTGGGTGCTGCTTTTTGCGAAACTTATACGTTATTGACTTGTAAAAAGCATAGGTGCCCCATAAACACACTTCTGGCCGTGTAGCCATCTTGAGACATCTTTACCGCCTTGAAAATATTAATGGATTGTTGAGTAAAATTGATAAGCTAAGGCCTTTATCTTGTGTATTAAGCAGGCTGGGGACAAAAACATTGGTATTTATTATCGGGTTGAATTGGTTTTGTGAGCTGTGGCTGTATTTAATCACGGACAGTTATTTAATAATGGGTAAAAACAATTTGTGAGGGCTTATCGTAATATGGCTTTAGAATCAATAGGTTAGCTTAAAATTCAATAATTGGCACGCTTTGTGTATGGTATGTCTTGCATTGAATCGCAGTTCCAGTCTAAGCGCCGCTGGCATGTGGGGCCGGTTGAACAATAACGGCCTGCTTAGCCGGCGTTAATGATCTGGTATCTGTAAATGACTAATCATTATAAAAGAGGAAAACGTCATGTTGAAAGAAGCCAAAAAACTAAGTGTCGCCTTACTGATTGTTGGTATGGCATGCGGGTCTGCCTTTGCGGCTGATTACCAGAGTATGACCACCGGAGAACTGGCAGCCATGCGTGGAACCATCCAGAATGAACCCTCAAAGGTTGATCGTGAAGCCTTTAAAGCGGAGTGGCAGAAAAGGGTAAAAAGCATGACTCCGGATGAGAGGGCTCAGTATGTTGGAAAACCTGAAGGAGTTACTGCTGATACCGCCATGGCGCAGAAGAGTGAAAAACTCGATGATATGATGAAGAGCGCCGATAAAGATAAATGATGGTGTTGTAAAAAGTCTCTGGACGGCATCGTAGTTAACATGCCTGTCATGAAACAAAAAGTTCGATATCTATAATATGGTGGGATCGGACTTCTTGTGATGCCGTCAAAATTCGGGCTGGGGTGGGCTGGAAGTGGTAAACGTTTTTTACTTCCCCTGGCGTTTGCCGCAACCTCCCTGTCTTGGCCTGAATGTTGTTTCCCGGTATTTCGGTGTTGTTCATGGAGCGTTTACGTTGTTTCAGCTCCCCTTCCTGCACAGGGGCTTTATGGCTTCAGCAATTTCCCTGCTGAAGTCTGCCAGGGATTCACTAAGTGCCCCCGCCAATGATTTGTAATCCCGCCCTTTTGGCCGCACGGTTATATGTGTGGTTCTCTCCGCTAACACCGCTTTTCCCATGCCGTTTAGAATGCTCCAGCGGGCCAGCAGCACTGCATCTCCCGCTGGATTTCTTTCAAATTGAATAACATTTATTATCACTTGGTAATCTATTGAATCTGACTGCGGCCAGGGGTAGAGCTTAACCTGATCGGTGGCTAACAGAATAGAGAGATTTTCCGCTGTTACCTGAGCAATGTTAATTTTAAGCTGCTCCGCCCAGTTATGGAATTCCGACAGCCTCAGCGCGTTGCGGCTGGAGCGGGTGACTATCTGAGGCCGATCAAGATATTCAGGGATATTGACCGGGCCGATTCCTAAAGAAAGTCCTGTCTTTTTTACCTGGCTGACGGCTGCTGTCCGGGGCAATGCACTTAATAGATAAAATCGGGTGTCTTGAGTTGCGGCACAGCCGGATAAACTCATTATCAGGGCGCTTAATATTATCAGTATAGGTGTTTTTTTCATTTAGTTTTTTCTCTGCCTTTGCCATGAAGCAATGCTTCGGGGTGTCTCTCAAGATAATCGGCGAGATTTCGAACTGAGCGGGCGGCGGCCGACAATTCATTTAAGGCTGTTACAAGATTTACGGCGGCGGGTGAGTCGGGCCGCGCGATCTGCATGGCGGAACGAACAGCGCTTAGAGTCTTTTCAATACTTTTATCTAATTTGATAACCCTGGTATTCAGATGTCGGCTCAGTGTGTTGAGATTATTGAAACTTTTGCTTAAGGGGCCGTCTGCCCGCGCCAATTCATGAATTTCGTCAAGGGTGGTGTTTAAGGTGTGAACGGCCTTTAACAGATCAGGAGAATTGGTGAGACGGTTGGCTCCCTGGATGGTTTTCAGCAGTTCACGGCCTATTTTATTGAAGGGAATTTTATGTATTTCCGCCAATACATCAGCAGTATTTCTTCGTAATGTATCCATGGTGGAGGGAATAGTGGGGATTTCCGGGTATTTGCCGCTCATCAGCAACTTCTTTTCCGGAAGATTGGGATGAACGTCTAATTCGATGAATAGTTGTCCTGTCAGCAGGCTGCCCGTCTTTAATTGCGCCCTCATACCGCGTTGGACCATGAGGGCCGCTAACTCTTCAGGCGTATGAGTTTTAAGAAAACTGGAAGCGAGTAGACGTTCCGGCTCAAGTTCAACGACAACCGGGGTTTCTATATTCATGGTTTTGGGGTCAAAGACAATGCTCATGTCTGTGACCTGGCCGACCTTGATACCCCTGAATTCCACTGGTGCCCCTTCAGCCAGGCCTCTCAAAGATTCATTGAATCGTAAAAGGTAGGGAATCTTCTTGACGTATTTAGATTCACCGATACTTTTAAAATTCTTGAATAATTTAAAAGTAGTCCCCGGTTTGCTCGGTTGACTGGAAGCACTGGCGGTGACGGGCGTGTTAAAAGAAATACCTCCGGAGATTAATGTGGCAAGGGACTGGATATTGATATCCAGACCTTCTATACCGTAGGAAATGTCAATTCCTGTTACCTGCCAGAATTGGCTTGTGTCTCTCACTAACAAATCGTAGGGCGATTTAATAAAAATGCCGATGATTACCCCGTCACCGCTCTGAGCGAGTTTATAATTCACCACCCGTCCCACCTTAACGCCGCGGTGCATAATTGCTGTACCGGGAAAAGCAGAACCGAGATCAGCCGCATGAAGTTTGAACTGGGTGCCATGCTCATCTGCCAGTACTCCAGGAGGATTCTCAAGCCCTTTAAAGGTCAGGGCCGGAGGGCCTGGCCGGGGATCAATGCTGATATAGACCCCTGACACTATGGTCTCAAGCCCGGAAATCCGGCTGCCGCCAATTCGAGGACGGACTACCCAGAATCTGGTGTTTTTGGACATGAACTTTGCGCCGGATTTATCTATTTTGGCGGTTACGGTAATGCTGGAAAGATTTTTTATTTCTATTTTCTGGACTTCTCCCAGAATTACCGATTTGTATTTAATCTTGGTTTTGCCCGCCTCAAGACCTGAAGCGTCTTTAAAGGTGATTGTGATGGTGGGCCCGCGCTCGGAGATGGTCTTATAGGCCAGCCAGCCGCCGATGAGGGCCGCGATCAGGGGAATTAACCAGATGATGGGAATGGCGCGGGGCTTTTCCACCACTGCCTCTGGTAAATCATCTATCCGCAGCTGGTGCTGCTCGGTCATTGTTTCCCCTCCATGGCATCCCATATCAGTCTTGGGTCAAAGCTCATGGCCGCCAGTATTGTGGTTATGACGACACCGGCAAAGAATACAGCTCCCGGGCCTGGTTCGATGGTGGCTATTGAACCAAGTTTAACCAGGGCGGTGAGGATGCCGATTACAAAGATGTCAAGCATCGACCAGCGGCCGATCCCTTCGGTTACTCTATATAACATGGTTCGCTGTCTCGGGTGCCAGCTGGATTTTTTCTGTACTGAAACAAGTAAACAGATAATGGCAATGAGCTTGACAATGGGAACAATAATACTGGCGACAAAGACTATTAGAGCAATGGGATACATTCCGGCCGCTATTAGATGGATAACCCCGCTCAGGATAGTATTCGGTTTGCCCCTGCCATATGAAATTACGGTCATAACCGGTAACAGGTTGGCGGGAATGTAGAGAATAAGGGCGGTTAAAGTCAAGGCCCAGGAGCGGGCCAGGCTGTTGGGCTTGCGGAAATAGAGTCTTGTTCCGCAGCGTGAACACCGCTGGTGACAGCCCCTGGGGAGGTGTCTGGCCTGATTTAATTTGTGGCAGGTACGGCAGCTGAGCAGAGAGGCGCTGAGCGCTGTAACGGCAGTCCCTTTCATTATGCCCCTTGCTCCAGTCTTGTCCAGACCTCTATGGGTTCCAGAGCCGCGGTGCTCAGGGTCATAAAGATAATAAGAGCCGCGAAGGAGTATAGTGACGTCCCCAGCACAATCGTGGTTATATCAATTAACTTTACATAGGCGACGATGACCCCAAGCATTAGAACCTCCATCATGGCCCAGGGGGTGATGGCCTCGACAAGCTTAAAGGTTTCTTTTGCTTTCCAGGCCACGAGATTAAATTCTAAAGGCAGGAGGACATAAAGTGTGCCGATAATTTTCAGGAGGGGCAGCAAGACCCCGACGGCAAGCACTAAAACTCCCAGGCCCCAGAAGCCCTGCTGTAATAATTCAAATCCCCCGGAAGTCAGAAATGTAACCTGCTCACGGCCTTGCAGCTGAAAGGTCATAAAGGGGAAGCTGTTTGCCAGGCCAAAAAAAATCAGAGCCGTGAGAGAGTAAATTAGAGCCCTGTTTATGGTCTGCGGTCTTTTATGGTACAAGACCGCCCCGCAACGGGGACAGGCGGCCCGCTCGTTGTTTCGTAATGGCCGGGCGCGAAAAAGAAGATCGCAATCGTGACAGGCGATAAGGGAGTTGTTGCCGGCTTTTAACATTTTGTTCCAGATCCTGGGGGGAAATCTTAAAATTATGTTTGTTTGCATCCCTGGCAAAATATCGCTTATGGCAATTGGCTCAGTGCCTGCCTGATTTAGTATTTTACCAGAACCGACTGCTATATTCATACAAATCAAAAGTATGCTTGTCAACCTGAATGGGGAGAAGATAACTTTTTACTTGCAGGTATCCGCATATGCAGATATATTGTTATGCGCGCTTTCGCTTTCCAGTCATTTTCCAGGATTCTGGATATTTGTTTATTGCGGTTGTTTTTAAAAGAATTAGCGATAACCACGGTTGACTGGCTGAATAATTACAATAAAATAAGGATTAATAAAATGACTGCGGCAGAAAGAAAATTATCATTTATCGATCGATTTTTAACCCTGTGGATATTTTTAAGCATGCTGGCCGGGGTCACAACGGGGTGGCTTTATCCAAACATTCAGGGGGTGATCAATAAATTTCAGGTGGGTACTACCAATATTCCCATTGCCCTGGGGCTTATCCTGATGATGTATCCGCCTCTTGCCAAGGTGCGTTATGAGAAGTTGCCCGAGGTCTTTCGTGATTTCAAAGTTCTTGCCCTCTCGCTGACGCAGAACTGGATTATTGGCCCTGTGCTGATGTTTGCTCTTGCTATTACCTTTCTTTCCGGTCATCGTGACTATATGGTGGGGCTTATTCTCATCGGTCTGGCCCGCTGTATCGCCATGGTTATAGTCTGGAATGATCTGGCTGACGGTGACAGTGACTACTGCGCCGGGCTGGTGGCCTTTAATTCGGTTTTTCAGATCCTTTTATTTTCGGTCTATGCCTGGATATTCATTACTGTCCTGCCTGAATGGTTTGGGATTACGGGCGTTATTGTTAATATATCCATGGTCGAGATTGCCAAAACGGTATTTATTTATCTTGGTATTCCCTTTGTAGCCGGGATGTTGAGCCGTTTTACAGGAATCAAACTGAAGGGAGAGAAGTGGTACCAGGAACAGTTTATCCCCAGGATCAGCCCCTTGACTCTAATCTTTCTGCTTTTTACTATTCTGGTCATGTTTTCCCTTAAAGGGGAATATATTGTTCAGTTACCCATGGATGTGGTACGGATCGCTATTCCGCTCTCCATCTATTTCCTGATAATGTTTATGCTTTCCTTTTTCATGTCCCGCCGGGCCGGGGCTACCTATGAACAGGCCGCTACTCTGTCCTTTACCGCCGCCTCCAATAATTTTGAACTGGCTATTGCCGTGGCTGTCGCTGTTTTCGGGATTAATTCAGGTGAGGCCTTTGCCGCGGTTATCGGCCCCCTTGTTGAGGTGCCGGTGCTTATCTCTCTGGTGAGTGTGGCCTTATACTTTAGAAAAAAGTATTTTCCTTTCATTAAGGAAACTTCCGCTGGTATCCGCCATGTGAGTTGTAAAAGTCAGGTATGATTATATGAAAATATTATTCTTGTGTACCGGCAATTCCTGCCGTAGTCAAATGGCCGAGGGCTGGGCCAGGCATCTGAAAAGTGATATCTTTGAGGCCTGGTCGGCCGGTATTGAAAAACACGGTTTGAATCCCTCTGCCGTCAAGGTAATGGCCGAGGCGGGGGTGGATATCTCTGGTCAGCAGTCAACTTTGATTGATGAACTGACAGTTACGGAGTTTGATTATGTCATAACCCTCTGCGGTCACGCCAATGAGACCTGCCCGTTTTTCCCCGGTCCGAAGATTCATGCTGGTTTCGATGATCCGCCCAGTCTGGCGGCCGGGGCCCGAAATGAGGCTGAAGCACTTAATCATTACCGGCGGGTACGGGATGAGATAAAGGCCTTTGTTGAGGGGCTGCCGGAGTCCCTGACGGAGATGGACGGCGACTGAAGTTAGCAGCCGGAAAAGTTAAGCTATTGGTACATACAAGACACTACCCTCTGTATACTGGGGGAATTAAGTACGTGCAGCAGGGTACTCATGGAACGCTTACGTATTAATCATGATCTTCCTGGTGAGTTATAGGCTTACGGGCAAATATCCAGATGGCGATTATACTCACCTCATAAAGAATAACCATGGGGGCGGCCATGAGGAACTGGTTCACCACATCCGGGGTGGGGGTAACGACGGCCGCGATTACAAAGGAGATGAGGAAGGCGTATTTGCGGTTTTTCCTTAATAATTTAGTGTTGACTATGCCGATTTTGGCTAATAATACCATAAATACAGGCATTTCAAATATAAAGCCAAAGGCCAGCAGGAGCCTGAGGCTTAAGGAAAAATACTCCTTGACCGTGGGCATGGGGGAGAGATAGGAATTGGTGTAGCTGGTTAAAAAATGAAAGGCCGGTGGGAAGATTACCAGAAAGCCAAAGGCGGAACCACCGATGAAGCAGAAGGCGGAGAGGATGGAAAAGGGCAGCAGAACCCGTTTTTCATGCTGGTAAAGGCCGGGGGCCACGAAACTCCATATCTGGTAAAAAATAACCGGAGTGGCCAGCAGAATTCCGGCGGTGAGGGCTAATTTTAGGTAAAAAAAAAGGCTTCCTGGTAAGAGATGAAGATCAGTGAAGAGCCTTTGGGCAGAACCTCATAGAGGGGTTCTAAAAACCAGCGGCCGATATCCTCGCTGAAATAATATGCTACCCCGAAACCAACAATAACGGCGATAATAATATTAATGAGGCATCGACGCAGTTCGGTCAGATGCTCGGTGAGGGACTGCTTTTGTAAATCATCCATTATGTTATTGTTCTGGTATATTGTGGGGAAACAGTATTTGAGGCGGACAAAATTATTAATTTATGGTTTATTACTAATTTACTGAATCGCTTGAAGATACAAAAAACACTTTATAAGGTCAAGTATAACCATGGCAACCGCCGCCGAAAAAGCACTCCGCCGTCTGGAACGCCCGCTGCTGCCCTTAATTTCTCTCATTGAGATGCTTTATCTCACCGGTCCCTTTGCCGGGATTGGGGAGCTGTTGGCCGAGCTGCCCGCGGACATTGACACAAATGGCTGTCATTATACTGATCCGGCGGCTCTTATATACGCGGAGAAAGATATTCTCAGGGAGATAGAGTGCTTAAAGAATAACAGTCCTCTGAATTATCGGATTGTCGATGGCAGAGGAGGCGAATGTCTGCGTGTAGAGGCGGTTGAACTGTGGATAGCGCAAAGGATAATGTCCCTGGAGCTGGAGGAAATAAACAGTCTTCTCTGCGGCGGCCGGGGCTGTGACCTCTGCTGTACCGGCCCCGGAAGCCACAGCCGCCACAACTTTTTTGATATTCCTCTGACAGAGGATGAATTAAACGGCTTTGCCGGGCAGCGCCGTGTTGATGGGGCTATAGACGGCGATATATACGCTGATCCCGCCCCGCTTTTAGACGGCCGCCCTTTTTATCAGAGTGATGCCCCGTTTCTTCTGCGCTGGCGGCGGGGCTGGAGCATGGTTCTACCGTCTGAGAGTGTCTGCCCCAATCTGGCCGCTGACGGTTTTTGCGCGGTTTATGAACAACGGCCCGAGGTCTGCCGTAAACCGCAGATTTTCCCCTATGTCCTTGAGGAAGACGGCTGGGTTGGTAAGGGCGATTTGCCTCGTTATGTCGGGCGGCGCAAATTGTTGGCGGTCTGGGATTGTCCATACGTCAGGGAGTATCAGACTCAGATTGCCCGTTATGGCGAATTATGTGGTATGGAGCCGATATTTAAAGAGAATAAGGCATAAGAAAAGATGTCTGTTCAGCGGCCTGGTCAGTTATATCTTGCTGTTATCCTGCGCTTTCTGATTTATTTTTGTCATTGGATGATTCTGGCCTACATGCCGGTTTTTTTGAAGGGCGCGGGCTTTGCCGATTTTGATATAGGTCTGGCCATCAGTCTTTACTCACTCACCTCCATGGCTTTGATGCTGCCCATGGGGGCCTTTTCCGATGTTTTTTCACCTCGTTATACCCTCATGGCCGGAGCCCTGCTCTTTGCCCTCTCTTTTGCCGCTCTCAGCTGTCTTGCCACTCATGTCATGTTCTGGCCCCTCATGGGGGCAATTGGTCTGAGCGGTTTTGGGGTGGCGGCTCTGATTGTAGTCAGTGAATCTCTGTTCCTGAAGATATTCGGCCAGGAGCAGCGGGGGCGCCGTATCGGGATGTATCAATTCAGCACCTATCTCGGCTTTGGCCTGGGGCCGCTGGCCGGCGGTTATCTGCTTAGTTATGCGCCCTGGGCCCTCTTTATGGGGGCTTTCGTGATTAGTCTGTTGATTTTTGCCGTCTCCTGGGCCCTCAGCGACTGTCCGCCCATTGATTTTTCATTTCGCCAGTATATCTATGACCTGAAGCGCCCCAAAGCCCTGCTGCTCACCGCCTGCGTCTTTGTTCTTGGTACCCATTTCGGAGTGGAACAGACCTCGTTTTCCCTGCTTTTGAAGGAAAATCTGGCCCTTTCGTCCCGGACTATCGGTATGGTTTTTACCTGTATCGGGCTTTGGATGGCCCTCATGGTGCCTTTTGTCGGCCGTCTCCATGACCGTCATGATTCCATATTTATTTTTCTGCTGGCCGGGCTGGGTATCTCCGGCCTGTTCCAGGCCTTCACCGCTTTGGCCGGCGGTCTGCTTTCCGTAATTGTTATCAGGATACTGCATACCATGGGCGATACCCTGGCCATGCTGGAGTTGAGTGTTCTGGTCAGTATGTTTTTCCCTGCTGCCCGTCTTGGGGGCAGTGCCGGTTTTATGTACGCAGTGCGCACAACCGCCACCTTTGCCGCCGCGCTTGGAGCCGGGCTGGTAAACCGTTACTGGGGTTATCCCGCTTCTTTTCTTATCAATGGCATTTTTGTTATGGTCTTTGCCGTTTGCAGCCTGCTGTTTATTCTCGGCAGTGGCAGGCGGCGGCAGGCTCTGGGCTGGCAGACGGCGGCTTTTGTCGTTTAATGTCCCAGAGCGGGGTCAGTCTTTTTATCCTTTTGGGGGGAATCTGCCGCCAGTCTAAATCAGGGGCCTGAAAGCCCTTGTAGAGCGCTTGACTGCCGGAGGGGCTGAGCAGAATGTTTATCGGCACGTCCCAGGGGGCGGTGGGCAGGGATTTGACGAATCGGGATTTATTGTCAATGACCGCGCAGATCTCAGGGCTGACGTTCAGGGCATGGCTGGCGCTAAGAGCGGCACAGGAGAGATCGAAAAAACCGTCACCCCCGCCCAGTCTTTCTCCCTTCTCACTGACGGCCAGGGCCTCGGTAATCAGGAGGTCAATTTTAAGGTCTTCCAGGTCATGGTAGTGTAAACGGCGGCCGAAACTGCTCAGTCCTTTGAGACTCACCGCCAGGGTCAGTTTGGGAAAGGGAATGGTATAGGGGGTCAGAAGGTAAAAGCCTTCCCGTAAGCCGGCGGCGGGCATAATGACTTTTTTGCCGTCAATAAGGGCGTTAATCCTGATCTGGGAGAGGATGGGGGCGGGAGTAATAAAGAGATTCGCGGCCCGGTTATATTCTGTCAGGCGCCGTAATTCCTGGGCCAGGCGGCCATGTTGAGCGGGATTAGCTGGAATACCCGCCAGGGTCTGCCGGACGTCCTCTTTGGCCGCGGGCATTAGATTCGGGATGGGCTTTTACCGCAGTACCGTGGCAATATGAAGTGGCCTTCTGCTGTCGGTGGTAAAATCAACCAGTTTGAAATGGCGCAGCAGTTTTTCGTTGGTTCTAAGCGCCATTCTCTCACGATCCTGGAGCTTTTCTTTGGCAAAGCCGTATTGAACCAGATATTTTATATCGTTCCACATGGTTTCACTGCCCATGATGGCTACTACCAGTTCGTGGTTATTGCGCCGGAATGACCCTACATAGGTCTGTCTGGCCCTGGCCGTATAGCCGGTTTTGCCGCCCACGGCACCTCGGACCCGCCAAAGAGCCTTGTTATGGGTGGTAAAAAGCTGGCCGGAACTGGCTCTATATCTGATACGTTCCATGGTTTTGGCAAAGACTGGATTCTGCATGGCGTGATTGAATATTTTGGCCAGATCGCGGGCAGTGGTATGCTGGCCGCGGTGGGTCAGGCCGCTGGCTGATTTGCAGACCGTGTTTGTGGCCCCGAAACTTCTGGCCCGGGCCGTCATCAGACGGGAAAATGTTTTTTCCGTGCCGCCGATTCTTTCGGCCAGGGCCACACTGGCATCGTTGGCCGAGACTAAGAGCAGGGCGTTTATCAGATCATTGGCTTTATATTCATGTCCCGGGCGGAGATATATTTTGGAGCGCGGCATTCTGGCCGCGTAACGACTGACAGGTACCAGATCGTTTTTATGCAGGGAGTCAATGGCGATTATCCCGGTGAGAACCTTTATGGTGCTGGCCGGCTGGCGCGGCAGGTCGGGGTTACGGGAATAAAGAATATCGCCGCTCATGGCATCCATGACCATGGCGCTTTTGGCAGATATTTCCCGGCGGACTGTTTTAGAGATGCGCCGGAAATAATACCCCATGGGCCGTCGTTTTACCAGCGTCTTACTGTCGTTGAGCAGGATCAGGCTGTTGTGACCACGGGCCGCGGTTTTGACGGTGGAACGTGCCGTGAATTTATATTGATTGGTAAGGAGGATATGGGGGGCGGCCTGGGCGTTGTTCTGCCAGATAAATGAAAGGGCCAGAAAGGTAAGAAATAACTTGATTATTGGCTTCATATTATCTTGTTTGCTGAGGTGAGAGGTAAAATTTAAAGAGAGTACAGCCACTGTTATTGATTTTAATGGTATAAATGATTAAAAGGCAAGTTTTTTTTTAAATATTATCCATTAGTTAGATGGATAAAACTACTGTTTTAAGTTGTAAAGCTCTTTGTTGCCCAATATGTCGTGGGCGATAGATGAACAGACACTATATATAGTGTATACTTGTTTTTTTAGCCCTTTTTACTTTTTTTGATACCATTGACCATTTTGAGCCTGTAACCAGGTGCCTGGTCTGGCTAACTGCTTGATTTGTAAGGCTCGCCTCCGGCCCACGAGTTCAGGAGTTACTCCCTGCTGTCTTGCAATAGCGGTATAGACGAGACGGCGGTCTGTATTTTCAGCCTGGACTATTTTGTTGTCTGCGGCTGCTTTTTTGAGCTTGAACAGATAACCGTCCTTGCTTTCGCCGATAATCCCGGCGGCCTTTAATCTGCTGATCTCCGGCAGCCTGGCCTTCATACGGGCCATTATCTGCCGGCCGCCGGCCAGGGCCTGACCGCAGAATATCATAATCAGTAACAAGGCCAGGCTGAGTTGTCTTGTTTTCATAGCTTATTCCCTCCCGTATGGTTTTTTATTTGGCTGTTTTGTCAAGATCGCCGAAAAAATTATCCAGGGCTTTATCGACCTTTAAATTGATGTCAATGGTTATATGAATGGGCTTTATCTCAATGGGTTTCAGGTTGATGTTACTGTTTGTATTAATGGTGCCGCAACCAGCCAGCATCAGTGTCGCGAAAATAACGCCAATCACAGTTTTCATCTTCATTGTCCTCCCCCCTCTATCTGGTCTTTAACAGCCTTTATGGCGCTACCATAATCTAAAATTCTGGTCAACGGAAGACGGAAATTAACATCTAATTTGATTCCCTGAAACCGGGAGCCGGGATTATTGCCCTTTACCCGCACGAAGACTCCGATTTTTCGCTTGAAGATAAAGGGCAGTACGCCGGCTGGCTTGCCGTTAACCTGCATTCGCATTACCAGATCATTGCCCTGGACGTTCAGATCAAGTCTGGCCCAGTCATAGTGAAAGTCTTTCAGGGCCGCGCGGGCCAGGTCAAGCTGGGCGGATTGCCGGCTGCCCTTCGGTATTCCCGATGTTATGGCCTCTAATCCCGTGACCTTGATGTTGCCGCCCTCGCCGGGGCTGGAATAAAGGAATCCTTCCTGCGGCAGAAGACGGCCGTTTTTTATCATGATGGGGATGCGGCCGCTTACCCGTCCCCGGCCGCTGGCCTCTTTTACTCCGAACTGCCGGAGGAGACTGGCGATCCGCAGGCGGTCGCAATGGAGAATAAGGTTATAATTATGAATTCTGGGGGAAAAACGCATGGCCTGAGTATATACATGGCCGCCGCACCACTGGAGATCGCTTCTCTCTACAAATATGGAATCTGGTGATTCGATCTGGAAATCCACCTGGCCGCCGGCAAGTGATATAGCGCCTGTTTTAAGGGCCTTAAAGCTTAATGTCTGGCGGGCTGCGCTCTTTAAGGGGGCTAAGCTGGTCAGATTGAGGGATAGATTGCCCCCTTGTAGCTGAAAATCAGGGGCAGTTAAACGGACATTGGTCAGATTCAGGCGCAAATGACTCTTTAAACCCTGTTTATTGTAGTTGACGGCACCCGTAAGGTTGATGTCGCCATCAGTGCTGAAGCCCGTTAATTTGGGATTCAGCGTGCCAAGACTAAAATTGTTCAGGCTCTTGACGCAGCCATTTTTAAAGCTGATCTCGGCCCTGGGCGGCGGGGTGCCAAACAGGTCTGCATCTCCATTAATATTAATACAGCTGTTGGCCCAGGGCAGATTCCAACGTCCGGAGAGCCCTAAGCCCTTCCTGAACTCGGTAAGCTCTAACCTGGCTTTCCCTAATTTATGTTTCTGAAAATTGAGGGCCGGTATGGTGATTTCGCCCTTATCGCTGCCGGCGGTGGGCGGCCATTTAAAAGGCAGTTCGGCCTTTATCCCCGAGAGCCGCAGGCCGCCCAGGTTGATTTTCCCCATTCGTATGTTTAACCAGGTTTTGCTGCCATGGGGGGCGGTCCTGCCCTTCAGTTTAAAGCGGCCGGCCGCTTTGAGGCTCTGGCTCTGACCGGCAAACTCTTCCTCCGGGGTTGACCAGTTCAGACGCCAATGGGCTTTGGGTCGGGTGATGGCCTGGAATGTAACCGGAAGCTCGGAGGGCAGGAAAGAAAAAGCGGTTTTAACCGCTGGTGAATGTTTGATGCTGAATGAACCTGCCGCCCGGTCGTTTTTGAGATTGACCCGCATATTGAGGCCGCCTATTTTTAGCCCGGTGGCGGGTAGATCAAGGAAGCCGCTGTGCAGTTTGACTGTTTGCCCGGCGGCCTCAATCCGCAGGTGAAAGGGGTTTCTGCCGCTGCTGAGCTGGATATTACCCTTGCTCAGCTTTGTGTCTGTGAGGGTGGTATTTAGAACTAATTTATGAATAATAAAGGGGGCTAAAGCGGCCAGCAGGCTACCCTTGACTGTCATTTGGCCGCTTAGATCTATATTGGGCAGCAGATCTTTGAAATATAGGAGATGCGGGGCTCCGGCGACGATGCCGGCCTTAAGGAGCATCGTTTTTGTATCTAATTCACCCTTGATTATCTGTTCCTGGCCCCGCGGAGATAATCTGGCCTCGATGTTGAGAAGGCCGGGCTTTGCCGGGTCTGAAAACGCCGTGATCTCAATGGGTATTGTCAGGGTTCTGCCCTGCCACTTACAGCGCAGGAAGCTGTTGGTTATTTGTAAATATTGAAAGGAAAAGGGCAGGGCGCCTGAAGATTTGGCGGCTGAGGCCCGGGATAACGGCAGCTCTAAAACGGCACCATTGACGTTGATATTGTTAACCCGCCCGTGACTGAGGGTGGCAGGGGTGTAATCTATGTTCAGGGCGGCGATTTTAAGGTTGGGGCCTATGCTTATGTTGTGGGCTGCCGCCTGCCATGGGCTCAGGTGATCGATCTGGAGTTTGACGTTTATCGGCAGTTGGTTCTCCAGCCAGCCGGGCAGCAGGAGGAAGGCGGCACTTACGGCGCTGTAGCAGATAACTGAGAGGAGAATGAGCCACTTTAAAATTTGTAAGCGCCTCATAAACCACACTCTTGACATTATAATATCTCAGAATGTAAGCGTTTCACTGCCCTGCTGCGCTTACTGAAATTTTACGGTTGCGGCTGTCGGGGGGCATGATACTAAAGCATATTAATGACAGTTTCGGTAATTTGTTCCAGGGGTACTATCTTATCGACTCCGCCGGCGGCAATGGCTTCTTTAGGCATACCGAAGACCACGCAGCTTTTTTCGTTCTGGGCCACATTCATGGCCCCGGCCTCCTTCATCTTCAGCATGCCGGTGGCTCCGTCCCGGCCCATGCCGGTCATGATTACTCCAATGGCGTTTTTCCCGGCGTAGGCGGCCACGGAGTTAAAGAGGACATCGGCGGCCGGCCGCTGGTGGCAGACTAAGGGGCCGGTTTTGACATTGACATAATAACGGGCGCCGCTGCGCCGCAGAACCATGTGAAAATTACCGGGAGCCAGCAGGCAGGTGCCGGGGATAACAGAATCACCGTCGGCGGCCTCCTTTACCCTGATCTGGCATAAATCATTCAGGCGGGCGGCGAACTGGGTAGTAAAATGGGGCGGCATATGCTGTACCACCAATACACCCGGACTACTGGCCGGCAGGAGCGGCAGCACCTGTTTTAAGGCCTCGGTACCGCCGGTTGATGAACCGATGGCGATAATTTTATTGGTGGTCTTGGTAATCGCCAGGGCGGGTCTCTTTACCGCCTGGGGGCGGGCGGCGGTATTGGCCCGCATGGTTTTGACATTAATCCGGGCCGCGGCCCGGATTTTTTCGGCTAACTGGACGCTCATGTCGCCCACTGAATAGGCGGAACCCGGTTTACATATAACCTCCACCGCTCCAATATCCATGGCCTCCATGGCTATGGCTCCCCCGGCTCTGGTGAGAGAGCTGACAATTATTACCGGCAGGGGGAAATATTTCATTAATTTACGGAGAAAGGTGATACCGTCCATACGCGGCATTTCGATATCCAGGGTTACAACATCCGGATGAAGCTGGACAATTTTGTCCCGTGCCACGTAAGGGTCAGGGGCGGTGCCCACGACTTCAATGTCTCCTTCCCTGGTCAGCTCTTCGCTGAACACCTTACGGACAACCGCTGAATCATCAACAACCAGTACTCTTATCTTTCTCATAATAATTTTGAGTTACACTCCGTTGGTTATTGTTATTATTGTTATATTACGTTGAATAGTAACTTCAGGGAGTATTTCTGTCTCATTTCGGTTTAAAAAAGATCCACAGGAATCCAAAGTCTGATGTCAAGGCCATGGCCGAAAAATCAGTCAGCCGGGCCGGTGAAAAATCGTTCACTATTTCGGCCTCGGGAATGCCTAAATGGCAGGTTCCTTCTGGGTCGATCATGCCCAGGAATGAGCCGGTGATCATATTAGCGGCCTCGCGCATGGTGTCAATAATCTGGTCGTCAGTTAAGGCGTTTTCGTCTACCCCTGTGAACCCTGCGGCTATATTTATGCCCAGGGTTATGGGAAAATAAAATTCCAGGGCGGCCTGCTGGGGGCCGTTGTAAGCGATGGCGGCCTTGATGTATTTCTCCTCAAGGTTCCATTTATGCTCCGGGGGAACCTGAGCCAGCAGTTCCACCGGGGTAAAGTACATGGCCCCGAAGACCTGGGATGCCGCCTGGTTCATCTTTTCTTTTATCGTCTCTATATTCATAATCTCCCCTTATCTGATACAGCTGAACTTTAAAAGTCTACATCTTCATCATCCACCGGGGACGCGTTGCCTTCCTTGGCCATTCTACCGGCATAGGCCTTGTTCAGAACTTCTAAAAGTATGTCCCTGATCTGCTCCGGTAAAAAAGGCTTTTTTATATAACCCGCCGCTCCCAGTCTTGCCGCCTCGTCCTGGCGGCTCTGACTGGATTCGGTGGAGATAAAGATCAGGGGGATTTTTTTCAGAACCTCATCGCCCTGCATGGTTCGTAGCAGCTCTACCCCGCCCATCTCCGGCATGTTGATATCGGAGAGGACTACATCAACCCAGTATTCGGCCATGATCTCCAGGGCCTCAAAGCCGTTACCTGCTTCCTGAAGCGTACCTAACTCAATGCCGCACATATTAACGGTTTTTTTGATTACCGTCCGCATGGTTTCCGAGTCATCAACAATTAAAATATTAAAGGCCATATTGATCCCCCTTAAGCGGCAAGAGACATCATCTCTTGCGCTTTTTCTAACTCCAGCATTAAGCCGGCTAAATATATCTCCAGATCCCGGCCGGTAATTCCGTAATGTTTCAGACCCGCGCCCTGAACTTTATTGGTCAGGCCATCGGCGCCAACTCCGATGCCAATGGTCATAATCTGGGTATTGGCCAGAGCCACGAGGGCGGTGAGCTGATCCTTGTCAATAGCATCTGGATCATGATGTTGTTTAACCGCTAAAATCAGCTCTTGATCAAACTGCCATTTCTTCATGATTTTGGCGCCAAGATCGGCGTGGCTCATGCCTAAGATCTTGATTTCAGCCTCAATGAAAGAGCCGCCTGATTCATAGGCCAGTTTAACAATCCTGGTGAATTCATCGGCCACGAAGCTGCTTAAAAAACGCTTGCCTATATCATGGAGAAGCCCGGCGGTGAAGGCGACGTTGGGGTCAACCTTATCAAAGTGGGCGGCCATCATCTTGGCCATAATGGCGGTGGCAACTGAATGCTTCCAGAGTTCGCCCTGCTCCAGCTGGTAACCATCTCCGGCTCCGCCTTTGTAAAATCTGGCGCTGCTGCTGGTGATGATAATGTCCTTTAAAATATCCTGCCCCACTACCACCAGGGCATCATCAAGGGAGGATACCTTACGGGTCAAGCCAAAATAGGCGGCATTGCAGGTTTTTAAAAGATTGGCGGTAATGGCGGAATCGTACTGAATTACCTTGGCCAGATCCCTGGCCTTGACCTCCGGGTTGTCCAGCATCTTCATGACCTGGAGGGCCACCTTGGGGAACGGTGGGATATGATTGGCAATATTCATGATCTCTTCCATTCTGGTCATAATGTCACCTCCCCTTTACCGGAGACCTTCATCTTGATCAGACCGGTTCCCACCTCGAGGCTTATTGTCCGGTTGACATTGCCGCCTACGTCCTCCCTGGTGACCATGACATTGTTTTTTAAAAACATCTTGCGGATAATCATCTGGTTCCGTTTGCCGATGTTGAACATCCCGGAATCATCCATGACCTGAGAGCCGCCTACCACATAGACTCTCATATTGGATTTTTTGGCCCCGTGTTTATATATTTCCTTAAACATCATAGGGACACCTTTGTCAGCGAACATGAATGGTTTCTGAACCGCCTTATTAGCGTCAATATTGGAGTCGGGCAGCATATAATGAAGCAGGGCTCCGACCTTTACGGTTGGATCCCAGAGTACAACCCCGATGCACGAGCCCAGGGAATAGGTAATTAAAACATCGTCCGGTTTGGTGCCGATCCGCATATCAGAAATTCCGACAATTATTTTCATAAATATCTCTTTTGGCTGTCCCGGGAGTAATTTTTCCGGGAGTTGGGGTGATATTCCCTGTCTTATTATTTTATACCTATTAAGTATTCCGCAAACTGTCCAAAATTATAAGCGCTGAATAGTTAGATTATTTTTTTTTATAAGTTGTAGCCTCTGTCTGGAGAAAATTGTGCTGAAGACTGGATATACTCTCGGAATGGCCGATGAAGAGATAGCCGCCGGGCTTCAGGCACTGATAGAATTTTTTTATCAGGCGCTGCTGGGTCTGGCGGTCAAAATAGATCATTACGTTACGGCAGAATATAACATCTATCTCCTCCCGCCAGGGGAAATTATCCATCAGGTTAAAACGTTTGAACTCTACCTGGCGCAGCAGCTCATTCTTTATTTTTACTTTGCCGGCATTACGGCCAACTCCCTTTTGAAAATATTTTTTGAGATATTCCGGCGGTGTTTTGGTCGTTTGCTCCAGAGCGTACACTCCCCGCCGGGCCATATTCAAGACCTTGGTGGAAATGTCAGTTGCCAGAATTTTATAGCGGAAGCCGGGGTGGTTATCCCTGAAGTCATTTAATAACATGGCCAGAGTGTAGGGTTCTTCGCCGGAAGATGAGGCCGATGACCAGAAAAAGGCCTCCCTGTTCTGGGCCGCTAATTCCGGCAAAACGCTTTTCTGCAGGTAGTTAAAATGGCTTATTTCGCGGAAAAAACTGGTGAAATTGGTGGAGACGCTGTCAAGAAAATTAACAAATTCGGCTTCGCGCTGTTCTGGCTGATTAATGAAATCGTAATAATCTTTAAAATTAGTGATTCCGGTGATCCGAAGTCTTTTGCCTAATCTCGCATTTAAGAGTTCTTTTTTTTCACTTTTCAGTGATATCCCTACCTGGGAGTAAATCAGTTCACTGAATTTCTTGAATTCCGTATCGGTCAGAGGAGTGGCCATATAAGTCAGATCCTAAGCGGAGGCCTCAAGATGCTCCAGTACCCCGGCACCAACAATTTTGTCAACATCTAAGAGTATTTTTACCTCATCCTTGATTTTGCCCATACCTAAGATATTTTCGCTCTCGGTGGGGGTGCCGAATTCCGGCGGTGGTTCAATATCGGCGCTGTCAATATTAACCACCTCGGAGACCGAATCCACCAGCATGCCGATCATAATGGGGCCGCTGGGGCCGTTGACCTCGACCACGATTATACAGGTTCGATCGTCGTATTCCTTGGTGGCCATATTAAAGCGCAGTCTGAGTTCGAGGATGGGGATGACCCGGCCGCGGAGGTTGATAACCCCCTTGATGTATTCAGGGGTATGAGGCACGGAGGTTATCTCCATAATGCCGATAATTTCCCGAATTTTCATGATTTTGACGCCATACTCCTCGCTTCCCAGGCTGAAGGTTAGATATTTACCGCCTAAGCCGTTTTCGGTATTATCTGTTGCCGCTGTCTGTTCTGCTGCCATACCCTCTTCCTCCATGATTTAACTAATCTGATTCAGTTGTCTTGCCGCTGTCGGCTGTATTCTCCGCTTCGGCCACTTGCTCTACGGCGGGACTCTCCCTGGATTCTGCCGCCGGAATATCCAGGTTGTAGTTCATCTTGGCGGTAACCAGACCGGCAAGATCAAGAATCAGGCCAACCCGGCCGTCGCCTAAGATGGTACCGCCGGCCACGCCGGTAATATCGGTGATGCCGCCCAGATTTTTGATGACTACCTCCTGCTTGCCTAAGAGCTCGTCCACCATAATGGCCCGCTGTTTGCCTTCCGATTCCACTACCACCACAATGGCCTCGCAGGGATCCGTATATCTGGCCCCGATCTTAAAATATTTATAGAGCCGGATGATGGGTACCAGGGTGCCGCGCACCAGCAGAGTCTCCCCCTGGCCCTTGATAGTTTTATAATCCTCGTGCCGGGGTCTGAATGATTCGCGAATGGCAATGGTGGGGATAATATAACGTTCTGTGCCGACCTGAACTATAATGCCGTCAATAATGGCCAGGGTCAGCGGCAGGCGGATGGTGAAAATGGAGCCTTTGCCCGGTTCACTCATTACATCTACCTTGCCGCGCAGCTTTTCAACGGCCTTTTTTACTACGTCCATTCCCACCCCGCGTCCGGAGACATCGGTTATCTGGTCGGCGGTGGAAAATCCGGGCAGAAAGACCAGATTGTTGAGGTCATGATCGGATAGATTGTCTGATTCCTGAATCAGGCCGCGTTCCAGGGCCTTGCGTTTTATTTTTTCGGTATTCAGGCCCTGGCCGTCATCTTCGATCTCAATGACCATATAGCCGCCCTTTTGATAGGCCCGGAGGCTGACTGTGCCGTAGCTCGGTTTGCCCAGGCGAATACGCTCTTCCGGCAGCTGAACACCGTGGTCAACGGAATTACGCATCATGTGAACCAGAGGATCGTAGATGGAATCCACCATATTGCGGTCGATTTCGGTTTCTTCACCTTCCATGACCAGATTCGCCTGTTTACCGGTTTTTTTGGAGAGGTCACGTACCAGACGAATCATCTTCTGGAAGGTCTGGCGGATGGGAACCATGCGCATGGACATGGATGTTTTCTGCAACTCGCTGGTAATCCTGAATAACTGGCCGAAATCTTTGTTTAATTTCGGGTCGGCGATGGCTGTTATATGGGGATTGGCCCTCACCATGGTCTGCATGATAACCAGTTCGCCCACGGCGTTTACCAGGCCGTCTAATTTGTCCACGTCCACCTTGATGGTGGCCCCTACTTTTTTGGCCTTGCTCTTGGGTTTGGCCGTGGCGGTATTATCAGAGGTAGAGACCGTGGGCGGAGCCGGGGATGATCCCGGTGCTGTTGAGGCCGCCGGGGGGGCTGTTGAGGCCGGGGCCGCTGATGCTGATTCCGCGCTCTGGACTGGAGGCGCGGGCGTCTGGGACGGGCTTGTCGCTGCTGACTCCTCAACCGCGTCTGCGCCCTGAATTCTTTTTACCCAGCGTATATAATTGGAGATGTCATAGTTCTTGTAGGATTCGCTACCGTTGTCAATGGTGTCCTGCAGGTTGTCGATCATGAGTTTCAGGCAGTCACCGACCTTTAAGACCACTTCGATTACACTCTCGTCCATGGTCCTGATATTATTGCGGACATCGTCAAGGAGATTTTCGGTACTGTGGGCCAGTTTCTGGATATTAGTGAGATTAAGGAAGCCGGATACGCCTTTGATGGTATGAAACGGCCGGAAAATATTATTGATTATCTCCATGTCGCCGGGATTGTCTTCAAGATCAAGTATATTTACCTCAATGGATTCCAGATGTTCCCTGGTTTCTTCAATGAAACCGCTTAAAAGTTCCATATCCTCCATGAAATCGAGGGAATCAGGCCTGGTGTCGAGGATAACCGGCCCATCCGGCACCTCGGCTGCCGGGGCTTTGCCGGTCGAGGCTGGTGACTGGGGGGCGGCCGGGGTGGCTTCTGTCTGCTCTGCCGGTGATGAATCTTTTATATTTTCGACTGCCGCCGGGGAAGAACTCAGGGTTGACAATAATTTATTAAAGGTGGCTAAGCTCTCCGGGTCATTGTCGTTTTTGCGGTATATTTCCTCCATCAGGCCGATACATTGGCCGACAATATCAAAATTTTCGGCGCTGTCATCAATATCTGTCATTACAATTTTGCCCAGCACCTCCCGTAAATCAAGAGCCATTTGCTTGAGATTGGGGAATTTCCCGGTAATGTCGGGAGTGTTGTCCAGATTCTCCAGATCCAGAATAAGATCGCCCACCACCGACAGGTCGCCGGGATCAACCATCATTATTTTAAGGGCCAGGTCATTAAGCAGCTTGTCGAATGTATTTACTTCTTCAGCCATTATTCACTCCAATATTGTGGACGAGGTAGAGAAATGATCCAAATGATCCCCTTGGACTAATAATTACAACATATTATGTTACTCCTGTCTGCCGGAAATGAGGCAGGAACTCTCTCCCTCTGTAAAAGCCATTTTTTAGTAAGTGATGGACTTTTGACGAATCCATCATTTATTAGTTTGCAAAATTTCTGGCCCTTTTGGCAAGTTTTTTATTGATGTTGTGAAAATTTATCAAGTTGTTTGTCTAAGGCCCGCAGGTTTTGTTTGATCTTATCAATAATTTTTACGTTCGGGTATTCCGCTATGGCCTGGCGTAACAGATCTCTGGCCTGAAACATTATCTTTTTAACGGCCAGCGGGTCGGAGGTTCTCCCGGCTTTAAGAAACAGGGCGGCGGCCTCACGGCGCATGGCTGCTGCCGCCATATTGGAGGCGGCGGCTAATTTCTTCTGAGCCTCTGCCCCGTAGACCGTGTTTAACAGCCCCCTAAAGGCGGGGATGGCTGCCTTGTATTCCTGACGGTCAAGAAGATCAAGAGCCTGCTGCCATGCTTTATTTGTCTGCCTTTTCTGCTCTATAATCTGCTGTTGTCTGGCGTTATCCGCGGCCTCTTTTATTCTCTGGCGCAGGTTGGTGATCTCCCTTGCTGATAACAGAGGGCTGAGCTTGTCAAGCAGGGCCCAGGCCCTGGTGAATTCTCCTCCTGCCAGCAGTTCATCGAGCCGGTTTAATTGTCTTTGCCGCCATTGGGTGGTTATGGCCGCAATTTTTTTTGTCATGAGGACGGCGTTGGCCCGCATGGCGTCGCTGCCGACTGCCTGGATACGGGCCAGTTCGCTTTTTAAATCCTGTGCCGGTTGATGGACGTCGGCTCGATAATAAGCCCCTAATAACTTAATATATACAGGAAAGAGATCGGAATTCTGATCCTGGTTAATTATATCTAACTGATTTTTAACCCACTCCTGATATTGAAGGGTGCGCGCGAATTTCCGGCTTAGATCGTTATAGAGTGTTCTGGCCTCCTCATCGCTGCCGGCAGCCATTAAAAGGTCGGCGCGGTTGATTTCATTCTCTATTCCCCTTTTGCTCCCGGATTCAGAGAGGAGAGCGGCGGCTTCTCTGAATCTGCCCAGTCGTTTAAGAGCCAGTTCGTAAGCCTTGGATAAATCTGGATTTACCGCCTTGAGACCGTAGAGATTAACGAAGTCTGTATAGGCTTGAACGGCCTGTTGCGGACGGCCCTGGCGCAGATATTCCCGCACCCGGGATTCGGCTTCCTGAATGGCTGTCTGCCGCCATTTTTTAATGCCGGCCTGGAGATTCTCCGCGGTTTCAGCCCTTACCGCCTCACAGTCAGAGGTTGAATAATTAATATCAAGACGATATAATTTGTTGATCGAGGGGGCAGCTTCTGGTTGATTGGCGGCTGCCGCCTGATAGTCTCTAACCAGGGTGCTTGCTTTGTTCAGGCAATTATTAAACTCCGGCGGTATCGGCATTACCATGGTTTCGGTAAGGTCGGTATGTAATTGCTGCCATGCCCCGGCTTTTTCCTGATACCACCTGAGACGCTCCTGGTTGAACTTAAGCACCATTGGTTGAGATTCAGCGGATATGGCCTTTTGTAACTGGTTTTCGCCGGGCACTGACGGGCCGACTGGCTGGATATTGGTCTTTTCGGGAGCCGGGAAGGGACTCTCGGCAGGAGGCGGAGGAGGGGAAATTGTGTTTTCAGGCTTCGTCGGTACCGCAGTGCCGGGCTGGGGGCCGGTGGTCCGAGCGGCAACCGGCGGCTTTGAACCAAAGACGGGGATGTTCGGCATTGAGGCGCAGCCGCTGATTAATATGCTTAGAACGGCGCCAAACCAGTTTAGTATCTTATTGCGTTTTATCATCGGCGTTTCTCCAGAATGGTCTGAAATATCTGTTCAGATGAACCTGGCCGGAGGGGGTTATGGTCCCAAAACTTACCATATCCGGGCCAATTTGAGTTTTATCGCTGGCATCATAGCTATAGGGCTGCAGAACCTCATCACCGGAAGGCATTATCTTGTTCCCGGCTGCTGTGGAAATGTGAATCTGCCCCAGATCCGGGTAGATAAGTGGTATTTCTTTGGCTCCGGCAAAAAACAGGGCGCCAAGGTCAACTTTATCGGCAATTGTGCTCAACTGGTGAGCGGCTAATAGTGACCATAGGGGGAGGGCTGCCTGGGAGCCGGTCATATGGCTGGAGTGGCGCACCATGGGTTGATTATTGTCAAAACCGGTATAGACGGCTATTGTGGTGCCGTTTTTAAGACTGAGGGCCTTATGTCTGCCGCCTAAGCTGGGGACATAACCAACAAAGGCGGCGTTGCGGAAATCATTGGCGGTTCCGGTCTTGCCTAACAGGGGCAGGTGGAGGTCAAGATCGGCCAGCATTTTGCCGCGGTTGGTATCCATACTGCTCAGTTTTATATGGTTGTAGGCATAACGCCCGGTGCCATAACGCACTACATGACGCAGAATATCGGATACCGCCAGCGAGGTCCGGGGGTCGATGATTCTTTTTCTGCTGTGAGCCGGGGTATAGATTACATCGCCATCGGAATTCTCAATTCGTTTAATGAGCATAAGGGATTCAGCGCTGCCCTGGCGGCCGGTGTGGTAACTGTAGCCGGTTATAATGCTCTCATAGGCCCTGGCCATATCAAGGGTGGTGGTGACATTTGAGCCCAGGGGAAATGACAGTACCGGCTGCAGATTGCTTTTGATGCCCATCTGGTGGCAGAGGGCGATAAGATATTTAAGGCCGGCCAGTATTCTGAAATCGCGTAATTGATAAAGAATTTCAGGGCCGTAGGGCGGTAATTTTTTTAAACTTGTGAATTGCGCTTCAAGATCGTCCTTTAACTGTTTAAAGCTGGCGGCCGACAACAGGCCGTCTAACCTTATATTACCCCAGAACGCGGCATCCTGGCCCTCTTCTGACCATTTTTCAGATACTCCTGCCGTATTAAGCCGCTGCCAGCCGGTGCCGGGGGGCTTGTCGGTGAAATCGTATCGCTTTTGAGCCGGATTGTAATAGAGCCGGAAACCCTTTTTCAAGGCGGGGTACAAATCAGGATTAAGCCATGGGCTGCCGGGGCTTGTCCGCTCGACCTGTTCCCGCAGGGCCATAAGTCCTGAATAAATCTCTTTCTGGCGCAGGTAGGAATGGCGCAGGATATTGCGGCGTATTTCATCCTCATGGGCCTTTTCATGTTTTTTAGTTACCAGGTTGCTAAGTGAATAATGCAGCTGGCGGAGTATATCATAGTCCTTGTTTTTACCGGCAAAGAGGAGGTCTGGCTCCATGGCTCTTACCGCCCGCTGAAAGGCCAGACCCCGCAGGGCCTCATTGTTGACCAGGATTCCCTCATGATCCCGAATGCGGCTGCGGTATTCCTGGTATGATTCCTCAGGGCCGCGGTTTAGGTGAATACCGTTCAATATATCCTTGAACTGCAGGGGGGAGAGGCGGTCACAGAGGTGATAAAGCAGCCAGACCGAGGCTACATTCTCCGATTTTGTTCCAGCCCAGTTCATGGATACCCAGTTGTAGGGGCTTTTATGATCCGGTTTGGGGATATAGACCTGGTTGCGGAAGACAAAGGCGTTGCGCTTGTTATTCAGGAGATCGGCGGTATTCCAGCCTAACTGCAGGGCGGCGGTATAGAGCAGTGGTTTGGTCTCTGACCCCATGAGGCGCCGGGCCCTGGTGGCCCGGTTGAAGAAGCGGTTTTCGCTGCCGCCAATCATGGCGCTGATAGTTCCGTCCTTTAAAATCATAATCCCGCCCTGCAGGTCAGGATATTTTTCCAGGGACAGATAAACCGTACCGTTTACGGTATCTATATCCCGAATCCGGACGTAAACCGGGTCACCGGGGCGGAGGGTTTTGAGGAATTTAAGCGCCTCCTTTCTGCCGGCCGTTGACCAGCGCTGGTGGTTGAATTTCGTGAGGCTTGTGATTAGCGGCATAAGACCCTGCCGGTCTATGAGACCGTGTCTGTCTGCTTTTCCACGGCGGAGGAAGTCAACTTTAATGGTGCTGTTATGGCGGTCAACGGCGTTGATTGTGCCGAAGAGAAAGGCCCCCTGGCTGAATTTAATCTGCCCTTGCTTTTTGGCTAACAAGGCGTATTTTTTACGCAGTTTACCGGCGTTATAACCGCGCAGACGCACGGACAGGCGTGATAATTCCCGGCGCAGGGCATCGAGAGAAAAATTCTCCAGACCGCGGTTGACGGTGGTGAATATTTTGATGCCGGAGGTCGAGATATTGTCAATCCCCTGATTGACCAGCGCCTCTTCCACCTCGGGTGTGGTCAGGGCGTCTTTGACCATATCCATCACTGTGTTAAAGGTATATGATGTCCGGCCCTGTTTGAAGGGGATATCACGGCCAATATTACGCTGATATTGGCGGCGGCTTATGACGTGCATGTTATACATTTGTTTCAGCACATAAGCGGTGCGGATTCTGGCCCGCCGGCGGGCCGCCGCCACTGCCTGGGGACTGTGCTTGATAAATGGGTTGTAATAATTGGGCCGTTTGACGCTGCCGGCAATAAAGGCGCTTTCGATAAGGGAGAGATCGGCGGGCGGTTTGTCGAAATAATATTTGGCGGCTACCCCAAGCCCCCGGCCGTTACCACTGACGTAAAATTGATTGGCGTAGAATTCCAGAATCTTGGCCTTGGAGTAATGATATTCAAGCCGCCAGGCGTACAGCAGTTCTTTCAGTTTGCCGGTTATGGAACGGCCATGGCGTTTAAAAAGATTTTTGGCGGCCTGCTGGGTCAGGGTACTGCCGCCCTGGACGATATGACCGGCCCTTATATCAGCGATGAGGGCACGGAGGATACCAGGGTAATCTACTCCGTGATGGTAAAAAAAGTTATGATCCTCGGCCGCGACAATGGCTTTAACAAAACTTAAGGGAATCTGGGAATAGGAGAGATATTGGCGGTGATCAGTATGAAAAAAAACGCCCACCTTGTGCTCTTCATCGTTATAGAACACCGGTGATTCTATGGCCAGCACTTTGCGGAGATTGGCGGCTTTTATGGCGTTACCGGGGTGGACAACGATGAGCCAGTAAAGAGATATTCCTGTACTGATACCGGTGAGCGCGGCAATAATCAAAAAGGCTGTAAAAAGTTTCTTTAACATGGATAATTACTTAGCCATCTTTTAGTAAGTGATGGACTTTTTACGAGTCCATCAAGAGTGTGGTTTATGAAGCGTTTATATTTACGACATAAAAATATAATCATTTCGGGACTTGCCACCTTTTTAATTGCGTTTATGGTAATTGTCATGTAAAAATTTTATTAAGAGAAAAAATAGTCTCCTGTTTACAGGATCCTCCAGTGCTTGATTCCCCGGTTGATCAAAATTCCGCAGGTTGACAAATCGTCGACAAAAGGCGGATGTGGTTCGGGGCTTATCAGTCTGTTAAAAATTCCGGAAAAGTTATATGTCTATAAAAAAATATCCCCTGAGGGCATTATTTATAATTGTCCTTCTGCAGTTATACGCCTGCTCTGCCCAGCAGCCCTCGATGGTCAATTCTATTCCGCCCTCAGTGGATTATGAGCAGGGCAGTAAACCGCCCAGTCCCGTGGCAGCTGCTGGTGAGCATGGTGCCGGCCGCCAAACTGCTGAAATTCAGGAAGAATTATCTCCGCCGGAGCCGGAACAGACCGAGGCTCAGGAGGTTAAGGCCATTGAGAAGCTGGCCGTGGAGGACGATAAATCCGCGCCTGAACCGGTGGCCCTGAAGGAACAGAATCTCTATGATTTCCCGATCACCATCAATCCTCAGGTGCGGTATTATCTCGATTATTTTCAGAATCAGCACCGGGCGTCTTCCCGGCGCTGGCTTAAACGTTCCGGCCGCTACCTGGCTATGATTAAAGCGAAGCTGGTGAAGGCCGGGATGCCCACCGACCTTGCCTATCTGCCGATGATTGAAAGCGGCTATACCCTGACCGCCTATTCCAGGGCCAGGGCTGTGGGCTTGTGGCAGTTTATGCGCAGCACGGCCATAAATTACGGCTTGACGGTTAACAGCTATGTAGATGAACGTCGTGACCCCATAAAATCAACCGAGGCGGCCATTCGTTATTTACAGGCACTTTACGGCCAGTTTAATTCCTGGCCCCTGGCTGTGGCGGCCTATAACGCGGGTGAGGGTAAGATCCAGAAGGCCATCCGGCGTTATCACAGCAATAATTTCTGGGAGCTGGCCCGTCATCGTTATCTTAAGGCGGAAACCAAACGCTATGTACCAAAACTGATTGCCGCGATTATTGTTTCTAAAAACCCGGCTGAATATGGTTTCAAGGGCATAGTTTATGATAAACCCCTGCAATTTGAAGAGGCCTATGTGCCGCCCTATACCTCCTTGAGGGCCGTAGCCCTGGCCTGCGGGGTTAACTTTAAGGTCGTGCGTCAGCTGAACCGTTTTCTGCGGCGCGGCATAAGTCCGCCGGCTCCCGGCAGCTATGAGATTCGGGTGCCGCCCGGCAAGGCGGATGAGCTGCGGCAGAACCTGCCGCGTGTCTATGCCTTTACCAAAACACGTTACAAAACTCATATTGTGAGGCGGCATGACACTATCAGTCGTATCTGCCGTTTTTATAAAATAAGTAAAATGACTTTGCTGCGGGCCAATAATCTGCGCAAAGCCAAATTGCGTTTGGGCCGATATCTGCGCATACCTGTAACCACGACTCGTTATGTCCTGCTTTCCAAACGGGAATATGAGTGGCGGCTGGCCGGGCGCGGTAATGGTAAGCCTTTGAAACATATGGTAAGAGGGGGCGAAACCCTGGCCAAAATTGCCCGGCGCTATCATGTTACCCCGCAACGGATTGCGGCCTGGAACGGTTTGCATAATGTTAATCAGATTCGGGCCGGTCGCATGCTGGTTATTTATCCCGGCGGTGCGGCGGCTGAGCAGCGGAATATATATTATCAGGTTCGTGGTGGTGACAGTTTGTGGACAATTGCCCGAAAATTTAATACTCAGACCGATAATATTAAGCGCTGGAATAACCTGAAAGATAATCTCATTCATCCGGGCTTGAGACTTGTTCTGAAAATAGCCGACGCGGGATAAAAAATGGAGGCCGTCAAGCTTACCGGTAAAAACGCTCTGGTTCTTGGTGCTGCCCGGGGGGTAGGCCGTGATATTGCCCTGACCCTGGCAGGAGAGGGGGTCAATATTATCGCCCCTTATTATGACTGGCCCCATGACTGTGGAGAACTTATCCGTCGGCTCGAGGTTCTTGATGGGCATCATTTGACCATGCGGGCTGATCTGCGGCAGGAGGATGAGGTGCGGGAGCTGGCGGCTCGGATTAAATCCGAGTATGGATGTCTGGATATTCTAATTAATAATATAGAACGGGGCGGCATGCCCATAGTTCATGGCCCCTATACCCCGGAGCAATGGGAACTGGAGATGGCTACCACTCTGCGGGCCAAATGGCTGGTTTTTCAGGAGACTCTGCACCTTTTGAAGAAGAGCGCTCAGGGGGCGGTGGTTAATATCTCCTCCATTGCCGGGCTGATTGGCCGGGCCGGGCCGGCTGGTCTGATTTTTAATGATGCCTATGCCGCCGCCAACCGGGCGGTATCCTCTTTTACCGAGACCTGGGCCCGGCAGGCTGCCCCCGCGGTGCGGGTTAATGAACTCATGCTGGGCTTTATCGAGAGCAGACACGCCGAGGGAACCAGGGGCTGGGAGATGTTGAGTGATGAGGAACGCCGGGCCATTACAGAGCGCAGTCTGTTGGCCAGAACCGGATGCCGGGCGGAGGTCAGCCGGGCGGTTCTGTTTTTAATTCGTGACGCCACCTTTATGACCGGGGCTGTTGTTACTATGGACGGCGGTTTTCGTCTTGGCCATGACGCGGTACCAGAGATGCCTCCGGGCACTGATAACCTGGGTATTCAAGTAACTTAGGGGCGGCTTATTCCTGGGGGCGGCACCAGTCGGGGATACGGTGCAGGACATAATCTACGGCTGCCAGTTTTATCTCTTCCTTTTCCTGTTCATAGGGCCTCTTCTTGGGGGCTCCGCCCACCTCTGCCACAACCTCCTCGGCATCGAACCAGCACATTTCCCGGTTTTTATGGTCGTAAACCGTTAAAATCCGACGGTTGGTCTCTTTGACATGCTCCTCCTCCACAACATTGGCAACCAGTTCTCTGGCTTCTTCGTAGGGGATGAAATTTATTTCTTCACTCATTGTTTTCTCCTGAATCGTAACTCGTCAATCTATGTAAAATTTTTAGGTAGAAATATGCGCTGGTACATATTCTGGGCGTAACGGTCTGTCATGCTGGCGATATAATCACAGACTCGGCGCATATGGGAGACGCTGGTGGCGAATCCGCCGATCTCATATTCAAAAAATTCTTTGTTCTTAACAAAATAGGTGAACAGTTCCCGCAAAATTTTTGAGGCCTTAATAAATTCGGCATGCACCTGCGGGGAACGGTAGACGTTGTGGAAGAGAAATTGCCGCAGTAACTGCATGGCTTCCCCGATTTTCGGTTCGACGCCGAATGATAATTTATTCTTTCGCAGCGTAGTACCTGCAATTACCCCCTGAATCATGCCTATATTGCGGCGGGAATGAGTGGCCCCCAGGATATTGCGGCAGTGGGCGGGAATATCCTGGGGGTGGATAATGCCGCTGCGGATGGCATCATCCAGGTCATGACTTAAATAGGCGATAATGTCGGCATATCGTACCACGCAGCCTTCGGCGGTCTCGGGCATATCATGGCTGTTGCTTGGCAATACCTCGCCATAGCCCTTGGAATGTTTGGCGATACCGTCTCTGACCTCGTAGCTCAGGTTCATTCCCATGCCATGGTTTTCCAGGACGTCAACTACTCTCAGGCTCTGTTTATAATGCGAGAAACCGCCGGGCATAAGCTCATTTAAGACCGATTCTCCGGCATGCCCGAAGGGAGTATGTCCCAGATCGTGCCCCAGAGCGATGGCCTCCACCAGATCTTCGTTAACGTCAAGCCCTCTGGCCAGAGTTCGGCCGATTTCCGAGACCTCCAGGGTGTGGGTCAGGCGGGTTCGGTAATGATCGCCCGTGGGGGCCAGAAAGACCTGGGTTTTATATTTTAAGCGTCGAAAGGCCTTTGAGTAGACAATCCGATCACGGTCCTTCTGGAAAACCGTGCGCAGGGGGCAGAAATCCTCCTGCCGCAGGCGGCCGCGTGACTGTTCACTGAGGCAGGCCTGCGGAGACAGAGAATTTCGTTCCTTTTTTTCCGCTTTTTCACGAATAAGCATTTTCTGCGAACCTGAAAAATAATTTTTTGCTAAAATACGTTGTCTAAGAGGCAATGGCAAGCTATATCTTTATAAAATAGTAACTATTCAGCAGCACCCCATCTTCGTCCGTTCGGAGTCTTCGTTTACCTAGGCCTTCTCGAATACGAAAGTATGCTTCAAAGTCCTAAACGAACAAACCTGGAGCACTGCTGAACAGTTACAGGTTGGAGATTATTGTTACTTTTAGGAATAACGCTGAATAGTTACATAAAATAATCTGAAATTTAATCATAGAGAGATACTGAAATGCTGCTGATAACCGCCGCCACCGAGATAGAGATGCAGCCCGTCATGCAGACTCTGGCAGATTACCGGGGCTGGCAGCCTCTTGTAACCGGGGTTGGTATTCTTGAGACGGCCGTGGTATTAGGCGCTTTTCTGGCCGGAGGAGCGGGGGCGGCGGTACTCAGGGTTATTAATTTTGGAGTGGCCGGGGCCTATCCGGAGAGCGGTCTGAATATACTTGATATTGCCCTGGCGGAGGTAGAGATTATCGCTGATTTAGGGGTATACCTCGGCGATGAAATCCAGCCTCTGGCCGGGATTGAGGTTAACAACTATATGGAGATGGATAAAATTTTTTTGGAGCAGGCCGGAGCGGCCTTACAGCGGGCTGCCATTTGCTTTCAGCAGGGGCCGTTTGCCACGGTGAACAGTGTCAGCGGAACGGCGGGGCGTGGTGCCGCTCTGCGCCGCCGCCGGCGGGTTATCTGCGAAAACATGGAGGGCGCCGCCGCGGCCCGTGTCTGCAAGGGCTTTGGTATTCCCTGTCTTGAGCTGCGGGCGGTGAGTAATATGGTTGAGAATCGGGATACCTCACGCTGGCGGCTGAAGGAGGCCGCCTGGCGGGGGGCGGAGGCCCTGCGGGCAATTCTGGATCATGGGGGTGTTTTATGACTGAGTTAAGCATTGGTTTTTCACCCTGTCCCAATGACACTTTTATCTTTAACGCCCTGGTAAACGGTATGGTAAGCACGGCTGGTTTTACTCTGCGGCCGGAGATTTTGACTGATGTTGAGACTTTGAACAAATGGGCCATGGAGGGGCGTCTGGATATAACCAAGCTGTCATTTCATGCCCTGATGTACGTCCGTGATAAATACACGCTCTTACGTTCCGGTGCCGCTCTGGGCCGGGGCTGCGGGCCGCTTCTAATTCATAAGGCTGGAGGTGGCCGCCGGATAAACGCTCATGATCCCATTGCCCTGCCGGGGCGTTATACCACCGCCGCTCTTCTTTTGCGGCTGGCCTACCCTGAATTTGATAATTTTGTTTACCTGCCTTTTGAGCGTATTATGCCTGCCGTTATAAGTGGTGAAACGGCGGCCGGGGTTATTATTCACGAAAGTCGTTTCACCTATCGTGATTTTGGGTTGGAGATGATTCGTGACCTGGGGGCCTGGTGGGAGGAGGAGACCGGCCATCCCATTCCCCTGGGCGGCATTGCCGCCCGCCGCAGTCTGGGGGCGGATACCATTCATGCCATTGAAACAGCCATTGCCGGAAGTATTGCCTGGGCCTTTGAACATGACGACTGCCGTCAGCCCTATATCAAAGAACACGCTCAGGAGATGGCTGATGAGGTCATTGGCGCTCACATAGGGCTTTATGTAAATGATTTTTCCAGGGATTTAGGAGTTGCGGGTATGGCGGCGGTGGAAGAGTTCTGGCACCGTGGTACAATACTGGTATAGAGAGGCCAAAACCTTTATGACCATAGGCAATTGAATATGAATTGATACGTAAGCGCCTCATAAACCACACTCTTGACTTTATAACATCTCGGAATGTAAGCGTTTCAGGGACGCCCTGCTGTGCGCATTTAAGCCCCCCGATAATACCCCTGTATATTGGGGGACTTAAATGCGTGCAGCAGGGGGTTCATGGGGCGCTTACATTGATACTTGGTAAGCCAGCCACAAGGGGAAGGAGCTGACGGAAACACGTAGCTCGCAAATGAAACTTGTACTGGACATGTAGTGCCGAATACTGCAAGCAAACCTCACTGTGAGGAATAGCAACTGGATCTTGTAACGGGTAACTGTGAAGATTCGCGCACAAGTGAGTGCAACCGAAGAACCGGATGCGGGAAAACCGCACGTCCGGGACTGTGCGGGGGGGCGCCGGGTAACCGGCGTTCCTGCTGTGAAATGTGTAAAAAAAACAAAAAATATACCGATGAATGAACTTGATAAAAAAAGAGTCTCAAAAGTAGTGGGGGATTTTTGTGAAAACAGGATTCCACCTCATGTCCGTGATCAGATAAAGTTGCTTTATAAAATTCGAGGAAATGATGTCAATATCATAGAATCTCGTCCGCATTGGCAAGACAGTACAACATGGACAGAAATGCCAATTGCAAAAATAAGGTATTTACCCAAAGAGATGTCATGGCAATTACTTTGGGCAAGAGCAAATGGTAAGTGGCAGAAGTACCCGGATTTACAACCTTGCAAAGATCTATCAAGAATTGTTCAGGAAATAGATGAAGACCCGATACATGTTTTTTGGGGATAATTGCCGTTGATAAAGTTATCTAAAATGGTGAATAGCATTTTATAATCAAAAAGTTGAATTAGAGACATTGGGTTTCCCAAAGGTAATTCTTGCAAACTTTTTACATATTGCTGAAATGGTGGAAGAATTTGGACCAGCACTTGGCCTGCCATATATAAAAGCGATGGGAGGAGGTCTGTTTGAAATTCGCTCAAAAGTAAGCGCTCCATGAACACCACCCTGCACACGTTGACCGGCCGCAATATACAGGGGGTATGATTGCACCCGGTCAACGTGCACATGGCGGCGTCCCTGAATCGCTTACAGTTTGGGGTGTTGCAAATGTCAAGGTGTGGTTCGTTTGTCGCTTACGCTCAAAAGGTAGAGAGGGTATCGGCTGTAGGCTTTTAATTAGAAATAAAATTCAAGCCACTGGCTAACTAATTTAAATCACATAATAATTTTATGCATCTGGTCGGCGGGAACGAGCGTTTTTCTGTGGTTTGTCAAAGGCTTATGCTACGCTTGAAGTTGGCAGGTTAATTCATGGCCAGCAGGTGATAATGGTTGTTGGATGTTATGTTCCTGCCGCCCGGTGCGGGAATGGCAGAATACTTGGCCAAGACTATAAATTTCAGGTCATAAAAAAGGCGGCCTCATAAGGGGCCGCCTTTTTTTATGGTTATTTCCGCGAGAAATCAAGAATCAGAATTTATATTCAGTCTCCCAATAGGCCTCGGTGGCATTGTTTTTGGGTGTGGAGTTAAAGGCATCGCCGGGGGCGATGAGGGCTCCATACATGGAAAAACTTAAATTTCTGTTGTACTGGTATTTCAACTTGCCCTGATAGTAATCGCCAAAGTCATCGGAAATTCCGGCATAGGTATGATTAAACTTGAGCTTGGAGTAGGAGATATTGGCCGCCAGGTTCTTCAGCAGATGAGCGCTGGTTCCCAGGGTCATGATCTGGAGATTGGAGTAAACCGCCTCGCCGGTTGTTGAACTCTGTCGGTTATAGTTATAGACATTTTCCAAGGCATTGCCGCCAGGTATCTGTACATATTTCCAGGCCAGCAGGTCGCCAAACTGCGGCCAGCCGCCATAGAAAACATCCCAGCCCTCGTTGTCGCCGGTAGTAGTGTTGGTTGGATCCTGGTCACCGCTCAGGTAATCATAACCAAGATAGATGCGGGGCTTCATGGTGAGCTGCTGAAATGTGTAACCGGCATCCAGCTTGGTACCCCAGGCCTTTTGATCCTGAGTTTTATTGGCATCACCCCGCTGGATGGCTGCTTCTACGGAGTAGTCAAAACCGTTGTTCAACTTGTCGGAAAGGCGTACCCCGTACATCCAGATATTTTTGCCAAGCCCTTCGTCATCACGATTTAAAATATAGAGTTCGCTCTTGCCGATATAGGGGCATCCTTTACTGGTCAGATAGGCTCCGGAAAGGGTGATATCATCGTTAGAGGCGTTATCACGGTTCCCTTCCTGGTCTTTCATGTAGAGTAAATCAAGAAAGGTCTTGTCGGTGGCGTGCCAGCGTAGTTTTACGCCGTCAAAATAGATGGAAGTTGAGGCAAACTGTGACTGACCGTCCAGAATTACAAAGCCGCTGCCATAGATGAGGTTCTGGCGGCCGAAGGTCATGTCTATCGGCAGGTCAAACATGTTGCGGACATTGATATAGGCGTTATCGAGAAAGATCTTGTTGTCTCTGTTGTCACCTTCGTAACCGTTATGAACATCTACTCCTACCCCCTCACCATAGGTCTGGTCGGTGAGCTGGATCACTGTTGTTACGTCATCAGTCGCCTTGATAGTAGCCTTGAGGCTGCTCTTGAGCCGAAAGACATTCCAGTGGTCATTATCCTTGCTGTTGTCGAAATTCCAGAAATTCTGGAGATCATACCCCCGTAAGCGCACCATTCCGTTCAGCTTGATTTTTCTGGTCCAGTCGGCCGGGGCGGCGGAATTGGCCGCCGTTTGGGCCGGCACGGCCTGCTTCTGCTTCAGGGCCGCAATCTCCTGCTGCATGGCTGCCATTTTCTGATTGAACATTCTGCTCATTTCGGCCATTTGTTTTTCTAAATCCTGTACCCGGTGCGGGGATGCCAGAGCCCCGGCCGGCAGAGTGAGCAGAGCGGTGAGGGCTGCCGCTGAAATCTTTTTTATCATTTTTCTGTTCTCCTTTCATTATCTGGGGCCTTCATCCCGAGAGGCCGTTACTGATGGGGTGGTATCCGATATTTGTGCCGCGGGTACCAGGGGTTGTTGCGGGTAGATCACCGTTGAAATTACCGGTTTGTTCTGATTATACCCGGTGAAGCAGCTGTTTAGTGGGCAACATTTAACAAAAAAATAATATTTTGCATAGGGTAAAATACGCATAACGACCAAATTGTGGGCTTAAATCCAAAATTGTTGACATCTCAGCCATGGCGGCTATATTGACTTCAAAGACAACGTAAGGCCGTAAATGGTCTTTTTTGAATCAAAATAAGGCAGGGAAGGATTTTATGAAAATCACCGGCGCTCAGGCATTGATGAAATGTCTGAAGGAACAGAATGTGGACTGCATCTTCGGGTTTCCCGGCGGGGCGGTTATTGATATCTATGATGAATTGCTGAAAGATGAGGAAATAACCCATGTTCTCGTCCGGCATGAGCAGGCGGCGGTACATGCCGCTGACGCCTATGCCAGGGTCAAGGGCGATGTGGGTGTGGCTCTGGTCACCTCCGGTCCCGGCGCCACCAATACCGTTACCGGTATCGCTTCGGCCTATCTTGATTCCATTCCCATTGTCGTTTTTACCGGCCAGGTGCCAACCGGACTGATCGGTAATGATGCCTTTCAAGAGGTGGATATTGTCGGTATCACCAGGCCGTGTACAAAACATAATTATCTCGTCAAGGATGTTAAGGATCTGGTGCCTACTATCCGTGAGGCCTTTCATATCGCCAGAACCGGTCGTCCCGGCCCGGTGCTGATTGATCTGCCGAAGGATGTTATGGTGGGTAAAATTAATTTTCCGGAATCAAAACCGGTGAAGATGCGAACCTATCGGCCTACCTATGAGCCGCATCCGGGGCAGATCGAGAAGGCCTGTAAGTCTATTATAAAGGCCAAAAAACCGGTATTGTATGTAGGCGGCGGGGTTATCGCCTCTAAATCCAGTGAGGATCTGACGGAACTGGCCCATAGTCTTAATATTCCGGTTACCATGACTCTCATGGGGCTGGGCGGCTTTCCAGGGACGGATCCTCTGTCCATGGGTATGCTGGGCATGCATGGCACCTATTTCGCTAATATGGCGGTGGCTGACTGTGACATGCTGATCGCAGTCGGGGCTCGTTTTGATGACCGGGTAACCGGAAAGCTCTCGGACTTTGCTCCCCATGCCAAGATTATTCATATTGACATTGATCCATCTTCCATCAGTAAAAATGTTCAGGTCGATATTCCCATTGTGGCCGATTGTAAATACGCCCTTGCCGCCATGAATAACTGGTTTAAAACTACCTCCTCCATTGATATGGCCATGGAAGCGGCAAAACATGAGCCATGGTTGAATCAGATTAAGGAGTGGAAAGCCAGACATCCTCTGGGCTATGTGGAAGAGACGGATATTATCAAGCCTCAGTTCGTAGTTCAGAAGCTGCATGAACTGACCAATGGTGATGCTATTATCAGCACCGAGGTTGGCCAGAATCAGATGTGGGCCGCCCAGTTTTATCATTTCAACAGGCCCAATAATTTTCTGACTTCAGGCGGTCTCGGGGTCATGGGCTATGGACTGCCGGCCGCCATTGGAGCCCAGATGGCAGCCCCTGACCGCACTGTTATTGATGTGGCAGGTGACGGCAGTATCCAGATGAATATTCAGGAACTGGCCACGGCCCAGCAGTATCATTGCCCGGTGAAAGTGGCTATCCTGAATAATAATTATCTTGGCATGGTCCGCCAGTGGCAGGAACTCTTTTATAATAAGAAATATTCCGCCACGGTTCTTGATGTGGAGCCTGATTTCGTCAAACTGGCTGAGGCTTATGGCGCTGTCGGTCTGCGGGCCACCAGGCCGGATGAGGTCGAGCCGGTAATCAAGGAGGCTCTGGCCACCGATAACACGGTTATTATGGATTTTGTTATTAAGCGTGAAGAGGGCGTTTACCCCATGGTACCTGCCGGTAAGGCGACTACCGAGATGCTTCTGGTTTAACCGTGGATTGCTTGATAGTTACGCTTTGGAGTTGAGGGTAGTTTTCTGCCTTTACTGAACAGTTACGGGTAATTTATTATAGAAAATGTTCACCCCGATCATGACGGCGGACATTAAAACGAATAGGATATGACAATGCGGCGACATACGTTATCGGTATTATTGCAAAATAAGCCTGGTGTCCTGTCACGGGTAACTGGCTTGTTCAGCGGCCGTGGCTTTAATATTGAAAGCCTCTCTGTAGCCCCCACCATCGAGAAAGAGGTCTCCTGTCTGACCTTGGTTACTACCGGTGATGAGGCCATTGTAGAGCAGATTACCAAGCAGCTCCATAAACTCATTGATGTTATCAAGGTAACGGATATGAGTGAACATGAGTATGTGGAACGGGAGATGGCCCTTATCCGGGTGAAGGCTGAGTCTTCTACAAGGGCTGAGGTTTTGCGGACCATTGATATATTTCGGGGCAAGGTGGTTGACGTCTGCCCCAGAAGTTATTCCATTGAGGTGACGGGAAGTGTCAGTAAGGTGCAGGCTATTATTGATATTCTGCGTCCCATTGGTATTCAGGAAATTGTTCGCACCGGGGCCGTGGCCATGACCAGAGGGCATAAATAAGTGAACTGCTCTGGTTTTTCTGTATCTGCCTGTGAAACACACACCACAAGGTGATTTTTTTGACAGACGTGATAATGGCGGGGCGGGGCAGGTTGACAGTTATCAGTTATCTATAGATAAGGAACCGGCCATAGTTTCTGGCTGTATGCAAGCACTACTTGTCAAAGTAGTGCTTTTATTTATTGTAATGGGTGATGGTGCCGTAAAAAGGCCGAACTACTGCGTTGTGGTGGTTCGATATGCCGCATATATGGCCGAAGCCCTGCCGGATCATCACGCCTGGTATATCGATTTTTTGCTTAGCCATCTCTTAGTTAGTGATGGACTTTTAGTTTCATGACAAGCATGTTAAATACGAGTCCATCACGGGTAGATATATGGGTAGATATTTATGAAAAATATTAAAATTCCAGTGGCGCTGGAGGGCTGGCCTTTTATTGGTCTGGCAGCTTTGATAACAGTCATCGCGGCTCTGCTGGACTATGATATAGTCACCCTGATCTCTCTTGCCGTCACCGTTTTTGTGCTGTATTTTTTCCGTGATCCGGTTCGGGTGGCTCCCACCGCCGCTGATGCTGTTGTCTCCCCTGCCGATGGTAAAGTAATTGCCATTGAGGAGGTTTTTGATGATAAATTTACCAATGAACATGTCTATAAAATCAGTATTTTTATGAATGTCTTTAATGTCCATGTTAACCGGATACCTTTTCCCGGCCAGGTGCTTGATATTCAATATAGCCCCGGCCGTTTTTATTCCGCCAATTCTGACCGGGCTGCCCTGGAGAACGAAACCTGTGCCGTGATTATGGAGAGTGACGCAGGTCAGAAGTTTGCCTTTGTGCAGATGGCCGGTCTCATTGCCAGGCGTATTGTCTGCTGGGCGGAGAAGGGTGATGTCTTTAAAGTCGGCCAGCGCTTCGGGCTTATCCGTTTTGGTTCACGGGTGGATGTCTATCTTCCCAATAAGGTGCAGATAGAGGTTCGTAACGGTCAGAAGGTTAGAGGTGGTGAAACGGTGCTGGGATATTTCCCTATTTAGTGTTTTGGAAAACAGAGAAACAGAAATGGCTGTTTAATCCGTAAAGTATAGAATAAGCAGTCATGGAATACGCTCTTCAGCAGGTGTGGGGGGCGGGGGTAATGCTATGGATAAAATATTTATTTTTGATACCACACTGCGTGATGGTGAGCAGTCACCGGGCGCCAGCATGAACATGCAGGAGAAGTTCCGTCTGGCTCAACAGTTTGTGAAAATGAATGTTGATATTATTGAGGCCGGTTTCCCGGTGGCCTCCAGGGGGGATTTTGAATGTGTTAAAAATATCGCCGATAATGTCCGGGGAATTCAGGTGGCCGGTCTGGCCCGCTGTCATGAACGGGATATTGATACCGCCTGGGAGGCCTTGAAAAACGGCGAGAACCCCCGTATCCATGTCTTTCTGGCTACTTCAGAAATTCATATGATTCACAAGCTGAAGATGAGCCGGGAGCAGGTGCTTGAACTGGCGGTAGCCTCGGTGCGGCATGCGGCTCAGTATACCTCAAACATTGAGTTTTCAGCCGAAGATGCCTCGCGCAGCGACCTGGATTTTGTCTGCGAGGTGTTTGAGGCGGTTATCAGGGCCGGGGCGGTTACGCTTAATTTTCCGGATACTACGGGGTATGCCATGCCTGATGAGTTTGGGGCAAAAATCCATTATCTTATGGAGCATATTCCGAGTATTGACCGGGCCAGGTTGAGTGTCCACTGCCATAATGATCTGGGTCTGGCCACCGCCAATTCCCTGGCCGCGGTACAGGCGGGTGCCCGCCAGGTTGAGTGTACGATAAACGGTATTGGTGAACGGGCCGGCAATACAGCCATGGAGGAGATTGTCATGGCCATGCGAACCAGGGCCGATCTCCTGGATGTCGTTACAGAGGTGGTGACGGAGCAGATCAGCGCCACCAGCCGCATGGTGAGTACTATAACCGGCATGCAGGTGCAGCCCAACAAGGCCATTGTCGGGGCTAACGCCTTTGCTCATGAATCCGGTATTCATCAGGACGGAGTATTGAAAGAACGAACCACCTATGAGATTATGAACCCCAGTGATATCGGGCTTAATAAAAATAATCTGGTTCTTGGCAAGCATTCTGGACGTCACGCTCTGCACGAGAAGATCAAGGCCATGGGTTATACCGTGAATGATGAGGAGCTGGCCCGGGTCTTTGAGCGTTTCAAGGCGGTGGCGGATGTCAAGAAGGAGATGTTTGACGAGGATCTTGAGGCGATTCTCATGGACGAGGTGCTGCGGGTGCCGGTGAGCTATGAGCTCCTGTCTCTTGGCGCCATGAGCGGCAGTAAAACCCTGCCCACCTCCGCGGTGCTGATGAGGGTGAACGGCAGAGAGGTCAAGGACTGTGCTCTTGGAGTCGGCCCCATTGACGCCACCTTTCGGGCTATTGCCCGGCTCACCGGAACCAGCAGTAAGCTCCTCTATTTCGCGGTGAGTTCCATTACCGGTGGTACTGACGCTCAGGGTGAGGTCATGGTGCGCATAGAAGATAACGGTACGGTGGTTCTGGGCAAGGGGGCTGATCCAGATATAGTAACGGCGGCGGCCAAGGCCTATTTAAACGGCTTGAATCGTCTGCAGTATTTAAAGAATAACAAATAAGATGGACTACGATGCCATTGAGGTTGAATTAAAGATATGACTGCGAGTAAAAAAATGAACATTGCGGTGGCCGGGGCCACCGGAGCGGTGGGCGGGGCTATGCTTCAGACCCTGGCGCGTCGTGATTTTCCCGTTGCTGAACTGCGCCTGCTGGCATCTTCCCGTTCGGCTGGTAAAAAGTTATCCTTTCGGGGCCGGGAATATACCGTGCAGGAGATGACCCGCGAGTCCTTTGCCGGGATTGATATCGCCCTGTTCTCGGCAGGTGCCTCCCGTTCTCTGGAGTTCGCTCCGGCGGCGGCGGCGGCCGGCGCCGTGGTGGTGGATAACTCCAGTGCCTTCCGTATGGATCCGGAAATTCCCCTTGTGGTACCGGAGGTTAATCCCCATGCCATTGCGCAGTATAGAAAACGGGGAATTATCGCCAATCCCAATTGCTCGACAATTCAGATGATGGTGGCCTTAAAGCCTATTTATGACCGGGTGGGAATTAAACGCATCGTGGTTTCAACCTATCAGGCTGTTTCCGGTTCCGGGGCTCTGGCCATTGCCGAGCTGGAGAGCCAGGTGCGGGACTGGGCCGCCGGTAAGGGGATTACCCATAGCGTTTATCCGCACCAGATCGCCTTTAACTGTCTGCCTCATATTGATTCATTTCTGGAGAATGGTTATACCAGGGAAGAGATGAAGATGGTCAACGAGACCCATAAAATATTTGAGGACGATAATATTGCCGTCAGTCCGACGGCCGTGCGGGTGCCGGTAATTTACGGTCATTCGGAATCGATTAATATCGAGACGAGAGAGAAGATAAGCGCCGCCGAGGTTAAAGAGCTGATTCGTCAGGCCCCCGGCGCCATGCTGGTGGATGACCCTGAAAATATGGTCTATCCTCTTGCCGTGGACTGTGCCGGTGAATTTGAGACCATGGTGGGCCGGATCAGGGAGGACGATTCCATTGCCAACGGTATTAATATGTGGGTGGTGGCTGATAATATTCTGAAGGGTGCGGCTCTGAACGCGGTACAGATTGCCGAGGTCGTGGCTGCCGACTACCTCTAAGGTGCGGATTATCGCCGGCAGCAACAGGGGTATGAGGCTCTCGGGGCCGGGACGCAAAGGGGGATTGAAGCTGCGGCCCACCAGTGACCGGGCCAGGGAGGCCCTCTTTAATATTCTGCGGCCGGAGTCTCTGCGCGGGGCCATGGTTCTCGATCTTTTTGCTGGCACAGGAGCCTTGGGGCTGGAGGCCTTGAGCCGGGGAGCGAAAAAGGCCGTATTTGTCGATGGCAGTACCCTGGCCTTAAGCCTGATTAAAAAAAATATCGCTCAAGGCGGCTTTTCAGAGAGGACGCAAATCTTGCGGCGTGATCTTCTGAAGGGCCGTTTTTTTTTGTCATCGGCAGAATTTGGCGGCCCCTTTAATCTGCTGCTCATGGATCCACCGTACCGCCGGCAAATCTGTCATCGTCTGCTGCCGGAATTGCTGACCGCCGGTTTAGTCGCCCCGGCAGGACTTGTGGTTTGCGAAGAAGCCCGGGGTGAAGAGCTGCCGGAGGAGGTGCCGGGGCTGTGCCTCTTTGATCAGCGTCGTTACGGAGATACCGGTTTCTGGTTTTATCGGCAGGGCTGAGAGGCCGGGCGGTATGATTTATATATAATTTGTAAATTTGTAAATTTGTAAATTCGCAAATTGTTACGGAAAGCTTATGACTTATGAACCGTTTATTGCCGAGGAAACCACGGATACTGTGGCAGTGTATCCCGGTACTTTTGATCCCATTACCATGGGACATATCGATATTATCCGCCGGGCGCTGGAGATATTCGACCGGGTAATTATTGCCGTGGCCCGTAATCCGGCCAAAACCCCGCTCTTCAGTCTGGAGGAGCGCCTGCAGATGATTAGAGATTCCTTTAATTCTGAAGAAGGCGGCCGGATTGAGATTGAGGCCGTAGAAGGCCTGCTGGTGGATTTTGCCTATCGGAAAGGGGCCAAAGCCATTGTCAGAGGTCTGCGGGCGGTATCTGATTTTGATTATGAATTTCAGATGGCCCTGATGAACCGCCGCCTGGAAAGAGAGGTGGAAACGGTATTTTTGATGACCGCCTTTCGCTGGATATATATCAGCTCCAGTATTATAAAGGACGCGGCCCGGCATGGTGGAGATATCAGCGGTCTGGTGCCGGATCATGTTTGCGAAAAGTTACGGGAAAAATTTTTACGGTAAATTATGGCCTTAAATCGCCGCACATTTTTAAAGCTTGGTTTGGCCGCCGCTCTCTGGCCGACGGCGGGAATGGCCGATTCCATACCCTTTAAGGCCCTGCCGTCATTGAGTACCGCCGGGGCTGGACGATTAGTAAGGCGGCGTTCTGTCTGCGGTATGTGCCGGGCCGGATGTCTCATAGATGTTGTTATGGACGCCGGGCGTCTGCTGCGGGTGGAGGGCAACGCCGCAGATCCTGCCACGAGCGGCAGGCTCTGCGCCCGGGGGCTGGCCGCTCCGGCTCTGGCTAATGATCCTGATCTTCTGCGATACCCACTGCGGCGGGTGGGCGAGCGGGGTGAGGGGCGCTGGCGGCGGATAGGCTGGGGGGAGGCCATTGATACCATCAGCGGCAGGATAAACCAGGAACTGCGGGCCGGTGGTGCTGAGCGTCTGGCCCTTCTTGCCGGCGGTTCTTCCGCTTCATTTATTAAGGAATTATTTAGTGATTTTGGCTGTCGGCAGATAAATGATGCCGCCTGGGAGTATTGCCAGGCTAATCAGAATTTGGCCTCTGATCTCAGTTTTGGCCGTGGCGGTGGTCTGGATATGAGCTTTGAGCAGGCTTCCTGTCTGGTATTTCTGGGCTCACATCTTGGGGAAAACGTCGAGGTACCGGTGATGCGGAAATTCAGTCAGGCCCTGGCCGGGGGAGCTGATCTAATTGTTGCTGATCCCCGTTTCTCCTCTGTCGCGGCCAAGGCCCGTTATCATCTGATGCTGCGGCCGGGCAGTGATAACGCCCTGCTTCTGGCCTGGCTTAAATATATTGTTGAAAATGATCTTTATAATCGGGAACTGGAGTCAGCATTTGATCTTGAGGGTCTGCGGGCAGGACTGGCAGGTTATGATCTTGAAGAATTAAGCGCGGCCTGTGATTTGAAGACGGCGGATATCAGGGCCAGCGCTGAGCTGATGAGTAGCGCCGCTCCGGCGGTGTTTGTCTACCCCGGCCAGCATAATTCCTGGTATGGTAATGATGTCCAGCGTCTGCGCCTGAAGGCTCTTCTTAATGTCGTGCTGGGGGCTGAATCTAAGGTTGTAAATAATACTCGGCCGCCCCGGGTGCCGGAGGCGGATCGTTTATACAGTACGATTATTAACCGTCTGCAGCAGGGCGGGATCGGCTGTCTCGGTATTTGGGGACAGAATCCCCTGCAGGCTCATCCCAATACCTATCGTACCATTAATGCCCTGCGGAAGGCTGATTTTATTTTCTGCTGTGATATCTATCCCGGCGAGGCGGCTCTTTATGCCGATATTATTCTGCCCGAGGCCGGTTTTTTAGAACGTTCAGAGGTTGTTGTCAGCCCTGGACGGCGGCGCGCGGCCCTGCGCCAGGCGGTGATCCAACCACGTTTTGAGGCTCGGGAGCCGTATTGGATTGTTAAGCAGATGTCTTCCCGCCTGGGGCGGGGACGGCGTTTTGGCTTTGATTCGGTAAAGGAGCGGCTGGCTGATGATCTGCGGCAGATGGGGTTAAGCTGGGATAAAATGCGGGAACGTGGTTTTGCGGTGCCTCTGATTGCGGCCGCTCCCTTACCAGCCTCCGCGGCTTCCCCGGTCAGAATCAGATTGAAGAATGAACTTCTCCATGGAACTGTTGGACAGCTCTTGGAATTTGCTGCGGTTTCTCCGCCACCCAAGGGCTTTGCCCGCTTGCTGTCCGGTCGTTCGCCGGTGGATTCCAGGGGGCTGGTGAATAACCGCTGGCTGCGCCATGAACTGGAAGAAAATGAATTATGGCTTAATGATCGCCTGGCCCGGCAGCTTGGCATTGTTCAGGGGCAGGAGTTGTTTCTGGAGAACCAGGACGGCCTGCGCAGCATGCGGCCGGTGCGGATAAAGGTTACTCCCGGCATTCGGGCGGATTGTCTTTATATGGCCCATGGTTTTGGGTGCCGGTCGCCTTTTCTGAGGGCTGCCTATGGTCGTGGAGTGGCGGACAGCCCCCTGATGGTCAGAAGCGTGCCTGACCCACTCTCCGGGGTTCGGGGCGGGCGGGTTAATTTTGTCCGTTTTATTAAGGACGGCGCACCGTTGTCTATTCCCTCTCTGGATACAGCCTTGACGGCCTCCGGCCCTTCCCTTACGGTGAGGAATAAGAAAGATGGATAAAAACAGGCAACCGAACAGGTTATCTCCAGATCCCAGGCGGCGGCGTTTGTTGGCCGACGGCGGCAGGGGAATATGGTATTTAGCCCTCCTGGGCCTTTTTTACCCGCTTCTGCGTTTTGTGAATTTCGCTATTCCCCGGAAACCGCGCAAGGTTCGGGTGGAAATGGATATTCCGCCGGGTGGATTTTATATCGGTGCTGATTTTGTCGTTTTTGCCAATGCCAAAAAGGTCTGGGCCGTGTCCCGTACCTGTACCCATCTCGGCTGCAAACTTGCCTACAATGAGACTAAGAAAGAATTAATTTGTCCCTGTCATCACAGTATTTTTTCTAAAGCCGGTAAAAGACTGGCTGGACCGGCCAGACGTAATCTGCCACGTTATAAGGTCAGTAAAACTGCCAATAAACCAGGCTATATGGTGATTATTTAGGATCTATGAGGAGGTTATTAGATATAAAATGGGGGGGCAGAAGCATGGCTGTCCTTTATGTCTCGTTATTCTCCGGGATGGTGCTGGCCCTGCAGTACGATCCGTCCCATCCCTATTACTCTGTCTCAGTGATAGACACCCTGGTGCCTTTTGGCACTTTCTGGCGTTCCCTGCATTTCTATTCCAGTCAGCTTTTTCTGTTGTTGCTGGTTCTTCATTTTCTAACTATGTTTTTGAAAAATCCGCCTTCGATATCACTGCTGAGCTGGCCCCGCCTGGTATTTGCCATGCTGGTGGTTATTCTGCTGCTGTTCAGCGGCTATATTCTGCGGGCCGACGCCACCGGTTCCTCGGCCGGTCATATAGCTGAAAACATTATTTTGTCAATCCCTGTTCTGGGGCACGCTCTAAACGCCTTTCTTTTTGATATCTCTGCCGATGGCATGCGGAGGGTTTATGCCGACCATCTCATCGGTCTAAGCCTGGTTTTCGTTGTGCTTACCTGGCCGCATATCAGGCGCTATGTGGTGGGCTGGCGGCAGTTCCCCTGGCTTATCCTGGCGCTTGCCGTCTGGGCGGCGCTTATCCCGGCTCCAATGGACGCGGCCAGACTCGGGGTATTTCATATTACCGGGCCCTGGTTTTTTGTCGGTCTGCAGGAGATGTTGCGTCATATACCGCCTTTGCCGGCGGGGGTAATCTGGCCGGCGCTGCTGGTGGTTTTACTTCTCTTTCTGCGTCCAGGGGGCCGTTATCGGCGCCCGGCAGCTGTTTTGACTTTGATCTGGCTGGCGGCTTATCTGCTGTTGACGATCATTGGCTGGCGGTAGGCGCGTAAGCGCCCCATGAACGCCCTTGCAAATATCACATTCAAGAGGGCAGGGGCATTTCGATGCTGAAGGTTGAGCCCCGGCCGGATTTAGCGCTCACCGCGATCCGGCCGCCATGGCCCTCGATAATCTGCTGGACGATGGCCAGCCCCAGTCCGGTTCCGGCCTCCCTCGTGGTAAAGAAGGGGGTGAAAATCTGCTTCCTTGTTCTCTCGTCCATGCCGCATCCGGTATCGCTCACCATGATTTCAGTCACTGTCTTCCCGTCTTTACCTTCAGTTTCGGCGGCCCGGATGGTGATAACCCCCCCCTTGTCCTCGTCAAGGGCCAGACAGGCGTTGTGAATGAGATTGATCAGCACTTGGCGGAATTGATGCGGATCAGCCCAGCATTCCAGATTGGCGGGGATCTCGGTCTCCAGGCGGCAGGTGGCCGGTAAACGGCCGCCCCGCTCTAAAATATCCTGGCTTTCGGCTATTTCCCCGTTCAAAGACAACCATTGCGGTTCCGGCCGCGCCGGTTTGGAGAATTGCAGAAAATTACTGATTTTGCTTTCTAACCGCTGGCTTTCACGGAGGATTATTTTCAGCAGAGTCTGGTTGCCGGGATCGGTATTGGTATCCTGTTCCAGAACCTGGGCCGCGCCGGAAATAGCGGCAAGGGGATTACGGAATTCGTGGGCAATACCCGCCGCAATCTCGCCGATGGCCGCCATCTTCTCACTCTGCTTGATCTTGTTTTCCATTTCTCTGATACGGCTCAGATCCTGCAGGGTATATACCCGGCAGTCGTCACAGCCCTCGGGCATATTCAGCCTTGCCCATGAATAACCAACCGGAATTTTTTGTTTATCCTGGCGCATAATATCAATTACCGGTCTTTCCTCGTGGTCTCCGGTGAGGGGGAAATCGGCCAGGCGGCTGATGGGACGGCCAATAATTTCCATGGGCTGGTAGCCGGTTATCTGGGCGGCGGCCGGGTTGAATGAGGTGATTATTCCCCGATTGTCCACGGTGATGATTCCCGAAGATATATCGGCGAAAATCTGTTTGTAGAGCAGGGTTATGCGGTCAAAATTCTGGGAGGTCTGTTTGAGGATGTCCTCGGTATGGCGTTGTCTCTGGGCCAGAAAGGAGCTGAGGATGGCGACGATATAGAAAGAGAGGCCGTAGATGGTGATGTTCTGCCAGAATAAATCAGGCAGGCGGTTGAATATGTGCAGATTGTGGGGCAGGATCTGACCTGGCCCGGAATATTCAGCGCTTAGAACCAGGATGTAATTTATAAGATTAAAGGTGGCTATGAGCAGGCCGCCGCTCTTAAAAAGCAGCATTCCGGCACTGATAACCGGGAAAAAATACAGAAAGGTGAATATGGAATGACTGCCGCCGGAAAAATATACTATTGTCCCGATCATAATCGAGTCCATGGTAATCTGCAGCAGGGCGAACAGGCGGTAGTCCCGGCAATAGTTGAGAACCCGGCTGGAGATGATGCTGAAGATGTAGACCGCTGAGATGAAAATCAGAATATGGGGCAGGGGGGCGATAACCAGGTTGGTGAGGCTGATCTGCAGCAGGGCGATGACCCCTAACAGCAGAGTCAGGGTAGTGACCCGCAGCAGAAGAAGCCATTTGAGCTGGCGGCGCAGGAGGGCGGCGGCCGGGGATAAATCAGCGGGCGTTGTCATTATCTATGCCGTATTTCTTTATTTTATAACGCAGGGAGCGGAAGCTGATTTTCAAGAGTTCGGCGGCCTTCATCTTGGAGCCGCCGGCCTGGGCCAGGGCCTTACGCAGCAGGCGTTTCTCCAGGTTTTCAACCGCCTGTTCCAGACCCAGGGCGAAGTCGTCATTATCGGCTGCCGCCCCTTGCTGGCCTTGTGCCGCCTGCCTGTGGCTGGCAATGGACAGGCTTTCCGGCAGGATGATATTGGAACTCTCCATGGCCACCCCCCGTTCAATGATGTTCTCCAACTCCCGGACATTACCGGGGAAGTCGTAATTCATCAAAACTTCCATGGCGTATGAGGAGAGGGCGGATATCTTCTTGTCAAAGAGGCGTGAATATTTTTTTAGGAAATGGTCAACCAGCAGTGGTACATCACCCTTTCTCTCCCGCAGGGGCGGGACGCGGATGGGAACCACGGACAGGCGGTAAAAGAGGTCTTCCCGGAAGCGTCCGGCAATAACCTCCTCCTCCAGATCACGATTGGTGGCGGTTATAACCCGGATATTGACCTTGATGTTCTGCGAGCCTCCCACGGGTTTGAACTCACGTTCCTGAATTACCCGCAGGAGCTTGGTCTGTACCAGGGGGGTTAATTCTCCAACCTCATCCAGGAAAACGCTGCCCCTGTCGGCCTCGGCAAAGAGGCCCTGCTTGTTGCTGACGGCTCCGGTAAAGGAACCCTTGACATGGCCGAAAACCTCGCTCTCAAAGAGATTCTCCGGAATGGCGTTACAGATAATGGGCACAAAAGAATGGTCGGCGGCCTTACTGAGATTATGAACGGCGTGGGCCACCAGCTCTTTGCCGGTACCGGATTCTCCCTGAATAAGAACGTTGGCATGGGTAGGGGCAATGCGTCTGATAAGATCAAATATCTTCACCATTTCCGGACTCTGGGCGATAATCCCCTGAAAGGTTTTTCCGGCTGGCTGGGTCTTTGTTGTCTGTACCGTTAATAAGGCGGAATGGATAATTTCCTTGATCTCCGCGACATTAAAGGGCTTGGTGATATAGTCATAGGCCCCGCCTTTCATGGCGGCCACTGCGTCTTCCGGTGAGGCGTAGGCGGTAATCAGGATTACCGGTACCGTCAGCCCCGCCCTTCTGATCTGTTCCAGAAACTCAATGCCGTTCATCTCAGGCATCTTGATATCGGAGATGATAAGGTCATAGTCCTGCCCCTCCATGGCGGCTAAAGCATCCTGGGCGTTGGCCGCGGTATCGGCGCCGTAGCCCTCCCTTTCCAGGAGAACTTTAAGGAACTCCCGCATGCTTAATTCATCATCTATAATCAGTATATCGGCCATGGCGGCTTATCGTCCGTCTTGATCCCCCCGGAGCAGCAGGAGGGGAATATTAATATGGTGTTTCAGGGTGTCGGAGACGCTGCCGAAGAGCAGGTCGCCGAAAAAGCCGTGACCGTGGGTGGCCATGGCAGCTAAATCATAATCGCCTGTCGTGATCTCCGCCAGTATTTCCTCCTCCGGCTCACCATTTTTCAGCAGGGTGAAGGCTTCAACCCCCTGCGCTCGCAGATGATCGCGGTATGCCCGCAGACTTTTTTCGGCCCTGTGGCGCAGGGCTCGTTTCTGGTCAAGGCTGTGGGCGTGCAGCACATGAAGGAGATAAATTTCGGCCTGGTTCTGACGGGCTACGAGGGCGATATGGTTGATAATGGCCTCATCGACCTTTGAGCAGTCAATAGCTACTAATATCTTTTTATATATCTGCATATCCGGGGCCTCAGTCAGAAGCTGCTGTGGAGCAGGTAGAGGTTAAGACTGATCACGATGGTGGTAATGATAAGGGCGGCCGTAAACTCCAGACTTCCGCTTCGGAAACGTCCCATGCGCCGCTGATTGCGGCAGATAATTAACAATGGGATCAGTGTAAAGGGCAGTTGCAGGCTCAATACCACCTGGCTGAAGAGGAGAACGCGAAAGGTATTCAGATTAAGGGCGATAATTAAAAAAGAGGGAATGGCGGTGATAAAGACCGATATTCGGTAGAGCATGGTGCGCGGATCCTCCGGCTGCCCTGAAAATCCGGTAATGACGTTGACCTCGGCCATGGACGAGGTAATGGAGGAACCCACTCCGGCGAAGACCAGAGCCACGGCAAAGAGCAGGGCGGCGAGGGGGCCGGCCAGGGGCCGCAGGGTGGCGGCCGCCTGCTCAATACTGCTGACCGCAATATTATTACGGGAGAAGACCGCTGCCGCCACGATGATCATGGCTGAATTTACTACCCAGCCCGCCAGCATGGCAATGGTTGTATCCAGTTTCTCAAGGCGTAACATCCTGATTTTCTCGGTCTCCGAGCTGCCCCAGTCCCGGCTGTGAATAACATTGGAGTGGAGGAAAATGTTATGGGGCATGACCACCGCCCCGAGGATGGCCATGGCCACGTAAATGCTGTCGTGGTTCAGGCGGGGGATAACCAGGGCCGGGGCCAGGGTCTGCCAGTCTGGTTTGACGATGAAAATTTCTATAACATAGCAGAGACTTATTATGCCGAGAAAGGCCATAATCATAGCTTCGAGACGGTGATAGCGCTGGCTGATAATCAGGAATATCTCCAGGAATACAGTGATAAGCGCTCCTAACCACAGAGGAAGACCAAGGAGGAGATTAAAACCGATGGCGCCGCCCAGGAGTTCCGCTACATCGGTGGCGACACAGGCCAGAACAATGGTGAGTCCGATGAAGGCCGCCACCGGAGCCGGGAAATGTTCCCGGATATTAACGGCCAGAGACTTGCCGGTGGCAATACCAACTTTGGCCGTCATATGTTGAATTACGATGAGCATCAGGGTACTCATGGTAATGACCCAGAGCAGTTGATAGCCGAAGCGGGAGCCGCCCTCAATATTAGTGGCCCAGTTACCGGGGTCGATAAAGCCTACGGTGATCAGGAACCCCGGCCCCATGAAGCTCAGAATGGTCTTAAGGGGGGTGGCCCGTCTGGTGGTCATAAGCCGCTATTTGACGGTATAGGTGAAGTGAAAGACTCGTTTGCGGCCGTCGTTCAGCCGGGTGCCCACATCGAGTTTGTAAAGTCCTGGTTTATTCATGGTGATATCAGAGCCGAAGGCGCCCTCCATGGCCATGAGCATAATCGGGCCGCTGGTTTTCCCGGCCGGATTGGTAATTTTAAGCGCCGCCATGCCGTCTGTCAGCTGTTTCCCTGATTTCCGGTCGGTGAACATGACCATGAAATGATTGGTGGCTGTCATGCCCATTTTGGCCATGGCTGCTTTGATGTCCTTAAGATGGGCCATGGCACTGACCCCGTCGACCTTGACCATGGGCAGCATAATCTGCTTGCCGCCCATTTTCATTGTCATATCCATACTTGTTCCGGCCAGGGCGGTACTGAAGGTGGCGAGGCAGAGGATAAGGGCCATGGTGATAGATTTCAGGTGCATATTGTGAATCTCCTTTTGATAATTTATTGTAGATGAGTGAAGCGTGAGCGCTCAATAAACTAAACTCTCGCATACGATCACGGCTGTATCACTGATTTTATAACATCTCGAAATGGAACGCTTACGTTTTTTATTATTACCCGTCTCGCAGCAAAACCTCAAGGGCCGTCTGACGCCGACTGGTATCCCGCTGACGGATAGCCATTGCCAGAGCCTTACGGGTGCCGACAAAAACAGCTGATTTCCTGGCCCTGGTGAGAGCGGTATAAATCAGGTTACGATAGAGCATTTTAAAGTGCTGGGTCAGAACAGGAATAATCACGGTGGCAAATTCACTGCCCTGGGATTTATGGATAGTGATGGCATAAGCCAGATCCAGTTCAACAATATTGTCCTTCTGATATTCCACCTCCCGGCCATAAGGGAAGAAGGAGACCAACATGGTGAGGTCTTCATTATTAATGGCCTTGATTTGACCAATATCGCCATTAAAAACCTCCAGATCATAGTTGTTCCGCCGATGAATGACCCTGTCTCCAACCCGGAATATCCGCTCCCCCACCTTGATTTCTGCCTTGCCCTGACAGGCTGGATTGGCTGTCTGTTGGATGACCTTGTTGAGATTGGCCGTGCCCAGGGTGCCACGGGTCATGGGGGAGAGGATCTGAATTTCACAGTCTCTGCCCTGATATTTCGGGATCCATTCCAGATAAAGCTTAACGACAATATCTACAGCTGACAGACCATAGTGGAGGGAGGACCAGGGATGCACCTTCTTTAAAACTGCTTTCAACTCGTTTACCTGGCCCTCTGCCTGTTTAACCTTCTCTAAATCCACATGCTGAAATTTCTCAGGCACCTCAAAATCATGTTCATAGGCTGAGCTGATGACTTCCTGAGTACGAAACTGATAAGGACTGCTGCCTGTTGATAATTCTTCCATCTGGGAAGTTTGCCAATCCATAGCCTGCTTTACCCGGGTGACAAAGCGAATCTGCTCCCTGGTAGCTTCGTCGGAATCAAGAAACAGGCAGTCATGGCCCTGCCGCCAGGCTTCCGGCTTCTTGAAGGGCGACTCAATATATGGAGTTTCGCCTCGATTGATCTGGTGAGCGTATTTAATAATCAGGGATTCACGAGCCTGGCGGAAGACCCTGGTTAAGCGAAAAACCGGAATAACCTTAGAGGCAATGGCATCTTTCAGGACATTACCAGCTCCCACCGACGGCAGTTGATCGGCATCACCAATGAACAGAACCTGACAACCTTTGGGTACGGCCTTCAGTAATGAAGCAGACAGACTGATATCCAGCATGGAGCATTCATCAACGATGAGAAAATCGGCCTTGAGCGGCTCTTCCTGATCCTTTTTGAACCGCCCCTGCTGCCATTCCAGCAGGCGGTGCAGAGTTCTGGCATCCCGGCCAATTATTTCAGTCATCCGTTGTGCCGCCCTGCCTGTCGGGGCGGCCAGTAATACCTTTTTCCCCATTGCTTCTAATAAGCGGACAATAACCAGAGTCGTTGTGGTCTTGCCGCAGCCGGGGCCGCCGGTGAGAATCCCGAACTGATGCCGTACCACGCCCTGCACGGCTTCAGTCTGTTCATCACTGAGAATAATCTTTTTGAGCCGACAGTATTTCGCAACCCAGTTGGCTACCCTGATCTCATCAACCGCCACCGGGCCTGTCATGCCCTTTAATTTCTCAGCTACGGTATCTTCATCATAATAGAGGGATTTGGAGTAGTAACAGCTCTGCGGTACGCCCTGGTCATCGGGTAAAATACGAACCTTGAGGTAATTCTCATTCTGCATCATCTTGAGGTACTGATTCAGTAAGGCTCCCAGATTCATATCTAATAATTTCCTGACCTCGGTATCAATCTGACCGGCCATGAGATAGCAATGCCCCTGTTCCCGACTGGCCGCCAGAACATGACGGATAGCCGCGACGATGCGCTGCTGACTGTCCCTGGCCAGGCCAATGGAAAGTGCCACCTTGTCAGCCGAGAAAAAACCGATGCCATAAAAATCATGAGCCAGGCGATAAGGGTTTTCGGTGACCATGGCTATGGCTTTATCGCCATACTCTTTATAGATCCGCACGGCAAAAAGGGTGGAGATGCCATGGGATTGAAGGAACATCATAACCTCCCTGACGGCACGGTGTTCCGTCCAGGCTGCTTCAATGGAGGCCAGTTTCTTTTTGGCAATCCCCGGTACTTCAGTGAGGCGGTTAATATCGCCCTCAAAGATGTCCAGAGTCATCTTACCGAAATGTTTAACTATCTTTTTGGCGGTCTTGGGGCCAACGCCCTTAATCAGACCGGAGCCCAGATATTTTTCCAGAGCCGCGGCAGTGGCCGGTTTTTTCTCCGTGGCCTCAGTGGCCTTGAATTGCCGGCCAAAGTCAGGGTGAATTACCCAGGCCCCACGAAACTCCATGGTTGCCCCGGCAAAAACCCTGGTCTGGTGAACGGTGACGGTCTCCTGGCTTTCGGGGCAGTTAAAAGGATTAACCCGCAGCACCGACCAGCCGTTATCGGCATTATGATAAGTCACCCGGTGAACAATTCCGGTGAGCGTTTCCTGGATAGTTTGCATGCCATTATAAAAGTAAGTGCTCCGTGAACCACACTCTTGCATACGATCATGGTCGTGCCGCTGCCAGACTTCCGGTGCGCACCGCACCTCGGTCTATTTCTACCAAAAACCCTTTTTTTTACCTGTTTTATGCACGGATGTCAACGTGTCTTGCCGCGGACATCAGCGGACAAAGAAAAACCCCGAAAGCTTTAAGCTATCGGGGTTCCAGGCCGTTATCGAATGGTAACGGATATATAAATGGTGCCGAAGGCGGGATTCGAACCCGCACAGGCGTCGCCCACTACCCCCTCAAGATAGCGTGTCTACCAGTTCCACCACTTCGGCAAAGCTCTTATAATATAATAAATTATTTGTTTTTATCCGGCAGAATCTTCCTGGCATCCTGAGCCGGTGAAGCGGCCGGTGCGGAAGGGCTTGCTTCAGCCTTGTGAGTTACTGTCTTTCCCTGGGGCTTATTTGCCGTGAAAGGGTTGACGTTGTCATTCCCACTTGATTGAGCCTTGGGGATTGGAACTACAATCGGTGCCTTGTTGGCCGCAGGCGCTGATATGGGCGCCACGTGGACGGTCTTCATAACCGAACCTTTATTTAAATGAGCTGAATGGTAGGCCAATGTCAACGAGGTAATCATGAAAATAATAGCGCCGCCGGTGGTAACCTTGTTAAGCAGGGGCAGAGGGCCGTCGGAGCCAAAAACTGTCTGGCTGGAGCCGCCGCCGAAGGAAGCTCCCATGTCGGCGCCTTTGCCATGCTGCAAAAGAACAATGCCGACCAGAAAAACGCAGACAACTATATGAGTAATGGTAATCAGGGTAATCATCTATATTAATGATTGTGCTGGTGGTTATGAGTAATTAATAATTTTGGAGAACGATTCGGCATCAAGAGCAGCGCCGCCAACCAATACTCCGTCGATATCATTTTGGGACATTAATGCTGCCATGGTATCCGGTTTAACGCTGCCACCATACAGTATTCTTATGCCGCTGGCAATAGTTTTGTCAAATATATCACCAACGAGCTGACGCAGGAAAACGTGAACTTCCTGGGCCTGTTCCGTGGTGGCTGTCTGGCCTGTTCCAATGGCCCATACCGGCTCATAGGCAATAATCAGGTTGTCAGAACTTGTTATACTGATGTTGATTAGAGCGCTGCGGAGCTGCCCCTCTAAGACCTTGAATGTCTGGTTTTGCTGGCGGGCTTCGAGCATCTCGCCCAGACACAGTACCGGTATAAGCCCGTGTTCAAGAGCCCCTGACAGGCGTTTATTGATAAGCCTGTCGTCTTCAGCGAAAATATGCCGCCGTTCAGAATGGCCGATGATGACCATCCGGCAGCCTAACTCCAGCAGCATGGTCGGTGATGTCTCACCGGTGAAGGCACCCTGGGCCTCCCAGCAGACATTCTGCGCCCCTAAAATTATGGCGCTGTCTTTAACCGCTTCTGCCACCACCGGCAGCAGGGTGGGGGACGGGGCGATCATTACATCACAATTACCGGCACCGGCCGCGGCCGGGATCAGGTCTTGGGCCAGTTGGCGGGCCTTGACGGAATTGAGATGCATCTTCCAGTTACCGGCAATGAGCGGACGACGTTTCATGATTTCTCCTTATGGTCTTTTTGGTAAAAGTTCATCAGGGGGACAACCGTTTCTTTATTATCTGTCTTTGTGTAAGCGGTACGACAACGATCGTAGCGAGTAATGCAAGGTGTTCATGGAGCTTACGTCTTTATTCCAGGGCCCTGACCCCTGGCAGCTCTTTACCTTCCAGGAGCATGAGAAAGGCTCCGCCGCCGGTGGACATATATGATATTTTATCGGCGGCTCCGGCCTGGTTTATCAGGGCATTGGTGTCACCGCCCCCGACAACGACCAGAGCCGGACTGGCGCTCACTGCTTCTACCATAGTTAGTGAGCCATGCGAAAACGGCTCCATTTCAAAGGCCCCCATGGGGCCGTTCCAGACAATGGTCTCGACCCCGGCCAGGGCTTCCTGATAGAGCAGAGAAGTGGCCGGGCCGATATCCAGGGCAAGCCAGGTTCTGGGGATATTATAAATGGTCGTGGTCTTGCTGGCCGCCCGGGGACTGAATTCGCTGGCCGCGATGCTGTCAACGGGCAGATAGAAGTCTACACCCTTGTCTCTGGCCAGGTCAATTAACTCTCCTGCCGTGTCTAAAAGATCGTCTTCCACCAGGGATTTACCAACATCAAAACCCTGGCTTTTTAGAAAGGTATTGGCCATGGCTCCGCCGATAATCATTACGTCCACCTGATCCAGCATATTACGGATGGCCCCCAGCTTGCTGGAGACCTTGGCACCGCCGAGAATAACGGCCAGCGGCTTTACCGGATCAGCTATGGCCCGGTTAAAGAAATCCATTTCTTTCTCAAGCAGGAATCCAGCGGCTTTGACCTTCAGGTAATCAGTGACACCGGCTACCGAAGCATGAGTCCGGTGGGAAACCGCAAAGGCATCGTTGATATATATTTCGGCCAGAGAGGCTAAGTCCCTGGCAAAACCGGCCTCATTGTTCTGCTCGGCGGCATGAAAACGTAAATTCTCCAGAAGCAGAACTTCGCCATCTTTAAGGTTTCGGGCCATCTCTTCAGTCTCCGCCCCCAGGCAGTCCGGGGCTAAAGTTACTGGTCTGCCCAGAAGTTCGGCCAGGCGGGCGGCAATGGGGGCCAGGCTGTATTTGTTGATCCGCTTACCCCTGGGACGGCCGCAATGGGAGCATAGAATCAGTCTTGCCCCCTGTTCGAGAAGATAGTTGATGCTGGGCAGTACGGCGCGTATCCTGGTATCATCGGATATACTGCCGTTGTCAGTAAAGGGGACGTTAAAGTCCACCCGCATTAAGACCTTTTTGCCATTAGTGTCGATGTCTTTTAGATTTCGCATGTCTTTTGTCCTCTCGCTGTTATTGGCTGAGCGGTTGATAAGTCCTTTCGTAAAATCAGGGCGTTGCCTGGCGGCTGCTGGTAATAGTTCGGACGGCTGCCCACCGTCTGAAAAAGATTTTTCCGGTACAGGGCGTTGGCTGCCGTGTTTTCCTCCCGCACTTCAAGGAAACAGGTTGCGGCCTTTTGGGCGTTTAGATGTCTCCAGACCCGTTCCAGGAGCCTGTGTCCCAGGCCCTGGCGGCGAAAATCCCGCTGAACGGCAAGCTTGCGGATTTCCGCCTCCCCGGCGATGGTGATCCCGAATATATAAGCATGAATACCGGTGGTTGATTTAAGTGTAAAATGCCAGCCCATGGGGAGCCTCAATTCATCACGTAACTGGTTGAAGGTCCAGGAGCCGGGGAGAAACTGCTCAATATCCCAGACCCCCGGCAGGTCGGCGGCCGTCATTGTGAGACAGCGTATCTCCGCGCTGCTCATACTTGCCCGCTTAAACCATCATTTCGGCCATGGCGACTGTCCTGTCTCCAAGCATATTGGTATAACTGCCGAGTTCGTTGTCGTACCAGCCATAGATAACGGCCTGGGTCACGGGGACGTTAATTATATCGCTGGCTCCTTTGATGCCCAGTTTGCTTAAATTAACTTTGATAACGGCGGTGCGGGTATGATTCTCCGTCCCTTCAATGGTGGCCGCGGCAAAGGGCATACCAATTATGTCCGAGGAGACGTTTTGCGCCTCGCTGTAATCAAGATAAGACGAGGATGCCGCGTAATCACGATAAATAGAGTTGATCTGATCTCGTTTAATGGGGTGGCCCAGATCGTCCTGCATATTCATGACCAGGATGATGAGGGAACCGGTGGTGGTGGGCACCCGTACCGATTCAGCAATAAAGCCGATATTAGACATCTCCGGGATGACCAGTTTCAGGGCATTGGCGGCTCCAGTTGTGGTGAGGATTATGTTATTTAATATGGAGCGGTTTTTACGCAGATCCCTGGCCCCCTTTTTGGGCAGCCGATCCAAGACCTGCTGGCTGCCGGTGGCGGCATGGACGGTAACCATGGAGGCGCTGAGAAAATTGTCGGCCCCGAAATGATCCAGAAGAGGTTTTATCATGTATGATAAACAGGTGGTGGTACAGGAGGCGGCCGAGAGCAGGCAGTGCTGGGTAGGTATATAATCATCGGTGTTGATTCCCATCACTGTGGTTATGGCATCATCGGGCATGGACATGCCCTGGGCCTTAATCTTGAAAGGGGCGGAGAGGATGACCTTCTCGGCTCCAGCCTGGAGATGTCCCCGCAGAGCACCGCCGGGGGCCGCCCCGTCGGCAGTAGGGTCGGTGAAAACTCCAGTGGTGTCAACCACCAGCCGGACATCATTCTCCTGCCATTTGATCTCGGCCGGGTTCCTTGATTCCCGCAGAATTTTGACCGGTGTTCCGTTGATAGTCATGGTGCCGTCGGAATCGTTTAAATTCTCTATAACCCGGCCCCCTTTATAACCGTGCAGATAATTGGCCAGCCGGCCATAGGTGCTGTCCCGCTCTATTGAGGCGGCCAGATCCTCTAAACCCTGTCCGACACCACGGCCGATATTGGCCACAATACTGCTGAAGTATTGGCGGCCGACATGGTGCCAGATTGATAATTTACCAATTCTGCCCAGTCCGTTGATTCCTAATTTCATTTTTATCTCCTTAAACTTTTGCTATTTTCTTGTTTAGTGGTGTTGGAGTCTGTCCATCTCCAGCAGGATAACTGATTGCTAATATAACATATTTAGACTGATATAAAAACTGGTGAGGTGGCTATTTTTTTGGTGGTAATCATTCTGCCTCCGAGTGCAAAACTGGGAGAAAAAGTCAGCTCAGTGGTGTTCTTGGTGATTTTTCAACCACCGGCGCCTCAGCTTCTTCGGGGATGGCGGATGGAGATAATTCGTTGAATTTGCGGGCGGTGCTCATTACCCGGCTTTCATAGGAGCCAACGGCGTTATTGTAGGCCTTGATGGTGTGGTCAAGACCCTTTTTTATCTCACTGAAATGATTGTTTAAGTGTTGAAGACGTTCGTATAGTATCTTGCCCAGTTCTCCGATTTTATGGGCGTTGCCGGCGAGTTTGTCCTGCCGCCAGCCAAAGGCCACTGCCCGCAGCAGGGCTATCAGGATGGTGGGGGTGGCAATGATTACCCCCTGCTCCGCCCCCGCTTCAATGAGGTGCGGGTCATTCTCCAGGGCGGCGCTGAAAAAGTTCTCACCAGGTAGAAACAAGATAACAAACTCAGGCGATTTTTTAAACTGAGCCCAATAAGATTTGGCTGATAGTTTATTCATCTGGTCTCTGACCTGGCGGGCATGGAGTTTGAGCTTGGTCCTGCGGGCGGCTGCTTCCAGGCATTCCTCCGCCTCCATATAGGCCTGAAGGACGGCCTTGGAATCGACGATTATTTCTTTGTCGTTGGGCAGTCTTATAATCATGTCGGGCCGCAGGCGGCCGGAACCGTTGTCAATGGACGGCTGTTCGATAAAGTCGCAATATTCCAGCATTCCGGCTAATTCAACGACCCGGCGCAGTTGGATTTCACCCCAGCGGCCGCGGGTTCCCGGGTTGTGCAGGGCGCGGGCCAGGCTGGCGGTTTCCCCTAACAAGTGGTTCTGGGCTTGCGCCATCCCCTTGATCTGCTCGGTGAGGGAGGTGTAGGCCTCAAGTCTGTTCAACTCTACCTGGCGAAGCTGGGTGTCGACCTGCCGCAGGGTGTCCTGAACCGGTTTGAAGAGTTCTTTAATGGCCTGGGTTCCCTTCTCTAATTCGTTTTTATTCTGCCGCTGGGCACCGGCAATGGTCTCCTTTGCCATCATGATGAAGGACTGGCTGTTGCTCCGCATGATGTCGGCCGCCAGGGCCTTGAATGAAGCGTTCAGTGCTCTTTCACTCTCTTCAACAAACTTGGCCTGTTTGCTGTTGTAATCCTTCAAAAGACTAAGCTCTGTCTGCAGGCCGGCGGTTCTTTCACGCAGCAGACCGTTATTGTCGCGCAGGCGGCGTATTTCATCATCTTTAAGTTCTGAACGGTTGTTAAGCTCGGTGATAATATTTTGCAGTTCCTGGATTTTATTATCTGCCTGCTCCTGCTCCGTGCGGCAGAGACGGAGAACGCGGTTGTGGCGGATAAGGGAGAGAAGCCAGGCTGTCAGCCCTCCGGCGGCGAATACGGCGGCAATATATAGGTATGAGGTGGACATTAATCTCTGGCCATGTGGTTTGTTTACAGGCTCTTAATTGTTGGTTTTTATGTTTGGCGGCAGACTAATATTATATTTACCTTATTTTTTACTTTAAAAAAAATTAATTTGGTAGTAGATTAAGCCGTTCAAAACGCATGATTGATTGTGCGGAGAGGTGTCCGAGTGGCCGAAGGAGCACGCTTGGAAAGCGTGTGTACGGCAACGTACCGAGGGTTCGAATCCCTCCTTCTCCGCCATTTTCTGTAAAAAGAGGTTTCTGATTTAAATATTCCTCTTTTTCTTATAGTTTGTATGCAGTTTGATAGCCGGGTCCTGCGCAATAAAGGCTCGCGAACCCCGCCAGATCCGGAAGGAAGCAACGGTAGTGATACCCTTTATGTGCCGCAGGGGTGCCTGGCTATCTTTTTTTTTTAACAAATCTTGCGAATTGTCCTGCCATTATGACCGCTTAAGGTGGTATCCGTGCTTTTTTTCCGGAAGAAATCTGACTCCCTCTTAAAATTCTCTTATGTCATATCTTGTCCTGGCTAGAAAATATCGTCCCCAGAAATTTCAGGATGTGGTCGGCCAGCAGGCGGTGGTGCGTATTCTCCGTAACGCCCTGCGCCGTAAGCGCGTTGCCCATGCCATGCTGTTCAGCGGGGTGCGTGGGGTAGGTAAGACTACCCTGGCCAGAATTATGGCCAAAGCCTTAAACTGTCACCACCAGGATGAGGATGTGCCCTGTGACCATTGTTCGTCCTGCGCCGATATTAAGGCCGGTAACGCCATTGACCTTCACGAAATAGACGGGGCCTCCAATCGTGGCATTAATGAAATCCGTGAGCTGCAGGAAAATCTGCGTTTTCTGCCCACCAGTGAGAGATATAAGATTGTCGTCATTGATGAGGTTCATATGCTTACGGTTGAGGCCTTTAACGCCCTTCTGAAGACCCTGGAAGAACCTCCGCCCCATGTCTTTTTCATGTTTGCCACCACGGAACTTCATAAGGTACCGGTTACCATTCTTTCCCGCTGTCAGCGTTATGAACTGCGCCGGGTGGCCCTTAACGAGCTGATTGATTTTTTTGGTCGGATTGCCGTTAGCGAAGGGGTTAAAATCAATGATGGTGCCATGGAGATTATCGCCAGGGAGGCCGATGGCAGTGTGCGTGACGGCTTGAGTCTCCTGGAACAGATATTCTCTTTTGGCGGTGAGTCGATCAGCGAGAACGATCTCAGTCAGGTGCTGGGGCTGGTGGACAGCCGGGTTTTTAACCGGCTGGCGGCCTTGCTGCTTGCCGGTGATACCGGTCAGGCTCTGACGCTGTTGGCGGAGTGTTACGGCCATGGTATGAACATGAAACGCTTTTCCTTTGGTATTCTGCAGTATCTGCGTGGACTCATGATATGTAAGACCTGCCGGAATCCGGCAGAGCTGCTGGATGTCTCAGATGATGAAATGGCTGTTCTGCGGACTCTGGCCGATAAATATTCCATTGAGACAATTACCAATGTCTTTAATATTGTATTCAGCGGAGTGGATGAGGTGGGGAGGTCAAGCTATCCCCGGATGGCCCTTGAAATGCTTTTTGTCAAGGCGGGTCAGGCCGGCGGTGTTGTATCTGTCGCTGATTTACTGGGGCGTCTGGACTCTATGCTGGCCGCTGAGCCGCCCCCGCCGGCAGTCGAGATGTCTCAATCTTTAAATGATGAACTGCTGCCGCGGGTAAAGGCCGATCCTGCTGCCGGGCCGCCGATGAAAGACCTGGATAAGATGGCCTCACTTCCGGTGGAATCTGTTAAGGATACGGCCGCCCTTCTCAGGGAAGATACTGCGCCCCGTGAAACAACAAGTCACGCGCCGCCGACCGCACAAGCTGCCGCTTCACCGGCTCGGAAGGCTTCATCCTCGCAGGAAGAGCCGCTGCCCCGATCCGTAGATAAGGTCCAGGAAATTTCTCCTCCCTCTATGCCTCTGGAACGGGACTGGCCCGGATTCATCAGTCATGTTAAGGAACGTAAACGGTGGATGGCAAGTACCCTGCAGCTGGCGGAAAAGGTGGATGAGCTGGAAGGGGAGCTGATAATTAAATTTGATGATCCCGCTGAATGTCTTATTTTGCAGGAAACGGATAATCTTAAACTGCTGACGGAGTTTGCCCAGGATTTTTTCCAGAAGGAATTGATGGTTAAAGTTACAGCTGTCGGCAGTAACGGGGAGGACGGTGAGCTTGATAAGCCCATGGAGGAACGTCGGGCTCTGACTCGCGATCCTGTGGTGGAGATGGTTGTAGATACTCTGGGTGGTGAGGTGAACGGGGTGAGAACCGGCCCGAGAAGCAGGTAGACGGTAGGTAAGCGCTCCATGAACACCACCCTGTGCACGTTGACCGGCCGCAATATACAGGGGGTATGATTGCACCCGGTCAACGTGCACATTGCGGCGCCCCTGAATCGCTTACAGTTTGGGGGTGTTGCAAATGTCGAGATGTGGTTCGTTTGTCGCTTACGACGGTAATATATCAGATATGATGGATTCGTAGTTAACATGCTTGTCATGAAGCGAAAATTCATCACGCATTTACGATAGCTGAGATAAGGAGGAAATTTTATGGATATGAAACAGATAATGGAGCAGGCCCAGCAATTTCAACAGCGTATTGCCGGGATGCAGGAGGAACTGGCCGGTCAGCGGATTACCTCAAGCGTGGGCGGCGGCATGGTGACTGCCGTGGTTAATGGCCGTCATGAGCTGCTGGAGCTGAAGATTGATAAAGAGGTTATTGATCCTGATGATCCGGTAATGCTGCAGGATTTGATCATGGCCGCAGTCAATGAGGGGATGAGTAAGGCCAGGGATGCCACTCAGGCGGAAATGGCAAAACTAACCGGCGGCCTGAATATGGGTGCCAGTCTTTCCGGCCTTTTTGGCGGTTAAGCGGGGGAGGCTCTGGATTGATGGAAATTATGCCGGCCACTCTGGCCCGTTTGATTGCTGACCTTGGCCGTCTGCCGGGAGTGGGTTCCAAGACCGCTTCCCGTCTTGCCATGCACATCCTGCGTCGGCCGGCCTCTGAGGCTCGGGCTCTGGCCGCGGATCTAATGGATCTGCATGCGGCTATTCGTCTCTGTGGAACCTGTTTCGCTTTTTCTGAAGACGATCCCTGTCTGGTCTGCCGTGATTCAAGGCGTGACCGGCGCCTTGTTTGTGTGGTGGAGGGAATTGATGATCTGCTGGCTATTGAAAAAACCAGCAGCTTCAAGGGGCTTTATCATGTTTTACATGGGGTGTTATCGCCGATGGACGGTATAGGCCCGTCAGAAATAAAGATAGACGCTTTAATCGGCAGGATAAAGAAGGACGGCGTGCGTGAGGTGCTTATTGCCACCAGTTCCACGGTTCCCGGAGAGGCCACGGCAAGTTATCTGTGTGAACGGTTGAAGGGGTTGACCACCGTCTCCCGCCTGGCCTGTGGTATTCCCATGGGCATGGATATAAAATACGCTGATGAACATACCCTGGCCCGGGCCATTGAGGCCAGGGCTTATGAGAGAAACCAATCTCTATAAACAATTCCATTTACTTTGTCACTAAAATATGTTATTATACGCTGAAATAATTTAATTTTTTTTTTAAAATTTAAATAAAAATGGATATTCCCCATGACGAAAAAAACTTCTTCTTCTTTTGATGTTGGCGATATGGCGGTGTATCCTGCGCATGGAGTTGGTCAGATAGAGGCCATTGAAACCCGTGATGTCGGGGAATTGCAGCAGGTATTTTATGTAATCAGGATTGTGGACACCAATATGGTGGTTATGGTGCCGACTACCTCCAGTTCTCATGTCGGATTGCGTTCAATCATCAATGCCGATGAGGTTGATAATGTCTATTCAATTCTGCGGGAGAAGGATGTTGTAATTACCGCCAGGCCCTGGAATCAGCGCTATCGAGAATATATGGAGAAGATAAAGACCGGTTCCGTCTATGAGATAGCCGAGGTTCTGCGTGATCTTTACGCCCTGCAGGAAGACAAGACCCTCTCCTTCGGTGAACGTAAGATGATGGATACGGCCCAGAGCCTGCTGGTCAAAGAGATATCCATTGCCGATCAAATTAATGAAGAGGCCGTCTCTGAGCGTATCACCCATATTTTCGCTTAAAGTCTGTCTTATCCGGCAGGCGGCAGTCAAGCCAATCCTTTCCTGATTATTTCCCTTCCTTTGTGCCGGTAGAATATCGCATCCAGAATACACTTGAATTTACTGTTCAGGCCAGTCATGACGGTCAGCGTCTTGATCTCTTTTTAGCCTCCTGTTGTGAAGGGCTGATTCCCGGTTCATCCAGGTCAATGCTTCAGAATCTTGTCCGTAAGGGCCTGGTGGTGGTAGATGACAAGAAACGCAAAACCGGTTATCGCCTGAGAAGCGGTGAACAGATCTGCCTGCGGGTTCCGGCCCCTGAGCCGGTCGCTCTCGTCCCCGAGCCCGTCCCTTTTGAAGTCCTGTTTGAGGATGACGATATAATCGTTATTTCAAAACCGCCGGGGGTGGTTGTCCATCCCGCCTGTGGTCATAAAACCGGCACCCTGGTTCATGGTCTGCTCTATCATTGCGCTGATCTTTCCGGTATTAATGGTACTGTACGGCCGGGTATTGTCCATCGGCTGGATAAGGATACCTCGGGGGTAATGATAGCGGCCAAGCACGATGCCGCTCACCAGGCTCTGGTAGCGCAATTTAAGGCCAAGACTGTTAAAAAAATATATTTAGCCTTAATTGACGGCCGGGCGCGGCCGCCGGAGGGCTGTCTGCGTACCCTTATTGGCCGCCACCCGGTGCATCGTCGTAAGATGGCTGTCCGCTCCACGGTTGGTAGAGAGGCTGTAACTGATTGGCGTACCCTGCGTGTTTTTCAGGGGCATCTTAGTCTGCTTGAAGTCCGGATAAGTACCGGGCGTACCCATCAGATCAGAGTGCATATGGCTTATCAGGGGACGCCGGTGGCCGGTGATACGCTCTATGGTCATAAAAAAGCATCTTTTACATCCCTGGGGATAACCCGGCAGATGCTGCATGCCCGGCATATTTCCTTTATACATCCACTGAATGGCGCACAGCTTGCCTTTACCGCCGCCCTGTGGCCGGATATGGCTTCAGTAATAGAGGGTCTTGGCGGCTGGGAGAATAACGATGAATATTCCTGAGAGCTGTTTTCCGCCCTGGGTAGTCGGGCTCACCGGCGGAATCGCCTCCGGTAAAAGTTCGGTATGGCGCTGGTTGATGGCACATGGGGGGCTGACAGGGCTTAATGCCGATGAGCTGGTGGCTGAACTCCTCAAGGTGGGCGGGGAGGGCTGGCGGCAGTTACGTGTCTGGCTTGATCCGGCCTTTTTCCCCTCCGGCGGGCGGCTTGATAAACCAATGCTGCGCCGTGAGATTTTTAATAACATCAGCCTGAGACGCCGGGTGGAGAGTTGTCTTCATCCTTTAGTGTTAATGGCAATTCGTGAGCGGATCGCGGCCGTGCCTGTTTCTAATCACCGGCCCATGTTAATCGAAGTTCCCCTGCTCTTTGAGGCGGGGTGGCAGAAATTTTTTAATAAGGTGATTTTAGTCAGTGCCGCGGATGATGTTTGTCTCAGCCGTCTGCGGGTTAGGGACGGGGTGACAGAAGAAGAGGCGCGTCTGGCCATGAAGGCCCAGATTCCATTGGCAGAGAAGTGTCGGTGGGCCGATTACGTGATTAATAACAGCGCTGGATGGCCGAAAACGGTTATTCAATTAGAGAAGTTGCAAAAAGAGCTTGACACAATAGTGGCAATGTCATAAAGATATCCTAAAACTTGTCGGGGTCAGGTTTGATATGACGAGTTTTTCCTGTAAATTGTAATTTCATGCGTACTCTGCCCATCGTTACTTGTGAGCCTGTTTCAGTTACAGGCTGAAAATATCCTGTTTTTTCATATCTGATATATCATATCTTAAATATTAAAATCGCGGTTTACTCCTTTTATTCTTCCAATTTTATAACTCCCAGATAGAGTTTGTTCTTTTCATACAGCGTCCAGTCGGGCCCCCCTTAGGGATTGACGGTGCTTAATATAAAATAGATTCATGTCGGTATATTATATGCCGTTAGCCCTAATTTTACTGTTATTTTAATGCGTTAAGGAGATTGTTTTTATGGATTTGGCGGAACTTAAATTAAAAAAAATCAGCGAATTGACTAATTTAGCCAAGCAATACAAGGTGGAAGGGTACAGCAGTCTTCGTAAACAGGAGCTGATTTTTGAAATATTAAAGGCTCATGACGCTAAGGCCGAGAAAAATGACAGCGATAATCGAGGCAGCGGAGTGTTAGAGATTTTGCCTGATGGCTTTGGTTTTCTGCGGGCTCCTGATTATAATTATCTGCCCGGTCCCGATGATATATATGTTTCGCCATCCCAGATCAGGCGTCTTAATCTTCGTACCGGTGATTCTATTGCCGGTCAGATTCGCTCTCCCAAGTCTGGTGAGCGTTATTTCGCCCTGCTCAAGGTTGAGGAGGTGAATTTTGATCTGCCGGAGAAAAATCGGGAGAAAACCCTGTTCACCAACCTGACCCCTCTGCATCCTGAGGAACGTCTTAATCTGGAGTTTGTCCCTGATAATTATTCCATGCGGATAATGGATATGATGTCACCCATTGGCAAGGGACAGCGCGGCCTGATCGTGGCACCGCCCCGTACTGGTAAAACGGTGCTGATTAAGGATATTGCCAACAGTATTGCTCATAACCATCCCGAGGCCATTCTGCTGGTTCTGCTCATTGATGAACGGCCGGAGGAGGTTACTGATATGGCCCGCAGCGTCAAGGGCGAGGTGGTAAGTTCCACCTTCGATGAACCTCCCCAGCGCCATATCCAGGTGGCTGAGATGGTCATTAAAAAAGCCAAGCGGCTGGTTGAAGCCAAGAAGGACGTGGTTATTCTCTTAGACAGTATTACCCGTCTGGCCAGGGCCTATAATACCGTGGTGCCGCCCAGCGGCAAGATTCTTTCCGGCGGGGTTGATTCCAACGCCCTGCACCGGCCCAAGAGATTTTTCGGAGCGGCCAGAAATATTGAGGAGGGCGGCAGTCTTACTATTATCGCTACCGCTCTCGTTGATACCGGCAGCCGGATGGATGAGGTGATATTTGAAGAATTCAAGGGCACTGGTAATATGGAGATTGTCCTGGATCGTCGGTTGTCGGACCGCCGCCTGTATCCCGCCTTTGATCTGAACCGTTCCGGAACCAGGAAGGAGGAGCTGCTGCTCTCTCCCGATGAGTTGAATCGAGCCTGGATTTTAAGGAATCTTCTTTCCAAGATGAATTCTGCCGATGCCATGCAGTTTTTGTTAGGAAAGATGAAGGGTACCAAGACCAATGCCGATTTTTTTGCGATGATGAACGCTTAAAAGTTGATTTATTCGTTGAATCAAGGTAAATATAATCGGTTCATAGTTGATATGTCCGTTGGTAACGGGCAGCCCTAAAATTTATCCGCAAGAGGAAAGTCATGAAAAAAGATATCCATCCAGATTACCATAAAATTGTGGCCACCTGTGCCTGTGGTAATAAAATAGAGTTAGGTTCCGTCGACAGTTCCATGAGTGTTGAAATCTGTTCAGCCTGCCATCCCTTCTTTACCGGGAAACAGAAATTAGTTGATACTGCCGGCCGGGTTGAGAAATTCAAGAAAAAATATGCCAAACATTTTCAGGCGGCTAATAAATAATTTTATCCAGGCCGCCGGTTACAACTGGTCTTGTAAGATTTGTAAAATATGCCTGTGTTTTTTTTGAAGTTGCCGCCTGTCTTTAGGCGGCAGATATGGAATTGTTGAGACTGACAATTTACTGGTTTAAGGTTTTATAAGCATCATCGGTCTGCCGGTGATGCTTATTTTGTTTCAGGGGAGCCGGCCGCTTCGCTGGGGCAGATACGTTTAAGGTACTTCTTATGTTTGCTAAATTTGAGCATCTGTCAACCAAACGGCTTGAGCTTGAGTCCCGTCTCTCTGATCCGGCTCTGATGAGCCGCCAGGATGAATATCAGAAAATAGCGCGGGAGCATGCTCACGTTGTTAAGATGGATGATCTATATCAGGATTTTCGCCGGGCCGGTGAAGAGCTTGCGGCTAATGAAGAGATGTTGGCGGCCGAGACTGATGCCGAAATGCTGGCTATGATTAAGGAGGATATTGCCGATCTTCATAAAAGACGGCAGCAGATGGAGCAGGAACTTAAGGTTTTGCTGCTGCCTCCAGATCCCAATGATGCCAAGAATATTTTGCTGGAGATCAGGGCCGGAACCGGTGGTGATGAGGCGGCGCTCTTTGCCGCTGATCTCTTCCGGATGTATTCGCGTTTTGCCGAAGCTCAGGGCTGGAAAATTGAAATATTAAGCAGTAATCCCATTGGAATAGGTGGTTTTAAAGAGATTATCGCCCTCATTAAGGGTAGAAAGGTTTTCAGCAAATTAAAATATGAATCCGGGGTGCATCGGGTGCAGAGGGTGCCGGAAACCGAGACTCAGGGCCGTATTCATACCTCAGCGGTTACTGTGGCTGTTCTGCCCGAGGTTGAGGATGTTGAGCTGAATATCCGCCCCGATGAATTGCGTTTTGATATATTTCGTTCTTCCGGACCCGGTGGTCAGAGCGTCAATACCACTGATTCAGCGGTGCGGATTACCCATCTGCCCACCGGGATGATTGTTACCTGTCAGGACGAAAAGTCTCAGCATAAGAACAAGGAGTCTGCCCTGCGGGTTTTACGGGCCCGGCTGCTGGATAAATTTGAACAGGAAAGGCATGACAAGATATCTGCCCAGCGCAAGAGTCAGGTGGGGAGCGGCGACCGCAGTGAGCGAATCCGTACCTATAACTTTCCACAGGGCCGGGTAAGTGACCATCGGATCAATCTTACTATCTATAAGATTGATGATATAATGATGGGCAAACTGGATGAGATTATAGATCCCCTCATTTCTCATTATCAGGCTGAGGCCTTAAAAAATATTCAATAACCCACCCTCGTTGGATCCGGCCTGTATTTTATGCTGTATTCCATTACCGATTAATTGTTGTAAATTTGACCTCTCTTGAATTATATAATTTACTGCTCCGGCGGCTTGCGGAGGGCGGGCTAAATGTGTCTGAGGCCGAGGCTGAAGCAGTGCTCATAATCGGCCGTTTCAGCGGTCTTGGCCGCAGCGATATTTTTCTGCATACCCGCCGCCGCTTATTGCCGGAAGTTAGTTCCCAGATTATGGCGGCCCTGGAGGAACGCCTGCGTACTCGGCGGCCGCTGGCCTATATTCTTGGAGAACAGGAATTCTGGGGCCGGTCATTTGCGGTGTCGGAGGCGGTGCTCATTCCCCGGCCGGAGACGGAGATTCTGATAGAAGAGGTATTACGGCAGTTTCCTGTTCCCGCGTCTGCCTGCGGACCCCGGCAGCCGTTGTTTTTAGATCTGGGAACAGGCAGCGGTATAATAGCCGTTACTCTGGCCATGGAACTTCCCTGGATGCGGGGGCTGGCCCTTGATCTGGAGTATTCCGCTCTTCTCCAGGCCAGGGAAAATGCCAGGCGCTTAAGGGCGGAAAGGCTCGAATTTGTCCAGGCGGACTGGCACAGTGCCTTTATTCACGAGCGGCGCTTCTCTCTCGTGACGGCCAATCCTCCCTATGTCGCGGCTGAGGTCATGGATAGTCTGCAGCCGGAGTTGCGCCACGAGCCCCTTGCCGCTTTAGACGGCGGCAAGGACGGTGTTGAAGAGATAAAGCGCTTAACCGACGGGCTGCCGGAGATTATATCTCCAGGCGGCTGGTTTTTTATGGAAATCGGCTATGACCAGGAAGATTATGTCCGGCAGCTTTTTAAGGGCTCTAAATATGAGCGGGTAATGGTTCATCGGGATTATGCCGGTCTGCCGCGTGTATTACAGGCTCAAGTGAGGTGATTTTATAATGGAAAAATTAGTTATTGAGGGGGGGCATCCTCTGCACGGTGAGATAAGGATCAGCGGGGCCAAAAATGCCGCTCTGCCGCTCCTCGCCGCCACCATGCTTTGCGCCGGTACTCATATTCTCAGCAATGTCCCCGACCTGCGTGATACGAGGACTATTGTCAAACTTCTGTGTTCATTCGGTCTGGAATGCCGGCCGGATGCCGGAGGAGAGTGGCGGATCTGTGCTGACAAGATAGATAATTTTGAGGCCTCTTATGATTTGGTCAAGACCATGCGGGCCTCGGTACTGGTTTTAGGGCCGTTGCTGGCCCGCTGCGGGGTGGCCAGGGTGTCGCTGCCCGGCGGCTGTGCCATAGGTGCCCGGCCCATTGATTTTCATCTGCAGGGTTTTGAAAAGATGGGAGCCGCCATTACTCTGCGGGAGGGGTATGTGGAGGCCAGAAGCTCCGGGCGCCTCAAAGGGGCTGATATATGTTTTGATATTCCCTCGGTTACCGGCACTGAGAATATTCTCATGGCCGCGGCTCTCGCTCAGGGGCGCACCGTTATTAAGAATGCCGCGCGGGAGCCGGAGATTGCTAATCTCATTGACATGCTCACCGGCATGGGGGCCAGGATAGAAGGCCGCGGTACTGATATGCTGGCCATTGACGGGGTGGATGAGTTAAGGCCTGCTGAAACGGCTATTATTCCGGACAGGATTGAGACCGGCACTTATCTCATTGCCGTGGGTGCCACCGGCGGGGAGATAAGAATTAATAACTGTCGTCCGGATCATCTTCCCATGCTCCTGGATAAATTACGCCGGGCCGGGATGGAGATAGAGGCCGGAGATAACTGGCTGCTGGCGGGCCGCCGGGGACATTTGAGTAATGTTGACATAAAAACCATGCCGTATCCAGGCTTTCCCACTGATCTTCAGGCCCAGGTCATGGCCCTGATGACTCTGACGAACGGCGGTCTGTCGGTGATTCAGGAGACGATATTTGAAAATCGTTTTATGCATGTTGCCGAGTTGAACCGCATGGGAGCTCATATCAGGATTGAGGGACGTAACGCTATTGTCAGAGGGGGGGATCTGCTGACCGGGGCCCGGGTTATGGCTACTGATCTGCGGGCCAGCGCTTCGCTGGTTATTGCCGGCCTGGCGGCTCAGGGGATAACGGAGATTTCCCGGATTTATCATCTGGAACGGGGCTATGATAATTTAACCTCCAAGCTCATTGGCCTGGGTGCCAGGGTGGAACAGGTGCAGGAGACGGCTTCGTAGAGACGTAAGCGCTCTTCCTCTTAAACTTGACTTTTGGCGCCAAGCTGTTTTATATATGTCGTATTTTGTATTTTGGGCCGGGGTTAAGGAGATTGACCGTTAATTTGTAGTTTTTCGAGGTAAAACGGAGTACTCAATCCGGTGGTATTGAAATTGCCGGATGATATTTGAGGGCATCATGGTGGCGGAAAATAAACGGCGGTATCCAAGGTTTGATTCCTTGAATTTATCTTATATTTGTCTTGATGAAAATGGCACCCTGGTTCGTCAAAGTATGGGGCGTACCCTGAATGTCTCGCAAGCCGGGATATGCCTTGAGACCTATTTCTACATTGACTCCGAATTTATGTTGAGCCTGACTCTGGCTCTTGAGGAGGATCTGGTTGATATTCGCGGCAGGATTGTTTATTGCCGGCCCGGAAGCAGGGAAAATTTTGAGACCGGGGTGGAGTTTGTAGAGGTGGATGAGAAAAGCAGTTTGGTTCTTGAGAAGTTTATCCGTCTGTTTAAAGAGTACGAGATGGAGCAGAAAAATAAGTAAACGCTTACCGGGGTGGGTCAAGCTGTCTGCCGGTTTCACTTCACCTGGTTACAGGAACTGCCGCGGACTCTGCCTCTATATGGTCAACAGCCTCCTGCACTTCTTCCCACTGGGGATATATTCGCTCTAATCGTTGAGTAATATTCTGATATTCTTTGCTTTTGTCGGTAAAGGCCTCCTGATCCTGATAAAGTTCCGGGTCGGCCAGAACCTGTTCAAGGCTGCCCTTCTTCTTTTCCAGGGCCTCAATATCCCGTTCAAAGTCAGCCAGTTTTTTCTTCAGAGGTTTGAGACGATGAGCTGCCGCCGCTCTGGCAGCGGCCTTCGCCTTGCGAGCCTCTTTGCTTTTCACTGCTTTGGGGCGGGCTGTTTTCTGTGATCCCGCCTCCTGTCTATCCGTCCTTGAGCGGGTTTTCTCGAGATAATAACTGATATTACCCTCGTACATGGCGGCCTGGCCGTTTTTGATCTCTAAAACTTTATTGACGAAGCCGTCTAAGAAAAAACGATTATGGGAAACCACGATAATAGAGCCGTCATACTGCTTCATGGCCTCCTGGAGAATATCCTGTGACATCATGTCCAGATGATTGGTCGGCTCATCCATAATTAAGAGATTAGCGGGCGACATAATCATTTTAGCCAGGGCCAGGCGGCTTTTCTCTCCGCCTGAAAGCACCATTACTTTTTTGTCTACCTCGTCCCCTTTGAACAGGAAGGTACCCAGCAGTGAGCGGGTGGAGGTAACTGTCTGCTCAACATCAACCTGTTCCATGGTCTGCATGACTGTCAGCTCAGGGGCCAGTTCCTGGGCCTGGTGCTGGCCGAAATATGAGATACGGCAATTATGGCCGGGCTGTATTGTTCCAGAGGCCGGAGCAATATGCCCGGCAATAATCTTGACCAGGGTGGATTTACCCGCCCCGTTGGCTCCTACCACCGCTACTTTGTCGCCGCGGTTGACCTCTAAATTAAGGTCTTTAAAGACCTGCTTTTCAGCGTAATTCATGGCCAGATTCTCTACTGTAACCGCCATTCGGCCGCCACTGATGGCGGGTGGAAAGCGAAAAGATATTCGACTCTCACTATCTTCAATCTCCAGAATATCAAGTCGTGAGATCTGTTTGAGCCGGCTCTGCACCTGTTTTGCCTTGGTGGATTTTGCCCTGAATCTGGTTACAAAACGCATGGTTTGTTGAATTTTGGCCTGCTGGTTATTATATGCCGCCCGCTGAATCGCCATTCTTTCGGCCTTTTCGGTGATATAATAGCTGTAATTCCCTTTGTAAACCGTCAGTCGTCCCAGGCTGAGCTCCCAGGTTACATTGGTCAGGTTGTCGAGAAAGGCCCGGTCGTGGGAGATGATAATCATAGCCCCTTGATATGATTTTAGAAAATCTTCCAGCCAGGTCAGTGATTCTATGTCAAGGTGGTTGGTGGGCTCGTCCAGAAAGACAAAAGAGGGGTGGGTGAGAAGGATTTTGGCTAACATAATGCGCATCTGCCAGCCGCCGCTGAAGTCATTGCAGTCGCGGTTCATGTCCGGGCCGGAAAAGCCAAGCCCGCTTAAAACCTTCTCTATTTTACCCTCAATATGAAAAAAATCGGAGCTGTCAAGCTGTATCTGTAACTCGCCCTGTTGCTGAAGAAGGTCGGCAAAGCCAGGACTGCTGGGATCGGCGGCGCTTAATTGATTGTTAATTTCATCAAGCTCAATCTGAATTTTCAGAAGATGGGCAAAGGCTGTTTCCGCCTCCTGACGCAGGGTTCGGCCAGGAGCGAAGCCTTCAAATTCCTGGGGCAGATAGCCTAAGGTGGATTTCTTGGATTTGCTGATGACTCCGAAATCGGTTTCCTGACATCCGGCCATCATCTTCAGCAGGGTGGATTTGCCTGTGCCGTTGACACCCACCAGGCCGACTCTGTCCTGAGCGTTTAAACGGACGGAAATATCCCTAAAGAGGTGCTTGTCACCGTATTGGAGATTGAGATTGTTAACCTGTAACATATTTTAAGAGTAGAGTGGTTATAGAAGAAAACTGCCTGGCGGTTAAAACTTACGGGAGGAGGCAATGCTGGAGAAATCAGTAGGCGCTTCATGAATAATACCCTGAAGCTCTCGCCTGCGACCATGATCGTAGGCGGGAGTGCGGTTTACTGAGCGTTTACAAAAATTACGATAGTATTTCATTTACGGCGGTAAGCAGATCATCCTTGGAGACGGGTTTGGTTAGACTTTTTTTAACTCCAATGGTGCTGGCCAGGCGCAGATAACGTTCAGCCTCGATAACTCCGCCACCGGAAACGGCAATAATCCGCGTCTCGGGAAATACCTTGTCTAATTCCATAATCATCTTCAGGCCGTCTTTAACCGGCATCAGCATATCAGTGATGATCAGGTCAAATGAGTTGTTTCCGCATAACTCCAGACCTTCCTGGCCGTTTGCGGCGCAGACTACCCCATGCCCCTCTTTTTTCAGGATTTTGGTAAATACCTTTCTTATTGCCGGGTCGTCGTCTACTAAGAGGATATGTGCCAATTGCCTACCTTATTTGTAAAACTGTGAAAGAATTAATTATAAAAAATAACATAAAAAAACTTTAAATCCTACATTTTGTTAAAACTAATTATTTTACAAAAAAATCGTCGCCGGTTCTGAGAACTCCGGGTTTGATAACTCTGGCAAAAATACCCTCTCTGGGCATTATACAGTCGCCGACTTTTTTGGCGATATTGCATTTATCATGGCATTTTTTACCAATCTGAGTGACTTCTAACTCGATCTCTCCAGATTGCAGTCTGGTGCCGACCGGCAGGGACGGCAGGTCAATTCCGCTGGTGGTAATGTTTTCAGCAAAGGAGCCGGGCGGCAGGTCGAGATCACTTTTAGCGGCTAACATCCTGTTGATGCTCTCAATGCCGAGGAGGCTGATCTGGCGGTGCCAGTTCCTGGCATGGGCATCGCCAATGATCCCATGATCGACTTTTAAGGTAACCTCTGAGACGGGTTTTTTCTCCATTCCCTTGCTGAGGCTGATATTTAAAGAAACAATTGTTGCCATTATTTACCTCCCTGGACGTTATTAAATATAGCTGTTCTGCGCTTTAATGCAAGCGTTGTAAATTAAGCGCTCCATGAATGGAATGTCCTGCTGCACGCATAACAGGGTGTTCATGGGGTGCCTGCCCTGCAGTGCTTGGTAAGGACTCATTGCAGCTGCTGGTCTTGTCTGACTTACGGAATTAATCTGTAAAAAGAGGGGTGCTGAGATAGCGTTCCCCGGTGTCAGGCAGGATAACTACAATGGTTTTATCTTTATTCTCCGGCCCGGCGGCTGTTTTAAGGGCGGCAAATGCGGCGGCTCCGGATGATATACCGCAGAGGATGCCCTCGGTGGTACTTAATGAGCGGGCCGCGCGTATGGCCTCCTCATTACTGACCTGAAATACTTCATCAATGATGGCGGTATTTAAAACTTCGGGGATAAAGCCGGCGCCAATCCCCTGAATTTTGTGGGGGCCGGGCTGACCGCCGCTTAATACCGGGGAATTACTTGGCTCGACCGCGATTATTTTGAGGTTGGGATTTTTATCCTTTAAGATTTCGCCCGCTCCGGTAATTGTTCCCCCGGTTCCCACCCCGGCAATAAATATGTCCACCTTACCCGCGGTATCCTGCCAGATTTCGGGGCCGGTGGTCCGACGGTGAATCTCCGGGTTGGCTGGATTAGTGAACTGGCCGGGAATAAAGGAATCCTGGATTTCCATGCCAAGCTGATCCGCCTTGTTAATTGCTCCCTTCATACCCTCGGCGCCGGGAGTTAGAACCAGTTCGGCACCGAGATGGCCCAGGAGGCGGCGGCGTTCGATACTCATGGTGTCGGGCATAGTCAGGATCAGGCGCAGACCCCTGGCGGCGCAGACCGAGGCCAGAGCAATGCCTGTATTGCCGCTGGTGGCCTCAATGATTACGGTTCGGGCGGAAATTTCCCCGGCCTCCTCGGCCGCGGCGATCATCGCCTGGCCGATGCGGTCCTTGACACTGCCGAGAGGGTTACTGGATTCAAGTTTGGCCAGAATGAGGGCCGGGCCCCGGTTGAGGCGGTTTAAGCGGACAAGGGGGGTGCGGCCAATAGTTTCGGTGAGATTATTGTAGGTGCTCATAGCTTGACTCCTTGCATGGGATGGTAAAAAAAAATTATTTGGCAGCCTTTCTGCCGCGGCCAAGGAAGGCTAACTCCGGGCGTTTCAGTAAAACCTTGGTGTCTGGCTCGACACTCTCCGTAAGCCAGATATTACCGCCGATTACGGCCCGGGTGCCGATGGTGGTTTCGCCGCCTAATATAGTAGTGTTGGCATAGATAATCACGTCGTCCTCAATGGTCGGGTGGCGTTTGTGGTCGCGGTAGCGTTCACCGGCATCTCTGGGCAGGGAGAGGGCCCCCAGGGTTACTCCCTGATAGAGGCGCACCCGGCTGCCTATTTCAGTGGTTTCGCCGATGACCACCCCCGTACCGTGATCAATGAAAAAACTGCCGCCGATGGAGGCGCCGGGATGGATGTCAATGCCCGTCAGGCTGTGGGCGTGTTCGGTCATTATGCGGGGGATAATGGGCACCCCAAGTTTCAAAAGGACGTGGGCCATGCGGTAAACATTGATGGCCAGCAGGCCGGGATAACTGAAAATGACCTCATCTGCCCCTCTGGCCGCTGGATCGCCATCCAGGGCGGCCTGGATATCAGAGGTAAGCATTACCTCCATCTCGGGAAGAGTCTCAATGAACCGCAGAGCGATTTCATGGCCCTTGGGCCTGCAGGACGAACAGGGGAGGCTGCGCCGCACACAGTCATGCTGGAGGGCGAGAACAATCTGCTGGCTTAAATCGGCGTAAAGTTCCGTGGTCTCCTGGCCCAGAAAATAGGCCAGGTTGGATTTTTTGAGCTTGGTGCTGGTGAAGTAACCGGGAAACAGAAGACTGCGGGCCTTGTGGATTATGCGGACTACGGCCTCATGGGAGGGCATGGGTGTAGGCTCAAGATGCTCAAAGCCTTCCTTGGTATTCCAGAAAGTCAGCAGGTTGTTTACTACCTCGGGAATCTGGTCGTAGAAGGCGCTGATCTGACTCTCTTCATCAACGCATTTGATTGTGGTTATTGGTTTCATAATTAAAATCTGATCTTTAATGGCCGATTAAAAATATACCATAAGTGGCCCGGAGATTAGGCAGTAAACGAATAACCCGGCCATGAAGGTCTTCATTGTGGGTATTTATTCCCATTTCTCTGATAATCCTAAAGCCTGTTTTCTGGACAAATCCACGAAAATCTCTAAGGGTGATTACCCTGATATTCGGAGTATTGTACCACTCATAGGGCAACTGGCTGGTGGTGGGGGTCCGGCCCATGAAAAAGAGCTGCGTCCGGCAGAGCCAGTGGCTGAAATTCGGAAAACTAACCACTATGCGGCGTCCCACGCGCAGTAATTCTTTCAGCAGGGCCTCAGGTTCATAGACCTGCTGCAGGGTGCGGCTCAGAATAACATAATCAAAGGTGTTGTCGGCGTAATCCAGAACCTCTTCGTTGATATCTCCCTGAATGACCGAGATCCCCCGCTCGATACAACGGGCGATATTGGCCTCTTCAAAATCAATACCAGTACCCGTTACGTCCTTGTTCTGCACCAGAAAATATAATAAATCTCCGCTGCCGCAGCCCAGATCAAGTACCTTGGTACCTGGTTCTATCCAGGAGGCGATTATCTCAAGATCAAAACGCATAATTCTGAGACTCCCTGGTCATTCTGTCAAGGAAGCCGCTCATAAGGTTTGACAGGCGTTTACTTTCCAGGAGAAAGGCGTCGTGCCCCCATTTAGCCTCTATCTCGCAAAAGCTTACGTCCAGGCTGTTCTTCTTCATGGCCTTTACCATGGCTCGTGACTCTCTGGTTGGATAAAGCCAGTCGGAGGTGAAGGAGACCACTAAATAGCGGGCTCTGGCTCTGGCAAAGGGCGATTTAAGGCTGCCATCGGCTTGAGGACTGGGGGCCAGGTCAAAATAATCCGCCGCCTTGGTGATATACAGAAAGGAATTGGCGTCGAAACGTTCGACAAACTTTCTGCCCTGATAACGCAGATAGCTCTCAACCTGAAAGTCGGCATCAAAATTAAAAGAAAAATCTTCTTTGTCCTGCAGGCGGCGCCCGAATTTATGGCGCATGGCCTCATCGGAGAGATAGGTGATATGGCCGATCATGCGAGCTACGGCCAGACCCATATCCGGCTTGGTTCCCTGGTAATAATTACCCTCCTGCCAGTTTGGGTCAGCCATAATCGCCTGACGGGCCACCTCGTTAAAGGCGATGGCCAGGGCGGAATGACGCTGGGTGGTGGCGAGAAGAATGGCGGAAAATACCATCTCCGGGTAACGAATAGTCCATTCCAGGCTCTGCATACCGCCGATGGAGCCGCCAATTACCGCCAGGAGGCGGGGAATGCCTAAAAAATCAATGAGCTGTTTCTGGGCCTTGACCATATCGGCAATGGTAATTACCGGAAACTTCAGGCCGTAGGCCAGGCCGGTTGCAGGGTTAAGGCTTGAGGGGCCGCTGGTTCCCATGCAGCCCCCTAATATATTAGAACAGACAACAAAATATCTGTTGGTGTCAATGGCCTTTCCGGGGCCGATCATAATCTCCCACCAGCCGGGTTTACTGGCTCCGGCATGGAAACCAGCGGCATGGGCATCACCGGACAGGGCGTGACAGATTAGGATGGCGTTGTCGGCCGCCCTGTTTAATTGCCCATAGGTCTCATAGGCGATTGTACCCTCATGGAGAGAGTCGTTATTGTCTAAGAGCAGAGAGCCTGGAAGTTGAAAGTATTCAGTTTCAGTCGAACCAATTGTTTTTTTCATGGCCGAATAGATTACAGCGCCTGCTCCAGATCGGCAATAATATCTTCTATGTTTTCGATACCGATGGACAGGCGGATAAAATCCTCTGTAACCCCGGCGCCTGTCTGCTGTTCAGGAGTCATCTGCGAATGGGTGGTGCTGGCAGGGTGGATGGCCAGCGATTTCGCGTCACCTACGTTGGCAAGATGTGAGAAAACCGTGAGGCTCTCAATAAAATCGCGGCCGGCCGCTAATCCGCCCTTGATACGGAAACCCACCATGCCGCCAAAACCATTATGGAGATATTTCAGGGCCTGCTCGTGGCTGGGATGTTCGGCCAGGCCGGGGTAAATGACCTCTTTTACTCCTGGATGTGTCTGGAGGAAGCGGGCGGCGGCCAGGGCGTTTTCGCTGTGACGTTCCATGCGCAGAGCCAGGGTCTCTAAGCCCTGTAAAAAAAGAAAGGCGTTAAAGGGGCTCATGCAGGGGCCCAGGTCTCTGGTAAAACGGGATTTCAGCTTGACGATATAGGCTAATTGGCCGAATTCGTCTAAATAGTTCAGGCCGCCCCGGTAAGAGGGGTCATCGGCGCTGAGATCCGGGAATTTGCCGCTGCTCCAGTCAAAATTGCCGGAATCGACCACCAGACCGCCGATGGAGGTGCCGTGGCCGCCGATCCATTTGGTGGCTGAGTGGATGATTATGTCCGCGCCATGTTCAAAGGGGCGGCAGAGATAGGGAGTGGCAAAGGTGTTATCAATAATCAGGGGAACACCCGCATTATGGGCCACCGCGGCCGCTCCGGCAATATCCAGAACGTTAAGCTTCGGATTGCCGATGGTCTCGGCGAAGACGGCCTTGGTTTTTCCGTCAATGGCCTCTTTTATGCTCTGGGGATCGGGATCGACAAATTTAACTTCAATGCCGAATTTCTGGCGGAAGGTAAGGTCAAAAAGGGTATAGGTGCCGCCGTATATGGAATTTGAGGCCACAATATTGTCACCATTACCGGCAATAGTGAGCAGGGCCATGAAGGTTGCCGCCTGACCGGAGGAAAGGGCGGCGGCGGCCAGTCCACCCTCCAGACTGGCGATACGGGTCTCCAGAGCTTCATAGGTGGGGTTGGTGAAGCGATTGTATATTTCGCCAGGAAAATCAGGGGCGCGCAGGGCGAAGAGATTGGCCGCCTGTTCGGTGTTTTCAAAGACATAAGAGGCGGTCTGGTATATGGGAACCGCTCTGGCCCTTGTTGTGGAATCCGGGGTGTAGCCGCTGTGTAAGGCTCTGGTGTTGAAACCTGGTTTAGACTTTGACAATTGCTGCTCCTTTTATAACTTATTTTGTTGGTTCTGGTTCTGGTTCTGGTTCTGGTTCTGATTCTGGTTCCGGCTCTTCAAAGTTTTTTATAAGGGAGATTAAAACCTCACATTGGCGGCAGACGGACATTTTACCCTGCCAGGTTTTATGAGCCTGGCACTCGCAGATGGTTCCGTTTATGAACCAGCATAGTTTACCCGCCTGAAACTCCCAGGCTGGACATTTATTGCGGCGCTTGGGGGGGCATTTTTTTACCTCCCAGCATGGTTTTATCTTCTTTTCATCGTTACCAAGCCTGGATAAAAGAAAAAATATCTGTCGTTCGACATGAGCCGGTATTTTACGCCAGCCCTGCTCGTAGCTGTGGACGGCCTTTAATGAGAGTCCCAGAAGCTCGGCCATTATTTTCTGGGTTTTCCCCAGGCGCTTGCGGGCCGCTAAAAATTCAGCACTGGTCATAATACCACCGATGGTGATTAACGGTTTTAATATAACACAAACCGTTGATTATAGAGTATAAGAAGTGAAAGAAATACATGAAATGATTAAATACCACATTGTGGTATTGTGGGCAAGATAAAAAAATAAAAAAATGATCGTGACTGTCCATGATCATCATAATATTAATAAACACTACTTGTGATGAATATCCGCGCAGGAGCGCAGGCTGGGGGATTTAAATCTGCCCGGCTGTAAAACAGGATAATATAAATTGACTTTTGTTGTCTCGAAGATTAAAAAGTAAGGTTGGCTGTCTGACATTTTTGTTTGGTTGGCTGTTGAGGCGAAAAACACTATAACTATATGGAATTTAATGATATTATGACCGATAAAAAATCAAAATATGCCGAAGCCGGTGTTGATATTGATAAGGCCAATGCTTTTGTTGATAATATAAAACCTCTTGTTGCCGCTACTTTTCAACGCGGTGTGTTAACGGATATCGGCGGCTTTGGCGGGCTTTTTGCCCTGGGCAGCGGTCGTTATCAAGATCCGGTGCTGGTTTCCTCCACCGATGGCGTGGGTACTAAACTGAAGATTGCCGAGTTGTGCGGCTGTCACGATACCATTGGCATTGATCTGGTGGCTATGTGTGTGAATGATGTTATTGTTTCCGGCGCCCGGCCGCTTTTCTTCCTGGATTATTTTTCCATGGGGGTCTTGGATATAGAGCAGGCCAGTGATGTGGTAAAAGGGGTTGCCAGGGGCTGTCAGATATCTAAATGCTCACTCATTGGCGGCGAAACGGCCGAGATGCCGGGGCATTACGCCGCCGGCGCTTATGATCTAGCCGGTTTTTCCGTTGGTATTGTGGAGCGCGATGCCATTATTGACGGTTCTGAAATCAGGGTGGGGGATAAAATTATCGGGCTGGCTTCAAGCGGTATCCATAGTAATGGTTATTCTCTGGTACGTAAGGTCTGTTTTGAGGAACTTGGTCTCAAGGTTGATGATTATGTTGATGAACTGGGCTGCTCTCTCGGTGAGGAACTTTTACGTCCCACCAGAATTTATACCGAGACGATACTTAATATAATCAAGAATTTTCCTGTTCGGGGTCTGGTTCATATTACCGGCGGCGGTTTTATTGATAATATCCCTCGAATTCTGCCCAAAGGCTGTCGGGCGGTTATTGACCGTAATGCCTGGCCGCTGCTGCCGATTTTTGAATTCCTGCGTCAGGGCGGTAAAATAAGCGGATCTGATATGTACCGTACCTTTAACTGTGGTATCGGCATGGTTATGATCGCGGGCTCAAAAGATGTTGAAGATGTTATTATGCAGCTTGAGGCTCTGGGCGAAAAAGCCTATGTTATCGGTGAGATATCCGCCTGTCAGGGTGATTTGTGCCCAGTTGTGGAGATAGATGTAAGCGCTCCATGAACACCCTGCTGCACGCGCTCAAAGCCCCCAATATACGGGGTGTATTATCGGGGGCTTTGATCACGCACAGCAGGGCGCCCCTGGGGCGCTTACTTATTTTTTTGTAAGCGCCCCACAGTCGGCCATACCCCCCTTTATTTTGTAAATGGCATGAGGCAGAGCGTCAAGTACAACGGTGATATTTTCCTGGGACGCTTTTTTGCTGCCCGGCAGATTAATAATCAGGCAATTACCTCTGATTCCGCATATGGCGCGGGAGAGGATGGCATGGGGGGTTATCTTAAAACTTGCCCGGCGCATGGCCTCGGCAATTCCCGGTAACTCACGGTCAATGACCTGCGCTGTGGCCTCCGGGGTAACATCGTCGGGGCTGACTCCGGTGCCGCCGGTGGTGATAATGAGGTCAAGGCCCCTGACGTCAGCCCAGTTTTTTAAAGTGGTCGAGATTATCTCCTTATTGTCTGGAATAATCTGATAGGAGCCGATTTTAAAACCGGCGGCTTTCATTATTTCCTGCAGGTTCTTTCCGCTGGTATCTTCGCGTTCGCCTCTTGAGCCTTTGTCGCTCATCGTCAGTATTCCGCAGTTGTATTCGGCCCCCACTATGCCTCCTCGTTAATTATTTTGTCGGTTAACTGGGCCGGTAACTCCTCATAATGGGAAAACTCGTTCATGAAACTGCCCAGTCCGCCGGTAATGGCAATGAGCTGGGAGCCGTATTCCTGGATTTCAGCCATGGGGGCCTGTACCTTGATTATCTCGCCGTCCGGGGCGGAATCCATGCCCATAACCCGGCCGCGGCGGCTGTTAATGTCACCTATGACATCTCCTACATACTCCTTGGGCACGGTAATGGTGAGGTTCATTATCGGCTCTAATAATACTGGATTGGCCTCTAAGGCCCCTTTTTTAAAGGCCATGGAACCTGATATCTTAAAGGCCATCTCCGAGGAATCGACATTATGAAAGGAACCGTCCACCAGTGAGACCTTGATATCTACCATGGGATATCCCGCGATTACTCCCCTGGCGATGGCCTCTTGAACACCTTTGTTGACGGCCGGTATATACTGTCTGGGAATTACTCCGCCGACAATTTCATCGACGAATTCATAACCCCCACCCCTGGGAAGGGGCTCAATCTGCAGCCAGTTATCGGCATATTGACCCCGGCCGCCGGATTGTTTCTTGTGCTTGTACTGTACCCTGGCTTTACCGCGGATAGTCTCTTTATAGGGGACTCTGGGCAGTTTAAGCTCCATGCCGACCCCGAATTTACGTTGTATCTTCTCGCCGGTGATCTGCAGGTGGATTTTGCCGGTGCCGGAAATCAAGACCTCGTTTGTCTGTTTCTCCCGGCCCAGTCGCAGGGTGGGATCTTCGGCCAGCATTTTGCTGATGGCGGCAAAGAGCTTGTCCTCGTCGTCTTTTCTGGCAGCTGAGACCGCGTAGGTAACGGCGGGGCGCAGAGCCTCCGGCATCTCAAAGATTACAGGCTGGTCAGCAGAACAGAGGGTGTCGCCCGTCTCGGTATATTTTAGTTTAGTGACCGCGGCGATCATCCCGGCCTCTACTTCCTGTACAGGATGATGCTCTTTGCCTTCCATAATAAGCAGTTGACCTAACTTTTCGTTTTTGGCTTTACTGGCATTATAGAAGGTGTCAGTGGATAATTTACCGGAGATAACCTTGAATATGGTCAGGCGGCCGGCGTAAGGATCGGCCATGGTTTTAAAGACCAGGGCCGAGAAAGGGGCGTCCGCTATGGGCTGCAACTCAATTATGTCTCCGGTGCCGGGGACGGTGCCGACTCTGGGCGGCATTTCTGCCGGGGCCGGCAGGAGATCAACAATGGTGTTTAAAAGTGGTTGAACTCCCATACTGACGGCGGCTCCGGCTAATACCGGGCATAATTTTGCCTCTCGTACCGCCTGGCGCAGACCTTCTTTAATCTCACTGTCCTGCAAGGCGCCTTCTTCCAGGAACTTTTCAATAAGATCGTCATCCGTCTCAGCCACGGCTTCCATAAGTGCTTCACGCCAGACTGCGGTCTCCTCCGTCATCTCGGCCGGGATGTCGGCCTCAGTGAATTCCCCGTTTTCATCTTTGAGGAAGGCCTTTAAGGTCAGCAGGTTGATAATTCCCCTGAAATTATCTTCCGCTCCTACGGGAATTTGAATTACCGCGGTTTTAAAAGGAAGGTTCTCTTTAATTCCATCGACGGCGGCATTAAAATCAGCCCGCTCGCGATCCATTTTGTTAATGAAAATAAGGGCGGGCCGCTGATTGCTGAAGATGAAGTCTGCAATCTTGGCAGTCTGGTTTTTGATGCCCAGCACGGCGCCAACCATGAAGACAGCGCTGTCAACCACCTGGGCCGTGAAAAAGGTGTCATTTAAAAAATTATCATCACCGGGCGTGTCAGTGAGAAATATATCGTGCTTTTTCCAGGTACAGCGGTTGAAAGAGGAATTTATACTGAGCTTATGGGTGATTTCCTCGGGCTCAAAATCCATCAGCGCTGAGCCGTCATCGACCTTGCCTAAACGGGAGTTCTTCCCGCAGGTATATAATATGGCCTCCGCGAGGGAGGTCTTGCCGCATTTACTGTGCCCGAAGATACCAACGTTCCTGATAAGACGTGCTTCTTTCATGAAACCTCCTCCTTGCTGTTATGGCAGACCTGATGAATATCGTCGCCTTTATGGCTAATATAATGCGCCTGGCTTGTCAATTGAAAAACTTATCTGTAACGCCGGGTGGTCTTTGTCTCAACAAAATTCTATTTTATGAACTTGGTGCCCGGTTGATATAAAATTGTGTTATAATTAAATTTGTTTGATTTGTAACTATTAAGCGAGGGATGTAAATTACCCTCAACTCGTAACTGTAACTGTTCAGATGTGCTTCAGGTTCGTCCGTTTCGGCCTCCGAGTCTGTACTTCCTGTACGTGAGGAGGACGAAACGGACGAAGATGGGGTATAGCTGAATAGTTACTTTGATTTTACGGTAAGCGGCAGGTGAACCGCACTTTGAAATCTGCAACACCCCCAAACTGTAGCGGTACGATTACGAGTTCATCAGTAATTAAGCAGAAACAAAAAGAGAAAAGGCAGAAAGGAGAAATATTGAGATGAAGGGGATTTATATTCAATTGTTCAGTATCCATGGTCTGATACGTGGTGAGGCCCCGGAGTTAGGCCGGGACGCCGATACCGGTGGTCAGGTAAAATATGTTCTGGAGTTGGCTCAGGCCCTGGGCTGTCATCCTGAAGTTGCCCAGGTTGATCTCTTTACCCGCCTTATTGAGGACAAAAGATTATCGCCTTCCTATGCCAGGCCCATTGAGCCTCTAAACGACAAGGCCCGGTTGATCCGCCTGCCATGCGGCGGGCGGAAATATATCCGAAAAGAGCTGCTCTGGCCCCACTTGGATGAATTTGTGGATCGCACGGTACGTTTTATCCGCGATGAAGGGCGGATTCCCGATTTTTTTCACGGTCATTATGCCGACGGCGGCTATGTGGCTCAGGAACTGGCCCGTATTTTTGGGATGCCCTTCATCTTTACCGGGCATTCCATGGGGCTGCATAAAAAAAACCGGCTGTTGAACGAGGGGGCCAGGGAACAGGAATTACAACGTAAATACCAGATTAATTATCGTATAGAGGTGGAGGAAAAGATCATCGAGAACGCCGAGTTGATCATAACCTCCACCAATCATGAATTAAAAAATCAATACGGCCTTTACCGGAATCATGAGAGCGGCCGCTACGCCGTTATTCCGCCGGGTATTGACGTTGATACCTTTTACCCCTATTACGATAACGAAATTGATCCAAGTAACAGCGATGAGGTCTCAAAACAGGCCCACATGACCCTGATAAATGAGCTGCAGCGTTTCTGGGTCGGGCCTCAGAAACCATTTATTCTGGCTCTTTGCCGTCCCGATCAGCGTAAAAATATCTCCGGTCTCATAACTGCTTACGGTGAGGATCTGGAGTTGCAGGCCATGGCTAATCTGGCCATCTTTGCCGGGATCAGAAAAAATATTACCGAGATGGAGGAGAATGAACAGAATGTCCTGACCGAAATGCTGCTCCTCATGGACCAATATGATCTTTATGGTAAAATGGCCATTCCCAAGAAACATAATTTCAGTCTCGAGGTCCCTGAACTTTACCGGCTCTGCGCCAGTGGTGGCGGAGTTTTTGTCAACCCCGCCCTTATCGAGCCCTTTGGCCTCACCCTTATCGAGGCCGCCTCCTGCGGGGTTCCCATTGTTGCCACTAACGATGGGGGGCCGGCGGATATTATCGGTAATTGTGACAACGGTTTTCTGGTGGATCCCACTGACAGCTCGGCTATTGCCGTGGCCTGTAAAAATATTATAAGCGATCATGATTTATGGAATAAATTTTCCCGTAACGGTATTAATGGTATTCGAACTCATTATTCCTGGAACTCACATTGTGCGAAGATGCTTAAAGAAATTACCGAAGTAAAGGATAAAATGCCTCTTGTCACCCACCGTAGAGCCCATACCAAGGTCAGTGGCATAGGGCGGCGTTTGACCAGGGTCAATAAGCTGCTGGTCACCGATATAGATAATACCCTGGTGGGAGACGATGAGGCCATGAAGAACCTGCTGGCCATACTTGATGACTCGCGTAAGACTATGGCCTGGGGGGTAGCCACCGGCCGCTGTAAGGAGATGATGTGTGATATCCTGGAGGAATATGGAGTTCCGCTGCCGGACATAATGATTACTTCGGTGGGTACAGAGATATATTACGGCAGCCTTATGGAAGAAGACCGCGGCTGGCAGCGTCATTTAAGTTATCGCTGGCGGCCGGAGGCGGTTATGGAGGTCATGGCTGGTCTGGACTTTGTGGAGCTGCAGGATGAGGATGCCAGGCGCCGTTACAAGTTGAGTTATTATATGGAGGATGATCCGGAGATGCTGGCTGAGGTTCATCGTCGTCTGCACGAGGCCAGGCTGCGCTCGCACGTGGTTTATTCTCACGGCCAGTTTCTGGATATTCTGCCTTTACGAGCCTCCAAGGGCAAGGCGGTACGCTATTTGAGTAATAAATGGGGTATTCCTTTGACCAATATCATGGTATGCGGTGATTCCGGCAATGATCTGGAGATGCTGCGCGGTGAGACCTGCGGCGTGGTAGTGGGGAATTACAGCAAGGAGCTGGAGCCTCTTAAGGGGCTGCGTAAGCTTTATTTCAGTAAACAGGAATATGCCGCCGGTATTATTGACGGCATAGCTCATTATGGCTTTATCAAATGATAATTACGTGATGTGGTTTTTAATTTCAGGGGTTGGATATGAGTAAAAATCTGCAAAATTTTGTCGATGAAGAAGAATTACCAGTGCTGTGGGAATTCTTGTTTTCCCTGCCCGATAATCTGCCGGGGCCGATTATTCTGCGTAATGATATTATGCACGCTTTCAAGCTGTATCTTCAGGGGCTGGAGCAGGATGGGGATATGTCGGGAGCCTGGCTCTTTCTCGGCCGTATTCAGGAACTGATGCGGAAGGATGACCGTTTAGTCTTTATCTTTCGCCGCCAGCGGGCCCGAAGCCGGATCTATGAGATGCAGCGGCTGGATAATAAATTAAAGCAGCTGACGGTGAAGGACTTTCTGACCATCAAAGAGAAACTGCTCTACCCGGATCAGCCGCCTGATGACCGAACCAGCCTGGAGATCAATCTGGCCCCCTTCTATGATTACGGCCCTCATCTCAAGGATCCTGATTCAATCGGCCAGGGCATAAAACATCTTAATCGTTATATGTCCTCCAATCTGGTGCATGAATCGGATAAAATGAACAATGCCCTTTTTGAGTTTTTGAAGCTCCATCATCTTCACGGCCGCCAGCTGCTTTTAGATGGCAGTCTGGTTCGTAACAGCCGGGAGCTGGAGACGGTTCTGGAGGATGCCGTTGATATAATTGAACGCCGTCGGGAGAATGAAGGGCCGGGCTTTTTACGCCATAAACTGGCGGCTCTGGGGCTGCTGGACGGCTGGGGGAACAGCGCCGTCCGTATCCTTGAAACCATTAATCTCCTTCGTGATGTGCTGCAGCAGCCCGATGAGAACAACCTGGAGGAGTTTCTGGCCCGGATACCCATGGTTTCCAAGGTAGCCTTGATCTCGCCGCATGGCTGGTTCGGTCAGAAAAACGTTCTTGGCCGGCCGGATACCGGCGGCCAGGTGGTCTATGTCCTCGATCAGGCCTGCGCCCTGGAACAATATATGCGCAAGGATCTACGGCTTTCCGGCCTGGAGATTAAGCCGCGGATTGTCATTGTTACCCGTTTGATTCCTGAAAATGACGGCACCACCTCCGATCAGCGTCTGGAAAAGGTTGATGGTACTGATAATGTCTGGATTTTAAGGGTACCGTTTCGTGATCATAATGGTGAAATTGTCCCTTGCTGGATGTCAAGATTCAAGGTCTGGCCTTATCTCGAACGATTTTCCAGGGAGGCGGAGCAGGAGATTATGCTTGAGCTTGGCGGCCGGCCTGATCTGATAGTCGGCAATTATTCCGACGGCAATCTGGTGGCCACCAAACTTTCCAAGCGTCTCGGAGTTATTCAATGTAATATCGCCCACGCTCTGGAGAAATCTAAATATCTCTTCAGTGATCTCTACTGGCATGATTTTGAGGAACAGTATAATTTTTCTATTCAGTTTATGGCCGACCTCATAGCCATGAATCTCACCAATTTTATCATTACCTCAACCAGCCAGGAGATCAGCGGCACTGAAAGCTCCATAGGTCAGTATGAATCCTATCAGTTTTTTATCATGCCCGGTCTGATGAAGGTGGTGAGCGGTATTCAACTATTCCATCCTCGTTTTAATGTTATCCCGCCAGGAGTCAATAATAAGATATTTTATCCCTATACCTTGAAAAAGAGGAAGGCGGAGGTCAGGGAGGAGATGAACCGTGTCCTCTTTGAGGTGCAGGACGAATCGTGTTTTGGGTATCTGGAACGGCCTGAACTGCCGCCGGTTTTCTCCATTGCCCGTCTTGACCGGATTAAGAATCTCACCGGTCTCGTGGAGGCCTATGGCCGGAATCCGGAGCTCATGGCAACGGCCAATATGGTGATAATTGCCAGCGTCATTAACCCTGATAACTCCAATGATCAGGAGGAAAAGGCCGAAATCAACCGGATGCACGGGCTTATCAGTGAACTGGGGCTGGCTGGTCATATCCGCTGGATCGGCCGCCGGCTGTCCAAGGAGGAAACCGGCGAGGCCTATCGGGTGGTTGCCGACCGCAAGGGAATATTTGTTCAGCCCGCCCTGTTTGAGGCCTTTGGCCTTACCATTCTGGAGGCCATGCATTCAGGACTGCCGGTTTTTGCCACCAAGTTTGGCGGCCCTCTGGAGATAATTAAGGACGGTGTAAGCGGTTTTTTGATTAATCCCACCGAGTATGAACAGATGAGTAATCGTCTCTTAAAGTTTTTTAAAGATACCGGGAATAAAAAGGGCTATTGGCAGAAGATTTCCAAGGCCGGTCTGCAGCGGGCCCGTTCCCGTTTTACCTGGGAACGTCACTGCCAGATGTTAACCAGGCTTACCAAGGTCTATGGTTTCTGGCGTTATTCCATCTCCAATCAGGCTAAATCCCGGCTCAGTGAGTATTGTCACCTGCTCTATGAGCTGTATTTCAAGGAGCGGGCCGGGCGGCTTATTGAACCGCGTGGTGAGTAAAAGAGGAGCTGTCGTGATTATGAAAAGGATTATCTGCATCGGCGAAACGGTATGGGATATTTTCCCGGATCGGGAGGTATTGGGCGGCGCGCCCTTGAACGCTGCCTGTCAGCTGCGGAATCTGGGGCTGGACGTAAATCTTATCAGCCGGGTGGGTGATGATCGTCTCGGTAAGTCTGCCCGGCAGCGGATAGCCGCTCTGGGGGTACCCGCTGCCGGTATTCAGGTGGATGATAAATTACCCACCGGTCAGGTTGATGTCTGCTTTGATGAGCGTAATGAACCTCATTTTGAGATTCGGGAACCAGCGGCCTGGGACAATATAATCTACGCCGAGGCCGAACCTCTGACGGCTTCTCCCTTTCATCTTCTTTTTGGTACCCTGGGGCAGAGGGGGGCGGTGAGCCGGGCGACCATCAATTCTCTGCGGCACCGGGCCGAGCTCTGTTTCTATGACGTCAATCTGCGGCCGCCCTTCACGACCAGGGAATTAGTGGAAGAATCCATGGCCGCTTCGTATATGGTTAAAATGAATAAAGAGGAATTTTTAAAAATTACCGCCTGGTACGGTTTTGACGGTCGAAGGCGCGAGGAGGCGGGGCGGCAGTTAGCGCGGCGATTTCAGATCGGGGTTCTCGTGGTTACTCTTGGGGCGGACGGCGGCTGGCTGCTGAGTGGCAGCGAGTTCGTGGAGCATCCGGGTTTTGCCGTCAAGGTAGTGGATACCGTTGGAGCCGGGGACGCGTTTTTTGCTGCCTTTATTAACGGTTTCATGGCGGGGCGGCCATGGGTGGAATGTTTAAGCGCTGCCAACCGCCTGGGCAGTGAAGTGGCGTCCAGGCCTGGGGCTACGGCTGTTTAAAAGTAAGCGCTCCATGAACACCACCCTGCACACGTTGACCGGCCGCAATATACAGGGGGTATGATTGCACCCGATCAACGTGCACATGGCGGCGTCCCTGAGTGGTATCGCTTTTATACGACGATCGCTTACAGTTTGGAGGTGTTGCAAATGTCAAGGTGTGGTTCGTTTGTCGCTTACCTTACCTTTAAAACAGGAATTTTTAATATTACCTGGGAGCGATGATGAAACAGGAAATTAATAAAAAATTAATTGAAGAGCGTTCCCGCCATGAGGCCGAGTGGGGGGCGGCCATGGATTCGTCCGCTGATGCCATATATATACTTGATACTGACCGTATTATTATTCGGGCCAATAAGGCCTTTTATAAGATGACAGCCAGTACGCCTGACAAGGCAATAGGGCGGCACATAACTGACATAGTTCATCCTCAGGGGGAATTAGAACCTTGTCCGGTCTGCCAGGCGCAGGAGGCAAAAAAGGACGCGGTAATTATTATGGAGGCTGATGACCCTGATAACCCTGCTGGTGTACCCCTGGAAATTATTGTTAAAGTGGCGCGGGATAAAAACGGTAAAGTCTTGAGTATCTTCATGAGTCTGCATGATCTGACGGCAGGGCGTAAATTGATTGAAGAAAAGAGAATACTTGAAGATCAACTCCGACAGGCTCAAAAAATGGAATCTATCGGCCGTCTGGCGGGAGGCATAGCCCATGATTTTAACAATATACTGACGACTATTCTTGGATATAGCGAGTTGATTCTTATGGAAATGGCCGATAACGATCCATTTCGGGAAGAGATTGAGGTCATTCGCAGCGCCGGTGAGAAGGCCGCGGGCCTCACCCGTCAGTTATTGGCTTTCAGCAGGAAGCAGGTAATGGATAAAAAGCCGGTTTCCATCAATAAGATTATTCACGAAATCAGTAAGCTGCTCGGTAAGATGATTGGCGAGGATATCGTAATAACGACAGTACTGGAGGCGGCGCGCGGCGTTGTGGATGCTGATCAGGGACAGATTGAGCAGGTGCTGATGAATTTGATTGTAAATGCCCGTGATGCCATGCCCTGCGGCGGCCGTTTAATTATTGAAACGCAAAACGTCACCTTTGGCCGGGAATACGTCAGGGCGCATCCAGAGGTCGAAGCCGGAGAGTATGTCATGATGTCCGTGACGGATTTTGGCGAGGGAATAAGCCATGATGCCATTGAACATATATTCGATCCATTTTTTACTACTAAAGAACGGGGTAAGGGAACGGGGCTCGGCCTTTCTACGGTATATGGAATAATAAAACAGCACAACGGGCATATTTATGCCTATAGTGAAATCGGCCGGGGAACTACATTCAAAATATATTTTCCGGCCAGCAGTGAGTTAGTTGTGGAATCGGCGGCAGATGAAGGGGAGAGCCTCCCTGTCGGTACGGAGACTATTCTTGTCGTCGACGATGAACCGTCAATACGCCGTTTGATTATGGATACCCTTGAGCCCTTCGGTTATAGATGCCTTGAGGCTTCATGCGGAGCCGATGCCCTGCGGCTTATCCAGGCAGCATCTGAAAAGATTGATCTTCTCCTGACCGATGTAATTATGCCTGGGATGAACGGTAAGGAACTTGCTGATAAAGTCAGTGAGATTAATCAGGCCGTAAAAATAATTTTTATATCCGGTTATACCGAAAATACTATTGCTCATCACGGTATTCTTGATCCTGAGATCAACTATATTCAGAAACCGTTAACGCCGACGATTTTAATCAGGAAACTGCGCCGGGTTTTAGATGCCCGTCGGGGCGCTTCGGTTTAAATCTGCCGTTTATCAATTACCCGCCTGGCCTTGCCTTCAAAGCGCTCCAATGTCTTTTCCTCCACCAGTTTTACTTCAACGCCAATGCCTAACTCAGTCTGCAGCCTCTTCTGGATCAGATTGACGAATTCTCTCTGCTTCTTCATCTGATCGGAAAATATGCTGTCTACCACTTCGATCAGCACTGTGGTTTTATCGAGACGGCCTTCACGTTCGACAATGATCTGATAATGGGGCTCCGTGCCTTCAATCTCGAAGAGAACTGATTCTATCTGGGAGGGGAAGACATTTACCCCTTTGATAATCAGCATATCGTCTGTGCGGCCGAATATCCGCTCCATCCGCTGGAAGGTTCGGCCGCAGGGGCAGGGCTCAGGAAGCAGGCGGGTCAGGTCGCGGGTACGATAGCGGATAACTGGAAAGGCCTCCTTGGTGAGGGTGGTAATTACCAGCTCCCCGACCTCTCCGGGTGCCACCGGTTCCAGGCTTTCGGGGTCGATGATCTCCACAAGAAAATGATCTTCATTGATATGCAGACCATTGGCCTCCCGGCATTCCCCGGCGACTCCGGGCCCCATAATTTCCGAGAGCCCGTAATTGTCGGTGGCCTTGATGTGGAGTTTCTCCTCTAATTCACGGCGCATGGCCTCTGACCAGGGTTCGCCGCCAAAGAGCCCGACCCTGAGAGGCAGGGCGTTGATGTTTATGCCCATATCCGTCATACGGTCGGCCATGAGCAGGGCGTAGCTCGGGGTGCAGACCAGGGCGCTGGTTTTGAAATCCTGCATAATGCGCAGCTGGCGTTTGGTATTGCCGCTGGAGATGGGGATGACCGAGGCCCCAAGGCGTTCCGCCCCGTAATGCATACCAAAGCCTCCGGTGAACAGGCCGTAACCAAAGGCGATCTGTACCACATCATCCGGGCTTACTCCGGCGCTGGTCATGATCCGGGCGGTAAGGTCAGACCAGTTTTTCAGGTCATTTCTGGTATAGCCCACAACTGTGGCCTGACCGGTGGTGCCGGATGATGAATGGATACGCACCACCTCGCGCAACGGTACAGCAAAAAGACCATAGGGATAATTATCACGGAGATCTGCCTTGGTGGTGAAGGGCAGGCGGCGCAGATCATTCAGGGAACTGAAACCGTCGGGATCAATATTCATCTCCCTGAATTTAGCGCGGTAGAAAGGGACATGAGTGGCGACCCGAAAGAGGGTGGACTGCAATCTTTCAAGCTGTAACTGAGCCAGATCCTCTTTAACCATACACTCCTTTTCCTGTTGCCAATACATATTTTCAGTCTCCTGGTAGCTTTTATTTAGTAAGCGCTCAATAAACCACACTTTAGTATACGATCATAGTCGTACCGCTGACTTGGGTGTTCATGGAACGCTTATTTTATTTATTATCTACAGCGCGGCCTAAATAGGCTCGCTGGACATCCCGGTTGGCCAGGAGGTCCTCCGACGGGCCCTGAACAATTATTTTGCCGTTTTCCATGACATATCCCCGGTCGGCTATTTTAAGAGCGGCTCTGGCGTTTTGTTCGATGAGCAGAACCGTATTGCCTTCGTCTTTTAAGTAGCGGATAATCGAGAAGATATTTTTGACAATCATGGGAGCTAAGCCGGTGGAGGGCTCGTCCATCATAATCAGGGCCGGTCGGGCCATGAGGGCGCGGCCCATGGCCAACATCTGCTGTTCTCCGCCGGAGAGGGTGCCGGCCATTTGCGCTTCCCGTTCCTTTAAAACCGGGAATAATTTATAAATCGGTTTTAAATCCAGGCTCTGGCGCTTATTTTCTGCTTTCCGGCAGCGCACAAAGGCCCCTAAAAGCAGATTGTCGCGGACGCTCATGGGAGCAAATACCTGGCGGCCTTCAGGCACTAAGGAGCAGCCGGCGGCCACGATGCGCTCCGGACTCTGTCTGCTTATATCCCGGCCCTGGAGGATGATTTCACCATGCCTGGCTCGCAGGAGGCCGCAGATCGTGCTGAGCAGGGTGGTTTTACCGGCCCCGTTGGCACCAATCAGGGTAACAATTTCTCCCTGATCGACGTGGAGGGATATATTACGTAATACCTTGAGCTTGCCGTAGCCCGCCGCCAGATTTTTTATTTTAAGCATGGTCAGTCATCTCCGCCGAGGTATATTTTGATGACCTCCTGGTTATTCTGAATGGCGCCTGGCGCTCCTTCGGCGATTTTACGGCCGAAATTCAACACCACTATTTCATCCGATATCTGCATGACGAGTGACATGTCATGTTCCACCAGCAGAATGGTAATCCCCATGTCCCTGATTTTAGAGATCAGTTCGGCTAATTCGGCGGTTTCGTAAATATTCAGTCCGGCAGCCGGTTCATCGAGGAGAAGAAGTTCCGGCTCGGCGGCCAGGGCTCTGGCCATCTCTACGGCCCGCTGCTGGCCGAATGCCAGACTCATGGCCTCCTTATCGGCCAGGTCGGCAATATTAAGCATTTTAAGCAGGGCGTATGATTTCTCCGCAATATCAGCCTCCTCCCGCCAGGTTCGGGGCAGATTAAGCATGGCAGCCATGAATCCGGTATGACTGCGGCTATGGCGGCCCAGCATGACATTCTCCAGGGTGGAGAGACCGGGATAGAGTTTGATGTTCTGGAAGGTACGGGCCAGCCCCAGACGGGCAATACGATGGGCCGCCTGGCCGGCAATGGCCTGATCCTTAAAGATGATACGGCCGCTGGTGGGGGGCAGATTGCCGCAGATCAGGTTGAAGAGGGTGGTCTTCCCGGCACCGTTGGGGCCGATGAGGGCCTTGATTGTGCCGCCGCTCACCTTGAAAGAGACATCGGAGACGGCCTGAATGCCGCCGAAGGAGCGGTTGAGGTCTTGTATAGTTAAAACAGTTAAAGGCGGCATTTTATTCAGTCATCAGTCGGGCGCCGGAAATTTAATTTCCGCCATATGGGCAGGCGCAGTATGCCGTGCGGGGCAAAGAGCATGACCAGAACCAGAATGGCACCGAATACCGCGTCATCATAGGAACCAAAAACCCCGCGCAGGGAGAGAAAATTAAGGATTACCCCCATACTCAGGGCACCCCAGAGGCTGGCCATACCGCCGATAGCGATAATTGCCACATAACGCACCGACTTCATAACGGAGGCCTCCGAAGGCCCGATACCGCCATTAAAGTGGGTGAGAAAAACCCCGGCCACTGCCGCGAAGGCGGCACTGATAACAAAGGTTGAAAGTTTATAACGGGCCGTGTTTATCCCCACCGCCTCGGCGGCCTCCGGAGAGCCGTGGATGGCCCTTAAAGCTCGTCCAGGTCTGGAGTCTGTGAGATTTATTAATAGAAACATGCCGATCATAATCAAGGCCCAGGCAATATAATAATTCTGCACCCGGTAACTGAAATCGCCGCTGACGGTCAGCCCCGGCAGCAGGGTAAAGGCCGGCACATCGGATATACCATCCGCCTCACCGAAATAGGTGCTGGCCATGACAATCCGGAAGATGATAATCCCGAAACCCATGGTGGCCATGGCAAGATAATGGCCCTTTAATCTCAGAACCGGGATACCGATGATAAAGGCGATGAGCAGGGCGGCGGCAATGGCCGCGAGACAGGCGGGCCAGGCCTTGACCGTGAGCAGAGGTTCCCCGTAAATATCCTGGCGGCTGATGAGAAGATGGGCGTGATTGAGCAGGGTAACGAAAAAACTATCCCGGCAGGCCGTCAGATCATGGGTAGTTAGAGCCGCTGATACATAGCCGCCAATGGCAAAGAAGCCGGCATGCCCCAGGGAGAGCTGCCCGGCATAGCCCATGAGGACGCATAACCCTGTAATCAGCAGACCGTAATAGGCCGTTATGGTCAGCTGAGTCAGATAATAGGCGGTGCCGGTATAAAAGGTCAGGAGCTGAACCGCCGTTACCATAAGGGCCATTATGGCCAGCGGCAGATATCTCTTCAGACGGTGCATCAGAATTCCTTTAAAGCGGCGGCTTCTTTATTACCAAAGAGGCCGTGAGGGCGGATAAAGAGTACCAGGAGGAGGATGGAGGTGGCAATTATCTCCTGATACGACTGGGGGAGAACCATGACGCTGAAAGACTCAACCAGACCCAGCAGCAGACCAGCCGCCACCGCTGCCATACTGTTGCCCAGGCCGCCCAGGATGGCCACGGTAAAGCCCTTTATGGCCAGGCCCGGCCCCATGTCATACTGGCTGTAGGTGATGGGTGACATAACACAGCCCGCCGCCGCGCCGATGGCGGCGCTGAGCATGAATGAGAGGGTAATCCGGTTGCGGGTATTAATGCCGCAGAGGGTGGCGGCCAGACGATTGGCGGCACAGGCTCTCATCTCCCGGCCCAGAGCGCTCAATTGAAAGAACAGGCTTAAAGCCGTGACCATAACGGCGCAGACCCCTATGACCCACAGAACCTGGGGGGAGACATTGGCCCCCATGATATTGATGGAGCTGATACTGCTGCCGTTGAAATAGGGCAGGCTGCGAACGCTCTCGCCCCAGATAAACAGCGCTGCCTCCCGAATGAGAATAGACAGCCCGATGGTAATAATAATCATCCGCAGCACAGAGGGGTTATCAAGCCAGCGGATAAATATTATCTCCACCAGGGCCCCGATGATGGTGGTGATGATAACGGCGGCAACTATGGCCAGGGGCAGAGGCATAAAAGGGTAAAGTGAGATGGCTGTCATGCCGCCCAACATAACAAATTCGCCCTGGGCAAAATTTATAATGCCGGTGGCATTGTAAATAATATTAAAGCCAATGGCGACGATGGCGTAGAGAAAGCCGTAGGTTATACCGGCCGAGAAATATTGAAAGAATAATTCCGTGTTCATTTATTGTCTAATATTACGTAACTATCCAGCGGGGCTGGGAATTACTCTCAAGCCGTAAATTCAGATAAAGCTGAACAGTTGCAACAGAATAAATAAGTATCCCGGCTCTCTTCCGTGGTTATAGTCGGCCCTGTCTGTCTATTTATAGAGCACGAAGCGGCCGTGTTTGACGGTGAGCATATCAAAGGCATCAATCTTAAGACCACTGTGATCGGCGGGTGAAAAATGAAAAACACCGCCGGTGCCTGTAAAGGTCATATGCTCAATGGCTGAGCGTACCTTTTCTTCATTAAGAGTCCCGACTTGAGCCACGGCCTTGCATAAGATGTTGAAGGCATCATAGGCGTGGCCGCCAAAGGTGCTCACCGGCTCCTTATATTTGGCCTCATAATCCTTTTTGTATTTCAGCAGTACCGCCTGCTGGGGATTACCGGCATCCAGGCTGTCGGCAACGAGGAGGCGGCCGGCCGGGAAGATAATCCCCTCGGTGGCCGGGCCGCCGATCTGGACATATTTAATATTGCCGAAGCCGTGGCTCTGATAGAGAGGCACGTTCCATTTTCTCTGGCGCATGTTTTTGGCCAGAATAGTCTGGGCCGGGACGATGGACCAGTTGACCACGGCCTGAATCTCCGGGTGCGCCATGAGTTTGGTGACGAGGGAGCTTAAATCGGTGGCCCTGGGGCTGTATGATTCGTTCATTATCACTTTAATGCCGTATTCCGGGGCCAGCTTATTCAAAAACATCCTGCCCATCTTGCCGAAGCCGGTGCCGCCCACCACCACGGCGATTCTGGTGATCCCCTTGCGCTTCATCTCCCGATAGATCATCCGTACCGCCAGGCTGTCATTTTGAGGAGTCTTAAAGACGTATTTAGCCACCGGATCAACGATCTTCTTGGTGGAGGCGCAGGAGATGAGGATAGTTTTGTTCTTTTCGCAGATGTTTTTGATGGCCATGGTTGAACCGCTGCGGGTGGGGCCGAGAATGGCAAAGACCTTATCTTCCTCAATAAGCTGGCGGGCAAAGGAGACGGCCTTGCTTTTCTGACCGGCGGAGTCCTTAAGCAGCAGCTCTACCTTGAATTTACCGGCTGCTCCTCCTTTGGCATTGATCTCGTCGGTGAGCATGCGCAGGGTTTTGGCCTCCGGCTGGCCCAGGAAAGATGCCGGGCCGGTTTCGGCTATAATGGCCCCTATTTTAAGGGTCTGGGCTGCCAGTAGGGGGGAGGCGCATAATAAGACCGCCGCGCCGACAGCGCCCAGGGCGGTTAACGTCTTGGTGAAGAAATTTTTCATGGCTTCTCTCTCTGTTTTAATTTTTGATGGTGTCGCAGTTAACATGCTTTGCCGGCTCAGATGGCATAAACCTCTTCGCCGTTTAAGATGCGCAGACCGGCTTTCTGAAAGACCTTGACCGCCGCTTCCTGATCGTCAAAGCGGAATATGATCAGGCCCGATTCACCGCTGCGCTGGGAGAAGGCGTACATATACTCAATATTAAGCCGGGCTTTGTTTACGGCGCTTAACGCCCCGGCCAGGCCGCCGGGCTGATCCGGTACCTCCACTACCAGAACTTCGGTTCTGCCGATGGTAAAGCCATGATCCTTCAGAATCTGACCGGCCTTGTCAACATCGTTGACAATGAGGCGCAGAATCCCGAAATCAGCGGTGTCGGCCAGCGACAGCGCCCTGATGTTAATGCCGTTCTCGGCCAGAGTACTGGTTATTTCGGCCAGCCGTCCGGCCCGGTTTTCCAGGAATATAGCAATTTGTTCTACCTGCATTGTTGATTCCCTCCCTTTGCTTGAATATGTCTCTGTCAACCTGAACAGGGACGAGGATAACAGGTTGTCAACGTTTAAGATTGACCGCCTGGTGTGCAGCCTGGGTGCAATACAAATTGTGAAAATAGCATAAATATGGCTGTTTAAGATCAGCGTTTAAAAATTTAATGTCCAGGTAAGCGCAGACTCCGGGTAAGCGCAGACTCCGGGTAAGCGCAGACTCCGACACCGAACTTCCAACACCGAACATTCAACATCGAACACCGAATAAAAAAACAGCGAATACAGTTGTGCTTACGGAGATCCTGACAATATTTTGTTAATTTACCATGTAAGTAGTTTTTGTTGTTGATTCATAATTCGGTGTTGAATGTTCGGTGTTCGGTGTTCATTTCTTTTGCACTGTCACTTTTTTGTATTGCCCCCATGCAGCCTTTATCAGTTGTTATGAACCGCCGCCGCTAAATAGGTAAGTGCGTGCAGCAGGGGGTTCATGGGGCGCTTATATTTTTCGCCTGTCAATAACCCGCTGGGCCTTACCTTCGCTGCGTTTTATGGTCTTGGGCTCAACTAAGGTTATTCTGCAGGTCGAGCCGATGAGATCCTTGATGTCAGCCTGAATATGTCTGGTGATATCAACCATATTCTTGATCTCGTCGGAAAAAATATTTTCGCTGACCTCAACCTGCACCTCCATGGTGTCCATGGCCCCCTGGCGCTCAACGATAATCAGATAATGGGGTTCAACCCCTTCAATGCTCATCAGCACCTGCTCAATCTGGGAGGGGAAGACATTTACACCCCTGATTATCAGCATATCATCGGTACGGCCGCTGACCTTGGGCATGCGGAGCATTGTTCTACCGCAGGAGCAGGGGGCGGCGTTCAGCCGGGAAATATCCTTGGTTCGGTAGCGGATCACCGGAAAGGCGGTCTTGGTGAGGGTGGTGAATACCAGCTCGCCGGTTTCGCCTGTGGGCAGAGGCTCAAAGGTGTTCTGGTCGACAATCTCCGGCAGGAAATGATCTTCAAAAATATGCAGCCCGTTTTGTTCTTCAATACATTCGACTGCCACTCCAGGGCCTATAATTTCACTTAGACCGTAGATGTCAACGGCCTTGATCCGCAGGCGTTTTTCCAGATCATGGCGCATGCCTTCACTCCAGGGCTCGGCCCCGAAAACTCCCACCCGGAGCGGCAGATCGGCTGGATCAACCCCGGATTCAATCATGACTTCTGCCAGATTCATGGCGTAGGAGGGGGTGGACAGCAGTACCGTGGAACCAAAATCACGCATAATGGTAATCTGTCGTTTCGTCTGACCGCCGGAGATGGGGATAACCGTGGCGCCCAGCTCTTCCGCCCCGTAATGGGCTCCAAGGCCGCCGGTGAAGAGGCCGTAGCCGTAAGCGTTCTGGATAATATCCTTACTGGTTACCCCGGCGGCACTGAGGCTGCGGGCCATCAAGCCGGCCCAGAGTTTAATGTCCTCTTTCGTGTAGCCCACCACCGTCGGTTTACCGGTGGTGCCGGAGGAGGCGTGCAGCCGGACAATTTCATCCATGGGGACGGTGAAGAGGCCGAAAGGGTAATTTTTACGGAGATCTTCCTTGGTGGTAAAGGGCAGATGCCGGATATCCTCCAGAACGCGGATATCTTCGGGTTTGACTCCGGCCTCATCCATCTTGCCCCGGTAATAGGGAACTTTGTCGTAGACCCGGGCCACCAGCTTCTGGAGCCGGTCAAGCTGCAGGGCGCGTAATTTTTCGCGGGGCATGGTTTCATGGTCATTCCAAATCAATTTCTCCCTCCTTATCCATAAGTTGAGGCCTGAACAGGTTATTTGTAAGCTCCTCCCAATAATACCACCTGTATATTGGGGGACTTAAGTGCGTGCAGCAGGATGTTCATGGAGCGCTTACGGTTATTTAGTTCCGGCTGCCTCTCGTCTGCCTGCGGCAAAGGCCCGCAGATTAAGCTCAAGAATCCTGTCCGGCAGGTTTTTCTTCATCACCTCGATAAAAATCTCCTCCGCTACCGGCAGAAAGGTGGACAATGCTCCTACGAGAACCACATTGGCGGCCCGCACCTCTCCTAAATCACGGGCGATGGCGAAGCTGTCTATGCTTAGCAGCGCCAGCCCTTTGTCTCGGAGCTGTTCCAGGATATCGACGGGGTAGGGGGCCTGGCCCATGGCCACGGCGGGCGGGGCAATCTGGTGGGTGCTGGTTACTATCTGAGTTTGCTTGTGCATGAAATTAAGGTAACGGGCCGTCTCCATTTTCTCCAGGGAAAGTATGAAGTCGGCCGCCCCCTGATCAATAAGCGGTGAATAGACCTTATCGCCGTATCGTAAATGGGCCACCACCGAGCCGCCGCGCTGGGCCATGCCGTGCACCTCGCTTTTCTTCACCGTAAATCCGGCCGCCATGAGGGCGAAGGCGGTAATCTCACTGGCTAAAAGAATTCCCTGGCCGCCGACTCCGCAGAATATTATTCCACCTTTCATATCGCTTTATCCTCCCTGACGATGGCATTGAATTTACATGTCTGAGCACAGAGCCCGCAGCCGTTACACATCTCACTTATCCCGGCGTATCCCTTTTGCTTTTTCTTGAATCCCAGGGCCGCGCCCTCCTCCGGACTCACCGTCTGCCAGCTCATGGCAGGACAGCCTAAACGAAGGCAGGACATACAACCAGTGCATTTTGCCGGCTCAATGGTGAAGGGGATTTTGGGACGTTTCTTTTCAGCCGGCAGCAGGGCGCAGGGGTATCTCGTAATGACCACCGAGGGGCCGTCAAACTCCAGGGCCTGTACCAGCGCCTCTTTGGTTTCTTTCAGGTGCTGAGGATTTACCACCTGCACATGCTCAACTCCCAGGGTTTGGCAGAGCCCGGCAATATCAACCTCATGAGCTGCTTCTCCCTGCAGGGTTCGGCCGGAGGCGGGATTGGGCTGATGACCTGTCATGCCGGTAATCCGGTTGTCGAGGATGATAACGGTGGAGTTGCCCTTGTTATAGACAATATTGGTCAGCCCGGTTATGCCGGAATGGAAAAATGTTGAGTCGCCAATAACGCTCACCACCTTGCCGCGGCCGGCATCTCCCAGGGCCTTGTCCATGCCGTGGGCAATGCCGATGCTGGCTCCCATGCAGACGCAGGAATCCATGGCCGAGAGCGGTGGCAGGAAACCCAGGGTATAGCAGCCAATGTCGCCGGAGACAAAGACCTTGAGGCGGTTGAGATTATAAAAAAGCCCCCGGTGCGGGCAGCCGGGGCACATATTGGGGGGGCGCATGGGTAAACTCAGGGGCTCAAATCCAGGTTCTGCCTGCTCCCCTAAGGCCTGGCGAATTATATCCGGGCTGAGTTCACCAATGGCCGGGATTTTCTCCTTGCCGGTACATTTAATCCCCATGGCCTTGATTCGGGTCTCTAAAAACGGGTCTAATTCCTCAATAATGAATAACTCATCCACCTCGGCGGCAAAATTTTTAATCAGTTTTTCCGGCAGGGGATAAACGAGTCCCAGCTTAAGGAAAGAGGCCTCGGGAAAGGCCTCTTTGGCATAGAGATAACTGACACCGCTGGTGATGAAGCCGCGTTTTTTTGTGCCCCATTCCGTCCGGTTGGAGGCGAAATCCTCGGCGAAAGCGCTGAGACGGTTGTGACGTTGGGCCATTACCTCCCGTCTGACCCGGGCGTTGGCCGGCAGCATGACGAATTTGGCGGCCATTTTTTCGATATTAGGGGTGAGCGGGGGTATTTTAACTTCTCCTTTTTTCACCATACCTTTGACGTGGGCCAGGCGGGTGGTGGTTCGGATCAGCACCGGGGTGTCAAATTCCTCGCTCAACTCAAAGGCCAGCTTGACAAAATCCCGGGCCTCGGCCGGATCAGAGGGCTCCAGCATGGGAATCTTGGCGGCGTAGGCGTAATTACGGTTGTCCTGCTCGTTCTGGGATGAGTGCATGCCGGGGTCATCGGCATTGATAATTACCAGCCCGGCCCGTACCCCGGTATATGAGAGGGTAAACAGCGGGTCGGCGGCAACATTTAATCCCACATGCTTCATGGTGGCCAGAGCCCGGCCCCCGGCAAAGGCGGCGCCGATAGCTGTTTCAAGGCCGGTTTTTTCGTTGGGAGCCCATTCGGTATAGGGGCCCTGATATCTGGTAAGGTTCTCCAGGATTTCGGTGGAGGGGGTTCCCGGGTAGCCTGATGCTACCTTTACGCCCGCCTCAAAGGCCCCCAATGCCAGGGCCTCATTGCCGGAAAGCCAGAGGCTGTCAGCTGTTTTCTGGGTCACGTTGCTTCTCCTGATGTCGTCGTACTGGTAGTAGTTCTACCTGTTTTTGTGAAATGATTTAGGCGTTTTTACCATGCTTTTATGCTTTCTTCAAGTACGCTGTTCATCTGAGAGGGGCGCGGCGCGGGCAGGGGTGAATAAGGAAGGGGCTGTAAAAGTTCTACAAGACAGGGATTTCGGTGGATATGGCCCTTCGTCTTTCCCGATGGCTTGGTACAACTCCCGAGGTCTCTGGCTGCGTATGCAGGATGCCTGTGATTTGTGGCGGGCAAGAAAAACAAAACGTCCTCAAGTAACCCCCTCAAAGGCCGCGAGAGACTCAATCTCAAAAGGAAAGCATCATCTCTTTCTGATCTTCGTCTCATTGATATGTACGAAGATGCCATTTTGTCCTAACATCCTCTCCGCGATCGGCAGGGAAACTGGGTGCAAAAGTTTCAGACAAATGAGGACGCCTTTCTATTTGCCACTGCTCAATTCTCAAGATACCAGGAAGTAGAGGCCTTTATTAAGGAAAACCTTTTTGATCAGGCCTTGACCAATTCTATTTTTCGTTTTTGGCTTTCTGTTCCAGCTGCTTCAATAGCCGGTCAAAGTCACTTTCAAAGAGCTTATCCTGAACAATGCGGTACTTTTCAAATTCACTTTCTGCATGGGCTTTGGCAATTTCTGCCGTCACTTTTCCTGCGTCTTGCAGGATTTCCCGGTCAGTGGCTTCAATGAATTTGTTCAAACGAGTTTCCCAATCCTGCATGGTCATCGGGATTTTACGCAGCGCCATGTCCTCCGCCACATCCAGATAGGCGTTCACTAGCCGGGTCAGTTGCGCCATTTCGTTTTCGGTCAGGTAATTCTTGGCCACACAGACGTCAAACTTCTGAATTTTACCTTTTGGAGCGTCTTTCCAGGTCTTAAGACCCATGTTCTGTTTTTGATGATCAGCCCGATCAACGATCACTTCAGCTGCAGTCTGCCCGTGAATGGCCCAATGCAGCTTATTTTGAACCGTAGCAAAAAAGCGCTTGGTGGCTTGAGCGGTTACGTCATAATCAAGAGCTGTCGCGTAAATATCGGTGATTTTTTGGTAAAATTTACGCTCGGAAAGTCGTATTTCCCGGATACGTTCCAGCTGCTCTTCAAAATATTGTTCCGTCAGGATGGAGCCACCGCTCTTTATCCGCTCATCATCCATCACATAGGCTTTGATGGTATATTCCTTGATGATGGTGGTTGCCCATTTACGGAACTGAACGGCCCGTTCGGAGTTGACCTTGTACCCTACAGCGATTATGGCCGATAGATTATAGTGCAAGGTGTTGTAGTTTTTGCCATCGGCGGCAGTTATCCGGAATTTCCGGATAACTGAATCTTCCTGTAACTCGCTGTCGGAAAAGATTTTTTTAAGGTGTTCATTAACTGTGCGCACATTCACATCGTAGAGTACGCCCATCATCTTTTGGGACAGCCAGATGTTTTCATCCGCATAAACGGCCTCAACACCTCCTTTGCCGGTAGCCGCAACAAATGTCAGATATTCGGCAGCCGATGAGCGGACAATGGATGTCTCTTTTTCTTCGGTTTTTTGAAGTTGCTTGTTTTTATCCTTCTTCATGGCCAATCCTCATATATCAAAATTCAATATCCTATAAGTTTTTTAGCTAACTCCAACACATCCACCGGCCAGAAGCATTCCGGGCGTGGATGGCGGACTTGCGGATGTCCGGCCTCAGGGCGGCAATTCTGCAGAGAGTCGAGCCACTGGGCAGGAATTGCCTACCGACCGCACCCAGCGCCTAACAGTACCCCGTGAATGGCTGCATTGGTATCGGTGTCTCCCCCGCGCATGATGGTGTCGACAACGCCTTCCACGAGACTTGCGGCATGAAGCAGCTGGTAGAGGACATTTTGTAAAGCAATTTTATGCTGGCTTCATTCCATCGTGGCCATCGTTTATCATCCATCATAAAGTACTGCTTCACACTATCGACCGTATTATTTCGATAATATTCCTTTTTAGCCTCTGGCATAAAATTACTGAGCCCTCTGCGAATTTAACTCTTCAGAAGCTGCCCTGTATTTAGCCCGTAATGCATGGGGTGGTATAATTCATCCTTGAGATTTTCTTGAGTCCCCCCCCCAACCCCAGAAAAACGTGGCGCAAAAGTGTACGCTCATATTGCCGTTGCTGCCGCCACCATAGCGCCAGGCATTAAAGGATTGTGCCCCGCTTCAATTAAGCTTTGGAGAACATTAGCGAAATCTTGATGTCCAAAGGCATCATCAGCTTTCGCTGTAATCTCACGGTCCAATATGCTTGGTATTAGTTTTGTTTATGGCATGGCTAAACCGCCTCCCGTGAATAATCTTGTCGGCTGTGCTGACCTCTGACGGGGTGTAGAACTGGCCTTTACTCTTACCGCTTTCGGTGGCGAAGTGACGCATCAGGTATTCGTAGGCATCGCCAAGGATGTCGTCGTGATCGGCGCGGTTTTGGGAAAAATCCAGCGCCGGCTTCTGGAAGATGCTGATCAGGTTGGTGAGACGATCCACCATCGCCTTGCCTTCGCCAAGCTTGTTGGGATCGTTGAAGTCAGGGAAGTCACTGCGCGCGAGACGTGAGTTGGCGTCAATGAGCGGTTGATGGTGGCAAAGCTCACTCCCAGTTCATGGGCCAATTCTTCCTGGCTGATACCCAGTTGTCTGCGGACCTCTTTAACCAATTCCGGGAACGTTTTGGAACTTCCGGTCATTCATTATCCTTTTGCCGTGTGTTTGCGCGGATGTTTCTGCTCTTTAGTTTCCGACACTTTCTCTCTTTCTCCGGTAGATAAGCGACTGAAAGGAGACTTCGGGTAATGCGACAGAGAACGAATCATCAGGAGGTGATCATGGGCACCAACGAACTCTTTGACGGAATCGCCAGAGTTGTCGAACAGTTTGCGGAGGAAATTACAGAGCAAAAATTGCGGGATAAGGAAAAACAAATCGGACGTGGTCGAAAGTGGAAGCTGAGAATTCAGAGAAAAAATACGTGAGAGAGAAGGGAATTAAACCCGATTTCCCGAAAACCGGGTAACGGCAAGGTGAGCCAGCGGTGACAGGAAACGCCGTAACCCCTTGCCACAAAAAGAAAAACGAACCGCCCGACATGCCGCCTGCGGCGTTCGGACCGATTCGTTCAAAATAAAATGGTGGAGGCGCCGGGAGTTGAACCCGGGTCCGAAAATACTCCCCTGCAGACATCTACATACTTAGTCCCGATTAATTGCTTATCGTGCTGCCGTCTCTTCAGGACGAGAGGTCTTTAGCACTATTCTGCTTTAGTTTCGCCATTCGGTTACAGACCCACCGGGAGGCTATTCCATGTAGTCGACGTTCATTCCCAACCCCATGGACAAAGGGAGGGAGGAACGGAAGCGGGCTAAGCCGCTACAGCGTAATTATAGTCGTCAGCAACTATATTTAATCCTTCATTCTTTAACGAGTGTGAAGAAACTCGGTATGCAGTCTGAGCTTACATATCCCCGTCGAGGCCGTTTCGCCCCCATGTCAAAGATCAATATTATGGTATCTGTTACCCTTGTTCAGCCGGGCTAACTCACGGTTTGATTCCCGTTCCTTTATAGAGGCGCGTTTATCGTACATCTTCTTGCCCCTGGCAAGTCCCAGGGCAAGTTTTGCCCGGCCGTTAGCCTTAAAATATATCTTTAAGGGGATTAAAGCAACCCCCTTTTCCTGCACCTTGCCGATTAATTTTTTTATCTCCCGTTTGTTTAACAGTAACTTCCGGGGCCGGATGGGTTCCGGTGGGGCCGAGGTGAAGTCGTAGGGGGAGATGTGGACGTTATGCAGAAATACCTCACCGTCCTTTATACGGGCGTAGCCGTCTTTAAGATTGGCCCGTCCGGCCCGGAGCGATTTAACCTCCGGGCCGAGAAGGACCATGCCGGTTTCAATGGTGTCCTCAATAAAATAATCATGGTAGGCTTTTTTATTGGTGCAGACCACTTTGCCTGGAACTGCCTGTTTCTTTTTTTTCTTTGCCATATTTTTATAGGTTATTTTGCGGTTCCGATTATTCTGACCGCCTCGGTATAGGTGCTGATGCCGCTTTCCACCTTACGCCAGGCGTCGGTAAACAGTGATGTCATTCCACCCCTGGCGGCTTCGGCTCGAATGATATCCTCTGCGGCCGAGGTGCTGATGAGTCGTTGAATCTTTTCCGTAGTCCGGCAGATCTCGAAGATTCCGCAGCGGCCGAGATAGCCGGTACCCCGGCATCTGGGGCAGCCTTTCCCTTCTTTCAAGGTGATGATTTGCTCTGCTGACACTGGAAACCCCAGAGCTGCTAATTCTCGGCCGTTGACCTTGACATCGGCTGCGCAATAGGGGCAGATTTTTCTGATCAGGCGCTGGGCCATGACTCCTAAAATGGTGGAGGCCGCCATAAATGGCTGGACGCCGAGGTCTGTCAGGCGGGGAATGGCGGCTATGGCGTCATTGGTGTGCAGGGTGGAGAATACCAGGTGGCCGGTCAGGGCGGCCTGCATGGCATAACGGGCGGTTTCCAGGTCGCGAATTTCACCCACCATTATGATATCCGGATCCTGGCGCAGGATGTTTTTCAGGATGGAAGCAAAGGTGATCTCTGCTGAACTTTGCACCGCGATCTGGTTAAATTCCTCATGTACCATCTCAATGGGGTCTTCAATGGTGATGATATTCTTTTCCGGGCTGGCGATATTCTTCAGAGTTGAATACAGGGTGGTTGATTTACCGCTGCCCGTGGGGCCGGTAATCAGAAAAATACCGTGCGGGGCCTGAATCAGCTCTTTATAGACTCCAAGATCACGGGGAGAAAAGCCGATATGGCTCAGGTTCTGGAAGAGTACCGCCGGGTCTAAAATCCGCAGTACCGCTTTTTCCCCAAAGGCCACCGGCACGGTGGAAACTCTGATTTCCGCTTCTTCTCCGTGGTGATTTATCTTGATGCGGCCATCCTGGGGGCGGCGTTTTTCGGCGATGTTCAGCCGTGACAGTGATTTTATCCGGGAGATAATGGCCGAATGCACCACCTTGGGCAGCTTGTATATGGTATGGAGGATACCGTCAATCCGTAGACGTATCTGGCAGCTGTCCCGTTTGGGCTCAATGTGGATATCACTGGCATGTTGCTCAAAGGCATAGTTGAACATATGATCCACTGCCGAGGTGATGTGCTGGTCGGAGGAGGCTATCTCGGCCGCGGATGAAATATTTACATATTGTTCCAGATTACCGAGGTCAACGCCGGGACCCTGTAAATCATGTTCAGCGGCGGAGATGGAGGACTGAAAGCCGTAAAATTCGGCCAGGATTTTCAAAATATCGGCCTTGGCACTGATATAGGGCTTTATTTTGACCTGATTGGCTCGTTCAATATCGCTGAGAATACCGATATTTGCCGGATCATAGAGGGCGACGGCTAAAATACCGTTTTTAATCTCAAAGGGCAGAATAAGATGCTTTAAGGCGAAGGATTTGGGGATGGTTCTGGTGACGGTTTTTAGATCCAGCTCCAGCGGGTCAAGTTTTTTGAAGGGCAGCCCCTGATCGTCCGCGACCTGCCGGATTATAAATTCGGCAGTTAATTCCCGGCCCGGCCGGCCGGGCATCTCAAAATGAAGGGAATGGATAATATCGATTATATCCGGGGTATTATCGGGTATGGCACCTGGCTGACTCCGGCCGCTTTTCTGCTGCCGCAGCCGCAGGGCATGACGCTGCTGGTTCTTTTTTATGCTGATCTGATTGCGCTGGCCCTTGTTTAAGAAGCGGCGTCTGATTAACAGCTCAATAATATAGGATTCGTTATAGATTGATTCGGCCATTATCTGGTAAAAATAATTAAAAGGCGGGGTTGGGGTTGTTCATGATCCTATTCTTAACACACCGGAAAATAAGTTTACAATATAATTTGCTCCGGCGTTTCAAAAATACTGATTATAGATTATATTCAAGCAGGTATGAACCATGAGTCTGGAAAAGTTGTTACCGGTATTATTCTTTATTGCGGCAGATTGAAGTTGATGGTGTCGTTAACGGGAGATTATCAAGTCAGGTTATGAGTCAACTTAAAAAACTATTTATAAAGGATGTCGAGGCTGGAACAATGGTTGACGATATCTTTATGGTCAAGGAAATGAGCCGTTACGAGACCAGGGCCGGTAAACCGTATCTGCGTCTTCTGCTTATGGATAACAGTGGCGAGGCTCCGGCCATGGTCTGGGAGGATGCTGACCGTCTGCAGGATATCTGCCGGGCGGGGCGGGTTTGCCGATTCAGTGCCGCCGTCCAGTCCTATAAGGGGGCGCTGCAGCTGAAGATCAATGGGGCTTTGGAGGTAAACGAGGCGGATATTGACATGGGCCTTTTTCTGCCCGCCACCCGTTATGATATTGAGGCCATGGCAGCCGAGCTTGAGGAGCTGATTAACTCCGTTGATGGAAAGCATTTCCACGCTTTGCTGACGGCCTTTGTCAATGACAATGATTTCTGGGCTGATTTTAAAAAGGCCCCGGCGGCTAAGGGGATGCATCACGCCTATATAGGTGGTCTCCTTGAGCATACCTTATGTGTCTGCCGGGCGGCTGACCGGATGGCCGGGCTTTATCCGGCCCTGAACCGGGATTTGCTCTTGACCGGCGCCGTTCTTCACGATGCCGGTAAAATTCGGGAGTTCTCTTTTGCGGTGCCTCCCTTTAATTACAGTGATGAGGGGCGGCTTCTGGGGCATATGACCATATGTGTCAATATGCTGGCCGAGAAGCTGGCAGCCCTGCCTGATTTTCCGGCCCGGGAGGCCCTGCTCCTTAAACATTTGATTTTAAGCCATCATGGCCGTTATGATTATGGCTCTCCCGTTCTGCCCATGACGAGAGAGGCCTTTGCCCTTAATTTTGTAGATGATCTGGATGCCAAAATGAACTATCTGGATCGTTTGAGCCACGGTAGTGCGGAGGATGGTTATCAGTGGACGGATTATCAGCGCAATATGGAACGATTTTTGTATGTTGAGGGTCGAGGCGGGGAAGAGGAGGCGGAGGATGTACCGCCTGGCGCTAATCAATACACTTCCCGCGGCGGAAGGCCTGAGGGGCCGCGGAAAGCCCGGAGTAAGGCCAGCGCGGCGGTCAGTGACCGGCAGCCGACGTTATGGGGGTAGGTATGTTAAAACCAGTCTTCGCAAACATTATTGGTCAGGAACTGGCCCGCGATATATTGTTGAAGGCTGTAAGCGGTGGTAAAATAGGTCAGGCCTATATGTTTAAAGGGCCGGCCGGAGTGGGTAAAAGAACCATGGCTCTGGCCTTTGCCGCCCTTGTCAACTGCCGGGATGCGGGGCCTGATGCCTGCGGCTGTTGTCCGTCATGTAAAAAATTTGCCTCTAACAATCACCCGGACTTTATGGAGATTGTTCCGGAGGGGGCTGCCGGGATCAAAATTGACCAGATTCGAGATTTAAAGCAGAAATTGGCCTTCCCGGCCTTTGAGGCCGCTCATCGGGTGATCCTGCTGGCCGATATCCAGAGTACTATCCGACGGCCGGAGGTGGCAAACAGTCTCTTGAAAACCCTGGAGGAACCACCGGCCGACACCATTTTTATACTCACTGTTGACGAAGCGGCCGAGACTCTGGCTACCATTGTTTCCCGCTGTCAGGTGGTGCCTTTTTATTCATTACCATTTGAGCTTGTCTGCCGGCGCCTGGAGGCGGAGGGCGTGGATCCGGAAACCGCCGCTGTTCTATCTAAAATCAGCGGCGGCAGTCTGGGCCGGGCCCTGGCCCCGGAGGGCCGCGAATTGCTGGAATTGCGGCGTCAGGCGGTGGAATTGTCTGGCTATGATTTAAGCGGGCCGCTGCCGATACCGGAGTTGTTCCGTCTGGCTGAGACATGTGCCGGGTTGAAGGATAAACTGGATTATTTTCTGGAACTTCTGGGGCTCTGGCTCCGGGATCTCATGCTTCTGACCATTCCCGGCCAGGAACACCGTATAGTGAATATTGATCTGGCTCATTTATATCAGGCCCGCAGGGAGGGGTGGCAATCAGCTGAACTTTCTGATAGACTGCAGGCCTTGTCTCTGGCTCGGAAACAACTGCGTTTTAATTGTGACCGGCGGCTGGTTTGCGAGGTATTGTTTTTTCGTCTGCTGCTGTAAGTGTCCAGGAAACGTACTTTGTATGATGGACTCGTAGTTCACATGCCTGTCATGAAACGAAAAATCCATTACTTACTGAAAAATGGCTAAGTAGATAAGCGTAGACTTCGAAAGTTCGATTTACATGCCTTGTTAATATGGGCCTGCCGGGTGCGGGGAAGGGGATTTTATGGAAATCATCCTTAATCTTGCGGGCTCTTGGATAAAGTGAATAAATATGGGAAATAGTGCCGAGAAAGTTCAGCCTCAGCAAAGAGAGCGGCAAGCCGATTCTCCGAAGTCCAGCCGGAAAAAAAGAATATATCTTCTTCGTTTCCGGGCCGGTCAGCATCTATGGTCAGCGCTTTCCACGCTTGATGATCTTAAGCTTGAAGACGTGGTTATGGTGCAGTCGGATCATGGTCTGGAACCGGCCATTATCGCTAAAGGCGGGATGTATTTGTCCCCGGAAAACAAACGGGAGAGTCCGGCAGACAATAAAATTGTTCGTCGGGCCCGCCGGGAGGAGATTGATAAATTTAACAACCTGACAGTCAGTGAAGCCGAGGCCTTTGCCATCTGTCGGGAACGGATAGAAAAGCTGAGTTTAAAGATGAAGCTCATCCGGGTGGAGCGTTTTTTTAACGGCAGTAATATTATTTTCTATTTTACTGCGGATAACCGGGTTGATTTCCGGGAGCTGGTCAAGGGTCTGGTACAGGAGTTTAGAACCAGGGTGGAGATGCGGCAGATCGGGGTACGACACGAGACTAAGATGATCGGCGGGATTGGCTGCTGCGGCCGTGAGCTCTGCTGCTCATCTTTTATGAGTAAATTTGTACCGGTTTCCATCAAGATGGTTAAGGAACAGGAACTGCCTCTTAATCCCATCAAAATCTCCGGGGTCTGTAACCGTCTCCTCTGCTGCCTGACTCATGAGTTCAGTACCTATAAGGCCTTGAAAAAGGGGCGGCCCAAAAATGGAAAGATTGTTGATTATCTTGGCCGGCAATGTCGGGTGAAGCCCTCTAATATTCTTCAGGAGATGGTTAAATTAAGTCCGCTTGACGCCGTGGATGAAATTATCAGTCTGCCCCGTGAGGAGTGGCATAAGATTAAGCCCTTTAAACCCGCGGTTAGAGGCGGAGCGGAGGCCAGGACGGGAGCTGACAAGGCCGGCGCCAAGACCAAATCCCGCCCCAGGCCGGAGAAAGACAAAGCTAAGGCCGCCGGCAGCAGCCCAAAGAGTTCAAGGAGCTCTAAAACGGGGGCTAAAGCAGGCTCCAACCGCCCGCGAAAGGGTAAAAAAGCAAGATTCGCCAAGGCAAAGAAAAAATGAACACCTATATAACCACCCCTATATTTTATGTGAACGCTCAGCCTCATTTAGGCCATGCCTATACCGCTGTGGTGGCTGATACCTATCATCGTTTCAACCTTCTGCGCGGGGCGCGGGCCCGCTTTCAGACCGGTACCGACGAGCATGGCGATAAAATTGCCGCGGCGGCCGCTGATAATAATATCAGCCCCCAGGCCTACGCCGATCAGATCAGTGCCATGTTTCGGGAATGCTGGCCGCTGCTGGAGGTTAAGCCGGATAATTTTATCCGTACCACTGATTCGGCTCACAAGCGGGTGGTGGGCCGGGTTCTGCAGCGCCTATATGAGCAGGGCGATATCGTGTTCAGTGATTACAGTGGTCTTTACTGCCGGGGCTGCGAGCGTTTCCTCACCGAAAAAGAACTGGATAACGGTCTCTGTCCTGATCATCAGACTGCCCCGGTTGAGGTCACGGAAAGCAATTATTTTTTCAAGATGAGCCGCTATCAGGAGTGGTTGATTAAACATATTGAGACTAATCCGCAGTTTATTACCCCGGCCCGCTATCGCAACGAGGTTTTGTCTTTTTTAAAGGAGCCTCTGGATGATCTTTGTATCTCTCGGCCCACCAGCCGTCTGACCTGGGGCATCCCTCTCCCCTTTGATGACGATTATGTCACATATGTCTGGTTTGATGCTCTGCTTAATTACCTCACCGGTCTGGGGTATGATCCGGATGGTGAATCAGGGCCGTTGTTTAATGATTTCTGGCCGGTGGCGGAGCATGTCATCGCCAAGGATATTCTAAAACCCCACGCCATCTTCTGGCCCACCATGCTCAAGGCCATGGGGCTCGTCCCTTATCAGCGGCTTCATGTGCACGGTTATTGGAATATCAATGATACCAAGATGTCCAAAAGTATTGGTAACGTGGTGCGGCCCCAGGAGCTGGCAGCCGCTTACGGGGCCGATGCCGTGCGTTATTTCATGCTCCGGGAGATGTCTTTCGGGCTTGATGCCTCTTTCTCTCCCGAGGTGCTTGTTAAGCGTTATAATTCGGATCTGGCTAATGATCTCGGGAATTTATGCAGCCGTACCCTGGCCATGGTCAAAAAGTTTACCAGCGGCCGGATTCCGGAACCTTCCGGCGCGGCAGCCGAGCTTGATGAAGAGCTGATAACGGCGGCGGCCGATATGATTGTCGAGTTTGAAAGGCATATGGCTGATTTTTGCTTCCATCTTGCCTTGCGTGCGGTGTGGGAGGTAATTGGTCTGGCCAACAGATATATTGTTGAAAACGCCCCCTGGGAACTGGCCAGGGATGCCGCCGGAAGGCCGCGTCTGGAGGCGGTTCTCTATAATCTCTTAGAGACCCTGCGTCTCATCGCTCTGCCCCTGCATGCTGTTATGCCGGCTACCGCCGCCCGGATTTTTGCCATTCTGCAAATTGAAGCGGCCCCTGATCTCAGCGCTCAGGGGAAATGGGGCGGTATCCTGCGCCCGGGACTGGAAACTACCCTGCGCGGGGCACTTTTTCCCCGTTTGGATGATAAGGGTAATAAACAGGAGGCGGCTGCTAAAGGCGCCTCTAACAAGAAGGCTGAGAAGAAGGCTGAGAAGAAGGCTGAGGCAAAGGGCGGGCAGGGCCTCGACTTTGCTGAATTTCAGCGTCTTGATCTGCGGGTGGCCGGGATTACCGCTGCTGAGCGCATACCCGGGTCAGACCGTCTGCTGAAACTCACCGTTGAGGCCCCGGAGCTTCGGACGATTGTCGCCGGTATTGCTGAATCGTATCAGCCGGATGAAATAATCGGCCGCCAGGTGATTATTGTCGCCAATCTCAAGGCCGTCAAATTGATGGGGGTAATCTCGGAGGGTATGGTGCTGGCCGCCAGGGATAAAGACGGCCGTTTAATATTGTCAACGGTGTCCGACACCGTACAGCCGGGCAGTAAAGTGTCTTGATGGCGGCCCGGCGGACAACAGAACCTCAGACCTTGGAAATATTGGAGCGTCAGAGTGCTCTTATGCCCTTAAAGCGCCTGAGGATACACGATAAGTCCCGGCATCTGGCCGGTCTTTGCCTGTTGCGGGCCGAGGCTGAGCTTGATCATGATGCTCTTAGTCGTGCTATAATAAATTCATGTGAGGAACAGGGCGGCTTCTGCCTTGCGGACTGCGGTCCGGCGGCAGGCAGCGGTCGGGACAGGGGGGCCAGGGCTCCGGCCTCAACTCCCTGCCAGGTAAGTGTTGAGGAAAAAATTCAACTTTTTGGTTTTCTTAAAAAAAGGTAATTATAATGGACGCGCAAGCGGATAAAAACAGCGGCCCGCGGATAATCTGTGTCAGCAGCGGTAAGGGCGGGGTCGGTAAGACGTCGTTAGCAGTTAATGTCTCCAGCGCCATGGCCATGGAGGGTAAAAAGGTACTGCTGGTGGATGGTGATCTGGGCCTGGCCAATGTAGATATCGTCCTGGGAATCAATGCCCGGCATACCCTGCGTGAGGCGGTGGAAAACGGTATGCCGCTCATGGATATTCTGGTACGGATAGCTCCTGATTTTTTTGTTTTACCGGCCAGTTCCGGAGTGCCGGAGATGGCCAGCCTGGCCTATGAAGAGCAGGCTTTTCTCACCAGTGCCCTGGAGGAGGTCGCCGGTGCTTTTGATTATGTACTCCTTGATACGGCAGCCGGTATTGGAGATTCGGTACTTTGGTTTAATCAATGGGCCGATAATAATATTGTGGTAATGTCTCCTGATCCCACCTCCATGACTGATGCTTACGCTCTGATTAAAGTCTTGAACAAACAATATGACAAAAGCGCTTTTCATCTGTTGGTTAACAGCGTTAAAAGTAAGAAGGAGGGCCGGGAGGTCTTTGATGGTATTGCCGCGGTACTGAAAAAATTTCTGGATATTGAACCAGTGCTCCTGGGAATTATCCCTCAGGACAGTCATGTGAGCCGGGCTGTAAGGACGCAGAAACCCTTTGTTAATAATGATCCTGAGGCGAGGGCCAGCAAGGCTGTACGTCAATTGGGCAAGGCCGTTTTCGCCCTGTAATCAAAAGAGCATAAGGATATCTAACATGTTTGTATTTGCTAATTTTTTAAACGCGGTGGCCACTCTGGTGGATTTCGTGCTTTCAGCCTATATGTGGGTAGTTATCGGTCGGGCGGTTATCTCCTGGGTTAATGCTGACCCTTATAATCCCATTGTTCGTTTTCTCTATGATATTACCGAACCCGTTCTGGTGCGTATCCGCCGCTTTCTTCCTGTTGTGGGCGGCGGCATAGATTTCTCGCCCATGGTTTTGATTCTGGCGATTATTTTTTTACAGAGCTTTCTGGTACCGACCCTGCATCGTCTTGCCATGACCATGGGCTGATCATTAGTGGTGCCGGAATAATTTAAGCCTCATTCGGGCGGGGGAATTAATCTTTCTGCCGCTTTTTGAACAGTTACAAAATAAGAAGGTATCTAACATGACCATATCACCAGAGGAAATTCAGGCCAAGCAGTTTCATGTTCGTTTTCGGGGCTTTGATGTGGACGAGGTGGACGGTTTTCTGGAGCAGGTGGCAGAGCATTATCTTATGGCTCTGGAGGAAAAACGTACACTGACTGAACAGGTTGAAACCTTGAGACAGGAGATAAATTCTCTGAAGAACGAGGAACATTCCTTTAAGGATGCTCTTATCGCGGGGCAGAAGGTGGTAGATGAGATGAAACAGCGCGGTCGTGAACGGGCCGACGAATTGTTGTCTAAGGCCAGGCAGGAGGTAAAGGAACTTAAGGATGCCGCCAATCAGGAGATTGTCGAGCTTGAGGGGCAGGTGGATGAACTGCGGGCCATGCAGGGTAAACTGGCAGCTGATCTGCGGCGGGTAATTAACAATTATCTCAGCGGCATAGAGCAAAATATTGGCGGCTCTACCGGCGGGGTGAGGCCGGAAGATGATGAGCCGCGGGAGAAGGCTGTTCCGAGCCCGGATACCACGCCTGATCCCCCTTTGGATCTTGACGATCTTTACGAGAAGATAGATCTAAATGCTGATTCTCAGCCAGGCTCCGAGATGGCGGCGGATATGGGACTGCCCGATGAATTACCCAAGGCTCCGGCCACCATCAGTCTTGATGTTGAGGAACCTGATATAACCATGCCCGACCTGGATAACGAAATTATGTTCACTCTGGAAGATCCCCTGGATAATGAGGAGATTGATATCACTATTGCCGGGGATAAGAAAAAGGATGAGTGAGCATCCACTGCTGGCCCGGGGCTGTCTGACCTTAAGTGAAGGCGGGGTATTTATTAATATCTATGTACAGCCCAGAGCCTCCAAAGATGCTTTTGCCGGTATCCACGGTGATTCTCTGAAACTTGCTGTTACCACCCCGCCCGTCGATGGCAAGGCCAATGACCGGGTAATTAAAATTTTAGCTAAACTCTTTCATATCTCCAAAAGCAGTATTCTCCTGATTCACGGGCGGCGGAGTCGTCATAAACGTCTTTTGCTCTCCGGCCTTGGCATGGATGATGTTCTGCCGGTTTTAGCCGCTGTTATTCAGGTATAAGGTAAGTGCCCCATGAACACCATGTTGCACGCACTCAAGTCTCCCGATATACAGGGGGGGGATCTGATGCTCAGGTATAGGCAACTACAGCGGTTATATTATCTTTGCCGCCGTTTTCATTGGCGGCCTTGATATATTCGGCGCAGGCCTCCTCTGGATCTGCCGCCCGACTGATGATGGTGGCCATTTTTTCATCGCTGACCATTGACCACAGCCCGTCGGAGCAGATAGTCACCCGATCACGGGGGGAGAGCGGCAGGCAATGGCATTCCGGATCCTCGTAAAAGGGGAAGCCTACGGCCCGGCTGACGATATTTCTCGCCGGCGGCGCTGTTTGCTCTGTGTCCGTGCCGCGGCGTTTGAATTCGGCGGCGTAACTGTGGTCATTGGTTATCTGCCGCAGGCCGTTTTGGCCGGCAATATAGGCCCGGACATCACCTACATGGCAGGTGTAGAGAGAGCCGTTATCAATTAGGGCGGCAATAAAGGTAGTACCCATGCCGGACAAATCCTTATGGCCGGCGGCCATGGCCATTATTTTGTCGTTGACCCGGCACAGGCTGCTGAGCAGCAGATGTTTTATACCCTCCCGGTTGCCCCTTACCTCCCTCAATGTCCGCGGATTCAACAGATCAATCATTATTTCCACCGCCCGCCGACTGGCGACCTCACCGGCCTTGTGACCGCCTATGCCGTCGGCTACCATCATCAGGTTTAGACGGGGCAGGACTGCGAAGCTGTCTTCATTGGCCGCCCGGCGGCGGCCGGTATCGGTGCGGCCGCTGAACTGTATTGTCGGCCGCTGCCAGAACATTATTTTTTTTTTAAACGTAACAAAGTTCATAGATCATCATCCAGATTACGATTGCGCCGTCATTTCTGCCGGCTAAAAAGATATAGGGCCGGGGGCCGGGACAAAGGCTGCGGATACCGTCCCCCCGGCCGTCCATAATATACTTGCAACAAGACTCTTTGATATCCCATATCTTGATTAAATCATCGTCGCAGCCGCTTATTATATATTTGTTGTCCCCGGTTATAAAGGCCGCGTTTATCCGGTCATCGTGGGCCTGAATAGTATCGCGGCATTGGCCGCTCTGCCGGTCCCAGACCTTGATGATTCGGTCGGCGGCGGCGGAGATAAACGATAAACCATTGGCGGCCGCGGCAAGGGTGGTAACCGGCATGGCATGGGCTGCGGCCATCCGGGTGCAGCCACCCTCCTGATCCCAGAAATGGAGGGTACCGTTCTCGCTGCCGGTCACGAAATCCAGACCCTTGTTGAAATAGATCAGGGAACGTATGGGGCCGGCCTGAGCGGCTTCTGTATGACGAATTGAACCGCCGGAAAAATTAAAGGTCTGGACAAGGCCCGTATCACTGCCGACACTCAGCCGCTGATTGTCGGGGCTGAAGGCCAGGGCCGTAACCAGGCCCGGTATTTTGTATTGTCGTTTACCGCCGTCGGGCAGCGAAATAATATTTATAACTCCTTTTCTGCCGCCCAGTCCCAGCAAGGTACCGTCCCGGCTGAGGGCGGTATTTCGTACAGCATGGAGTTTTCCTAAGGCGGTTATTCTGGCCCGGCGGCTGTATGAGCGCAGAGTCACCCGTCCGGATTTGCTTAACGAGAGAACCTTGTCAGCCCCGGGAAGATATAGCATTCCTTTTGTGGTTGCCTCCTGGGCCGGGATAGTGGCGATTCTGATGACGCCTTTAATATTGCCTGTGGTTGCCTCGGGGTATAGCTTTTCGTAAATATCTATAAAAACCTTGTCCCGCCGAAATCCTATCCCGGTCCAGGCCTTGAGCAGGGCTTGAAAGCAGTCAGCCTGGCGGTTTTCTTTAAAGAGGTACTGGATATTTTTGCGTGATGACAGGAGAGTCTGGCCGTTACGGAATATTTCCACCGAATTCCGGGGCGGACAGAGGGCGTATTCCGGGAAGAAATTTCTGGGCTCCCTGGTTTCATCATCCTGTTGCCAGGCCCGGCCCAGGATGTCACATTTTATGGCCTGTTGCAGAGCGTCAATTATGGCGGCCGGTGGCAGTCTCTGCCGGGCTGCTTCCAGCTGACGGAGGAGATAGTCGGGCTTGGCCCCCTGTTCCTTCCATTTCAGCAGAGTAAAATTGTAAATGGCCTCGGGCAGGGTATCGTTATTGTCCAAAGCCCGGTTCAGCAGCCCTGCCGCTTCCCGTTTACGGCCCAGCTCCAGGCAGGAAACGGCGCGGTTATTTAAATTTTCGGCCTGAATATCATCGAAATTAATCTGCATATAGGGGCAGCTGATTTTGAATAAGTCGATATGGGCCTGGTTCAGGTCCTGGCGGAGGGCGCTGAAATTCTGGTAGCGTGCCGCAGGCTCAAAGGCTGTGGCTTTAAGGAGTATTCTCTTTAGAGATGGATGAAGCTTAGACTCACTGGTGGAGAAGGCGGCCGGGGTACGCACGGCATTGTTGGCATAGGGCTTGCGGCCGCAAAACATGAGCCAGAGGCAGATTCCGAAGGAGAATATATCGCTGCGTTTGTCGATACGGTGGGCGTCTAAGAGCTGTTCCGGGGAGGCATATCCCGGGGTGCCGCGAAAGCCTGCTGTAACCACCGTTCCGGCCTGGCCGGTGGAAAATTCAGCTCCCCTTGTGTTGCCGGTTCCGGTCTGAATAATACCGAAATCGGTAATCTTTAAGAGGGCGTTTTTGGTGAGCAGAATATTCTGGGGTTTTATATCCCGGTGAATAATACCTTTGCTGTGGGTGAACTCCATGCCGTGGCAAAACTGGATGGCGAGGGAGAGATTGGTGCGCGGGTCACGGCAGCGGCCGCTCCTGATCCATTCCTGGAGATCACCTCCATCGACATATTCAATAAAAAGGTAGGGAATCTCGTCTATATTGAGGACATAAAAGCAAGTGGCAATATTAGGATGCATCCCCATTCTTACCCAGCTGTCGGCCTCGGTGAGGACTCGTCTGGCGCCTTCTGGTACGGCCAGAACCTCTGGTCTTGGGGTTTTAATGGCCACGGGGATATTCCAGCCTAAATGCCAGGCGATATAGACCAGGCCCATGGCACCACCATGAACTTCGTCTACCCGGTAACGTTCCAGAATGATATCGCCGGGCTGCCAGGTCGGTTTGGCGGCTGTCGGCTCTGGGATGTTGTTATCTCCGGCTGCCGGGGAGCTGCCCTTTAATTGTTTTATCAGCTTGGTAAGCATTCTCTAATCAAAGCGGATAATATTCTGCCGGATTTTGATAATATCGCCGGAACGTAACGGTCGTTCCCGGCTGGCCCTGGTGTCATTGACTATGGTTGCGGCCCATGATTTCTGGGGAATAAGACAATAGCCTTTGTCCTGTTTAATAATATAGCACTGGGCCGGGGCGATGAACCAGCCCCTGATGATGAGATCGCAGTCTTCGGCCTTACCTATTTTAATGCTGCTTTTGCCATGGAGCGCTAATTTGTCCGGCCGGCCGCTGCCCTGGATAACGGTGAGGTGCGGGCCGTCGCTTCCGGGCTGGAATGTCTTTTCCGTACTAACCGTTGGCCGGGCTTTGACAAAAATAGTCTCGTCATTCATGTCTAAGTCACCGGCGGCGGAGGCGACTGTCCCCGGCCCATCCTCTTTGGCGGCGGGCGAGAGAGTGAATTTGCCGAATTCTATTTTATCCTCTTCGGTGACTGGTTCATCCACCGTGATTTTTCTGCCGTTTACCAGGGTGCCGTTGGTACTTCCCAGGTCGGAGACGAAATATATGCCGTTCAGGAAGGCTAAGGAAATATGGCGTCGTGAGACGGCCTTATTGTCAATGGTGATGTCACAATCCCGGCCCCGGCCGATGGCAAGCTGTTCTCCGGCCCTGATGGTGAAACGCCTGATGGTTTTGTCGTGCAGGGTAATGATCCAGTCGGTCATTTTATTACTCCTTGGTGAAATATTGCCGATTATTTATAACTGACCGTATACTATGAGATTAGCATAAGACAGGGTAAATTAAGTGAAAAAAAAGCAAAAAAGATAAATATTCTCTCCGCCTTCTCCTTGCTTTCTCGGAAATTGAATGGCATTATTATTAAATACGTCCCAGTCCCTCAAAAAAACTGATCTTAAATTTATGACAGAAGAGCAGAGAAATACCCCATCCGGTCGGCTCACTGAAATATTTGCCATGATAAATATGAGTGAGCTGCCTGCCATGTCTCATAATGTCCAGGAACTTATTTCTCTGACCTGTAGCAGCCGTTCCGCTGCCGCTGAATTGTCCAGAGTAATTCTGAAGGATTATTCACTCACCAATAAAGTGTTGCAGGTGGTTAATTCCGCTTATTATTCCCTGGGCCGTCCCTGTAATTCAATCTCCAGGGCGGTAACCATCCTGGGTTTTGACGCAGTGCGCGATCTGGCGACGGCCATTGCCCTTTTTGAGGAATTTATAAAATCCGGGGTTGATAAAGACAGTATCAGCAAGCTGCTCACCAGGTCGTTTCTAAGCGGTCTCCAGGCCCGTGACCTAGCTGTTGAAAAGAATCTTAATATTATCCCGGAGGAGGCTTTTATCTGCACCCTCCTGCATAATCTGGGCAAGATTATAATCTGTCTTTATCTTCCCGATGATTATAAAAATATTGCCACTAAGGTTAAAAACGGTATGTCTGAGGATGGGGCCGCCCGGGCGATACTCGGAGATATTACCCTGCGGGAGATTGGCGAAGAGGTCGCTAAATTCTGGAACCTTTCCGATAAAGTCACCATGGGTATGGATAATGATCCGCAGGCCCCTCGTGACAAATATGATGCCGATGGTTATCTGACTAATCTGGCCAATTTCTCCAATAATTTTGTGGACAGATTTTGTGAGGGCGGGGATATGGAGGCCCTGCTTGATAGATATGGTGAGATGTTTTCCGTTGATGCCGAGGAAGTAGTGGCCAAGCTCAACGAATGCGTGGCGATATCGGAGGATATCTCCGATTCCATTCGTTATGGATTAAATAAACTTAAAATCCGCGGCCGGCTGCGGAATGCCGAAAAAAATATCAAAAACGGTATATTGTCAACCAGGAAACCGGCTGAGGTCAGCAAGGCTGCCTCTGAAAATGGTTCTGGTGACGACCTCCGGCCGGAGGACGTGGTGCATGAACTGAATGAACTGCCTATAAGCAAGGATAAATCGGTAAATGATTTTATCCGCGAACTTACCGAGACTCTCATGGGGTCATTTAACCTCAATGAGTTTTATGTCAATCTGCTGGAAGGTCTCTATCGGGGAATCGGTTTTGACCGGGTGATTCTGGCTATTATTAATGTTCAGCCCAGCAAGGTCTCCCTTGTGGGGCGTTTCGGGCTGGGCGAAATTGAGCCTGAGGCCGTCAGGAAATTTGAACACGTTATCACCTCCACTCAGTTTGCCATTCCACAGTCTTTAAAGCTTGGCAGGGATATGATGATTCCTGCTAATAAACCTCAGGCCTTTCCTGATAATCTCCAATATATGGTCAAGGATCGTAACGTCTATTTATTTCCAATCTGTCTCGATAAAAAGGGTATTGGTCTCATCTATCTTGATCGGCGGCGGGAGCGGCCCCTGCTGGATAAGAGCCGCATTAAAACGGTGCGTCTCTTCCGTGATTTCGCGGTGATGGCTATCCGTAAAGTAAGCAGTAAGTAAAGGATGACAGTATTAGCTCACCGTTAATTGTAGTTTTCTATGGCGGTTATTCTCTTTAGTTCCTCTTTTGCCTTTTTGATAGTCTGAGGGCTGCTGGTGCGGTCCTTTTCCGCCATCTTTAAATGGTATTTGGCGTTCTTGTGATCCCCATTCAGCCAGAAGAACACTCCCAGCTGATAATGTCCTTCACCGCTATGGCCCCCGTCAGTCAACAACTTACCTAATTGAAAATGTAATTTGGCGTATTCCGGTACCTGTACCAGCAGCTGGCGGTAGAGGCTTTCCGCCCGTTTACGGTAGCCCAGCCGCCCCAGGGTTTCGGCCAGATTGTATTTGCTCCAGGCGTCATCCGGATTGGCTGTCAGAGCCTGCCGGTCATACTTCAGGGCCTGGTGATAACGGCCCTGACGGTAGAAGATAATTCCCAGGTCGGTTTTTAAGATCGATTTATCCGGATAGGCCTTTATCACTTTGTTCAAGGCCTGTTGTGCTGCATTATATTCGCCATTCTCAAGGTTTAACAGATAGAGGCCGTAATCAGCGAAAATTCTGAGCGGCTTTTTGGCTTTAGCGGCCTGTCTGGTATAGAGGACACGGCGGCTTTCGGTACCCATGGTTTTGGCCATGAGGCGGTATTTAATGCGCAGAAAGGCAAAATCATCCCGCGGTGGATATTTGTGGGGTGGAGCAGAGAGCAGCATGTCATCAATATATGCCAGGCGGCTCTTCGGCACAGGATGGGAAAGGAGATAGGGCGGTACATTGGCCATCTGGTAGGCGCTCAGGCGGTACATCTTCTTGAGCATGGCGGCCATGGGAGCCGGGTTCATATTCATGGCCCGCATCCATTTATAGGCCAGGCGGTCGGCCTCTTCCTCGTCCTGGCGGGAAAAGTGGAGCCGCATGGAGGCGTTGGCGGCCATGGAACCGCCGATGAGGGCCTGGGAGAGGGCACCGCCTCCCAGGGCGATACCGGCAATGAGCAATGCGGTGGTGGCGATGCCGGTTTTTTTGTTTTGATCAATCTGACGCGAGATGTGCCGACAGGTTACATGGGCGCACTCATGGGCCATAACGCTGACCAGCTCTCCCTCATTGTCCATGGCCTCTATCAACCCGGAGTGGATAAATATAAGACCGGAGGGGGCGGCGAAGGCGTTAAAAGCGTTATTTTTAATGACAAAGAAATGGTATTTGAAGTATTGTGGGCCGGCGACTTTAAGTATCCTCCGGCCCAGATCGTTGATGTACTGGCTGATGTCGGGATCGTCGATTACCGTGAACTGTGTCCGCACCATGCTAAGCAGTTTCTCCCCCACCTTTTTCTCTTCGCCGACGGAAAAAGCCCGGCATGGCAGGCAGGGCTGGAGAATAAAGGCAGTAATGAGGCTGGTTGTCAGTAGTCCTTTGAAAAGGGAGAGCGGCTTTTTTAAAATATTCATTTGGGCTATTGTGTAATTATAGAATATATTGTCGATTAGTATCCATGATGGTCTATCTGAAAGTTATCTGCTAATGGTGCTGGCTTCGCCAGGACTTTCATGCTTCTCATGCTTCGTTGTGCCGGGCACAGTCGCTACTATAATTTACACCATAACGCAGGTTCAGCAAGAGAGAAGGTATGCTCAAGGAACTGAAAATAAAAAATCTGGCTCTTATTGAGGAGCTTCATTTAATTATGGAGCATGGTCTCATCGTACTGACCGGTGAGACCGGGGCCGGAAAATCCATCGTTCTGCAGGCCATTGCCCTGCTTTCCGGCCGTCGGTCTTCGTCTTCCTGGGTGCGAACCGGATCCGGGCAGGCCGAGGTTGAGGCCCTCTTCGCACTGTCTGATACCTCCCCTTTGCGTCGGGAGTTGAGTACCATGGGGCTGGAAGCCGGCCGCGAGTTATTGATTAAACGTATCCTGTCGTCCTCTGGAAAGAGCCGGTTTTATGTCAACGGCAGCCTGGCCACTGCTCGTATAATAACGAAGATTACTGAATATCTGCTTAGTGTGGCCAGCCAGCACGATCATCAGCAACTGCTTAATCCCGCCTTTCATCTGGACTTCATTGATCTGACGGGTGAGCTCTGGCCGCTGCGGGAGCGGGTGGCGGTACTCTATGAACAGTGGCTGGCAGCCAGCCGGGAATTAGCGGGTCTGCGTAAAAAGGAGATGGAAAAGGAACAGCGCCGGGATTTTCTCTCCTATCAGGAGAAGGAGATTCGGGAGGCGGCGCTGGAGCCAGGTGAAGATGAGGCCCTGACCAATGAACGCCGGAGGTTGAAATCGGCCGATGATCTGCGGCGTCTGGGCCGCCGTTGTTTTGGGCTTTTAAACAGCGCTGATGATGCCTTGACCAAGGTCAGAAAGGATGTTGTCGGCATGGCGGAACTGGATGCGGAGATCACAAAACTTGCCGAGGGGCTTACGGAGCAGAGTTATATAATTGGTGATTATCTTGTTGAGTTACGGGATTATCTTGATCATCTGCCGGATGATGCCGGTCATCTGGAGGAACTGAGTGCCAGGATTGATCTTCTCCAGCAGTTAAAGAGGAAATATGGGCTTACTCTGGAGGAGGTTATTGCTTACGGCGGGAAGGCCCGCGCGGAGCTGGAGAGTTTAGACGCCCTTGATGAGCGGGTGCGGGAGCTGGAAGAGGTTTCCGCCCGGCTGCATGACGAGCTGTTGAAAGAGGCGGATGAGTTATCAAAGCGCAGAAGAGAGGCGGGACGGGAGGTGGCGGCTGCCATTGTCAATGAGCTGCGGGATTTAAGTTTTGCCCAGGCCGAATTCGAGGTTTTTTTTCATGATCCAGGGGCAGAGCCTAAATTGTCTAAGAATGGCCTGGATCAGTTGGAATTTATGTTTTCCGCCAACCCCGGCGAACCTTTAAAATCTCTGGCCAAGGTGGCATCGGGCGGTGAGCTGTCACGGCTTATGCTGGCTATGCGCTGTATCCTGGCTCAGAAGGACATGGTGGAGACGGTAATTTTTGATGAGGTGGATGCCGGGATAGGCGGTAAGGCGGCGGAGGCGGTGGCCGGTAAGATTGCGGAACTGGCCCGTCATCACCAGGTGATGTGTATCACCCATCTACCCCAGATAGCCGCTGGAGCCGGAATCCACTTCGTGGTCGAGAAGAAGACGGTAAACGGCCGTACTAATACCTCCATCAGCCGTCTGACGGCGGCGGAGAGGGCGGGGGAGCTGGCCCGGATGTTAGCTGGTGAATCAGTATCCTCTCGAACCCTGGCTTTTGCCGATGAACTATTGCAGCGTCAGGCGCGGAATACCTCTGGAGAAAAAATATCATGAAAGAAAAACGAGCCATCGCTCTCTTTTCAGGGGGGCTGGACAGTATTCTGGCCTGTCGTCTTATGGCTGAACAGGGAATTGATGTGCGGGCGGTGACCTTTGTCAGTCCCTTTTTCGGTTATGAGCTGCTGGCCCGGCAGACTGAGCATTGTCATAAAATCAAGGAAAAATACGGCATTAATCTCACTCTGGTGGAGATCAGTGACGCCTATATGGCCATGCTGCGTAATCCGGCTCATGGCTACGGGAAGCATTTTAATCCCTGCCTGGACTGTAAAATTTTTATGATGACCAGGGCCAGGGAGATGATGACTGAATTAAAGGCCTCCTTTATCATCTCCGGTGAGGTGGTGGGACAGCGCCCCATGTCTCAGCGCCGGGACGCCCTGCGGGTGGTGGAACGTGAATCCGGCTGTGAGGGGATTCTGCTGCGGCCTTTATGCGCCCGGCGCTTAGAGCCAACCCGGCCTGAACTTACGGGCCTGGTGGATCGGGCCCGGCTGGCTGCTTTATCCGGTCGCAGCCGGGCCGGGCAGATGGCCATGGCGGTTCGTTTCGGTTTTGACGATTACCCAACCCCGGCCGGCGGCTGTATTCTCACCGACCCTATAGTCTCTAAGCGTATCAAGACTTATTACGCCGAACATGAGCGGCTGTCGGCGGCTGATATGCGTTTACTCATGGTGGGGCGGCAATTCAGGCTGCCCATGGGCGGCTGGCTGGTGATCGGCCGTAAAGAATCGGAGAATACTGTCCTTGATGGTCTGCGGCAGGCTGGAGATCGATGCCTGATGCTGAAAGACAGACCGGGGCCCACGGGGCTTTTGCGCGGTTTAAAGAACCCGGCTGAGTTGGTGACGGCTGCCGCTCTCGTGGCCCGCTACGGTAAAAAGGATCTCCATGGCCGCCCCCGGCCCGGAGTAGTGCTCTGCCAGGGGGATGAGGATACGGTTGAGATAGATATTGGAGAACGTGATATCAGCGAGACTCAGGGACTCAGCGCATAGTTATCTTGACAGATTTTGTCAAAATTGTTAAGAGCAGAATCGTGAATGGCGGCCCCGGTCTTAATCGTCCGTTGCGTCCGTCATCATCCTGCCAGAGAGACGGGCCGCGAGCGGCCGCTCTGTTCATATATCGGCCGGTGTAGCTCAGTGGTAGAGCAACGCACTCGTAATGCGTAGGTCGCGGGTTCAACTCCCATCACCGGCTCCAAAAGTTTACACTTAAAGGGGGATTTGGTTTATTTTACCAAGTCCCCCTTTTTTGCTTTAAAAATGCTCAATAATTGGTTTAAATCTCTATCACTATGAGCATAAACATCCTGTTGAAATCCATCGGCGTTCTGCTTCTATTTTTTATCACCTATAAAATCATTAATATTAAAAGTTCCATCGTCATCAGGAGGCGGCCGGTTTCACGTCTGGTGGCCGCGGGCGGACTTTTCATGGCTGCCGCTCTGATTATCCAGATAAGCGCTGAGTTCAGCCCGCTGAATTATTCTGTCTTCGGGATTAACACTCTGGAAAGTATTGCTGATATCTGCTTTCTGCTGGGTTTTTTATTCCTGGGGGCGGGGTTCAGGAAATGGGCTCTGGTGCTGAAGGAATTGGAATATCTTGAGGGCGAGCTGAAGACAGCTAACCAGGTTTTAAGCCGCCAGGCCACAGAGTTACGTCTGCGGGAGGATCTGTATGAATCAATCACCACCGCTGCCACGGATGCCATTTTTATGCTTGATGCCCAGGGTAAGATTGTTTTCTGCAATCCAGCGGCGGCCACTATCTTTCAATATGAAGACGGGGAACTGCTGGGTCGTGACCTGCACAGTCTGCTGGCCCCCTCTCGTTACCATGGAGATTTTGCCCGCGGTTTCGGGCGGTTCATGCAGAATGGAACCGGCAAAGCGGTGAATCATACTATTCAGGCGGCGGCGATAAGAAAGGATGGCCGGGAATTTCCCATGGAGGTTTCGGTATCATCTATATTCTATAATGAGTCCTGGCATGCCCTGGGAATATTGCGTGACATCTCGGAACAGGTGGAGCATGAACGGCAGACGGCTGATTTAGCCCGTCAATTACGGCAGGCCCAGAAAATGGAGGCCATCGGTACTCTGGCCGGGGGGATTGCCCATGATTTTAATAATATACTTACTGCTATTCTGGGTTATGGGGAGCTGGCCAGGCACATGGCGGCAGCAGGCAAAGGGGCGGGGGAGTATATAGAACTGGTTCTGCAGGCCGGCCGTCGAGCCCGTGATCTGGTGCGCCAGATTCTTTTTTTCAGCCGTCAGCAGGAGCAGGAGCGTCAGCCGATTTCCCCTCATCTTATTGTCAATGAGGTTTTGAAGCTTTTACGGGCAAGTCTGCCCGCCACTATTGAGATAAGTAAGAGTATTGATAACTGCGCCCAGATTATGTCTGATCCCACGCTGCTTCATCAGGTGCTGATGAATCTCTGTACCAACGCCGCTCATGCCATGGAGGACAAAAACGGCCGCCTGACTGTGGAGCTGTCCTGTGTGGAGGTATCCGCGGCTGATCTGCCTGAGAACGGTAAATTTAAGCTCGGCTCCTATGTCCGCCTGCGGGTAAGTGACACCGGCTGCGGAATTGCCGAGGATGTCAGGGAACGTATCTTTGATCCTTATTTTACCACTAAGGAGGTAGGTAAAGGAACGGGGCTGGGATTATCTGTGGTGCAGGGTATCGTCACCAGCCATGGCGGCTGGCTGACAGTGGACAGTGTGGTTGACAAAGGTACCAGCTTCGCGGTTTATCTGCCGGCGATAGAGACGGAATCTGTAACTTTGAAATATAGTAAGGATGCTGATACCGGGCTTGCCGTTAACGGTGGCGAGTCGCTTATCTTTGTTGATGATGAGGAGATCATTGCCGATCTTGGCCGCCTGCTTCTGGAGCGTCTCGGTTATCGGGTGATCGCGGCTACCAGCGGCAATGAGGCCCTGAAAATATTTAAAAAGTCCCCCGAAGATTATGATTTGCTCATTGTCGATCAGGTTATGCCCGGTTTAAGTGGTATGCAGCTGGCCAAAGAGGTGATGGCGATTAAACCTGAGATGGCGGTTATCATCTGTACCGGTAATTATGAGCAGTTAAATGAAGAGGAGGCCCTGGCTCAGGGAATCAGAGCCGTGGTTATGAAGCCATTGCTGGAAGATAATCTGGGCCCCGTGATCAGGAAGGTGCTTGGTGAATAGTCAGGGTATTTTTTTAAATCCCAGCTCCTTCATTTTTTCATTAATGGCCTGCCTGGATATGGGCTTGGTTATATAGCCCTCACATGGGCCTCTGACCAGGGCCTGGATAATGTTCCTGGCATCCTCCAGAACTGTGGTCATGATTATTTTTACCATGTCAAAGCCGCCGATACCGTGTTGACGTTCTAATTCCCTTATTTCCCGTAAGGCATCCTGACCGTTCATGACGGGCATCATAATATCAAGGCAGATCAGCTCAAATGGCGGCCCTTTTCTTAAGCTCTGCCTGTAAAGTTCCACTGCTTCCAAGCCGTTTTGGGCTCTCCGGCATTGGCCGTAGGGGCGTAATAATTCCTGCAGCAGGGTGCCGCAGGTCGGATCGTCTTCAGCTATCATAATATTCATCTCGTTATTTCCCCTCCTTTTTTTAATTTTTTGATAATATTTTGTAAGCGCTCCACAAGCCACACTTTAGATTACAATATTTTTATAATCTCGCCCGCTATATTCTCTATGGGTAACAGGCGTTCTGCACCGCCACGCTCGTAGGCCTCCCTGGGCATGCCAAAGACTATGGATGTTTTTTCGTCCTGAGCCATGGTTCGGGCTCCGGTCTTACGCATGGCTAACATGGCGTCGGCCCCGTCGTGCCCCATGCCGGTGAGCATGACCCCGATGGCCCGGGCTCCGGCCTGGTGGGCCACAGAGTTCATCATTACCTCTACTGAGGGGCAATGACCGCAGACCTTTTCCCCTGGTTTACAGATAACCTTGCAGATGTCGTCGGTGCAGTTGATGGTTATGTGCTGTTCGCCGGGGGCGATTAAGGCCAGGCCGCTGGTAAGCTGGTCACCGCTTCTGGCCTCTTTGACCCGCATGGCACAGCATGTATTCAGACGCTCGGCGAACATTTGGGTGAAACCTGGCGGCATGTGTTGTACCACCAGTACACCTGGAGCATTGGCGGGCAGAGCGCTTAATATTATACGTACAGCCTCGGTGCCGCCGGTGGAGGCCCCTATGACGATAATCCTGTCAGGACGTCTGGTCAGCGAACTGTTCTCCGGCAAGCGGCGTTGGCTGGGGAGTATTAACTTTTTGTTTTTCCAGTGGGCGACGTTGGCAGTGGAGGCGATTTTTATTTTGGTGCAGAGCTCGGTCATCATGCCTTGCAGGCCGCGGGTTATATCCATGCCTGGTTTGGAGACAAAATCCACCGCTCCGGCATCAAGGGCGTCCAGGGTGATTTTTTTACCACGCTGGGTAAGGGAACTCACCATGACTACAGGAATGGGGTATTGCGGCATCAGGCGGCGGAGAAATTCCACTCCGTTCATGCGCGGCATATCCACGTCCAGGGTCATGACATCCGGTTTCAACTGGATAATTTTATCTCTCGCCACAAATGGGTCGGGAGCTGTACCCACAACTTCGAGGTCGGGGTCGGCGTTTATACCGTTACTTAATATGTGACGTACCAGTGATGAGTCATCGACTGTCAGAACTCTGATTTTTTGTTTTGGTTTGGCTGGCATTTTTCCCGTTTAGAACTATTGACTCGTAAGTAGATGTGATTTTGTAAAATTCTGGCAACGGGCAGCAGCATATGCTGTCTGTTATCTGTCATCCGGTTTCTGATAGCAGGCCGGCATTACGTATCTGTAGAGCTTCTGAGCGCGGCCCAGGGATTCCGAGTGGCCGATAAAGAGGTAGCCGCCGGGTTCAAGAAACTGGTGAAAACGTTTTATCAGCTTGTCTCTGGTCGGTTTATCAAAATAGATCATAACGTTGCGGCAGAAGATCATCTGAAATGGTTTTTTAAAGGGAAACGGGTTCATGAGGTTGAAACGGCGCAGAGTTATACCCTCTTTAACTCTGCTGCTCACCGCGGCCATACCGTTGCCCGCTGTTTTGAAATAGCGCCGGCGGATATGAGTTGGCACCCGCTCTATACGGTCAAGTGGATACAACGCCTTGGCTGCGGTCTTTAAAACCCTCTCCGAAATGTCGGTGGCGAGCAGCCCGGCATCCCAATTCTCATAATCGAGTCCTAAATGTTCCATCATCAGCATAATAAGCATATAGGGCTCTTCGCCGGTGGAGCAGCCAGCTGTCCACAGTCGGATATCATAACTGTTGCGGTGGCGCAATTTTTCTATCAACTGAGGAAGCGCCTGTTTTGAAAAGAAATCGAAATGAGCATTTTCTCGGTAAAAATATGAAAAATTGGTGGAAATCTGGTTGATTAACTCGCTTAATCCCTGGTTGGTACGATCGGTTATAAGGTATTGGTAATAGGTTTTGAAACTGGTAAACCCCTGGAGCTGGAGGACATTTTGCAGACGGCTTACCACTAAGTCCCGTTTGGCCTCTGTGAGGTTGATGCCAAAACGTTCATAGACCAGATCCCTCAGCAGCTTGAATTCTTCGCTGCCGAGGGTGATGGTGCTGTTGACTGGTATTCTGGCGTTTATGGTTGTTTCCCTCATATCTGTTGGTTGATTAACCCGTATGGCTCTATGACTCCATTTTACTTAGAATTTACCAAATTCCGAATCATCAAGAGCGATTATCTCGCTGGGCCGTGGAGAGCTGCCGCGAGATGCCTCATTTATGCCGGCGGCAGGATGGGGCAGGGCGCTTTGGCTGGAGCCTGGGCCGCCGGTATGGCTGCGGGTGGTGAATCTGGCCAACATCTCGCGCATCTGTTCCGCCTGGCCGGAGAGCTCTGCCGCGGCCGCGGCTCCCTGTTCGGAGGCTGCAGTATTCTGCTGGGTTACCTGTTCAATCTGGCTTAGCCCCTGATTGATCTGGGCTATACCGTTGGCCTGCTCGCTGGAGGCGGCGGCGATCTCCGCTACTAAATCGGTGACTTTGGTGGAACCAGCTACAATACCCTTTAAGGCCTCGGCGGTCTGGTCAGCCAGATGGGAGCCTGTCGCCACTTTTTCGGCTGAGCCTTCGATTAATTCTGCTGTCTCGCTGGCGGCCCTGGCACTGCGGGCCGCGAGGTTTCTGACCTCCTCGGCAACTACGGCGAAGCCCTTGCCGTGTTTACCGGCCCGGGCGGCTTCAACCGCGGCGTTCAAGGCCAGCAGATTGGTCTGGAAGGCGATTTCGTCAATTACCTTGATGATCTTGGAGATGTTCTGAGAAGATTCGTTGATCTCGACCATGGCACCCATGAGGTCGTTCATCTGGAGGTTGCCTTTTTCAGCTTCGTCACGGGACTGCTGGGCCAGCTGATTGGCCTGATTGGCATTTTCGGCATTGGTGGTTGTCTGAGAGGCCAATTCAGTCATGGAGGCGGAAATCTCCTCCAGGGCGGCGGCCGATTCGGTGGCTCCCTGGCTCAGGGCCTGGCTGGAATTTGAGACTTCATTAGCGCTGGAGGCGATCTGCCGGGCGGCCATGTTGATCTCATTGATGATTATGTTCAGGTCGTCGCCGGCTTTTTTCAAGGCGTTACCCAGAGCGTCTTCGGCATCCTTCGGGGTGGCCTCAAAGGTCAGGTCACCGGCGGCCAACATGGTAAGGGCCTTTACCGTGCCGTTCTGGAGCTCATCACTGTAGTTGTCCAGGGTGTCGGCCATCTGGCCGATTTCATCACTCCGGTTCATATGGAGCCGTTCCTTGAGATGGCCCTTACTCATTTCTTTGATGATCCGTACCACCTTATTGGTTGGTTCGGCTATACCTCTGGAGAGGAAGAATCCAAAGGTCAAAGCGATAATAATTCCAAGGATTACCGCGGTCAGAGCCATGCTGGTGCTGCGCCGGGCCGTGGCTAATCCCCGGTCACGGGTTTTATCCGCCTCTTTGCCCACCAGGGCCAGGAGGTTATCGGCCTCCTGACTTAATTGGCTGAAGACGACACGTTCGCTGCCAAAGGCAATCTTGCGGGCCTGATCCAGGGAGGCAATATTAATCCGCACGACGCCGATTAATATACCAAAATGCCGCTCGATTTCAGCCAGAGTGGGTTTCACTTCCTGGTTAAAGACCTTTTGGGCGGCGGTAATTTTGCCCTGGGCGATTAAATTATTGATCTTACGGCCCAGGGCGTGCAGACGTTCATGGGGAGCGACCAGGGCGTTCAATTTACTGTTAAAGGTGTTGTCGGAGGAAACATAGCCGGCCATCCATTTACCAAGTCCGCATTTGGCGGGGTCAAGCTGGCCGGTAAACTCCCGGCCCTGACTTATTGCCTCTCCCAGTTCTTTGACCCAGTTTATGTGATTTAACTGCCGATGCCAGAGAATTGCCTCCAGGGATTCTATATCATCCATTTTGACGCCGTGTACCAGCTCAACCAACTGTTTATGTTCGGCCTTCCAGGCGATGGTGCTGGCTTTTATCTTCTGCCATATTTTTTCTTCCCCCGGTGTTTTGCTCAGGGAGTCGTATAAATTATAGCCCTGGTCAAATGTGGCCCAGCGTTTTTCGAGAATGTTGTATTCATGTTCCCGAGTCTTGTAATCGATGGAGGAGATAATCATGGTACGTTCAGCACTCTTGATACCGTTCATCCCTTCCATGAGGAGGCCCATGGCCTTTATGCCGGGCAGGCTTTTGTTGACTACCTCATTGAGCCCGTTATTGGTGGCCTTAATGCCCTGCCAGCCCACAAAGCCGACAATGGCGCAGATCAGGGCTACGATGGCGAACGATCCGGTTAATTTGGGGAAGATTTTCATCTCTGGTCTCCTTTTGCTGAAAAATAATTTATCCGGGCTGCCCATGGATAGTCATGGGTTACCGAAAGTCTGTATCCGCAGTCAGGGCTTCTGGCGCCATGGGTTGCGGGTCTATTGTCATTTTTTATCGTTCTCATCCAACTGCTCTGTTTTTTCATCAAAGAGCAGGGCATTTATGTCTAATAAAATTTTTATCCTCTCTCCCACCTTGCCTATGCCGCTGATATAGCGGGAATAGCTCCGGCCGCCGCTTTCCGGAGGGGGCTCAATACGTTCTTCGGGGATATCTATAACTTCGTTTACCTGGTCAACAATCAGGCCTACTGCCGTACCGTTGATGTCGGCGACGATTATACAGGTGCGCTCATCATATTCGCGTTCTTCAATCTCAAAACGGCATCTGATATCCATGATGGGTACCACCTTGCCGCGCAGGTTAATTACCCCCTTGATAAAGGGCGGCATATTGGGCACGACGGTAATTTTCTGGATACCGATGATTTCGGTAACGCAGGCAATATCAAGGCCGTAATCCTCGGCGGCAAGATGGAAGGTCAGATATTTGTCTTTCTGGGTATCTTCGTCATCATCCCACAGCTCATCATCGATTTCATCCGTCATGGTTATCTCCTTTGCTGCTTTTGTTATTCGACAAGGGCCTGGACATCCAGAATAAGGCAGACTTCGCCATCACTCAGTATGGTACAGCCGGAGACTCCGCTTACCTCACCCTGTCGGCCGATATATTGGGAAAGGCTTTTTATGACGGTTTGCTGCTGGCCCAGGAGTTCATCCACAAAGAGGCAGATATTGCCCTCTCTTGATTCGAGAATAATGAGGATTCCATCCTCAAAGCGATGGCTGTCAGGGGCTATATTGTGAATTTTATGGAGGCGGAGTATGGGCAGCAGATTGTTGCGTACCCGCACCAGTTCCTGACCGTCCGGGGTAATGGTGATGGCCGATGAATCAGGTTTGAAGGACTCTCGGATGGAGAGAATGGGGATTATATAGCGGGAGCTGCCGACCCGGATGAGCATACCGTCAATAATGGCCAGGGTCAGGGGAATGTGAAGGGTAATGGTGGTGCCGGCTCCCAGCTCGCTTACCACGTCCACCCGGCCCTTGATATCTTCAAGATTCTTGCGTACCACGTCCATACCCACTCCGCGGCCTGAGATGTCGGTAATCTGCTCGGCGGTGGAAAATCCGGGCTTGAAGATAAGCTGCAGGGCCTCGGCATCACTCAGCTTACAGCCGTCACCCTCTATGAGCCCCTTGTCCACGGCTTTGGCGATAAGTTTTTTCCTGTCCATACCCCGGCCGTCATCACTGATGGTGATCTGTACCTCACCCTCCTCGTGGCGGGCTTCAAGTCTTAATACCCCGACCTCCGGCTTGCCGACGGCCGCACGCTCCTCCGGTGTGCCGATCCCGTGGTCAAGGCTGTTTCGTATAAGATGAACCAGAGGGTCGGTTATTTTCTCAATTACCGTTTTATCCACTTCGGTGTCTTCGCCCTCTAATTGAAGTTCAACCTTTTTGCCGGACTTGCGGGAAAGGTCGCGAACCAGCCGCATCATGCGGCGGAAGAGGCCGGAAATGGGCAGCATGCGGATAATCATGGCCATTTCCTGCAATTCCCGGACAATTTTGCTTAGATGACCGGCTGCCTTGTTGAAATTGTCCAGCTCCAGATTATGAAGGTCAGGACTGTGAATCACCATATTCTCGGCAATGACGATCTCGCCGATAAGGTTTATCAGGTTATCCAGCTTCTCCAGATCAACCCGGATCTCCTGACGTTTGGGAACTTTACCGCATATGGCGGCTTTACCGCTCATGGGACGCAGTTTTTTCTGGAATTTGACGGCTTTATCCACCTGCTCACGGCTGGCGAGGCCATTATCTACCAGAATCTCACCAATGGGCCTTCCCTGAGCGTTTAAGGCCTGTTCTATGTCCTCATTCCTGACGACTCCTTCCTTGATCAGTATTTCCCCGAGGCGGGCGGCCGGGGTATCTACTTCAATCCGGGTGTCTGGAGGGAGGAGATTATTGAAGAGCTCAATATACATTTCCAGACCGTAGACGTGGCCAATACCATACTGGAGGATATTATCAAGAGACTCCTGGAAGACCTCGATAAGTTCCCGGATAAAATTAAGAGCCCGCTGGAGGATGTTTTTATGATTGCTGGATTTTTCCAGAACCAGCATTATAATGCCGGTAAGTTTGTCCAGTTCGCCAAAAGCCAGGAAATGACAATTTTCATGGAAGAGAGCAATATCTGCCAGGACGGCCTCCACCATGGTTTTGGAGACAGCTTTTTTGTTATTGTTGATGAGATTGAGATTGTTCGCGATTCTTTTGATTATGGCGTTGTTTTCATGAACAAACTTCTGGCGGTCTTCGGCAGAGATCAGTTGTTGTACCGGGGTTTCAAGATCAATTGTCAACTCATCCGGCCGGGGGACTGTCTCCGGTGCCGGCTCAGCGGGGCATGAGGCAGCGGCTTTAAACCGGGCCATGAGATTTCCGGCTGATTCGGCGATTCCTGAGTCATCGCCGTGTTCTTCGATATAATCCAGGGCCTCTTTGCTGAAATCGCAGGATTGGCAGAGCAGATCAACATGTTCCGACGATAGAGCCAGTTCACCATTTCTCAGTTGATCCAGGAGATTTTCCGCTGTATGGGTGCATTGAACCAACTGGCCGAAATTTAAAAATCCGGCACCGCCTTTAATCGAATGGAAAAGACGAAAAACACCATTCAGGGTCTCCTTGTCGTCATCAGTCAAATCCTGCCCTGCCATCTCCTCCATTCCTATAATGGTGGGCTCGAGATCATTGATCATATCTCTTGTCTCGTTGATGAACTCATGGATTATTTCTAATTGTTCATTATTATCTTGGCTGGTCATGTCTTTTGTGATTAAAAAATGGTGATGTTAACTATGAGTCCATTAATGGTAATTTTAGTGGTAAGTGGTAAAAGCTTCAGGGCGGGAATGTCTGTTTTTAAAAATTATGGCATAGGGGAATATGCCCTGTCAAATATATTTATTAACAATAATAAATTATTTTTTAATATAAAACTGCCAGGTACTGGCAGCCGTTGTGAGTAACAGGAATAGGTACTTTAAATGCTAAAAAATCAGATTAAGGTCTATAAAATAGATCTTCGAGTCTGCTGTTTCAGGCAGTCAGGCTGAATCATTTTTAACTTACCAGCCCAAAAAATGTCTATTCGTCGAAAAATTATAATTTCTCTGTTTCTGATAATTTTTATTATTGCCGGGTTGTTATATTTTAATACTGTCATGGCCGGTCGGGAGGGGCGTTATGTCAAAAGGCTGTTATTGATTCATCATCAATATACCGCTCTGCTGAATCTTAAAATTCATGTTAACCGTCAACTGAGTGAGGCTCAGGATGTTTTTATTTATGGCAAGGGGGTTGATATGGCGGGGTTTGACCGTCTTGAGGCTCTGATAAAGGGGGAGGGCAGGAAGCTGGCTGATGCCCTGCGCGCCGAGGATATGCTTTTAAAGGGGGCTGGAGGCAGGGAGAAAAATTCCGGGAACGAGCGCCGTCTGTTACGGCTGGATCATGACTATGAGGATCTGCAGCGGCAGCTGCTGTTAATGTCCTCTCTGGTTAATATGGGTCGTAAAGCCAAGGCCCGGGAACATTTTAAGCGGGTTATTGCACGCCGGTTCGGCGATTTCTTCAGTGAGATTGATAACTGGATTGCTGTTAAACGGGCGGAATTACAGACCACTGAGGACGGTTTCAGTCGTATCAATCGTCGTAATAATTATTCCACTATTGCTGCTTTAAGTGCAATTCTGCTTCTGACGGTTGTCTTTGCCGGCGCTCTGGTCTATGTCCTGGAATCCCGCATGCGGGAATTATTGCGGGTGACAGAGAGAATAAGTGCTGGTGATCTGCGAACCATGGCGCTGGTGCGGGGGCATGATGAGTTCAGTCAGTTTGCCGGGGCCTTGAATACCATGATCGCGGGACTGGCCGCCTCCCGCAAGCGTCTGCTGGAGCAGTCATATTATTCAGGTATGGCGGATATGGTGGCCGGGACTATTCATAATCTCCGTAATTCTCTGGCCCCGGTGGTGGTAGATCTGGAGGCGGTACAGGGGCGGCTGGCCAATATCCGCTCCAGGCAGTTATGCCGGGCCATAGATGAAATTAACAGGCAGGCGGCCGGGGAAGGTGATAATCCCAGGCGGCGTGATTTACTTGAATTTGTCAAACTCAGCTCTCTGGAACTTGAGCGGCAGCTACCCCTGGTCAGGAGCGGTCTGGATGAGATCAGCGTCAAAATAGCTCTTATGATTGAGGTGATGAATCAGACCAGCCGTTATACCGCTGCCGAACGGGCTATGGAGACAGTAACCCTGGCTGAGGTGATAAAGGATGCCCTGGCGTTGACTGGTGAAAGAGAGGATGAGCCGATAACGATAGAGGTGGCTCCGGAGGTGGAAAGTCTGGCTGCCTTCAGGAGTCAGAGGATTGTTTTGGTGCAGATTCTGGTAAACTTGATTGATAATGGTCTGGAGGCCATACGAAAAAGCGGCCGCGCAGACGGCCGGCTTAAAATTAATGCGGTCAGCAGGGAATCGGAGGAGGGCGGAAAGCTGGCGGTTATGCTGACTGATAATGGGGTTGGTATCAGTAAGGAGATGTTGGGGAGGATATTCCAACGTGGTATATCAAGCAAATCCGGCAGCTATGGTCTGGGACTCCATTGGTGTGCCAACGCGGCCTCCTCTCTGAATGGCAGTCTGCGGGCCGAGAGTGATGGTGAAGGGCGGGGAACGGTTATGACCCTGATCTTATAGGTAATCGCATATGAATTGATACTTGTAAAAGTATTAAAAGATGAACATCGAACACCGAACATTCAACACCGAACATTGAATAAAAAAACAGCGAATACAGTTGTGCTTACGGAGATCCTGACAATATTTTGTTGGTTTACCATATAAGTAATTTTTGTTGTTGATTCATAATTCGGTGTTGAATGTTCGGTGTTCGGTGTTCATTTCTTTTGAACTGTCACTTTTTTGTATTGTACCCCGTAAGCGCTCCATAAACCGCACTTAAAGGTCTGGTGCTTGAGTTACGGACGATTCCCGATTGAGTTTCCGGTGGGGGTAAATTCCTCACCTAAATCTTTGAGTACAGTTTTCAGACTGGCCCTGGAATTTTTTATGCCCATTTTCTGGCGGATGCGATCCCGGTAAAAATCAATATTGCGTTTGCTGGTATTTAAGGCCTTGGCGATCTGAATGGTGGTTTTACCCTGGCGGATGAGATTGACAATCTGAATTTCATTGGGGTTGAGGCGAAAATATCTCTGAGCCAGCCCCTTCATGAAGGGCGCGGTAATCTCCTGCAGATTGGCTTCGACAATCTTAATAAACGATTGCTGGGCTTCATCAAGACTGGTGGCGCGGAGCTTTTTGAGATATGGTTCCACCATTTCATGCACCGTGAACAATACCTTGTCCTCTACCTGGCGCTGGATCTCTTTCTCCCGGCCCATCATCTGTTGAAGAGCCAGGTTACTGCCGGCCAGGTCATCGGCCTTTGTTCTTAATTCGGTCTCGGCGGCCTGTAATTCCTGGGCGGCCCGGCGGTACTGCTGATTTGATTTTTCCAGGGCCTCGATGGTCAGAGCTAACTCCCTGGTGCGGATTTCTACCTGCTCTTCAAGTCTGGTATTGGCTGCCCTGAGTTCTCTTTCCGCCTGCCATTTGGCAGAGAGAGCGGCGGCAAATTGCCTTATTTCGTGGCTGTGAAACGGCTTCTGGATATAGAGCAGGTTCTCTAAAGGCGGAATCCGGCGGGCGATTTCCACGGGGCTGACATCGGAGTGAGCGGTGACGATGACAATATTTATCATCTCGTCGAGCCGGCGAATCTGGCTGGCCGTCCATATCCCGTCCGGACCTGGCGGCATCCTGACATCCACAAAGGCGGCGCTGAAGGGGAGTTGGGATTTCAGGGATTCCCGCACCGCAGCCAGCGCTTCTTCTCCCTGCCGGCAGCAGGTAAGCTGGAAGCTGGGCCAGATCTCTGAACCACACGGCTGGGGGCTGGAAAATAATTTATCGGCCAACTGGTCAAGGCGGGCGGTGGAGGCGGGTGAATCCCCGGGTGACAGAATGTCCTGGTAGGCCCTGATTATGTCTCTTTCATCGTCAACAATCAGGATACGGATCTGGGGAACGCTGTTCATGGTTTATCTTTAATGTTCCCGTTCCTCTGTTTTAGGAGTGAGGCTGTTCAGGATATTGCGCAGGTGATTGAGATATTGCTCCTGGTTATCAAGGTCGTCCATGGTGTTTATGTCTTTGATCAGGGCTTTGATCCTTGCGGGCAGGGTAATATGGTATTTGTTTTCGTGTTTTCTGATGGCCCGGTCGATAATCAGGATGGAATAATATCTGATCAGGGTGCGCAGGCGGGAATCGCGGCGGAAAAGATATGACTGGCCGCCCAGGGTGTTCAGGAAGAAAGCGGCATGCTCGTAAAGTTTTGGCAGGGGCAGCCGCAGGTTAAGGCCGTTAGTCTTACAGTCCGGTAATTTTGACCAGCTGTAAAAGAGAGTCAGCAGGTGCTCAATATTATCATTTTCGTATTTAAGAATATCGCGGAGCAGTGATAGATCCTTGGGGCCCAGGATGCGGTAAAAATGGGCTGTATTCTTCAGTACTGTAAGGAGATTATTGCTTTCACCGGCGACTATGGGCGGATTGTTCAGTAATTTAATGAGAATCTTATTCAGGTGGACGGCTATGGGTTCATGGAGCTCGTAAGCCTTGATATACTCCTGTTTCTCAAGATGTTTGAAGAAGGTATCAATGTCGGCAGAGGTCATTTCACAGGGGGTTAACTCCTTTTTTGCGGCTGTCTGCGCGGGAGGGGACGGTTCATCGGCAGTTCGGGGAGAAACGGAACTGATAACAGCGGGCTTGACGGCCGCCGGCGGGGTTTTAATTTTATGGACGAACCAGTTTTGCGGAACGGCTTGGTTCTTAAAGGCGGTTTTGTAGAGGACAAAGATAAGAAGCAGGGCCAGAATAACTACGGCCAGAATTTTAATGCTCCCGCCCTTACCTGTTTTAAGCTGTCGTTTGTTTTTGGGCATGGCGTTAAGCCTTCTTTTGATACAAAAAATCCATAGGTTGATAAAGATAACGGATAATATCTTGCTTGTCGGTTAAGGTCAAATAAAATATCTTTATAACTTCTTACGAAGTTGGAGGTTGATTATAAACTTAAAAAAAGGAGGTGCGTTATGAAGGTCTTGGCTGTAAGCGGCAGTGCCAGGAAGGGCGGTAATACCGCGCAGTTATTAAGTATGGTTTTGGATGGTCTGGCGGCTGAGGGGGCTGAAACCGAGCTCTTTGAGTTGTCCGGCCGCCCGATACAGGGTTGTATTGCCTGTTATAAATGTTTTGAACGGAAAGATGGTAAATGCGCCGTGGATGATGATGTGGTTAATGAGTGTTTAAGTAAGATGCGCTCCGCCGATGCCATTATTCTGGGTTCGCCGACCTATTTTGCCGATGTCTCGGCTGGCATGAAGGCCCTGATTGAACGTTGCGGTATGGTAGCCCGGGCCAACGATAATATGCTGAAACGTAAATTAGGGGCCGGGGTGGTGGCTGTGCGCCGGGCCGGGGCCTATCACGTCTTCAGCTCTCTGAACAGCTTTTTCCTTATTGGCGAAATGATAGTTGTCGGCTCCTCATACTGGAATATCGGCCTGGGCCGGGACAAGGGCGAGGTGCAGAAGGATGAGGAGGGGGTAAAAACGATGCGTGATCTGGCGGCAAATATGGCCTGGTTGTTGAAAAAGATAAAGTAGAAACCTTTTTGCTGATGGACTTTTCGTCTCATGACAAGCATGTTAATTAGTAAGCGCCCCATGAACACCCTGCTGCACGCATTTAAGTCCCCCAATATACAGGGGTATTATCGGGGGACTTAAATGCGCACATCAGGGCGCCCCTGAAGCCCTTACATTCCGAGATGTTTATAATGTCAAGAGTGTGGTTTATGGAGCGCTTACGTTAATTATAATGCCGTCTTTGCTGCGGAATAATAACAAAGGGGACGGCGTGATAAAATATGCCGTCCCCTTTGCAGTTGAGATTTAAGAGGTTTCCCGGGGTCTATGATAATCCGGTAAATTTACTCAGCTGGCCGGCGTAAACCAGGGCGAAGCGGATAATCGCACCACCAAGGAGTACCAGAACGGCGCTGGCATTCATCTCAAATTTTTGTTTGAAAGTAAGTTCAAGATCTTCTGAATGATCGCCGCTTAACTCTAAAAATTTTAAAATAATGGCCAGCGGCAGAACAATACTTAAGGTCAGAATACTGATAAAGTACGGGAAGTACTGGCTGGTCAAGGTAAAGAAAGGCAGTATTGATTCTCTTGAGGCCTCCGGTGAGGTAAACTGGCCGTAATAGAGGAGAACCAGAACTGTAATCTCTGAAAAAATCAACCAGATATCCACCTTGGTGAAGAAGAGCTTTACCGAACTGCGGCGGGCCATGAGAATCATGGTCGCGGCCCCGGTGGACATCCCGGAGTTTAAAAACAGCACCGGCAGGATAGACGAGTTCCATAACGGTCGGGCCATGAAGGAACTCAACAGGATGCCGGTGTAGATGGAGAGGAGAATCCCTAATAGAAAATTTAATTTGGCCAGGGGCCGCATGCTGTTCTGGGCCTTGATAATCAGGTTTCTGATTATGCCGTCTTTGAGATTATCCATGGCGGATTCAGGTACCGTACTCAAGGCAAAGGCAATCATGGCCGGGAAGACCAGGATTAGAATCCAGGAGCCCCAGGACATGGGGGAAAATGGCTGCAGGGTCATATAGAAGCGGTACATGTGCTGCTTTACCTGCAGGTCAAGGAAGAGAAATCCCATGCCAACGGCCAGGATAATCGGGGTCATCATGGGCACCCGCCAGCAGCAGGCCTGATTTTTCGGGACATCTTTACCAGCTCGCAGGTTGGCCACCGCGGCCATGGACATGCAACCGCCGGCAAGACCGCCTAAAAATAAATAAATAGCTACCCGCCAGTCCCAGATATGGAGATGGGGATAGGTTAGTGCGTTAGCGCCTGTAATTGTAAATTCCATCTTGTAAGCCTCCTCTATTTCTTGGTGGGGTAACGGTTAATGTAAAAGACCCGCGGTTTGGTACCCGCTGCCTTTAACCGGACTCTGGACGCGTTTCCCGCCAATAAACGGCTGACCTCGCTGTCCTGATCTGACAGATCTCCGAATACCCTTGATTTACCAATACAGGTCGCCACGCAGGCCGGCTCAAGATCTTTTTTAAGCCGGTGCAGACAGAAGGTGCATTTATCGGCAAAGCCGTATTCTTCATTTATATAGCGGGCATCGTACGGGCAGGCCGCTATACAGGCCTTGCAGCCTACACATTTGTCCCGGTCGATCATGACAATTCCGTCTTTACGCTTATATGACGCCCCGGTGGGGCAGGCCATAACGCAGGGGGCGTTGTCGCAGTGGTTGCATAATTCGGGGCGGAACTCCGTTCTCAATTTAGGGAATTTACCTTTGGTGATCTCCAAGACCCTGGTTCTGAAATTCTCAAAGGGAACCTGGTTTTCCTGAACGCAGGCGGCTATGCAGGCCATGCAACCCACGCACCTGCTTTGGTCTATCACCATTGCATAGTGTTTCATTTTTTTAACTCTCCTTCAGTAATTTCACAAAATTTACCCGCAAACCATTGGTACCGCAGATGGGATCGGTGGCGTAATGAGTCATCATCTGGGTGTCGTCAATACCCCGGCCATAGGCCATGGTCATCCGTTTGGAGGTGGAACCGAAACCATGAATCAAATAGACACAGTCCTTTCTGATACGCTCCGTTACCTTGACCTTTCCGACATTACTCTTGCCGCCTTTTTCGTTAATCAGGGTTATCTTATCGCCATTATTAATTCCCATCTGTCTGGCGACATCGGCATTCAGCCAGACCTCATTGTCGTTCTTTAACTCCCAGAGCCATTTGTTGTTTATGCTCCGCGAGAAGGTCTGAACCGGACTGCGGCCGTAGATGAGGCGGAAGGAGCCGGCCGGTGGTTCTTTGTGGTGGGTGTATCTTGGAACCGCGTCCATGTCCTCATCATCAAGGGCTGAGCTGTAAAGCTCTATTTTTTTGGAATCGGTGTCAAATTTTGGCTGATTTTTCTCAGTAATATAGGGGTGATAACTGTCCGGGATGGCAATATAGCCCACCCTGGAAAGTTTGTTGTAGTCAATATTCCAGAGTTTGGCCTTTTCGCGCATATGTTCTTCCAGGGTCTTGTATTCGATGTACTTACCAAGACCCATCTTCTGGCATAATTCATTGGCAATGAGCCAGGCCGGTTTGACATCCTTCCAGGGCTTGACCACTGGCTGGCGAATGGCGATACCGGCATTTTTCTGGGTGACTACGGCCAGATCGTCATGACGCTCCAGATAGCTTGCGGCTGGAAGAATGACATCGGACATCATCACCATGTCGGTGGGCATGAGATCAATATTGACGACTAAATCAAGATTGTCTATGGCCTTCCTGGTTAATTCAGGTGCCGGCATGGTTTTCATCAGATTGGTGCCGATAACAAACCAGGCCTTGATGGGATAGGGTTGCCCGGTGATGGTGGCATTCCGAACCTCGGTGGTGATGCCGGCTGAAGAAAACGGGTAATCGCCATAGGCCAGGGAGTCGCGTTTGGGCTTGGGGTATTTGACTTTTTTCTTGAGTTTGGCCAGGTTGACCTTGGGAGGCAGCCAGATGCCACCCTTGCGGCCCCAGGTTCCCAGCAGAGCGTTTAAAATAGCCAGGCCGCGGCCGCGCTGGGTATCGTCGCCGTACCAGGAGTAATGGCGGCCGGGATGAACCAGGACGTTGGGTTTATAGCGGCCCAGTTCTCGAATTGCCTCGACAATCTGCCGGGCCGGCAGGTCGGTTTTTTCTGCCGCCCATTCCGGGGTGTAATTTTTGACTGCTTCCTTTAATTCCTTAAAACCTGTGGCGTATCTGGCAATATAGTCATGATCGTACCAGTTCTCCTTGATAACGATATTGATCCAGGCCAGGATCAGGGCTATATCGGTGCCTGGTTTAATGGGCAGCCACATGGAAGACTTGGTGGCGGCGGTGGAATAACGGGGATCAATGACGATTAATTTAGTACCGTTACCAAGGCCGTCAACAAAATCCTGAATATGGGAGTTATGCATATTCTCCCCTAAGTGGGAGCCGAAGAGGGCCATGACCCGGCTGTTTGCCATGTCATAACGTTCGGCGGTGGAGGCTGGGCCCTGGCCGAAAGTCAGGGTAAAGGCTACTTCGCGGGCTCCGAGACATTGGGCGTAGGAGGGATGACTGTGGTTGGGAGAACCCCAGGCTTCCATGAAATTGCCCATATAGGCGCCGCCGCTGCCATGGGCAAAGAGAGCTACTGACTCCGGGCCGTATTTTTTTCTGATTTTGTTCAGCCTTTCGGCGATATAGGCATAAGCCTCATTCCAGCTTGCCTTGCGGTATTTACCATCTCCGCGCTCGCCGGTACGGATGAGAGGGGTTTTGAGACGATCCTTGTCGTATAGCAGTCCCATGCCGGACTGGCCTTTCGCGCATAAGCGGCCGCGGCTCTGTGGATGCAGAGGATTACCGTCCAGTTTGACCAGTCTGTCGCCTTCAACTTTGGCGATGAGACCGCAACGCCAGAAACACATCTCGCAAAAAGAGGGGACGTATCTGATGTCTTTCTTGATAACGGCCCTGGCTCCAGCCCTGACAAAGGGGCTTTCCGCCAACACCGCTCCACCGGCCGTTAAGGCCGCGCATTTTAAAAAATTTCTTCTGCTGATAGCCATAGACTCACCTTTTACCTGACATTAACTGATTACTGTGCTTTGAATTATTTTTATTCTATTGACATAGAAAATGATAATTCAGAGCCGTTAAATGAATACTTCTAAAAAAGGTATTTCTTTTACTGCATATTTATTTAATTATCAATAATAAAATGTATCAACAGTAGTATTACTACAATGTAGTAACAACTTTTGTTTACTGTTTTTGTCCTTTGTGAAGTAACTGCTTTACGGTCGTTTTCTGTCCTGGTGGTAAGTTATGTAGTCACTAAATGGTGGTGTAGTGTACTGCAATGTTACATAAGAATATTGATGTTTTGGTAAAATATCTATGAGTTATGTGAACGAAAGGAGAGGAATCAGTCAGGAGAGCATGGGTGCAAAATATTTCTCTTCTCTTGATGGTGGGGCGGATTGGTCGGATGTCTGCGTTATGCCCAAAAAATTCTCCTCGGAAAGTCAAGCATATGCCCGCGGAAATTTTATGAGCATGTCTTGACCTCCCGAATAAAAAATCTAATTTTTAGGCAGGTAGTGGTCAGTGATTGACTTTTCGTTTCATGACAAGCATGTTAACTGCGAGTCCAGTGCCAGTTATTTTTCGCCGCGGAAATTTTTATTTAGAAACTCACAGTCCCTGGGTGAAAGATTAAAACGAATCTGGGCCTGTTGAATAACCTCCCGGCGTTTTATCTCCGGGTGCTCAAGCTGGGTTTCGCTGATCCATTTAATGGTCTTGCGTAGTTTTTCTCCGTGCGGCTGGGTCGTTTCTTCGGTCATGGCTATTTCCTGAAATTTATGGTGAACTATTCGGTCTAACTCAGTAATGTCAGGCTTAACTTAAACAATCAAATCCGGATTACCTGCTGGCTGCTGAGACCTCCGGTTTAAAAATAATTCCGCTCAAGGGCGGTACTGAAACCTTGATATACATGGGCGCCTCACCATAGGGCTCCTTGACTGGTGTTTTGAGATCGGGATTAATGATATTGCTGCCCCCGAACTGTTCGTCATCGGAAGATAGTATCTGGCGGTATGGCACGTCTGACAGCACGCCTAATTTATAGTCATGATGAACCTCAGGGGTGAAGTTCAGGAGACATATCAGGTGGTCGTCGGGGTTCGTGGCCTTGCGGGCATAGGCGATGATGCTGTTGTTGACATCCTTGAAGTCCAGCCACTGAAAACCGTTATTTGTATGATCTTCCTGCCAGAGGGCCGGACTGTTGACGTATAACTGATTTATCTTCTTGACAAAGTCCTGAACCTGCTGATGTCTGGGCCTCTCTTCCAAAAGGTGCCAGTCTAAACTTTTTTTACAATACCACTCCGACAACTGGCCGAATTCACCGCCCATGAAAAGCAGTTTTTTGCCGGGGTGGGTCCAGAGATAGAAAAAAAGCAGACGGAGATTGGCGAATTGCTGCCATTCGTCTCCCGGCATCTTGGCCAGCAGGGAACGCTTGCCGTGCACTACCTCATCATGAGAAAGCGGGATGATGAAATTCTCCGAGAAGGCATAGAGCAGGGAGAAGGTCAGGGCGTTGTGGTGATATTTGCGATACAGCGGATCGCGGCTGAAATAATTCAGGGTGTCATTCATCCAGCCCATATTCCATTTGTAGCCAAAACCAAGGCCTCCGGCATCTGTTGGTTTGGAGACCCCGAAAAAGCTGGTTGATTCCTCGGCAATCATGCTGACCCCGGGGAAGCGTTTATAGACAACACTGTTAAGATGCTTCATGAACTCAATGGCATCCAGATTTTCCTTGCCGCCCCGCTGGTTGGGAACCCACTGGCCCTCCTGACGGGCATAATCAAGATAGAGCATGGAGGCCACGGCGTCTACCCGCAGGCCGTCAAGGTGAAATTTTTCCAGCCAGAACATGGCATTGGAAATCAGAAAACTTACGACCTCCCGACGGCCGTAATTAAAGATATAGGTGCCCCATTCCGGATGAAAGCCCTGTCGCGCGTCCTGATGCTCATAGAGAGCGGTGCCGTCGAATCTGCCTAAGCCGTGGCCGTCGGTTGGGAAGTGGGACGGTACCCAGTCAAGGATCAGACCGATACCGTTTTTATGGCATTGATCGACAAAATACATAAAGTCATGCGGGCTGCCGAAGCGGCTGGTGGCGGCGTAATAGCCTGTTACCTGGTATCCCCAGGACTCATCTAAGGGATGTTCCATAATCGGCATTAATTCAATGTGGGTAAAGCCCATGTCCTTGACATAGGGGATGAGGGAATCAGCCAGTTCCCTGTAGGTGAGAAAACGTTCCGGGTCAGAGGGGTCACGGCGCCAGGAACCCAGATGAACCTCATAGGTTGACATGGGAGCATGATAACTCGTGGTGGCATCACGTTTTTTGAGCCACTCCTCATCGTGCCACTCAAAGCCGCCGAGGTCGGCGGTGATGGCGGCGGTTTTTGGTCTGACCTCGGCCTGAAAATGAAGGGGGTCCAGCTTTTCCAGGATACTCATATCCTGGGCTCGAATCTCAAATTTATATAATTCTCCCGTCGTCAGATCGGGGATGAACAGCTCCCATATTCCTGATGAATTAACGGCCCGCATCTGATGAATGCGGCCGTCCCAGAAGTTAAAGTCACCAATAACGCTGACCCTTCTCGCCGCCGGGGCCCAGACCCGGAACAGTATCCCCTTTTGCCCGTTTATGACCCTGGGGTGAGCCCCCATCTTGTCGTACAGGCTGTAATGAGTGCCATTGTTAAAGAGGTACTGGTCAAAGTCCTTTAATAACGGCAGGGTAGTATATGGGTCGTGGATGGTCTTGACGGTTTGATTGTAGAGGGTGATTTCATAGCAATAGGTGAGTGGCAGGCTGAAATCATCAATGATGGCCTCAAAGAGTCCCTCGTCCCGCATCTTGTACATGTCTATTTTCCGGTCACCGATTACGAGACGTACTGATTCCGCCAGAGGTTGAAAGGCGCGGATTACGGCCGTTGGCTTATCGGGATCAATTATATGAAAGCCTAATACCTGAAAGGGATCATGCTGGTCGGAGGCCAGTACTCTGTCTAATTCTTTGACTACATCAAGGGACATTTTTTTCTCTTTTTGTTAAATTTGAAATTCATTTTGTGAGCAGGAAAAAGTTATCTGCCCGCCCGGATTTTATAAGTTATAATAATTACTTTAGCATAAAATGAAATTGGAAATGTAAAAAAATAGTTCAGCAACGGAAAAATATTATCAGGATGGCAGCTTCTATTTTAGAATTAATGGGTAAAAATACTTGCTCCCGGCTTGGATTTAGGCTTGATTATATTTGATTTTACCGGTAAAAAACGCAAATGCAATCATTGCGGGGCAGTTTTCTCATCGCCACCCGGCAGATGCCTGATCCGCGCTTCAGCCGTCAGGTGGTTTATATATGTGTCCATAGTGAGGAAGGAGCTATGGGTGTGGCTGTTAATCAGCCGGCTCAGATATCTTTCTCCGAAGTTCTGCGTCTGGCCCAGATAGAAGAAAAAGTAGAGAGGGACTGGCCGCCGGTTTATATCGGCGGTCCGGTTGAGATGGAACGGGCCTTGTTTCTGTATAGTTCTGATTATAATCTGGATAATTGCCTGACGGTGACCTCCCAGACCCGTATAACCAGTGACGGGCAGATATTGACGGATATTGCGGCGGGTCACGGGCCGGAGTCCTTTCTGTTTATGCTTGGTTATGCCGGCTGGGGGCCGGGGCAGCTCGAAAATGAATTGACCATGCAGGGCTGGCTGGTGGTGCCCGGCGATGTGGATATATTATTTAATACTCCTGATGATTTAAAATGGCGGCAGGCCGCGGAAAAATATGGTATCGATATCGCCTTGTTTAATGATGAGCCGGGGCTGGCCTGAGCGTAAGCGCCCCATGAGCACCCTGTCGCACGAGCTCAAGTCCCCGGTATACAGGGGGTATTATCGGGGAACTTAAATGCGCACAGCAGGGCGCCCCTGCAACGTTTACTTTTTTTATGCCCGTGCGGGTGTAAAGCTGTTACCAATAAGAGGATAAGAATGGTAGAAAATGAAAATATTTTTCGCTGCCGGGAATGTGGTTTCTGCTGTCACGGTGAAACCACGGTTTCTCTGGACGAAAAGGACCTGAAACGTTTGGTGGACTATCTTAAAATGCCGTTTGCCGAAGTTATGAACCGATATCTGCGGCAAAGCGGGCGGGTGGTGCAGATGAAAACCGTTGACGGCCATTGTATCTTTTATAATGAAGGTTGTACCATTCATCCAGGTAAGCCATGGCGCTGCCGGCAATGGCCCCTGCATCCCTCAATTATGAGTGATCCCGCCAATTTTGAGACCATTAAACACTCCTGTCCGGGGATTCCAAAAAATATCAGCTATGAAAATTTTCGGCTCAAACTGAGTGAGCTCATAGCCGGGGAAGGGGATGAAGATTGAACTGCTGGTAGTAGGTAAAACCAAGCAGGATTATCTTGCCGCCGGTATTGATGATTATCTGCAGCGTCTGCGGCCCTATTGTCCTTTATCTGTTAAGGTTGTCAAGGAAAAACGCGGCAGGCTGCCTGATAATGCCCGACTGCGGGAAGAGGGTGAAAAATTGATATCTCTGGTGCCCAGGGGGGCTTTGCTGGTCGTACTTGATCCAGGCGGCCGCCGGTTAAGTTCTGAAGAGTTAGCCTTTGATGTCGGGCGCTGGCGGGATACGGGGAGGCAGTTGATTGTCTTTGTTGTCGGCGGCCCTCTGGGGCTGTCTGCTGAGGTTAAGAGGCGGGCCGATGTTGTTGTTTCCCTCTCCCGTATGACCTTTACCCATGAGATGGTCCGTCTGCTGTTTTTAGAGCAGCTCTACCGGGCTTTTACTATTCTGGCCGGTAGTAAATATCATAAGTAAGCCTGATTTTGTCAGACTGCTTCCACCCTCTTGACCTCTGGTACCTCAGACCTTAAGAATTTTTCGATGCCGTTTTTGAGAGTTGCCTGGGACATTGGGCAGCCATCGCAGGCTCCGGTGAGCTGTACTTTTACAATGCCGTCGCTTGAGACATCAATAAGAACTACATCTCCGCCGTCTTTCTGTAGTGTGGGCCGCATTTTGTTGAGGGCGGATTGAACTTTATCTCTCATTTCTACTCCTTGTGCCGCGGTTGTGATTTTTTATGCCAGGCCGATTTCGGCGAGGAGGTCTCTGGCGCAGGTAAATAAATCCTCGGTGGCTGCCGCGCTTCTTGCTTCCACATAGAACCTTACCTTGGGCTCCGTACCTGAAGGCCTGATCATCAGCCAGCTGCCGTCATCCAGGATTATCTTGTGACCGTCAATATTGATCATCCGTTCAATAAGATGTTCCCTGCCGCCTACCTTTAGTGAGGTTCCTGGGTGATATTTATCTAATTGAGCCAGGGTATCCAAAAGGACGTCCCCCTTCCGGCTTACTGAGACGCTGTCTTTGGACGGAAAGTAACAGCCATATTTTTCCTGAAGTTCAGACAGGTAAGTGCCGAGGTTTTTATTGGTGCTTAATATCAGATCAAGGGCTAATAACAGACCGATATAGGCATCTTTTTCCGGGGTGTGGCCGCGGACTGTCATGCCGTCTGATTCCTCAAAACAGACCAGGGCCTTGTCGATGACCGGCTTGAATTCTTTAAATCCCACCCGTGGCTCAAAAATTTCTTCATGAAAGGATTTCGCGATGGCGTTGACAAAATTGCTGGTGGCGACGGTTTTAGCCACCATTCCCTTCAGCCCCTTTCCCTCGTGCAGGAAATGATAACTCATGGCTCCGAAATGGTTCATGTCGATGTCCGTTGTGCCGTCGGTAAAACGAATACGGTCGGCATCCGGATCCATGATTACTCCAAGTTTCAAGGGTTTCCGGCTCTGTGCCAGGGTGCTTTTGACTCTGGCCATATTGGCGGCGGTGGGCTCCGGCGCGATGCCGCCAAAGGTGGGATCGGCTGATGTCCGGAAAAAGGAGAGGAACTCAGGCTGACTGTTAAGAAAAAAATCTTTGATGCTGGATTTGGAGGAGCCGTGTACGCAATCCACTGTTACCGCGATGTCATCCCGACTGTTAAGATGTTTCAGTATCGCATCGTAGTCAAGATTATGTGAGGTTTTACCTTTCCTGACTAATGACTGCCAGTGGGCCATGGCGTTGCATGGCTGCTGGAGGCTGTTATCTGCCGTGGCGCGGGGTACGCTGCCCTGTTTGATCAGCTTATTGGCCTGCCGGGTGATATAATCGGTGATAACGGGCTGGGCCGGGCCGCCGTCGGCGGCGTTGAATTTAAAGCCGCCGTAATCCAGCGGGTTATGACTCGGAGTGAGATTGATGGAGCAGGCGGCCTTAAGTTCGAGAACGGCGGCCGAGAGGATGCCGGTGGTGGCCTCGGCCGCGTAATGGACGGTGAAGCCGTTGCCGGTGAGGACAGTACTTATGGCTTTAGCGAATACTTCATTGCCGAAACGGTTGTCAAAGCCTAAGACAACTCCGCGTCTCCGGGCCTCGTCTATATCTCTGACCCCCAGATTATCGCTCAGGGAAGGCGAGCCGGCCGCTTCAAGATACATATCGACAATGGCCATGGTGACCTGCTGGATGGATTTAATAAATAAATCCTTGCCTATAATCCCCCGCCAGCCGGAAGTCCCGAATTTTACCCGGTTTACCGGCTGGCTCTGGTTGGTGGTTATTTCGTCTAAAATCAGGTCGTAGACGCGGTTTATTTTATTTTGAATATAGATATGAGCCTGGCTCTTGGGCTGATGCTGGTTGCGCAGAGCTACCAGCTCTTTCAGCAGAGCGAAATAGTCTCTTTCGGCGTGATTATTGGCGGTGAAGTATAATCTGAACAAATCATCAGTATGTCCAAGGTCTCCCATTTCGGCATGTCCTTTTGTGTAAGTTAAATAATAACTATATCGGGTGATTGCCTGGGTGGTTACGCCGTAGAATCAGGAGTAATTTCAGAGCTCTGCCTGAATAGTTACATTCAGTGGTGGTTATAAGTTACGAGCACTCTGCTGAATAGCTACAATTTTACAAACAAACTGTAACTGGCACTATATCTTATAATGCCATAAATATTGCAAGAACAAAATAACCCTGGTGGAGAAAGTGTATTTTTTTTTTATTTCGGGAAAGATGGTTGCCGGAAAAGCAACAATATTATATATATAATCTTTTACGATGATTTAAAATTATTATGGTAGATTAGTTTTAGGTAGAAACAGCTATATCAGTTGACCTGATATGGCGAAAAGGAAAAACTTTAAACATGAAGGCCGTTGCCGGGATTGATGATTACCCGAGGGTGACTTTCATAAAAATCTCTGAATCAAAAGTTCTAAAAGAGGAGAGGTAGATGACTACAAAACATGATGAGGCTTTAATTCTTTGGTTTGATGAAATCGGTATAGAAGATGTACCCATGGTGGGTGGCAAAAACGCCTCTCTTGGAGAGATGTACCAGCATCTTACTGCCAAGGGCGTAGCGGTTCCCCATGGTTTCGCTATTACAGCTTATGCCTACCGTTATCTCCTGAAGGCGGCCGGGGTGGAGCAGGCCATTAAAGATGCTCTGGCCGGTCTTGATACCTCTGACATGAGAAATCTCCAGGAGCGGGGGGCCAAGGTACGGCATATTATCGAGACCGCCGAATTCCCCGAAGACCTGCGCCGGGTTATTGCCGAGGGTTATGCCAAGATGGAGGAGGAATATGGCAAGGACGTTGATGTGGCGGTTCGTTCCTCGGCCACGGCTGAAGATCTGCCGGATGCCTCCTTTGCCGGTCAGCAGGAAACCTATCTCAATATTCACGGTATGGATGCCTTGATCCATAATTGCCGCAAGTGTTTTGCCAGTCTCTTTACCAACCGGGCTATTTCCTACCGCCATGACAAAGGCTTTGGCCAGTTTGATGTCTATCTCTCCATTACCATTCAAAAGATGGTGCGCAGTGATTCTGCCTCTTCCGGGGTTATGTTTTCCATTGATACCGAGAGCGGTTTCAAGGACGCCGCCTTTCTCACCGGAGCCTGGGGGCTGGGTGAAAATGTAGTCCAGGGGGCGGTTAATCCCGATGAATTTTATATTTTTAAACCTACTTTGAAACAGGGGAAACGGCCTATTGTCGGTAAGCGGCTGGGCAGCAAAGAGATCAAGATGATCTATAATGATGATCCCAATGCCGATGAGCCGGTACAGAATATTCCCACCACTGCCGATGAGCGCGGCCGTTATGTGATTAACGACGATGAAATTCTGCAGCTTGCCGAATGGGCTTGTATCATTGAAGATCATTACGGCAAGGGGATGGATATTGAATGGGCCAAGGATGGTGACGGCGAAAAGGTCGGCACTGGTAAGCTCTTCATCGTGCAGGCCCGGCCGGAGACTGTGCACTCTCAGGCCTCTAAGAAGGTTATGGAAACCTATGTTATGGAGGAGCATGGCAAGACAATTGCCGTTGGGCAGGCCGTTGGTGCCAAAATCGGTCAGGGCGTTACCAATGTCATTGAAAGTGTTGCCGATATTCATGACTTCAAAGAGGGGCAGGTGCTGGTTACTGATATGACTGACCCCGACTGGGAGCCGATTATGAAGATTGCCGGGGCCATTGTCACCAACCGCGGCGGCCGAACCTGTCATGCGGCTATTATTTCCCGGGAGCTGGGGATACCCTGCGTTATCGGTACGGTTGACGGCAGTAAGAAAATTGCCGACGGCAAGGAGGTTACTGTATCCTGCGCCGAGGGTGAGACCGGTAATATCTACGAGGGGATTCTGAAATATCGTATCGACCGGGTTGATCTCGATAATATTCCCACTACTCGAACCAAAATTATGCTGAACTCCGGGATTCCGGAGAAGGCCTTTACCGAGGGGCAGATTCCCAATGACGGCGTTGGTCTGGCCCGTGAGGAGTTTATTATTAACTCTCATATCGGTATTCATCCCCTGGCTCTCTATGAGTTTGACGACTTAAAGGATAAGGCTGCCAAGGGTAACGCCGAAGCCGCCGAGGTGGTAAAAATTATTGAAGAGAAGACCACCGCCTATCCCGGAGACAAAAAGCAGTTCTTTATTGACAAACTGGCCGAGGGTGTGGGCCGGATCGGGGCTGGATTCTATCCCAAGGACGTTATTGTCCGTCTCTCTGATTTCAAGAGTAATGAGTACGCCAATCTAATCGGCGGTAAATTCTATGAGCCTGTAGAGAGCAATCCCATGATCGGCTGGCGCGGGGCCTCTCGTTATTATGACCCCGCTTACAAGCCTGCCTTTGAACTGGAGTGTAAGGCCCTGCTGAAAGTCAGAAATGAGATGGGGCTTAATAATATTAAATTGATGGTACCATTCTGCCGTACCCCGGAAGAGGGGCGTAAGGTTATTGAGGTTATGCGGGAGTATGGACTGGTGCAGGGTGAGAATAATCTCGAAGTCTATGTTATGTGTGAGATTCCCAGTAATGTCATCTCGGCTGATGCCTTTTGTGATGTATTTGACGGTTTCTCCATCGGTACCAACGACCTTACTCAGTTGACTCTTGGTCTTGATCGTGACTCTGATCTCGTTGCCCATATTTATGATGAGCGTAACGAGGCGGTGAAAACCATGGTAAAGATGGTTATTGATACTGCCAAGCGCCGGGGCCGCAAGATTGGTATCTGCGGGCAGGCGCCCAGTGATTTCCCGGAGTTTGCTACCTTCCTCGTGGAATGCGGGATTGACTCCATGAGCTTGATTTCCGACACGGTTATCAAAACCAGGCTGGCAGTAGCCGAGAAAGAGAAAGAGCTTGGTATAAAGTAAACAGAACTTAGAGACTATGAACAGGTAGTTGACAGGGAGACGGCCACAGGCCGTTTCCCTGTTGCTTATTAAGGTGGAGTGAAATGGTTAAAGGCGGAGCAGGAATGTATAAGTGGATTTTGAAGGATGATTCAGAGGTATGTCTCTGTGAAAACTGTTCTAAGAAAGATTACAAAAAATTGATAATCAGAGTGCCCTGGAAGGCCAGTGAGAGGAATAATGTGGTCTGCTGTGAAAGATGCGGCAAAGAGGGCGATATTACCGTTTGACGGGGGGCTTAAGTGAATTCCAGGGTGCTGGATTCGTTGAATTTTTCAAAAAATTCAGTAATAATGGCCTCTATATTGTCATTGAAATATGATATTTGCGGTACATTTGTATCTGTCTCTTTAAGACGGTAGAAATAATTGTCCGGTTCCATGGCCTGGATGCCGATACTCTCGGTGAGATAATTGGCAAGATAGACGATCTGGCAGTTTAAGGCGTTATCCGCCTTGGGGGTTGTCTCGTGGTGATGAGCTATCGGAACGATAATATCCTCAGGAAGCTGCCAGCGGCGCAGTAAAAGGGCGGCGATTCTGGCGTGATTGGTGTGAAGCATGGTCTGTTCAAACTGGATAATGTCGCCGCCCTTAAATTCTTCTCCACGGTTGAGGCAGGCGGTCTGCAGGTGACGGTTGAGGATTATCTTGCCGATGTCGTGGAGCAGGGCCGAAGTGTATAGGGATGATAATGATGGACAGCGGCCGTAACGACCGATTATAGAGGCCAGCAGGGCGGTGGCATAAGAATGACGCCAAAGAGCGCCCGGCTCTATATTGTAGGCTTCCTGAGGTGATTTAAGCAGTCCCGCGGAGGCTGAAGTGATGGCCAGCATTTTGATGGTATCTACTCCCAGCCGGACAATTATATCGGTAATGGAATTTATTTCCTGCATATGACCAAAATAGGCGGAATTAGCCATCTTCAGCATATTGGCCATGAGACTGGGATCCTGCTTGATCTTTTGTGATAAAGATTGAATGGGGCATTCGGCTTCATTGGCCAGGGTCATAACTTCCAGGGCGATATCCGGTCTGGGGATGAGTTTGTCAACACCTTTGATAAATTCTTCTTCATTACTCATGAATGTCTCCTTGGTACTTTATGAGTAAACGTCCCACGAATACTCTGCTGTAGATACTTAAGCCTTCATCAATGTACGGGGTGTGTTATCGGGGCTCAAGCGCACACCTCAAGGCAGTGAAACGCCCGCATCTGATCGTAGTTGCAATATTTACGTTTTTTAAGATTACCATAATAGTTGGAATGGTGTCAATATTCCGTAATGTCAGGAGAGAACAGGGGAATTGACCATGAAAACCAGAAAGGAACGAAGGAAACACCTGCGCCTACCCTTGAATTTTAAGGTCAGTGTCAACAACTTGCGTCCTGGTCTTGTTCTGCGTGGCCAGACCAGGAATATAAGTTTTGCCGGGGCCTTTATTGAGCTTGATAAGGTGCCTCCTCTGCAACGGGATGATTATTTCAGTCTTACTCTCCTGGGGCAGGTGGAATTTACCTGCCGTCTGATTCATTCTAACAGCGGTGGTATCGGCTGCCAGTTTGACTTTATTAAAATTCGGTATTATGAGGTGTTCAAAAATATGATGCTCAATAACGCCCCGGATCCGGAACGCCTTGTTAAGGAATTACACCGTTGGGCCCAGGATGAACAAGCGGGGACAAAGGCGGTGTTTTGAAGGTCAGGATTGATAAATGGCTGTGGGCGGCCCGTTTTTTTAAGACTCGATCTCTGGCCATGGCGGCGGTCAGTGGCGGTAAGGTACATGTCAATGCACAGAGGGTTAAACCGGCCCGTATTGTCTGTATTGGTGATGAATTGCGGATTCAAAAGGGGGGCTTTGAGTTTGTGGTCGTGGTTAATGCTCTGAATGATAAACGCCGTCCGGCCCGGGAGGCCTGTCTTCTCTACGAAGAAAAGGCGGAAAGTGCAGCCGCTCGTCAGGAACTGCGTGAACAAAGGCGTTTGCTGCGGGCCGCCGTTCCTGCTCCACCGCCCAAAAGGCCCGGTAAGCGTGATCGGCGGTTGATTAAAAAATTTATTCGTAAAGATTAATGAAGGCGCGGCGGTCTGTATCTTTTGATCTGTCTGCGAAATAATGTAACTGCGAGTCCATTACTATTTAAAAAAATACTTGTTGAAATGATTTTAAGGAGAAAACGATGAACAAAATAAGCAGAGCCATAATCAGTCTAACCGATAAATCAGGCATTGAGGATTTTGCCCGTCAGCTCAAGGAGTTGGGGGTGGAAATTCTCTCCACCGGCGGTACGGCAAAAAAGATGCGTGAGCATGGTATTGATGTCATGGATGTGGCCGATTTTACAGGATTTCCGGAGATGCTTGACGGCCGGGTCAAGACGCTTCATCCCAAGGTACACGGCGGTATTCTGGCTCAGCGTGACAACCCCGATCACCAGGCCCAGATGCGTCAGCATGGCCTGCTGCCTATTGACCTTATCGCGGTTAACCTGTACGCCTTTGACAAGGCTGTGGCTGATCCGGCCTGTACTCTGGCCAATGCCATTGAGAATATTGATATTGGCGGTCCCACCATGCTGCGGGCGGCGGCGAAGAACTATCATGATGTAACTGTGATAGTTGATCCAGCTGATTATCCCCAGGTCATTGCCGAGATGAAGGCGACCGGCAATACGACCCTTAAAACCAGATTCCGTCTGGCCCGTAAGGTATTTGATCTCACCAGCCATTACGATACGGCTATCAGCGAATGGCTTAATAAAATAGATATTGATAATCACCCGGAGCTTGATAAGTGATGAAGTTAGCGGTGTTATTATCCGGTACCGGTCGTACCCTTGATAATTTCCATGCTCAGATTGAGCAGGGCAGTATGCGGGGCAGTATTGAGGTGGTGATTGCCAATACTCCAGAGGCTCCGGGCCTGCGCAAGGCGGAAAAATACGGCTATCCGGCCATCTGCGCTCCTGACAATGAGGCGGTTAACAGGACCCTGAACGATTACGATGTGGACATGGTACTTTTAGCTGGTTACCTGAAGCTATACAGTCCGCCGCCTGAACTGGCCAGGGCGGTTTTGAATATTCATCCGTCCCTCATCCCCTCTTTCTGCGGTCCCGGTTTTTACGGGATGCGGGTGCATCGGGCTGTTTATGAACGCGGGGTCAAGGTAAGCGGCTGTACCGTTCATTTTGCCAATCAATATTATGATGAAGGTCCCATCGTTGTGCAGAAATGTGTACCCTTAAAGGCCGAAGACAGCCCGGATGATATTGCTGCCAGGGTTTTTGCCGCCGAATGCGCGGCCTACCCGGAAGCAGTGAACCTTGTCTGCGCCAGGGGCATTGATTATTTCTGGCAGTTACGGCAGGGAGGTGGCAAATGACCTCAAAGAGACAGCAGATTATGTCGGGTCGGGATATGGAGCGTTCTCTGGCCCGCCTGGTTCTGCAGATTATTGAACGTAATAACGGCGTTGATAATCTGGCCTTAGTGGGGATTCATACCGGCGGTGTCTTTTTAGCCGAGCGGGTTAAGAAGAAAATATTTGAGCATGAGGGGGTTGATATTCCCCTGGGCAGTCTGGATATTTCTCTTTATCGGGATGACTGGAGTTTAGCCGTCCAAAGCCCCATGGTGAAGGAGACTAATATTGATTTTAAAGTGGAGAAGTATGACGTTATCCTCGTTGATGATGTCCTCTTCACCGGTCGTACCGTTCGCGCCGCTCTTGATGCTATAATGGATTTTGGCCGGCCTCACTCTATCCAGCTTGCCGTCCTTGTTGACCGGCAATGCGGTCGTGAACTGCCGATTCAGCCTAATTATGCCGGTTATGAACTTTTAGAGAGCGTTGAAGATCATGTTGAGGTACTGCTCTCTGAAAAGGTGGGGCATGATGAGGTTTTACTTATTCCACGGCAGCCGTAGGAAATCTGTATGGACAGAAAAAACGAAGCCGCTGACTTAGGTGTTATTCTCCAGCGCACCAGGGAGAAACGGGCGGACTATATCAACTATAATTTCAGCCCCCGCAAGAATGACGCCCTGAAGACCTTTTTTGATCTGGCTCAGGAGTTTGATTCCCTGACTGATTTTTTTAAAATATGCGTGGCGGTACCGAGGGAATTCTTTGAGGTCGATACCAGGCTCTATTTTTTGAATAATGAGCAGCGGCTTGAACTGGTCTGTGACACAATCCATGGTGTTTATGCTGTGCCTCCGGTCGGGGAGCAGTATGTCCGGCTTGCTCTCAGGCCTTACATCAGCGGCCAGTCGTATTTAATACCCATTTATTCCACTGTTCCTCTTGAAGCGGATATGGAGTCGGAGTCTGATAAGTCGAAAATCATTGGTGTTTTCGAGATTACACCCGTTGATGAATTGACTGAGGACGATAAATTTTTCTTCTGTAAATATGCCAACCGGATCGGCTATAATCTTCGCAAGAAAATCCTGGCTCATCAAAATATTCAACACCTTAAATTTATCAATAACCTGGTTAATGATATTGAGCATAATGTAATTATTCCCAATATGCATTACCGTTATCTCTTTAAGCAGCTTGAACGTCATATCAACAGCTTGAATGATTTGACGTCCCTGATGGAACAATATCGGCAGAAGAATGGGGGGAATAATCAGAGATGTGAGATTATTATCAGTAAAATTAAGGATATTAAAAACCGGCTGAATGCCTCGTATAGTGATATCAGTCGTCATCATGTTAACTCCAGCCTTTTTTTAGAGAGCCTGCTCCGTCGTGATCATTTTGAAAAGGGTTGTTTTGTTCTGCGCCGTCAGATATGTAAGCTTGATTCCGAAATCATTACTCCGCAGTTAGAGAATTACGCCAAACGCATGGCCATGCGGGGGATAACTATTGAAACTCCTAAGGATATGCGTGGTGAGGAGATTGAATTAAACGCCGATCTGGGCTTGTTGTCGCAGGTTTACGCCAATTTATTCTCCAACGCCCTGAAATATACTCAGCGGGTAGAGAGGCATAATGGCCATTCCCGGAAGGCGGTAGCTTATGGCCGCCGAATTATAAAGGATTATTTTGGCGCCGGGCAGCCTGGTATAAAATTAAATGTTTTCAGTACCGGTGAGCATATTCCTACCCATGAGATTGCCTCCCTTTTTGACGATGGTTTTACCGGCCATAATCAGGTCGAGGATCTGAGCCGCGGCCATGGTCTGGCCTTCATCAAATATGTGGTGGAGATGCATGGTGGCCGGGTGGGCTATGAGCCAACCGCGGAGGGTAATAATTTTTATTTTATCCTGCCTCTTTTACAATCTGAGAGCAAATCCTGAGATGGAATTATTAGCCCCGGCCGGTACTCTTGAGGTGTTTGAAACAGCGGTGAAAAGCGGCGCTGATGCTGTGTACGTTGGCGCTCCGGCTGCCAACGCCAGGGCGCTGGCTCGTAATTTCAGCCTGGCGGAGTGCGCCGCTATGACGGATTTTGCCCATGAACACGGGGTGAAGATCTATTTCGCCATGAACTCGCTGCTCAAGGACAGTGACCTGGCCCCGGCTCTTAAATTATTGGCCTTTTTTCAGGAAATTGGCATTGACGCCCTTATTATTCAGGATCTGGGCCTTTTTTATGGTGCCAGGCGCTATTTCCCCGATCTGTCCCTCCACGCCTCTACTCTCATGGGGGCTCATAATTCTCCTGGCGTAAGGCAATTAGCGGAGATGGGCTTTGAGCGGGTGGTTGTGGCTCGTGAAATGCGGCTTACTGAAATTGCCGCCGCCGCCCGCAGCACGCCGGTGGAATTAGAGGCCTTCGTGCATGGGGCCATGTGTTTCTCCTACTCCGGGCTCTGTATGTTCAGCAGTTTCGCGGGCGGCAGGAGCGGCCTGCGGGGCCGCTGTGTGCAGCCCTGCCGCCGTCGTTATCAATGGCGCAATGATGGTCGTAAAAAGTCGGGCGGTTATTTATTTTCCATGAACGATCTCTGTGGATTGTCATTGGTCGATGAATTGCGGCAGGCCGGGGTGTGTTCCCTGAAGATTGAAGGCCGGATGCGAAACCGCCAGTATGTAGAACAGGTGGTGGGGGCCTATCGTCTGGTTCTGGATCATCCCGCCGAGCAGGATGCCATGGCTGAGGCGGAAGTGATGCTGGCTTCGGCCATGGGCCGTAAATCAAGTCAGGGCTATTTTAAACTCAAGGCGCAGGGTGATGATGAGCTTATAAGCCCGCAGCATTCGGGTAATATCGGCCTTTTTGTGGGTACAGTGGCTAATGGCTTGCGGGCCGGGCGGGGTGAAATTAAACTCAAGGTGCCACTCGCCCCTGGTGACCGCCTGCGGGTGCATCAGGAAAAGAGCGGCGAGCGTCTATCCTGGACGCTTGAGAACATGCGGATGGTGGGCCGGGAGATCAGCAGCGTGGCGGGCGGCTCACAGGTCTCCATGTCTATGCCTCCCGGCACCAGACCTGGAGACTGCGTTTATAAGGTGGATACCAGAGATTCCAGGGCTAAGGCCCGGCGTAGTTCTATTCGTCCCGCTCAGTTCCAGGCCGTAGTCAGAAAAATTCAGGCGGACCCCGCTGTTGACAATTTATGCCGGAGTCTCGGTCTGACCGGCAAGACCATGAAGATGCCACGCCTTGAGGTTAAGGATAAGGCACGGGGCAGGCGGCAGGGCGGTCGGCAGTTGGAAAAAGTTCACTACCAGCCCCTGCCGTGGTGGCTGAAGATTGATGATCTGATGACCCTGCGCAAGATAACGGATCTCACCCCTGACCGTTTAGTTGTGGTTCTGTCACCTGTGTCCCTGCGGCAGTTCAAACGCCAGGGGATAAGCGGCCCCCTGCGCCGGGGGGTGGTGTGGGCTCTGCCGCCGGTAATTGTCGAGGATGATCTGTCGTTTTTTACTCAGGCCGTACTCTTTCTGGCCCGCCACGATTTTATGGACTGGCAGATTGGCCATATCTCTCAAAAGCTGATATTTCAGGAGGCGGCCGTTAAACTGGCTGCCCGGGGCCGCCCTGCCAGGGGCAAACGCCGCCGTCCGCCGTCCAGGAAGATTCGTTCGTTCCGGCTCTATGGCCACTACAGCTTAAATATTATGAATACTTTCGCCCTGCGTGAGGCGGCCGCCCTGGGTATTCGTCAGCCGCAGATATCTCTGGAATCGGATATGGAGATGTGCGCCAGACTGGGACGTCTGGCGTCTGAAATAGCGGCAGGGATAACGGTCTACGCCTACCCCCCTCTTTTTACCGCCCGTCCGCGGCCCAGCTATTTCAAATATGATAAGCCCTTTGTCAGTCCCAGGGATGAGCAGTTTGTTCTGCGACTGAACAATAATCTTACTCAGGCCGTGCCGCTTATGCCGTTTTCCATTCTAACGGCTGCTTCGGAGCTCAAGAAGGCTGGTCTCAATTATATGGTGGTGGATATTTCAGGTATAAAGATCGGAAGCAGGGAACTTGCCCTGCTCCGAAGGCAATTAGGCATAGGTAATCATCATCGCCAGACAAAACTCAGCACTTTTAATTATCGGCTGACCCTGCAATAAATTTGCAAACCATCCAGGTTTGCTTAAATCATGAGGCTCAGGAAAAGCCCGAGGACGATGAACAACCGCCGGAAAAAGCCCCGCTGGGGATGGAACCGGCCGAGTGAGATGACAGTCTCAGGCTGGCCGCGGATATGGTCTTTTTCACCAGGTTGCTGCCGCATTTCTGGCAGCTGATCTCCGACTCATCGTGTTTTGAGATGATAATTCGCTCAAAAACAGCCCCGCATTTCCGGCATTTATATTCATAAATCGGCATGGTATTTTTCCTCCATTAATTACGTTTATTCGTGGTTGTTACTGTTTCTATTTATATACCACCAGAGAGTGGCGATTATAGAGGCTCCGCTTATGTCGGCCATAATATCAGCCAGGCTGGCGTCCCGCAAGGGGACGAAAATCTGGTGGAATTCGTCACTTGTACCATAGGCCGCGCAGAAGAGTATGGTCAGAGCGGCAATGGTTGCCGGTTTCAGGGAACGGCGGGCTGGGTGCAAGGCGAATAACACCGAGGCCCCAAGGGTACCATACTCGATGGCGTGGTATAATTTGTCAATATTGACTATATCCGGCAGGCTGATGCTGTCCCCTGTCTGACTTGACATTATAAAGATGGCAGTCATCATTACCAGCATGGGTAAAAAACGGATAAATTTAAGGTCACGTTGCCAGGCATGAGTCATAGTCTGCGCTTACCTCGTTTTTCAGGACTTTGGATTAAGCATACTAACTTAGACGCTGTTATGTATTTGAAAAGACCTGAGTGGACTAATAAATATCGGGTGCTGTTGAATAGTTACCCAAATGTAAACATTTTTGCCGATAAGTAAAGGGCGGTAATTAAAAAGGTAAGCGCCCCATGAACACCTTACATTCCGGGATGTTATAACGTCAGGGTTGTTGGTTTATGTGGCACCTACTCAAAAATGGAGTAAATAGAATGGCAGCTGTTTTGGCTCTGAATGGTAGTCCTCGAAGGGGTGGAAACACCGAACTCCTGCTCCGGGAAGTGGCTGACGGTGTGCGGCAGGCTGGCGGGGAGATTGAAATTATCCGCCTGAGTGATTTGACCATGAGCCCCTGTATTGCCTGCGGGGGGTGCAGCAGGACTGGGAGATGTGTAATTATGGACGATATGCAGGGTCTCTATGATAAAGTTCAAGCAGCACAACAGATAATTATTGCCTCGCCCATCTATTTTTATGCTCTCTCGGCTCAGACCAAAATTTTTATCGACCGCCTGCAGGCCATGTGGTCTCGTAAACAACTGTTGCGGGCGGCAAAAAAATGGCATCAAGACCCACTGGGCAGAGGTTATCTGATATCAGTGGCCGCAACCAGCGGTTCACGGATATTCGATGGAGCTGTCCTCTGCGCCCGTTATGCCTATGATGCCCTGGGATTTGAATACGGAGGGGAATTTTTAGCCCGCGGATTTGATGGCCGCGGCGAGGTTGGCAAAGATGATAAAAAGCTGAGACAGGCGGTGCAGTTCGGTATAAATATTGTTCAACGACAAACTTCGACTTGACAAAACTGTCTCTATAGCTTATTTATTGCATCTTAAATCTAATGGCCCCTTCGTCTAGCGGTTAGGACGTCGGCCTCTCACGCCGGTAACACGAGTTCGATTCTCGTAGGGGTCACCATGGTAAATTCAAGCACCTGCCCATTTTTTTAATGGGCAGGTGCTTTTTTTTTTTGCGTTAAAAAAAGAAACTTCTATTTGTCTGTGGAGATTAACTCTGACTTGAGAATTTGACTGACAAAATGGCTATCAGAGGTATCTTGTTTAACCAGTTCCTTGATTCGCTCTTTGACTTTTTGCTGGCAGCCAGCATTTACAGCAGCTTCCATCGTGAAATTGTATGCATTCCACACATCTATTCCGGTTATTTCATAGCCATAACCAGCAGTAAGCCAGCGCAAGGCGGTTACTCCAGCTTCAACAGCAAAGTTTGGTTCTTTGGTTTTCATATCCCGTGCTGCCCTGGTGAGTGTCTTTGGGGCACATGGGGTTTTATTGGCAAGCTCGATAGCCTCTTTGTATAATCCAATAGATTTGGCGGCCGCAAACCATTTGCCTTCTTGACCAGGAGAGTCTGCCACTAAGTCAGAGAGAATGTTTCTGGCTTCTTTGTCTGGGTACTTTTTGGCAATAGCACGAAAAGTTGCCAGGTAGGTTGTCTTTTTATTGGCATCAATAGCATATCGGCTGTATGATTCATCGCTTAATCCGCTGCTAAGGAGTATCTCTTCGCAAACTTCGGCGATTTCAACTGGGCTTGAGTAGTTGTCTCGAGAATCCTCGGCATAACGAAGGGCTTCAGCTTTTTTACCCATTGCGGCTAAGGCTTTAACTCCCCACTTTCGATTGTACCAGGATTTATATGGCGCGAGAGCCAGCAAGTCCATAATCTCCTGATTCCTTCCTGCTGCAAGTAAAGAACTGAGGCAGGCAGGTGTTCCTTTGAAATAGCCGCCTCCAGCCCTGCGCTTTTCAGACCAGGTAATTTTGACTGGTGACATTAGAGTGTCTGCCCAAGTAGAGGCAAGTTTTGTATTTTGACATAATGCTCCCCAATGTTCGATAAGCGTTTCAATATAGGGGATGTCATCGGCCTCGACAGCTTTCCATAGATGTTTGAGCCATTTTTTACGGGTTGGTATATCTGCCGGGGCATTGGCAATAATTGGGACTAATGCCTTAATAGCATTATTGACGGCTGTGCCAACCGCTCCAGACGAACTATCAACATGTTCCAGGGCAGGAGATAACTTGCTAAGAAGAAGCACTGCTCCCTCTGCCCCTAATATTGGGTCTTTGCGGGAAGCGGATTTAATCTCTGATACAGCTTCCTTTATTCGTTTGATAGGAGTTTGAGAGCGCCAGCCATAGGCGTGCCGCCGGAATCGGCTGGTAAATGTCCATTTATATTTTTTCGATATAGTCATTAATTACCATACCCAACGCCGGTGAATTGACTGATAAATTTCAGATAACTATTACTGCCGTTGCTTCGTCTTTGAATTGAACGGTACACTGCGGCCAGTACCTTAACCAGTTTCTCCTCAGGGACTGCCGTTAACTGCCTGTCAATTGCCTGATAAAACAAATGATATGCGGCAGATTCCACCGAATCTTTAATGGGCTTTTCTTCTTCTTTAAAATGATATTTGTTGAGCATTAGTTCGATCATACGCACTGCTGTTCTATCATTGACAACCGCACCTCCAGAAGCCCAAACTTGACATAGAGCTGTCTCGATAACCTGAGAAATTTCTTCGAGATCAAAATTTGCCGCCATCTCTTCGGTTGTGTAATACGGTACTTTCCGGTAGTTTCGGTTAGCCGAAGCGTCTTTGTAAAAAGAACAGCCCTCACAATTTTCTATTGCTCTGGACTGACCACAACACTGGCTGCAAATAAATGTATCAGTCAATTTACATTTTCTTTTTCCTTTGCGGGAATTACATATTGTGCATTTTGCCATAATCAGTCATGTTTAGTGTCTTGCAGATTGTTTTCATTGTTTGGGAAAGAAGCCCTCTCGTGGTAAGCGCCTCATAAACCACACTCTTGACTTTATAACATCTCGGAATGTAAGCGTTTCAGGGACGCCCTGCTGTGCGCATTTAAGCCCCCCGATAATACCCCTGTATATTGGGGGACTTAAATGCGTGCAGCAGGGGGTTCATGGGGCGCTTACCTCTCGTGCGCTCAAAAGCCTTTCTTTCGTTCATCATACTTTTTAATTCTTAATTGAGTCGTTCCCGCAAGTCAAGAGTCTATGGGGAGCTTACGTTAAAAATTGTTCCATTTTTTTGTTCCTGTTCGCTTTCAAAATGAGTTTTAGCTTTGGAGCCACATAGATATATCGTCAATTCCAAGGGCGAGCCATTCTGGCGTGTAATCAGAATATGCAGCAACTAATCTTTCTGATTTCTTTCGCAACACACTCAGGCTTATCCGATCCTTGTTAAGTTTGATTTCAGCCATAATTATTTTTTTCTCCAGGTCATTAATGGCCACTAAGTCTATTTCGTTAAGGTTCTTTTTTTCCCAGTAGGAGCCAATACGGTTGAATCTGCCGCTTGCGGCAAATAGGGCATGGAAAAACTTTTCAAGCATACGTCCACAGTATGTTTGGTAATCACGCCTGATTGCCTGTCTGATATATGCAAAATTACCGGCCTCTACTGCGCTCCAGTTGCGGTGAATAAATCTGAACCAGAAACGCAGAAAATTATCTTGCAGGTCATATTTGAGCAGACGGCTGCCAGGTTTAGCGTTTATCGGGCGTTGTCTGCTAATCAGGCTGTAATCATTTTCGAGCCTGCCCAAGTAACCGCCCACCTTGCGCTCCATGATGGACTCAATCTCCCCCCGCCCGGTTTTTCCCCGGCTGATGAGTTCCAGAATAGAAAAATACACTCCATACTCTTTTCCAAACTCTTCAATCAGCAGATTCTTCCCTTCAAGGAGAAAGGGTGAATATTCGGAGACCATGAAGTCAATAGTCTCTTCCGCTGATTTGCTGCCGTTACTCACTAGTATGTCAATATATTTTGGCATACCGCCGGTTAGGATATACCAGTCGAATAAGGTGCGGGGATCTTTTACCCCGTGATCGATAAGGATCTGGTGTATGGTCTTGATGGAAAGAGGCTTCAGATTGACAATACGATCTGCCCGACCAAATAGCGGTTCCTTGGAGTTTTCAAAAATCTTTTTAATCAGAGAAAATACAGAACCGATACAGATGAGATTCATTCCAGAGGTGTCTTTATTCAGGTCCCACAAGTGTTGAATTTCTGAATAAACAGCTGGGTTGATCGTGTAGAACTCCTGGAATTCATCTATGATCAAGGTAAATTGTTCTTTCTTGGATATTTCCAGGAGCACGGCGAAGATACCTTTGAAGGAGCGAATGTTTCCAAAAACCGGCACTGAAAAAACATTTTTTATTTCCATCAAAAAATCTTCACACAGCAGTTGCTCTGATTTCTTGGCAATAAAAAGATAAAGATGTTTATGTGATTTTGCAAATTCCAGGGCGAGTTTAGTCTTTCCAACTCTTCGTCTTCCGGTCAGTACGGTCATGCGAGCAACGCTGTCGGTTTGCTCTCTGAGTTGTTCAAGCAATGCTAACTCTTGTTTTCGGTCATAGAATTCCATAGCTCTCCTTTGTATAGAAACTGAGGTTACTGTAACCCGTATTGCTATAATTAATCAAGAGGCTAACTGATGTTGGTTTCATTCTCTCCACTTGACATATTTACGCCAAACCCTGAGCCACACTCTGGCAGTGGAGTCTATGGCATCCGTGAACACCATAACGCTTAAGTCATCAAAAGAAGGCGATTGCCCTGATAGGTTGTGTCAGTTGCTTGACATCGACCGGTAGCAGTGTAAGAAGTTTTTCTTTTGCCTTTGCGAGAAATAATTCTGGCCATATCTTTGCTGTCTCATTATGCGGTTCAAAATTGTTCCATTTTTGTTCCAATTCGTATAGCAAATGATAGCATAAGATGTCAAAGGAAGTCAAAAGCTACACTTTCCCCACAAACAAAAAGAAAAGGGCCAAAACCCCTGTTTACAGGAGACTTGGCCCTTATTTTTACTTGGTGCCTGGGGCGGGAGTCGAACCCGCACAGGCATACACCCGAGGGATTTTAAGTCCCTTGCGTCTACCAGTTCCGCCACCCAGGCAAAATGAAAAACGAAATTTTATAAAAAAGTATTTATACCATAATGTTATTTGAATATCACGCCGTTTTTTTCTATAAACTTAATGGACTCGCAGTTAACATGCCTGTTATGAAACGAAAAGTCAATTAAGGGGCGAAAAATATTCTGGATTTATGCATTGTTCTTCATGTACTATATGAATGATGGACTTCTTGTGAGCCCATCATAAACAATCAGGTGGTTATTGTTATCTCTATGCCCATCAGGCTGAATAATTACATAATTATTTCTATAACCGGGATTTTTTGTGAGCAAACTTTTAGATACCCTTGAAAAGATAAGTAAAAATGAAGAAGTGTCCCGTCAATCAGGGGGGGGGGATGCGTTATCCACCGGGGATGCCTCCCGCAGGACAAGCGTTAAATCCGTAACGGTGATGGCCTTTATTATTATAGTATTAAGTATTTATGGGGGCTGGCCATATCTTACTGAACATTTAGATAAAATTAACCCGAAGAACTCTTCTCACGGAATAAAAATTGTCAGAACCCCTCAAAAGCGGCAACTCAAAGTTGGCCTCCACACTGTCTCAAAAACTATCCAGGTCAGAAAAAGACAAATACTTGTAAACAAAAATACTGAAGCTTTTGTGCGTTTTAATCAATTGGCAATTCAGTATATTCATAAGAACCAGCCCTGGAAGGGGATATATTATTTTCAGAAAGCCGTGGCCGCGGCCCCGAACCGTATCGAGCCGCTGGTTAATGTGGCTGTCGTTTACACGGAACTTGGTTATTACCCGAAGGCGCTTAAACTTTTTGAAAAGGCATACAGAATAAATCCTGATTTTCCGCCTCTGCTTAAAAACTTGAAGATTCTTTACCGGGCGGATTTGTTGAAAGACAGTCTGCTGTATAAAAAATTCAAAAAAACTTATATCCGTAAAAAGAGCAAGTCGAAACTATGAGCTTTCTTTTCCGTACTAAAAAACAATATGTCTATTGTGGTGATACCAGCAGCAGTATGCTGGCTGAAATAGTTAAAGCCGGTGACGGAAAGTTATCATTTGGTAAAATTGCCATGGAAGAGGGGCTGCCAACCGATATTGAGGTGTTGAGACGCCTTGTCGCGCAAATTTCCCCAACCTCTGCCGGTGAAGTCGCCATTGCTTTTCCTCTCCATCTCTTTGAGGTACTGAGTCTCTCTCTGCCCTTATTGCCAGAGCATGCCATTGCCCGTACTCTTCCCTATCATATTGCCAAGGCCATAGACAAACCTTTAGCCAAATATATTTATGACTGGCAGATAAACAAAAGGCTGAAGGATCAAATGCAAATTGCGGTTTATCTTTTTCCTGCTGATATATACAATCGAATTCAAAAGCAGTTCAGTAATCACCATCTTGAAGTGATGTTTTTTGAAGCGGATGCCTTTGCCGCGTTCGCTTATCTTGACTTGCTTGGAATCATTAATAAAAGCGAAGCCGCGCTCTGTACTGTTATCTGGCCTGGCGGGCTGACTTTAGGGGTTTGTGAGGCCGGGAAAATCAGATTAGCGCGGAGTGTTGATTTAGTTAAACTGCGGGAGGATGAAAAAACAGAAGAAGATAACCTGACGGCTGCTGTCTCCGGTCAGGTGGATAAAACAGAGGAAATGCCTGCTGCCCCGGTTCAGAATGATGCTGATGATATACTGCGTATGGAGGTTGACGAGAAGTCATTGGTGGATCCCACATCAACCAGCTTTGATAACGATGCGGAAAGCATGTCGATTCTCAGCGGCTTTGATTTAATAACTCCCGATTTCAGTGAGGCTGCTGAAGATGAACTTCCGCCAGAGATATTGGCGGAGGAAAATGAAAATACCGAGTCTGTTTTAACGTCGTCGACAACGGAATCTATTGACCTGACAATAAATTCAGCCCAAATAATGCAAGATTATCTTAAAGCAGTAAGCGCTGAAATCATCAGAACCAGAGATTATTTCAGCGCTGTGATGAAGGGCGGCCAGATTTCGTCATATTATGTTATCGGCGCTGGTAATTTGTTTGACAAGCTTCATCAGCATATCATGGGGAGTATGGGTGAGGATCTGACAGAGGTTGTCACTCCTGTTCCCACTGAGTCCACTGATCCTGGTCTGCGTATTATTGCCCTTGGGGCTGGAACGAGGTGGTAAACATGATCGAGAGGATAAATTTAGCCCCAACTAAATCATCACCCGGAAGAACATGGGCTGTTGTCTATATCTTCACCGCACTTTTTTTTGTGATAGCCGGTCTGGTGCTTTATACCGGCTATCGTTCAACTGTAAAAAAAATGGCCGAAATTAACCAGGCGGCCAGTAAATCGGCTCAATCTGATAATGACGTAATCATATTTCAAGCCAGGATTGCTGTTTTAAAAAGATCAATTGCCAGTCGGAAAAATTTGATCAGGAAATTATCTGTTGATATCAAAAAAAGCAGCAATATTAAAGCTAAAAAACACTACTATTCAAGGGTATTGCAAAGTATTGCTGAACGCTTGCCGAAATCTGTAAAATGTAACAAGATTGCCATTAATGGAAATACTGGAAGTATTAATGGTATTGCAACATTATATGATGCTTTACCAGAGTTTGTTGACAAGCTGAACCGTGACCGCAATGTTTTTTCTTCTGCCGCTCTGCAGACAATTGGGAAGCTTTCGCCGCCATTGAACACTATGTATACTGGCTATAATTTTAAAATTGTATTTATTTTGAAATAATCAGACAAGACTTATAAAATCGGTTTTTTAAAGACTATGGGTGTTAATAAAAATCTGAAATTTTCTGACTGTTCCCAAAAGATAAGTCAATGGTTTCACGAACTGAAAAGGGAACCGAAATTCGGGGAGAAAGTAAGAATTCTTATTATGGGATATATGATAGGGTTTTCACTGCTGTACGCGGGTTATACCCTGAAAATTGAACCCATGCAGAAAGAATATGCCCAAAAAGCCAGGAAGTATTTAAATACAGCAAATTTGAATTCCGTTACTAAGGCTGATATTGCCGCCAAAGTCAGGGCGCTGATGACCACTGAATATGCAAGGCTCAAAAAGCAGGACGAAATTTTAAAGACTCAAGCTGAGATTATGCAGTTACATGCCGATTTATCAGACAAAATATGGCAGAATAAAGGTGATGAACAGTCATTTCTGCAGGTGGTTCTCTCGCTGCTGCCAAATTCACCGGCGCCCATGGGGCAGGGAATGGCCCGCTTAAATCAACTGCCGGTAATTAAGCAGGACGGTTATAAAATATTCCCGGTAAGTCTGAATGGACATGGGTCTTATGACCGTCTGCTGACTTATTTTAAATACCTGGAAAGCAGATCAGAAATAGGCCTGTTTGATAAAATCACGATTAATTCCGAGAACAGCGGCAAACCGGGCCAGGATCTTAACTTCAGTATTCAGGTTGGCAGAATTCAAGTTGAAAAGTCACTATGAAATCATCAAAATCCTTTTATATGTTTGCCATGACTGCTCTGCTTTTTTTCAATATCCATCTGCTGTCTGCCATGGCAGTTGAAAAAAAGGTGGAGGTTCTGGTGATTCAGCCTGAAAAACTGCCGGACTACAATTTTCGCCATCGTGTTAAAATCAGCCGTGATCCTTTTCGCTGGTCTGTCGGTTTTCGCCGTCAATTTGATGTCACATCAAAAGATAACAAATGTCTGGAACCGATAAGCGGTTTTACCCTGCAGAGTATAATTTGGGGCCGGAATGCCCCCCAGGCCATTATTAATAATAAACTGGTTGGCGTCGGCAGTCATCTGAAAGAAGTGCTCATTGAGCGGATTACTAAAACGCACGTTGTGATTAAAAAAGACGGTTGTTCGCGCCTGCTTGAATTTAACACCAGACTTTATGATTTTTCCAACAAAGACGGAGTGAAAAATTGATTAATCGTCATGATTTAAAAGAAAGGTATTACCGGCTGTTTCGCGCTATGATTTACGGCCTGGTTATGTTGTTTTGCGGTTCTCAATTTATTATTCCTTCGGCATTTGCCGGTCAGCCCGGTCAGCCGGCAGAGACGGGCAGTCTTCTGGACACTTTGAAAAATGATAATATTTCAATACGGGTCGAAAATCTTGCGGTGGCAAATCTCTTAAGATCAATCGGTAAAAGGGCCGGAATCAATATTTTTGTTTCTCCGGATATAAAGAGAACCGAGACCATGACCGTAGATTTGGCCAATACAACCCTTTACGATTTATTCCAACTGATAATCAGCACCAATAATCTGCAATATATAGAAAAAAATAACGTGGTTCAGGTCGATAAAAAACGGGCGAAACCAATTATCACCAGGCAGCTCTGTCCGCAATACAGCGATACTTCGGATCTGCTTAAGCAGTTGAAGCCGCTTCTTTCCAGAAAAGGTGTAATAACCGCATCCAAAAGGGATAATTGTTTTGTGGTTCAGGATAATGCCGAAAAGATTAAACGGGTCAAAGAAATGCTTAAAGTCCTTGATCAGCCCGTTTCTCAGATTCACATAAAGGCCAGTATTGTCAAGGTTACTCAGGAAGCAAAACGCCAGCTGGGAATAACGTGGGATTATAACGGGAGTTATAAAGCGGCAAATATGTTCACCGGGAAGGTTTCTACCGCGACATCTCTCCAGCCCGTTACCAATAATCTCGGTATATCACTGGGTTATGTAAATGCTGATTTTGCGTTGGATTTCGCTCTGAATGCCCTGCAGCAGGACAAACTTGCCCTGGTGCTTTCCTCACCGCAGATTCTGGTAAAAGACGGTAAAACGGCGAAAATAAAACAGGGTACAGAAATTGCCTTTGACACGACCACAACTGACGGCGGTACTAATACCACCTTTAAGGAAGCCAATCTGAGTCTCGAAGTTACCCCCAGGATACAGGGCAAATTGATTTCTATTAAACTTACGGTTAACAATGGCAGCGTCGGTCAGACAATAAATAATAACGCCTCGCTTAACACGCAGGAAATTACCACTGATTTATTGCTGAAGAATGGTGTTACTGCCGTAATCGGCGGTATAATGCTTAAGTCTGACGGCAAAGACAACGACAGCGTACCTGGTCTGTCAAAAATTCCTATTCTGGGCTATCTGTTTAAAAGCCATAAGAAAGAAAACAAAAGAGATGAACTGCTGGTCTTTATTACCGCCAATGTGGTCACCATGAACAAGCCGCTTCCCATCAGCAAAAAAACAGCCGATTATCTTAAAAGAAATACCAGTTCTACTTTGCTCAGTGGTGAAAAGATGGATTTGACTCCTGTAAAATTATTAGAGAAATAATTTTTTAACCGTCATGATAGATCATCTTGCCTTTTTTGGTTTCAAAGAAACCCCTTTCAGCCTGACGCCCGACCGGGATTTTTATTTCCCCTCAAGCAGACATAAGGCCCTGGAAAAGGTCATTATGTTCGGGATTGATGAAGGAGAGGGCTTTATTGTTGTATCAGGAGAGGTTGGTACCGGTAAGACCATGGTGCTGAAACACCTGACTGCCGAATTGGCTGAAAAGTATGAGATCGCTCTGGTATTCTCCCCTCTGCTGTCACCAAGGGAGTTGGTATTGGCCATTCTGCGGGACATTGGTCTGCGCAGCGGTAATACAGATGAAAGCATTGACAGTCTGCTTGCCGCCCTTAACGATCATCTCTTTAAACTGTCTCTGGACAATAAAAGGCTGATCATAATAGTTGATGAGGCCCAGGATCTCTATCCTGAAAGTATCGAACAGCTGCGGTTGTTATCAAATTTTGAATCTGATAAACAGAAATTTATTCAGATAATTCTGGTGGGCCAGCCGGAACTCCTCACTTTGATTGAGCAGCCAAACCTGCGCCAGCTCCTGCAACGGGTGACTATCATCGAAGAGCTTGCTCCCCTCTCGAAAAGGGAGATGATTGAGTATGTTCATTATCGCTTGAGTCAGGCCGGGCGCTCTGATCTGAGATTGAGCAAGTCAACCGCTAACATCCTGTGGCGGTACAGCAAAGGCGTGCCCCGGTTAATTAACTGGTTGATGAACAGGGCGCTGCTGGCGGCCTGTGCCCGTCAGAGCCGGCAAATAACCCCGGAATGTATGTATGATGCGGTTGATTTTCTGGAAAGGAAAGACCGCAGTCCTCTATTCCGGGGAAAATACAAATTATTTCTGCTTCTGGCACTTGGTGCAGTTGCTGCTGTAATATTCTACCGCCTTGGATTTTTAGTCAAGTAAAAGTAAAAGTAAGAGTAATGACTTTTTGCCAACTTAATAATATATGACAGTAATGCGACAAATGCGACAATCTAAACGCAAAAGATTTGGCGATATTCTTGTGGACTGCGGTCTGGTTACTCCGGCTCAGCTTGAAGAAGGTCTGAGGTATGGTGAAGAGAATAATGTAAAGTTAGGTCAAAGCCTTAAAGACCTTGGTATTGTTGATGAGCTGACTATTGCCAAGACCATTGCCCGGCAGCTTGGCTTCCCGTATGTGGATTTTGACAAGATATCCATTGACCCGGAAGCGGTTATTTTAATCCCGGAGCTTATTGCCAGGAAACACAAATTAATTGCCCTGGGAAAACGCCCTGGTGAGGTTCTTGTGGCTTTTTCCGATCCCTTGAATATTTTCGCGGTGGATGAGGTTTCAAAAATCATTAAAGGCCGGATGGTTCTTTGTGTGGCCGTGGAGAGCCGGATTGAGGCGATGATTGATAAGTATTATCTGTCAATTTCCCATCCTGTTTCTGTAACAGACGAACCCGGAGAAGAGGATGCTCCCCCCGATTCCGAGGTTGTGGAAATAGTCAACAGCATATTGCTGCAGGCGGTTAAAAGGGAGGTCAGCGATATTCACATAGAACCAAATGGCGATATGTTGAGGTTTCGCTTCCGGATAGACGGTATTCTGCGGGTTGCCAAAAAATATCCCATTGCCATGCTGCCGGCGATTATCTCGCGGATTAAAATTATGTCAATGCTTGATATCGGTGAACGCCGTAAACCGCAGGACGGCAGATTTGAGCTGCCGATTCTCGGCCATTCCTTTGATGTTCGTGTCTCAACTCTGCCGCTGAACCGCGGCGAAAAAATAGTTCTGCGGCTTCTCGATAAGGCCCGGGTGAATGTTAACCTGAAGGATCTGGGGTTTGAGAAAAAGCAGCAGGAATTGTTCGAAAAGCATCTTTTTAATCCCCATGAAATAATTCTGGTTACCGGGCCCACCGGCAGCGGTAAAACTACCACTCTCTATGGGGCTCTGAACTTAATCAACTCGATTGATAAAAATATTGTCACGGTTGAAGATCCGGTTGAATATGAGCTTATCGGGGTAAACCAGGTGCAGACAAACACCAAGGCCGGGCTCTCATTCGCTTCAGCCCTGCGTTCTATTCTGCGTCAGGACCCTGACGTGGTAATGATCGGCGAGATTCGGGATGAAGAAACCGCGGAAATAGCTATTCAAGCCGCTCTTACAGGTCATCTGGTGTTATCAACCCTGCATACCAATAATGCCAGCGGCGCCATATCCCGGCTGGTGGAAATGGGTATACCGCCATTTTTAATCACCTCTGCGGTTGGTTTGATTCTGGCCCAGCGTTTAATCCGTCGTCTGTGTCCTGACTGTCGTCAGGAAATAAAGCATGGTGATAAAATTTTACAGGACCTGGGCCTGACGCCAGGTAATCCAGTGACCTTATACGGCCCCGGTACATGCTCGAAATGCGAACATCTTGGCTACAAAGGCAGGATCGCGATTTACGAGGTCTTGTCTATTTCCACCAAGCTTGAAGACATGATTATGAACAGGGTTTCAACCGGTGAAATAACCCGTCAGGCTCAGGCCGATGGACTTGTAACTTTACATCAGTCTGCGGTTAAGGCGATGTTGGCCGGTATAACCTCTCCTGAGGAAATATACCGCCTTGCCATAGAGGATAAAAATTAGATTATGCCGAATTTTAAGTTCGAGGCCATCGACAATAAAGGTAGAACTGTCAGTGGAATTCGGGAAGCCGCCGGGCTGAATGAGATAGAAGAATGGCTCCTCAATAACGGTATGAGTCCGATAGATATTGTTGTTACCCAGAGCGGTAAGGTAACTGCCGATCCGGCGGATACTGCCGGTGCAGAATTCACCTTTCAAGGCATATTCAGCAAAATAACCATTGACGAGAAAATTGTTTTATGCCGCCAGATTGCCACTATGATTAATGCCGGGGTTGCTGTTTTGCAGGCCCTGGAAATAATCACCATGCAGACCACCAACCCTGTTCTTAAAAAAATCATTCTTCAGGTTGCCGAAGATATTGAGTCTGGTGATAACCTGAGCGATTCTTTTGCTAAATTTCCCCGGCATTTTGATACCCTTTTCCAGAATATTATCAAAGTTGGAGAGGAGTCCGGCGGGCTGGGAATTTCATTTGAGTATTTATCACAGGTATTTGAGAGCGAAAAAGAGGTAACCGAAAAGATTAAGGCGGCTACCAGGTATCCCAAGATTGTTATGACCAGTATTGTCGGTGCGGTTACCTTTCTGATGATTTTTGTGGTGCCGAAATTTATGTCTATGTTCAAAAGTTCCAAAGTCGAACTGCCGTTACCGACAAAGATTTTAATCTGGGTAAGTAACGCCTTCAGCAATTATTCACTCTTAATCATCGGTATACTGCTTGTTATTGTTGCGGCCTATCAAATGGCCCTGAAATCGAAAGATTTTGTCAGAATAAAAGATAATCTTTTCTTGAGAATACCTGTTATGGGTTCCTTAACCGTAAAAATATATATGGCCAGATTCTGCCGGGTATTTGCCCTGCTTGCCAAGAGCGGCGTGGATATAATCAAAACACTTGATCTGTCAGTGACCAGTATAAACAATCTGGTAATCAGGGAGATTGTCGACGAGGTTAAAGTGGATGTAAAAGATGGCAAAGATCTCTATGAGTCAATGGCAAGGCATCCGATGTTTCCGCCCATGGTGGTGCAGATGGTCTCCATCGGTGAAAAATCAGGCACATTGAGTGTAATGATGGACAAGGTGGCTGATTTCTATGACTCTGAAACCAGGTACTCCATTGATAATCTTTCCTCTTTGATTGAGCCTGTATTATTAGTGGTGATGGGGATAATTGTCGGTCTCTTAGCCCTGGCTATTTATATGCCCATGTGGAATATGATGAAGGTTATGCAATAGGCTCCGGCGTAGTGCTGATGGTTTAATATAAAAATCCCGTTTGTTGTCAGGCAAACGGGATTTTTGGGTTTAGCGGAATTACTTACTACCAGCTTTTAGAAAGCTTTGCTTTCGCGGTAGCTGATTCAACACTGGTTATTGTAATAGTGTAGGGAGATCCGCTGATTGTTGCTACTATGGTTGGGGGGGTGGTTTCACCACCTGCGGGAACGCCCCAGTCGGCGGGAGGGTTGTCCATGGCATCTAAGAGTGTTTGACCAGTGGTAATCAGTGCAGTATGACCCGGATCACCAGCAGGGTGTAACATGTTGTTTGCAAAATTTATAGCACAGGCGGCCTGGGCTCCGGCATACATTCCATTGGCCGCAGCCTTGGAGGCATCGCCCTTCAGGCTCTGGTACTTGGGCACGGCAACTGCTGCCAGAATACCCAGGATAACAATTACCATAATTAACTCAATCAAGGTAAAGCCTTTCTGACCATGAGATTTTGAGGTCAAAATAGTTAAAGGGGTCATTTGTTTTTTCATGCATCTTCTCCTGTAGGTTTTTTTAATAAAATTGTCCACACATCAATGATGTATTGTAGCAATTATTAATCCATAAAATAAAGTATTATTTTGGGGGCTGTTCTCATTTTGGTCATAGTCTGAAAGTATGAGGCTCTGAGGCTGATAATGGTACGGGCGCAGAGGGTATTGTAATATGCCCTGACTGTCCATTTGTTAAATAAATCATGGTGTCAGCCGAAAAATATTCCAGCAGTCAACTGCCTTTAATCCTGTCGTGTATCTTGATAGTTGCAGTTTTGTGATACTGGTTACAGTTCGGTAACTTGTATTACCTTGTAACTGCCCGGTGCTATTTTTTCCTCCGCCGAGTTATCCGGAGTGCGATAATGTAATTCGACATACCCCTTATAGGTAATCGCATGTGAATTGATACTTGTAAAACATTAAAAGATGAACATCGAACACCGAACATTCAACACCGAACACCGAACACCGAATAAAAAAAACAGCTAATACAGTTGCGCTTACCTGGATGTTCAATTTTTAAACACTGATCTTAAACAGCCATATATTTATGAACAGTTTTGATAAAGGACAGTGATCCTGGTTTATTGGGGGGTGTTACTCTGCTTGTGGTATGCTGCGTGCATAAGATATTGCAGGGGCAGGAAACAAAAGGTTGTTTCCCGGAGCTCTCAGACAGGGGGCATCTTTATTATCCTTTATTTTCGGGCTGACGGGGTATATTTATTATGAGGGAAAAACATTGTTGTAAAAATACTGTGCTGGTAATGGCTCTGGTGTCAGTTTGCCTGCTTGGCTTTTCACAAACTGCCCTGTCCGCCGTGGGTGGTGATATTACGGTTTGCGGTTCCGGTGACGCGGACTACACCACTATTCAAGCGGCCGTTAATGCCTCTCATGATGGTGATACACTTCTGGTCTGTGACGGCACTTACAGGGAGAATCTCTCTGTAATGAATAGAAATATTACCATCAAATCCGAACATGGGGCGGCATACACAACCATCCGGCCGCCTTCCCGGTCTATGGGTATGGGAGGTGGGGGAGGTGGGTGCCCTATGCATAGTAAACCGAATACTATATTATTCCAGAACAACTCCATCGGTTGTACGTTAGACGGATTTACTATTACCGGCAGTTCCGGCAAGACGGCAATTTATGCCAGAAGTAACCTGACGGTGCAAAATTGCGTTATAAGCAACAATAATGCCGGCAGCTCGGCATATGGCGGCGGTCTTGGTTCCAACGGTTCTATTGTAATAAAGATTATCAACACGACCTTCAGTGGCAATCAGGCTAAATATGGCGGTGCTGTGTACATCAATACCGGTGCCACCGTAACCGTTTCAGGTTGTACTTTTGCCAATAATAATGCCAGCTATATAGGCGGCGCCATTGATTTTAATTCAGTTACCTCCGACTCAATACTTACCGGCTCCACCATTGATTCCAATACTGCCGCTTATTCCGGCGGTGGTGTGTATATAAACAACAGTAAGATTAATATCGTTAAATGTGACATTAAAAACAACCTTGCCAGGGGCAGTAGTACTAACGGGGGAGGGGCGGTTTTTATAAATGGCTCAGGCGGTGATTCTCATTTTACAAACTGTTTGATTACCGGCAATAAAGCCTCCTCCAGGGGTGGTGCGGCCTATGGTAATACCAGCACAAAACTATCATTTACTAACTGCACGATTACCGACAATTCTGCTGATGAGCAGGGTGGTGCCTTTTATATTCATTATTATGGTAACTTTGAGGTTCACAATACCATTTTCTGGGGGAACAGTTCAGAAGACGGGAGTAATTGTTATACCCGTAATCATCAAGATACCAGCCTGGCGATTTCAAATTCAATATATAACTCTACCGGCTCTTTTACTGGTAAGTCTCCTATTCTGATAGATAATTTTACTGCAAATCCTGATTTAACCGACGATTATCATCTGCAGGCTACCTCTACCTCGGCCATAGACCATGCTGATCCAGCCTACGCTCCCAGTGATGATATTGACGGCGATCCTCGTCCCCAGGGAACAGGGCCAGACATCGGGGCTGATGAATACCTGTCGCCTGGTGTTCCGGTGGATCATTACTCCATCTCGCATTCTGGACACGGGATAACCTGTGACGGCGAACCTGTTACTATTACAGCCCGTGACGCCGACGGCGCGGTATTTCCGGTTGCCGATGATACTCAGATTATTGTGACAACCACTCCGGCCTCCGGCAGCTGGGGGCTGATAAGCGGTTCCGGCTCTTTCACCAATAACGGCTCGGGAACCGCGACCTATACTATTCCTGCCGGAGAAAGTTCAGTGGTGCTTGATTATGCCAATACCACCGTCGGCACCTACTCATTTGATGTCATAGACAAAGATTCAAAAACTGAATCTCCGGATCAAGACCCGCCGATTACCTTCAGCAACGCCGGTTTCAGGTTTTATGCCGGTGGTACTGCGGCTGCCGATTACAACAAAATAGGTGTTAATAAAACCCAGATTGGCGGTAAATCATCAAATCGCGCCCCCAATGGTCAGACTCTGTATCTAAGGGCAATACAGACTAATACCAACACCATGAAGTGTGAAGCGAGACTCAGCGGTACCGTTAATGTTGACATGGGTTATGAATGTGTTAATCCCGGCAGTTGCGCGGGTTCCAGTTTAATGGGCATTGCCGCGGGTACGGTTAATTTGAGTTGCCCCAATGGAACACCCAGTAACACGGCTGTTGCCGGAAATGACAGCGGTTCCGCGAATTTAACTCCAGTGTCCCTTAATTTTGATGCTGATGGTACCGCCGCTTTCAGTATGGTGTATTGTGATGTGGGAAAAATAAGGCTGCATGCCTCCCTCAGCCTGGCAGCCTCTCCTGCCACCAATGATCCGGCGGTTACCCTGACTGGTACTTCCAACGATTTTACCAACGTGCCTTTTGGCTATGATGTTGCAGCCCTTACGGCAGCAGGCAACGCAGCCCCAGGAGCTGTAAATGCCAATGGAGCTGTTTTTACCAGGGCTGGTTCTAATTTTATGGTATCTGCCAGGGCTGTTCTATGGCAATCGGCTGATGATCAAAACCAAGACGGTATTCCAGATGGTCATGCCGACAATAATCCGGCCAATAATGCCGATCTGAGCAATAACCCGGCTGCTGTCAGTTTCGGCCAGGAAAATCCCCCGGAGACCATAAGCCTGACTCCTGATTTGATAAGCCCGGCAGCAGGTACGCAGGGGGTTTTATCGGTCAATAATATCAGCGGATTTACCAATGGCAGCGGGAGTGTACTGACCAATTACAGCGAAGTCGGTATTATGGAAATCAAGGCCAACGATGACGGAAACTATATTGACACTTCTGATAGTTCTATCGGTAAGTCAGGTTATGTCGGCCGCTTTATTCCGGATCATTTTATTGTAGCTTCAAATACCCCAGTCTTTGGTGACGGTTGTCTTGCCGGTGGCTTTACCTATTTGGGCCAACCGTTTGCTTTCGCCGTCAATCCGTTATATACAGTGACAGCAGTGAACACCTCCGGCGCCATAACCAGGAACTATGGCGGTGCTGGTACTAATGAAGATTTCTGGAAACTGAGCGTCCCGAGTATTCTGGCCGCTTATTATAGCGATCAGGTAAGCGGCAGCGCCGCTTTCAGTGTCTCAAATCCCGGTAATGCTGCTTTCACCGGCAATACCGGATATACGGGCAGTGGAACTCTCACCGTGAGCGGGGCAGCTCTGATTTACAACCGCCCTGCTGCGCCGCTTAATCCGTTTGCCGCCAAGGTAAATCTAACCCTGACAAGTACGGATCTGACAGATGCCGATAGTGTATGCTATGACAGCGAACCCAATGGGACCTGTGATCCGTTCACAATTGCTGATACAGGTGGTGCCCATCTGCAATCAGGGCGCTTAAAGCTCTCCAATAGTTTTGGATCGGAGCTGCATGATATGCGTATGTCTCTCGTTGTCCAGCACTATGTTGGAAACAAGTTCGTAACCAACATCAATGATACCTGCTCTTCGGTCTTCTCCATTGGCCTTAGTGACTATACCGGCAACCTTAGCAGCGGAGAAACCTGCGTGCAGGATAACGGCTCACCGGGCTTGAGCGGCGCGGGCTGTACAAATACCGGCCCGCCGTCAGAGCAGTTCAGCACTCCGCCCACCTTAGGTGACTTTAATCTCTATCTGAAGGCTCCCGGGAATAACAATCACGGCAGTGTCAAGCTGTCAACAAGCTGTGATCCATGGCTTAAAGCCGATTGGGACAATAACCCTGCCACCAGTGATACTGCGCCAACCGGTACTGCTACCTTCGGCATTTTCCGGGGTAATGACCGAATTATCAATTTTATGGAGATCAGTAAATAGTGAGGTGTCGTAGTGAGAAACCGTGGGGATTCGGCGGGATCTCGTGCATTTGGAGCCAGCGGGTATTCTAAAATTGTAAGAGTTCACCTCCACCTCATTTCGGAGTCTGCGCAAAGACTCCGAAATGAGGTGGAGCTTTATGGAGCGCTTACGAATATTTGGCTGGTAATTACCATTCAACCGGGGTAAAGAAAAAGATAAAACGGCCGTTTTCAATATCTACCTTTAGTTTTGCGCCATGGCTCAGGCCATAATGTATATAACCATCCTTTCGGCCGTCCCTGGCGCATTCGGTGGAATTTGGCGGCGATTCAAAATCCCGGTCAGCATCGTACCAGGAAATAAGCATGTATTCCTTGAAACGTTTACCGGCCTGTTCTCCGGCCAGTTCCACCGCTTCCTGGTAATCATTAACCCGCTGTGGAAGTGCAACAGTCTCCATTGAGCTGAGATCCGGAGAGTTTATTGAGCAGTTTTTACCAACCATAAGCAGTCCTCCCTTGACGATTATTCAAAATATACCCATATTAGCCCATAAGTCGTCTCCAAACAAGATGACTAAATCTGAAACATAAATATAATACAGATTATCGCAGATGCTGCTTAATTCGCTGTTCAAACACTGGTCGTACCGTTTTTTCGCGCCGGGGATAATGGCGCGCCATACCTATGAGGCCTTTAAACGTCTGCTGGTCTACGATGGCCGATGTCATGATTTGATGGCGGAGTTAGATGTTTTGTATCATGACGGTCGGCGGGAGGATTTCTCTCAGATTACGAGGCGTTATGAACATTTTGCCGCTGCCGTCTCCGGTATGATTGAGAGTTTCGCGGTTTTTGAACCAGCTTCGGCGGCGGCTCTGCTGGAGTATTATAAAAAGTTCAATTTTTATATCCGCTATCTTCTTGCCCCGCCTGAGCAGTTAAGTATTCCTCCCTATGTGGTTAATCTGGACACTGTGCCTGAAGTGGAACTGGCTGGCCATAAGGCCCATAACCTGGCGCTGCTGCACAGTCAGCTAAAACTCCCGGTGCCGCCGGGATTTGTTATTACGACTAATTCTTATTACGCTCTGCTGGAGCATAATAACCTGCGGCCCGCGATTGATGATCTTCTGGCTGAAATTGATCTTAACGATTCCCTGGGGCTTGTTCAATTATCTGCCAAACTTGAATCTCTGATTAAAACGGCCGAAATTCCGCTGAAGGTCAAGCTGGCGATACTGACGGCTTATGAGGAGATGGAAAAACAATATGGCGCGGGAATGTTGACCGCTGTTCGTTCTTCCGCCATCAGCGAAGACAGTGAATATTCCTTTGCTGGTCAGTACAGGACAGTTCTCGCGGTTAAACGTGAGGCAATACTGCTCAGCTACCTGAACGTCGCGGCCTCTAAATACAGTCCTGAAGCCCTTTTCTATCGTGTTAACCTTGGTCTGGCGGATGAGGAGGCGCCCATTGCCGTGCTTGTTCTGGCGATGGTTGAGGCAGCGGCCAGCGGAATTGTTTACACCTCAGATCCGGTTGCGAAGGCTCGTGATATGCTGGTTATTCACGCTGTGCATGGGTTGGGAGAGCCCCTGGCCGGTGGTGCCGTGAGCCCTGATGTTTTTTCCATTGCCCGCTGTAATCAGGAGACCGTCCGCAAATTGCCGGGGCGGCAGAAGGAAGAACTGCTTCTCCATCATGGTAAACTTGCGGCGGTTCCTCTGACGGATGAGGCCGTAAGCTCACCGACCCTTTCAGATTCCGAGGTCAGGCGGCTGGCTTCCTGGGGGATGGCCATTGAAAAATTGTCTGGCTCTCCTCAGGATGTGGAGTGGGCCAAAACCAGGGATGATAAACTCTTTTTGTTACAGGCCCGTCCCCTGAGCCGGGAATCCGTTCATCCTCCCGCCGATAAGACCCGCGCCTCTGATCCAGCGCTTGAACCCCTTTTACACGGCGGGCAAAGGGCTGCCGGAGGTAAAGCCGCAGGCATGGTTTATCTGGCGGGGACGGGGAACCTGGATGATATGCCGTCCGGAGCTGTTCTGGTAACCAGTTTTACGCCGCCCTCAATTGTCCGGGTCATGAACCGTCTGGCAGCTGTTGTCGCCGATGAGGGTTCAACAGCCGGTCATTTTGCCACTGTCTGCCGTGAATTCGGAGTCCCTCTGCTGGTCGATACCCGAGATGCCACCACAATTCTTACCCCTGGTCAGGTGGTTACCGTTGACGCTGATGAGCGTCTGGTTTACGCGGGCCGGATTGAATCGCTGCTTCAGGGTGACGGGGCCGTCGTAAATATCAGCAATCTGCCCTATTTTAAGAAACTGCGGGCGATACTGGATTTTATAACTCCGCTGAAACTGATTGATGCCGGGTCAGCTGATTTCCGGCCCAGTTCATGCCGTTCAATGCATGATATTATCCGCTATACTCATGAGCAGGCCGTGCAGGCTATGTTTTCTCTCGGTGACCGGATTTCAGGCTCTTCCGGCAGGTCAAGAAAGCTGCAAACTGATTTGCCTCTTGAGGTATATCTGCTGGATGTGGGGGGGGGAATAGATAATGATACCGATGCCGGGAGCGTCTTGCCGGAGCAGGTTAACTCAATCCCTTTTGGGGCAGTTTGGCGGGGGATAAGTCAAGCGGGAATTGATTGGCATTCGCACAGTCATTTTGACTGGAAGAACTTTGATGATGTCGCTCTGGCTGGAGGAATGGCAATGAGAAATGCCGGTGATTATGCCTCTTATGCCATAATCGGCCGGGATTATCTGAATTTCAATATGCGTTTTGGCTATCATTTTACTCTGGTGGATGCCTTGTGCGGCCGGGATACCAGGGGGAATTACTGCCAGTTTCGTTTTGCCGGTGGCGGTGGTGAATACAGTGGTAGAGTTCTGCGGATTGAATTTGTCACTATTGTTTTGCGTCGTCTCGGTTTTGAAGTCGATTCCAGAGCTGATTTGCTTGACGCCCGGATCTCGGGTATAGAATATAAGAAGCTGGAGGGTAAGTTAGAGCTGCTGGGTACTTTACTGGGCAGCACTAAACTAATGGATATGATATTAAAAGAGAAGATGGACGTGCGGCCCTGTGTAGAACGCTTTTTTGCCGGGGAGTATAATTTTTCTTCACTGCGGGGCAAGGCCGTTGATGAGCAATAATGAATATAAACTCAGCTGGATTACACCGCAACTGGCAACAGGATACGCCCCCATGTCTTACGCGGAACTTGATTCAATCCGGGAACAGGGAATAACTGCTATTGTCAATCTCTGCGGTGAATTTTCTGATCTGCACGAAATTGAGGAAAACGCCGGTTTTGAGGTCTATTTTCTTCCGGTTCCAGATGAATGCGCTCCGGATATGGGGGTCATGGAACAGGCCCTGGAATGGTTGGATGAGGCTGTCTATCTCAACAAAAAGGTCTTGGTTCATTGCCGCCATGGTCATGGCCGTACGGGAACTTTTGTCTCGGCGTATTTACTGCGGCGGGGGCTAGGACTTAAATTAACGGAAAAAACTCTTAAGGGAACCAGGGCTAATCCAACCAATTACTGCCAATGGAAACTGTTGCGGCAGTATGGTAAAAAAGAAGGGAAGCTCAGCAGTGCTCAACCGAAAATCGACAACCGGCCCACCGTTGATCTCGCTCCCTGGCTTGAGGAATATCAACTTCTGCTTGACGAGGTTGATAAACGGCTGCGGGCTGCCGGTGTTAAAGGGGAGTGCGGTGAGCAGACGGCTGTCTGCTGCCATGAACCTCTGGAGCTGCCTCTGATTGAGAGTATTAATCTCAGCCGGGCTATGAACAGGCGTTTGAGCCGTTCCCTGCGTCATGCCGTTATTGAGCGCGGAATTAACCTGGCCCGCCGCACGCGGGAAATTATGGCCGGCCATCCCGAAACAGCCGGTGCTGATTTTGCCGGACTCTACAGGGAGGCGGGAATGATCTGTCCCTTATCCCTTGATAATAAATGTCTGGTTTTTGAAGATCGTCCCACGGCCTGCCGCTGCTTCCCGGCCGCTGAACAAAAATTAGATTTTTTAGATTTTGGGGATATAAACGAGGCGGTTATCTCTTTATCGAGGAATGTCTATTTTGCTCTGACCGGTAAATTCCCGCCTGCTGGTGATTTTTGTTTTTCCGCTGCTGATACGGTATCGGGGAAATTTGTTCAAATGTATTTTCAAGCGATGCTGCTCTCTGAGCAAAGAGGTTAAGGTGGAAAATTCATCTCAAGGAACAGAACAGAAAGTTCTGATTGTTGATGACGAGCGGGATATGCTCATTGTTCTGCGCAAAATTTTGAGCCGTAAATGTAAATATGAGATCAGGATAGCTGATTCCGGTGAAGCGGCACTTGCTCTGCTTGAGTCATGGCTGCCCGATGTCGTGCTTACCGATATTAAAATGAGCGGCATGGACGGCCTTGAATTTCTGCAGCGTCTGCTGGGGATTGATGCCACTGTCAGTACCATTATCATGACCGGCTATGGAACCATAGAAATGGCGGTTCAGGCCTTAAAAGACGGGGCCTATGATTTTTTTGAGAAACCCTTTGACAATGATAAGATCATCCACGCCGTCAGCCGGGCCATGGAGCGTACCTTTCTCCTGCGTGAAAATCTGCATCTTCAGCGCCAGTTGACGGAGCATCAGCGGATTCCAGGATTTATCGGCCAATCTAAAAAGATGACTCAAGCCATGGATTTACTCAGCCGCCTGGCGGCCAGTACGGCTACAGTGCTCATCCGCGGAGCCTCTGGTACCGGCAAAGAGCTGGCAGCCCGGGCTCTGCATTCCATGAGTAAACGCGCTTCGCGCAAGATGATTACCGTTAATTGCCCGGCTTTGCCGGAACATATTCTGGAGAGTGAACTCTTTGGTTATCAAAAGGGGGCTTTTACCGGGGCCGACAGAGACAAGGCCGGTCTTTTTTTTAAGGCCGACGGTTCCACTATTCTTCTTGATGAAATAGGTGATATTCCGGTTTCAATTCAGACTAAACTTTTACGTGTCCTGCAGGAAAAAGAAATTCAGCCCCTGGGCCAGACCAGGACCTATAAGGTGGATATCCGGATACTTGCCTCAACTAATCAGGATCTTGAGGCCAAGATTGAACGGGGTGAATTTCGCGAGGATCTTTTTTATCGGCTTAATGTCATGACCGTGACCATGCCGAGTCTAACGGAAATCAGGAATGATATTCCTCTGCTGGCTCAGTATTTTCTGGAAAGGTATAGCGAGGAGCATGGGAGGGTTGATCTCGAATTCAGTCCGGAGGCTCTGCAGAGTCTTATGCGGCGGCCTTGGAAGGGGAATATCCGGGAATTGCAGAATGTCATCAACCGGGCTGTTCTGTTGTCTGATAGCAGCCGCATAACTCCGGAGGCTTTGATGACCGAAGAAGAAGCGGCGCGCGGCGGCGGTGGATATCTTGATGATACCGGTCTGTTGCTTGATCTCTCTTATAAAGAGGCCAAGGAAGAAATACTTAATCGTTTCAATAACCTGTATTTATCCAATGCCCTCAGCGTCTCAGCTGGTAATGTCTCTGCCGCGGCTCGAAAATGCTGCATGGAACGTCAGGCTCTGCAGAGGCTTCTGCGCCGTTTTGGCATAAAATCGCAGGAATTCCGCCAGTGAGGAGTGGTCGTAATTAAGAAGGCGGTACAAAAAAAGTAAGAGCCCCATAAATCACACTCTCGTATACGATCATGGTCGTATTGCTGACTTTATAACATCTCGGAACGTAAGGGGGCAGAGTACTCATAGAGCGCTTACAAAAAAAAAGCACTTAACCTGATATTAGTTAAGTGCTTGATATTAAAAATAATGGTGGGCCATCGCGGAATCGAACCGCGAACCTGCTGATTAAGAGTCAGATGCTCTACCAGTTGAGCTAATGGCCCAAATTCGGGTGAAAAATAGCACAAGCGTCTGGTAAGGTCAAGAAAATTTATTGATAAATCCGTAATAGTTCGCCGTTTGACCAGCAGTTACTTGACCTCACGCATTTCCCATATACCGCAGGGGCATATTCCGGCGCAGAATCCACAGCCGATACAACGGTTGTGGTCTACCTGATAGGAAAAATCTCCAGAATCTGTCTCCTGGCGGTAAATTGCCTGTTGGGGGCAGGAGGCGGCGCATAGGCCGCAGTCGCGGCACAGCCCGCATGACAGGCAGCGCCGGGCCTCCGCAGAGGCGGAAAAGGGTGCGGTATCCTGGCGGTTTATCCGGGCCGGGTAATAGGCAGTCTGTATCGCCTGGCTGGTGATGGTGGGACGCCGGTCGGGAGTATAGGTGCCGCCTGTCAGGCTGGCGTGCAGAGCTTTGGCCGCCGACATTCCCTGGCCGATACCGTGGGGAGCCAGAGCGCGGCTGATTACGTCACCGGCGGCGTAAACTTTGCTGTTGGTGGTGCTGCCGTCTTCGTTAACCTTGATCTTGCCATTGGGGCATTCTATATCGGTGGTGAGAAAGCGCAGGCCGCGTCCGTCTTTTTTGATGAGACCACAGGCAATAATAATTCCGTCGTATTCCCTGATAAACCGTTCAAACTGTGCTGGGTTAATTAGAGTTTCCGGGATGATATTTATTCCTGTAGACTTCAGGCGCTTTAATTCGGCCAGCAGGGTGTCCCGCTCTAATTTACCCTTGTCTATCTGCTCCCATAATTTACCGCCGAGACGGCTCGTGGCCTCAAAAAGATCAACCTTATGGCCCTGGAGCCTCAGATGCCAGGCGGCGCTTAAACCGGCGATTCCGGCTCCGATCACGGCAATCTTGTGACCGTTGGCCGGAGCGGCAGGCGGAGCGGCGGCCTGGATGGCCTGTTTGCCGCATGATTTAATGTCTAATGGGGTGTCAACGACCTTTCTGGTGCAGGCCAGCATACACATATTCGGGCATACTGAGCCGCAGACTGTAGCCGGGAAGGGCGTATATTCGAGCAGCAGATTAACGGCATTTTGTTCATTACCTTGCCGCAAGAGGGCGAAACGTCGTTCAGAAGGAATATTGGCCGGGCAGGCCCCTGAACAGGGTGCGGTACTCATAGCATTCCGCCATTGTGGTTCCTGGCGGCGGTTTTTGCCAGTGGTAATGTAGGGCAGGGTGGAAAAGGCGGAATGGTCGATGATATCGCCGAAAATACCATTTTGGCCCACCTCTTTTTCCCATATCTCGCGACGGAATTTACCCATGGCCATTTGTCCCTGACCGCGGGCCGCCTTCTCGGTCGGAGTGAACGGTACCAGCTTCTGCCATTCTGCCTGGTTACTGGTCAGCGCTGTCAGATATTCAGTTTTTTTGACGGCCTTGAGATAGGGCTTGATGTTATTGTTGAGCCATTGCCAGTCTTCATCATCCAGGGGGAGAAGCTGGACATCATTGCGGCTGTAATCCGTTATGGGGCCGCGGAAATAAATAACCCCGCCCACCATGCCTACGCAGGGACGATAGCCTAATATATTATCCGGATTACGTGGTTCAATGCCGCAGACCACCGTGATTCCACCGGCCTTGAATTCAGCAAAGGAATCACCCACATCCCGTAAATACCAGGACTGCAGAGGGGCATAACGTGGATTATGCTTGGTCATGGTGTCGCATCTTGCCCCGCCGCCGCCCTGGACATAGAGGATACCCTGGGCTCCGGCGTTATGGGCTCCGTTGGTAACATCTCCCAGTACGGTTATGGTGGCTCCGCAATTCAGCCAGCCCACATCATCCGAGGCGCTGCCGTTGACCACAATCTCGGTGCCCCGCATTCCCATGGCGCCAAGGCGCTGGCCCACAGGCCCGCTGACCTTTATTTTAATCTTGTCCTTTTTGTCATTACCGGGCCATATACGGCCGCCGATACCATGCTGGCCCTGGGCCTTGATCTCCAGACTGTGGGAGCCGTTATGCACGGCGGCCTGAATATTCTCTTCCAGGGTCTTGGAGGACAGCCGCTTGTTATTTATTTTACCGTTAATAATCATTTTTTGTGCCTAACAAACATATGAAATTGACAGACGATCAGCAATATCCCGATCCGAGACCCCCAGGCCGTCAGACATTCCGATGGGCAGCTGAGTACTGCGGCCCATGGGGGCAAAGACCTTTTTTAGCTCCATTTCGGCGGTCTTGAAGACATCAACTACCCGCTGGGCGACCTTCTCAGCGCTCAGACGGCGGTAAAGTCTGGGGTCCTGGGTCGTGATGCCGCGCGGGCATTTGCCGATATTACACAGGTTGCAGCGGTTGTGCTCATCGCCAAAACAACCGGCAGCCGCCTGCATTATATATTTGCCGATATCAACCCCTGAGGCCCCAAGCAGAATGAGGCTGGCGGCGTTGGCGGCAAGATGTCCCTGTTTGCCTACTCCGCCGGCGGCAAAGATGGGTAGTTCATTCTGTTTGCCCTGCTTGACCAGATCGAGATAACAGTCGCGCAGATTACTGGCAATGGGATGTCCCATCTTATCCAGGGAGACGTTATAGGCTGCCCCGGTGCCGCCATCCTCACCGTCAATGCACAGAGCGGCGGCGTAGGGGTTACGGGCCAGATTATTCAGTACGGCCAGGGCGGTCTTGGTACCGGATATTTTGGGATACACCGGCACCCTGAATCCCCAGGCCATGCTGACGCTCTGAATCATCTTGGCCACCGCCTCCTCAATGGAGTATTTGGTCTGGTGAGTAGGCGGAGAGGCCAGGTCAACTCCCATGGGGACCCCGCGAATCTCGGAGATGAGTTTCAGGACCTTGTAGGCCATGAGCAGGCCGCCGTCACCGGGTTTGGCTCCCTGACCGTATTTGATCTCAATGGCGGCGGGATCCTCTACCATATCGGGCAGGGCGTGGATAATTTCGTCCCAGCCGAAATAACCCGAGGCAATCTGGGGAATAAAATATTTAATGAATCTGGATTTTAAGAGGCGGGCCGGTACCCCGCCTTCGCCGGAGCCCATGACCACGGGGATATGCTCGACCTCGTTCAGGTAGGTAACACCCATGGCCAGCCCCTCCCACATGGGGGGCGACAGGGCGCCTATGGACATGCCGCCGATGCGGATGGGGAATATCTCCCGTACCGGCGGGATAAATTTATCGGCCTCCACAATGAGACGCCCATCCCTGACAAGCAGCGGAATGTCCTCGGCCGGCAGGTTGCGCCCCATGAGGGTACGGATATAAAATTCATGGCGGCCGGCGTCCAGGGCCGGGTCGGTGAGCATGGAGATACGGGTGAATTTTAATTTATCCAGGGTGCTGATGCTGGGATCATTGCGGCGGCCGCCGCGTTTATAGGGGACTCCGCCTCTGTTTTTATGGAAGAGGAATTTGGAAGCCGGGTTATATTCAGGAACAATGGCCATGTTGGGGCAGACCAGAGTACAGGTGCCGCAGCCGGTACAGTAATGATCAATATCGCTGACCTGTTTTATGACCTGCTCTACGCCTCTTACCGTAGTGGGCAGGGGGATTTCTCCTTCACTTCGCACTAAGCGGCGGGCAATCACGGCCGGGACAATGGCTTTGGTGGGGCAGGCAGCGGTACATCTGCCGCACCGGGTACAGCGGTCGTCCCGCCAGCGGATGATATATGGGAAATCGAGCAGGGGAATATCCATCATGTTTATCCCTTTAACTGGTTCCATACTTGAACCTCTTTGGCATTTGGGCTGATTACTACGAAATCGTAACGCATGGGGAAGATGTCATCCTCCCGTTTTCTTTTGGGGACGGCCTGGTCGAGGCCGCATTCTTCCGACATAAGGCCGTAATGACCGGGGGCGCCGCCCACAACACCGGGCCGCAGTTTTTTGCTGTCCTGCACCATGAATACTGAGCCGTCAGGCATAAAACCGATAACGCAGTTGGGGCCGTCAATACAAAGGGGGCGTAATGAGTTTTTAATAAGTCGCAGAGCCTCGGCATCAGAACGGTGGGCAAGCTCATTACTGGTCAGCGGGGTGATGACGTCCTTGTAATAACGCAGGGGGTAACCTAAGCGTTTATGGACAAAATGCAGGGTATGGCAAAAAATTTCGGAGTCGGATTTATAATTTCTATAACCTGGAAAGTTCCGCCGCAGAAGATAATCGCGGTTGGGGACAAATGCTGTATTCTCGCCATTGGTCATGGTGCAGTAGCCCTGTAGGAAAAAGGGATGGCAGGCGTAGAGATCAATGGCGTAATTGGTATTCTGACGGCCCTGGGCCAGAGCGATTTTGGCGGTGAGAGGTTTCTTGTCGAGGCCAAAAAATTCACCTACTTCCAAGGGGTCGCCAACCTCTTTCATGGTGATTATGTCAGGCCAGAAACTGAAAATATAGAGTGAATTATTCTTTATTCCTTCGTCTCGGAGCTGCAGGCGGGTTTTGGTGAGCAGGGCCTCTTTATCATCCTGCGAACGGTTTATGTATTCGTCTGGATATTGATAGGCGGTGGTAAGGTAGTGGCCGCGTTTTACTACCGAGGAACCGGCCTTTTCACAGATTTGCGGCTCCCACATGAATTTGACCTTGAACCCGGCCTGTTTCATATAATTATCAAGTTTTCGGCGGCCGCTGTCCGTGCAGATCCCGGATAAAATCGGATATTCTTTCAGATCCTTGAAGTCACCGCCAAGGTCTTTGAGTACAAAGCCCAGGCCCGAGCCGTCGTGCCCCTCTTTCATGGTATCCAGGGCCCGTATATTGTCCATCACTGAAAAATATTTATCAGCGGTAATGGCGCTAAGTCGACACATGATATTCCTGTGAAGCTGAAATTAAAAAAGTTGTTTTATAAAGGGAATACTATTTAATGCAATGGACAATATCTTTCAAGGGATTCTTTTATGTTTTGCTTGGAATAGTTAACATCGCAGTCTGCCTGTATTCACCATATTCCCGGGGTCTCTCAAGCCAGTGATTTTTCCACTACCTCATAGACTCCTTTGGAGATCCCCTCCTGACTTAATATTCGTTTCAGCTGGGCCTTCATTAAGTCCCGGCGGTTCCGGTCATAGAGCCGCCAGCGGCTGAAGCGCCCCAGAAGACGGGCGGCAATGGCCGGATTCAGGCTGTCTAATTCAAGTACCACCCCGGCAAACAGCTCATATCCAGCTCCGGATGGCTCATGGAAACAGATATGATTGCCGCCGGCAAAACTGCCGATCAAGGCCCTCACCTTATTGGGGTTCTTGATCTTGAACAGGGGATGTTTCATCAATTCCTTAACACGTTCCAGGGTTGTGGTCAGGGGGGCGGTGGCCTGAATGGCGAACCATTTGTCCATGACCAGAGCCTCATGCTGCCATTTTTCCCAAAAAACGTCCAGGGCTGCCTCCCGTTCCGGGCAGCCGGCGTGGGTCAGGGTGGTTAAAGCGCTTAATTCATCGCTCATATTATCGGCCTCGTCAAGCTGCCGCAGGCAGAGAGCCACCGCCTTATCTGTCCGGGCTGCCATGAGATAAGAGAGGCAGAGATTCTTTAAACGGCGCTGCCCGGCTGATTTCGGATTATAGGTGTAGGGCCGGGGAGGGGTATTCTCCCTGTAGGCCGCGAAGAGAAGGGGCTCTAAGCGGCGGCCTATTTCCCGGCGGTATAACTCCCGGATACTGTGAATGGCTTCCACGTCAATTTCTTTCATTTGAGCGCCCAGGTAATCCTCGCTGGGCAGGGTCAGAAGCTGGGCCTTAAAGGCCGCGTCGGGATGAAAATCCGCGGCTAAAATGGTTTGAAATATATCAATAATATCCTCTGCCGGCTGTGGTTCAATCCCGGCCTTAAAATCGTCTATCTGGGCCAGCAGACTGGCGGTCATCAGGCGCTGCCCAGCCTCCCAGCGGTTGAAAGGATCCTGGTCGTGCCGAAGCAGGAAGCGTAAATCGGCCCGTGAATAATCATATTTTAATTCCACAGGGGCGGAAAATCCCCGTAATAACGAGGGGATGGGAAGCTCTTTTACATCAGAAAAGACAAAGGATTCAACAGCTTTTTTTATATGAAGGGTCATGCCGGAGGCCGGATATTCTCTGCCTTTCAGCTTCAAGTCCAGTTCATTCCCCTGGCGGTCAAGTAAGGCCAGGCGTAAGGGAATATGGCTGAGGCGGGGCGTGGAACCGGCCATGGGGCCTGGTTCCTGACGGACGGTGAGAGTAAATGTCTTGGTATCCGGGTCATGGTTTGAGCTGACATAGAGACGTGGGGTCCCGGCCTGATCATACCATATTTTGAATTGTTCCAGGCTGGCAGGGCCGGGGGCGGCAGCGCTCTGATTCCAGGCATCCTCCATGGCCTGAACAAAGTCCTCGGTGGTGACGGCCTGGCCGTCGTGGCGGGCGATATAAATCCGCATCCCGGCCTGAAAGGTTTCTTCGCCCAGCATGGTGTGCAGCATGCGGATAACCTCGGCTCCTTTTTCATAGACGGTGAGGGTGTAGAAATTGTTGATCTCCACATAGGAGGCGGGGCGTACCGGATGCGCCATGGGCCCGGCATCTTCCAGAAATTGCAGGTTCCGGAGGGCGGTTACATCACTTATTCGTTTAATGGCTCTGGAACTGGTATCAGCGGTAAATTCCTGATCCCGGAAGACAGTGAGCCCCTCTTTGAGGCTTAACTGGAACCAGTCTCGGCAGGTGACCCGGTCGCCGGTCCAGTTATGGAAATATTCGTGGCCCACCACCGACTCTATACCCTCATAATCCTGGTCGGTGGCAGTTTGGGGCCGAGCCAGGATGTATTTGGAATTAAAGATGTTCAGCCCTTTATTCTCCATGGCTCCGGCGTTAAAGTCATCAACCGCGACAATCATATAGAGATCGAGATCGTATTCCAGGTTAAAACGTTTTTCATCCCAGGTCATGGCCTTTTGCAGGGCTTGCATGGCGTGACCGCATTTATCGGCATTATGGTGTTCGCTGTAGATTCGCAGTTCTACGGGGCGGCCTGATCTGGTGGTGAAAGAGCCGGTTAGGACGGCCAGATCACCAGCCACCAGGGCGAAGATATAGCATGGCTTAGGGAAAGGGTCGTGCCAGCGGGCAAAATGGCGGCCGTTATCCAGGCTGCCTTTTTCTATCAGGTTGCCGTTGGAAAGGAGAACCGGGTAGCGGCCGCTGTGGGCCTCAATGGTGGTGGTGTAGACGGACATAATGTCGGGGCGGTCTAAAAAATAGGTGATCTTGCGGAAACCTTCGGCCTCGCATTGGCTGCAGAAAATGGAGTTTGAACGGTACAGTCCCTCGAGAGCGGTATTTTCATGGGGCTTGATCCGCACAGTGGTCTGGAGGATAAACTCCTTAGGTGGATTTTTTATAATCAGTTGTGACGGCTCCAGGCTATACTCCTCAGGCATCAGGGGGCGCTCGTCCAGGGCGATAGTAAGTAATTTCAGATCAGGGCTGCCATTCAGGATCAGATCCCGGCTGCTGGAGCAGCGGCGCAGGGATAGTTCGGCGCGAACCGTGGTATATTCCTCCTCAAGTTTGAAGTGGAGATTAACCTTGCTGATGGTAAAGGGCGGCGGCTGGTAGTCGTGCAGAAATGTAGTTTTCGGCTTTTTATTCATGGTTGTTTTTATTTCTCACTTTATAGTTTTCTGGCTGTCATGCGGCCGGGGTTGAACTTATGACAACGGGATAATTCAGGCGCTGGCCGGGCCGCAGGTTTTCAAAACTGGTCGATGGATTGTATTCTTTCATCAGCCATAAGGGTAAATCAAGCACTTCGTGACAGATCGTCCAGATATTATCGCCTCTTTTAATCTGATAAGACTGAACGCCGGTTATTTTGTAGGCCGCGAAAAAATCCTCCGCGATCTCCTTGTGAAATTCATAACGTAATTCTTCAAATCTGTCTTTGCCAACCTTGTCCAGCGGAATTTTAATATGGTCGTGGGTATTGATACGATGTCTGAAGGAAATATGATTTAAATTTCTGATCATCTGGGTGCGAACCTGGAGCCAGTCGGCATAATGCCCCAGGGTCTCTGATTCTTCTACCTGGATGATGCCGATTTTGCGGTTGTTTAGGGTTAAAACTTTTTCGACTTCAAAATTACCGGTCAGGACCTCGGGGTTTATGCTGACTATGGCCCCGGGCGGCACTTCCAAGGCTGGTTTTTCGGCTGCGGTTGGTGTTATGGGGCTGCGTAAAAGAACATTATTGTTATCTAAACCGTTGAGGTGAGAGGGCAGCATGGCTATCAGCAGTTGTCTGGACGGGGTGACTGGTTCCCTGATAGGTGGTGGTTTATTTGTTAGGGATGCCGGTTTGTTTTGAGTTGTTGGTGTTGGTACAGTTGTGTGAATTAATGGTGGTTCTGGTGTTGTTACTGTTGCCGGCACTGCTTCGTTTATGGCCGCGGAGCTTTTGGCATTGGTCTCACTCCGGCTGGCGGTAATTACGTTTTCTGCCACTGGTTTAATAATTTTCAGGGCGGCAAATCTTTGTTTTCTTTCGGGCCGGTAGTCTCCGGGGACAGGTATTCTCAGGTTTTGGCCTACATAGATGGTTGCTCGACGGCCTAATTGATTGTAATCGAGTAAATCCTGAAGTCTTACCCTTTGACGGCGGGCTATTCTGCCGGCGGTGTCACCACGCTCTACCCGGTAGAAACGGCTGCGTTTTTGAGTCTTCCTGTATAGTGAGACTGGGATTTGAGCTGCTGATAAATGTATATCTGCGGGCAGGTGGAGCCGGTATCCCGCTGGAATATATTTTTGTCCATTCCAGACTGGAGCCCTGATGGCTGGATTTAGAGATTTTAAACTCTGCAAAGGAAGAGATAGAAATCTGGCAAGTTCCGTGGGATTAATATAAGCCGGCAGCCTGATATCTTTCGTCTTGACAAGGGGCCGCATGGTGAGATTGGGAAAGTATTTTTTGTAATGTTTGGCTATCTCCCTGGCTGCCAGAAATTCCGGGTAGAAGTTGCGGGAGGCAAAACCAAATCGTCTGTTCTGGTAGGAATTGATAATCGCCACATAACCACCGTATTCATTTTGAGCCCGCTGCATACTCCTTGCCCCGTGGTTGTAAGCTGTAATGGCCAGTGGCCAGTTGTTAAGTTTCCGGTAATTAGACTTTAAGAAGAGGGCTGCCGCCCTGGATGACCTGAGTGGGTCCCGGCGTTCATCAACGGTGTAGCTGATGGTAAGATAACGGCGGCCGGTGGCCCTGATGAACTGCCAGATCCCCGCGGCTCCGAATTTGCTGTAGGCCTTGTAATTATAGGATGATTCTACATGAGGCAGATAGGCGAGATCAGTGGGCAGGTGCTGGCGGCGAAAGATCTGTTTAATAGTCTGCAGGTATTGACCGGAGTTAATAATTCCCTGTTTGAAACGGTTTTTAAGACATAATTGGAAACGTATATTATTGGCGGCCTTTCGCAGCTCGGCTGGTTCAGGGCTGCCGCCGAAGAGATTAAGAATACGGCGGCCTGTCTTGCTGCTGGTCTCCCGCCCCTGGGCCAGGGATAAGAGCAGACGGCGGTATTTGCTCTTGGCTTTCTTGATCAGACGGCGGTTGCGCTTAACGGAATTTAAATAGCGGGCCGGATCGTATAAATCTATTACCTCGTAAATGACAGCCAGATTTTTACTGTCGTGGAGCAGTCCGTGTCTGGACGAATAGCGGGAATAAACTATTTTCCAGAACTTGACATTGGGTTTAATATCGTTATAGAGAGGAAAGGGGTTTATGGCGGCTTCAACCGGCGGGGCGGCAGAACCAGAAAGACCAGTCGTCAGGAGAATTATAATAAGAACCAGGGTTCTGTAAGAGAATAGCATGGGCTGGTCCGTCTTTAAAATTTGGCCAGATCTAACCGCGGCGGTTGAGACGGCAAGTATATGCGAAGCTGAACGGTGCGGCTGGATTATGCCGGCGATTCTGTGAGTTAACGGCGCTCCGACTCAGCCGGAAGGCAGGGGGAAAGATAATCATATTAGTTTCTTGCAGCTCCTGAAGTCAGGCGTGGATAATGCGGTTACGGCCTTCTTTGATGGCTTGACGCAGGCACTCTTCTGCCTGGCGGCGTAAATCTTCAAGTTCAATGCCTTGCCGGGGCTGCAGGGCGGCGACTCCTATACTTGCGGATATATAAGAGCCGGCCCTGGAGGCCGGGTGGTCAATTTTAAGATAATCAAGGTTATCTTTCATATGACCGGCCACTATCATCGCTCCCCGCAGGTCGGTATCGGAGAGGCAAATGGCGAACTGGTTATCCGCGTAACGGCATATGTGATCCCCAACCCGGTGCAGAGACGACTCAAATACCTGGGCGATCAGCTTAAGGCAATTATCGGTCTTGGCCTTACCGTATTCGGTGATATACTCATGATATGAGTCAAATTCGATTATAAACATGGTCAGGGGTTTGGCGTCCCTGAAGGCCCGCCGCCATTCATTGTGAAGGGTTTTGTCAAAATGCCGGCGGTTGTTCACCGAGGTCGTTTTGTCGGTAATGGCCAGAGATATCAGGCGTTCATTGGCGGCCTCTAATTCTTCCTTGATTTTAATGAGTTCGGCCTCACGTATTTTGCGGCGGCTGATCTCTTTACTAAGCTTTACTGCCGAGTTGACTCTGGTAATTAATTCAAGTTCACGTACCGGTTTGGTGATGTATTCCACGGCCCCGGCCTCAAAGGCCTCGTGCAGAGTCTCTGGTTCATCCCTGATGGTTACCATGATGATCGGGGTATCGGCGAAGAAACTATGTTCTTTAATCTTGCGGCAGACGGTAATGCCGTCCATGGAGGGCATGATAATATCTAAAAGAATACAATCCACCCGCTTGAAATTTTGTTGTGGAAGACCTAAAAAATCAAGAGCTTCAGCTCCGGAGGATGCACAATAAATGTCTTCATAGCCATTACGTTGCAGGGCTGCCTCTAACAAACGGACGATGGGGGCGGAATCATCTATTATCAAAATACTCATTGGTGTTTCTTTGCGGCTCCTGAATAGTGATGGACTTTTCGTTTCATGACAGGCATGTTAACTACGAGTCCGTCAATAGTTATTGTTACGGAAAAATTACTTTATATTTGTATGTAATTAGATTACCAACTACTTTTAGCGGATGCAAATGCTAAATTAAAAAGACCGGATTCTAACCTCTCCGGTGAATTCTTTACTGCCCCTGAGGCTTGAAATTGTGTATGCCCCGATAATCGCTACCCTGGGATTTGTTATGTCCCCTGATGGACGGCAGACCTTGCTTGTTCATCGTAATAAACGTGCTGATGACGCTCATCTTGGTAAATTTAACGGCCTGGGCGGTAAACTGGAGGCCAATGAGGATGTGGTCAGCGGTCTGAAACGGGAAATTATGGAGGAGGCGGGGATCCGCTGTCTTGATATAAAATTACGCGGCACTGTTAACTGGACGGGGTTTGGTCCGGGGAACGAGGACTGGCTGGGTTTTATATTTCGGATAGATTCATTCTGCGGTAAACCGTATATGGAGAATGAAGAGGGAACCTTAATCTGGCATCCTGCCGCCGCTTTGGCTGATTTACCTATGTGGGAAGGAGATCGTTATTTTCTGCCTCTGGTTTTTGATGATGATCGGCGTCAGTTTCATGGTTATATGCCTTATGCCCATGGCCGGCCGCTCAGCTGGTCATATGTTCGGATATAAAGATGTGTCAGGCTGAAACTACGAGAACGGTAAGGAGAAATTTAAATGGCCCAATATGCCATGGTTATAGATTTGCGGAAATGTCTGGGATGCCATAGCTGCGCCCTGGCCTGCAAGGCTCAATGGCAGGTGCCGGCCGCCGAAAGTCGTTGCCGGCTGCAGGTTCACGGCCCTGGCCGGACACCGGACGGGCTGGCTCTGGCCTTTCAGCCCCGTATGTGTAATCACTGTGATAATCCTCCCTGTGTGCCCGTTTGTCCGGTTACTCCGTTGACGCGCCGTTTTGGGAAGGGAGCGGAAAAAACCTCTATATCCGTTGCCGCTACCTGGAAGAACCCCTTAAACGGCATAGTGGAGGTCGATCCGGCTCGTTGTACTGGGTGCGGGGCCTGTGTCAAGGCCTGTCCCTATGAGGCCCGTTACTTAAAGACCGGCCCGGATGATCACAAAACCGCCGATAAATGTGATTTTTGTCTGAAGTTGTTAGAGACTGGTAAGGAACCTGTCTGTGTGGGTAATTGTCTGGCTGATGCCATGTTTTTCGGTAATTTGGCGGACAGTGAGTCCGCGGTGTACAGATACCTTCAGAAGGGGGCTGTACGTTTAACCGCGGGAGATGGTAGTGATCCTGGTTCCAACGTCTATTATTATGGTCGTTCTCAAGAGTTGTATATGCTTCGTAACGGGTAAAATTTTACAGATTGTTGGTGATGTCAATCATATATCATCATCGGGGAATTGGTAAGTGCCCCTGAAAGCCTTGTATTTCGAGATGTAAGCGTTTCAGGGGCGCGCTTTTATACTCCTAAAGCGATCAGATGTCGCATTACTGTAACTGGAGAACTATATGGAATTAATTCGTTTTGGAGTTTCAATTCAGGATCATTTGTTAGAGCGTTTTGATAATTTAATTACTGAAAAGGGCTATGCCAATCGTTCCGAGGCCATTAGAGATTTAATCCGTAATTCATTAGTGGAGGATGAACTGGAAACTCGCAATGAAGAGACGGTCGGGACGATAGCGATGGTCTATGATCATCATACCAGAGAGTTGTCTGATAAATTAACCGGCCACCAGCATTCACATTTTAAGGAAATTATTTCTTCCCTGCATGTTCATCTTGATCAACATAACTGCCTCGAAGTAGTGGTGGCAAAAGGCAAAAATAAAAAAATAAAGCAATTAGCGCAGGAATTAATTGGTACCAAAGGGGTTAAGTACGGTCGTTTAATGTCCACTCCTCCCACCGGTAAAAATTTATGATCAGTATTGTTAACGCCGTAAGTGCTCCATGAACACTATCCTGCACAGGTTGCGGCGTCTCTGAAAGGTTCGCATACGACCATGATCGTATGCGAGAGTGTGGGTTTGTGAGGCGCTTACTTTATATCTTTCAAGGCCTTTTTTATGGCAGGCAGAGCGGCGGTCACCGCTGCCGGCTGGTTGGGGAGTGAGGCTTTTTGCGCGGCGGTTTGCAGGGCATTTCTGGCTTCGTCTATTTTTTTCAACATTATATAGGCCTGGCCGAGATGGTAATATACCAGAGGGTCGGCGGGATTCAGGGCTTTGGCTTTTTTAAATTGCGCGGCTGCTGCCCGGGTATTTTGCTGTTTCAACATAATAAGCCCCAGGGCGTCCGTGGCGTTGAAATTAGCAGGGTCATTCTTGAGGACGGTGTTAAACTGCTTTTTTGCCTCTTTCAGTTTATTCATGCGGTACAGAACCATTCCCAGCTTGTTCCTGATGTCATTTTTCTTCGGTTGAAAATCCAGCAGCATACGATATTCGATTTCGGCCACCGGGTCGGCAAGTTTACCCTTGCCTATATGAGCCTGGGCTGGCCAGGCGCTTAAAATCAGTAAAGGAATCAGCAGATATATCAGTTTCATAATTGTGAATTAAAGGGTGGCTGAAGTTATGTCGTTATTTTAAACTCATTACCCAGGTAATGGAGTTGAACATTGTATAACCGCCTAAAGAAATTATTATCAGGGCGCTGAAAATTCCTAAACGGCGGCTTAACTCCTGATTGCCGCCTATCTTTTCCGTAAGACGGCTGGCCTGGGATAATATAAGGCCGATGGTCATCATGACCAGCCCCAGACCCAGGCTGAAAAAAAGGGTTACGGTCAGGCCTTTGGCTATTTTACCGGCGCCGATAGCGGCCAGAAGGGTGGCAATGGCGGCGGGACAGGGGATAAGGCCGCCTGAAATTCCCAGTAATAACAGGTTCCATTTATTATAACGCTCGGCCGGAGTGACGGCCGTGTTCTGCTGATCCTGATGATCGTGATGGTGGGGATGCGGATGGGTATGACTATGCTCGTGGTCGGTCAGGGTATGGCTGTGTTCATGGGAATGTTCGTGACTGTGTTGGAGGTGGTCGTGATGTATGTGTCCAGAGCCAAAGAGATGTATATGATTATGGCTGCTGTTGCGACTCAGCCGCTGTTTTAACATCCAGATGCCGACTATGAGAATAATAGCCGATGAACCAAGGCCAAGCCAGGCATGGAGCTGAATTTCTGAATAGCTGTGAGCCAGGAGTTTTGCGGCAATACCGAGGATAATTACGCTGAAGGTGTGGGTAAAGGTGACAATCAGGCCTAATAATATGCCGTCCACGGCCCGGCCTTTGGTGCCTATCATATAGGCGGCGATCAGGGTCTTCCCGTGGCCAGGTTCAAAGGCGTGCAAGGCCCCAAGGATAATAGCACCGGAATAAAGCATTAAATCAGAAGGCATATCAATCTCCTATAATCTTCATAAAGCAAAACAGGATATTGATACCATAAAGGCGCGAACAAAGCAAAAGGCGTAACTACTTATCTTAATGTAAGCGCCTCATAAAACACACTCTCGCATACGATCATGGTCGTATGCGTGCAGCAGGGCGTCCATGGAGCGCTTACACCTTAATGAGTGAGTGGGATGAGAACGGGGTGCCGTTGAGCAGCTTTAATGCTGATGGGGGTGGCGGTGGGTAAAAGAGGTATGAAAATGCCGATGGCGATGCATGAGATTGGCCCGTAATAACAGGGCCTCATCCTGTAATATCTCCTGTGGATCGCCTTGAGCGGCCAGTCGATGATCTTCGCCTAAGATATAGGCCTGACCGGCAATTACCTTGGCTACCTCAAGTTCATGAATAGCCACAATCAGGGTTTTACCTTTTGCTGTCAGTGAGAGAATAAACTCAATAACCCAGTCCTGAGTACGTGGATCAAGATTGGCCGTTGGTTCGTCAAGCAGCCAGACCTCCGGATCTAAGGCCAGTAATGAGGCCAGAGCTACCTTTTTCTTTTCACCTTCACTGAGTTGATAGGGAACCCGGTCTTTAAGTTTTTCAATTCCCAGGGCCTTGAGGGCGGAGTTGGTTTTTTCTTCCACCTCTTCCCGGACTAATCCCATTTGGAGAGGAGAAAAGGCCACCTCCTGCCAGACGGTGGGGAGAAAGAGCTGAGAGTCTGGATCTTGAAAGAGGAATCCCACTCGCCGCCGAAAGGCGAAGGCAAATGTTTCATCTTGTAAGCGGCTCTCTGTCAGGGGTGTACCAAAGGCCTCTATCGTGCCTTGATCCGGGAAATAAAGGCCGTCAATTAATTTAAGCAGGGTAGATTTGCCGGAGCCGTTTACGCCAAGAAATACCACGTTTTCGCCCTGTTTGATACTGAAATCTATATCATACAGCCCGGAAAGACCGCCGGGGTAATTATAGCTCATCTTGCTCACCTTAAAAACCGTATTGCTCATTTCATTTTCCCCAAAAAATAATTGTGCCTATAAAGGTAATTGTAAAGGCGGCCCAGGCCGCATCCCACCATTGGAAACGAAAATCGTCCAGAAAACGGGCATGGCCGGTCCAACCCCTGGAGAGCATGGCAAGATAGACATCATTACTCAGTTTGTATGAACGGTTTAATAAAAAACCCAGCCTGGAAGACAGCCAGTTCTGCTGCTCTCTGGTGTTTGTCCGGCCGACGGTGCGGCTGCGGCGGGCCAGGAACATTTCCTCTGCCACTTTAATAAACAGGAAGATGTAACGGTAGGTCATTCCGAAGATAAGAATAGCTATCTTGGGAAAATGAAGGGCTGACAGAGCCTGGAGAAGACGAGCCCATTCCGTGGTCAGCACCAGCAGTACGGACAGAGAAACTGAAGTCGCTACCCGGAGAATAAAGATTTCCGCCCCATGGAGACCCTGCTGGGTAATGGCAATGGTGGCGGGGAGATGAAACGGCCCCCAGTTAAGCGGGGCTGTAAAGGTCAGCAGGGTAATAAGCGGTTGACCGGGGGTAACAATATTAAAGACAGCCGGTAGAGCAATAACCCCGGTGAAGAGTGGGATGAAGAGCCAGACCCGTTTGAGAAAAAAAAGCAAAGGGATGCGGGAAGCCAGAGCGAGAGCGACAGTCAACAGATAAATTACCGCCATTACTCTAAGGTGACGAGTAATGGCGGTAACAATCAAGAGGGCTAAAAAGGTTATAATTTTACCTCGGGGATCAAGCCCTTGAAGCAGGCCGGGAAGGCGGGCGTAGCGCTCCGCGAAGATGGCCTGTTTAATCGCCTCGGTTAATCCGGCCAGGGTCTTACCAACAAAATTATTTCTGTTCATTATTGTTTTTTTGTTGGGACTTTACTGCTTTCGTGCCAGAAGGCGGCCGATGAACCAGGTAATAAGAACAATGAGCCCCATTCCTACGAGTGCGGAAATAATATAGCCTGGTTTGTCCCCGGCCCTGGGGATGGTGTAGTCCGCAAAGGGTGCCTTCCAGATATCGCTGAATCTAATCATCCCGGCGGGAACATAGCCTAATAGTTTAGTCAGTTCTTCACTGCCCCATTCACCCCAGGCGGTATTCGCTGCCAGGAGCCCCAGGGGCGAAATCAGGGCCAGCAGGCCCAGACCAATCCATAATTTTTTTATTCCTTTCATACTGTTACTCCCTCGTCTTTGATGTTTGTCGTAAGACCAAGATGAATTGAGTGCCTGGTAAAGGCTAAAACTCCTTCAGTTGCTATTACCTCAGCAATACCGGCGATGGTTAAGTGGGCGATCATCATGGCTGGAATGGTCTGGCTGAGGTTGTAGGGGCAGTAAAGGGGGGTGCCGTTGGCGGTATGAAAAAGGAGTGGCTGGATTCCCAGTTCAATGGCGGCGCAGAGGGCGGCGGCATTGATCCCGGCGTAACTGCCAAGGGCAATGGCAAGCCAATGACGGCCTGAGCCGGCAGCTGCTCCCCGGCTGGTAAGCCAGTAAATAAAATAACCAACGAATGGCAGGACGATGGCCATATTGAAGCAATTGGCTCCGTAAGATAATATGCCGCCGTCTCCAAAAAAGACGGCCTGCACTAAGAGTGCGATTGAGACTCCAATGGCAGCGGCCCAGGGGCCCAGGATAATTGCCATCAGGGTGCCGCCCACTGCGTGGGCCGTAGTGCCGCCCGGTACTGGGACATTGAACATCATTACCACAAAGGAAAAGGCGGCAAAAATAGAAAGTAAGGGTACCATTTTCGCGGTAAGGGTTTTGCTGACCTTTTTGGCCGACAGGTACCAGACTGGTGCACTAACGGCATACATAACGGCACAAGTCGACGGGCTTAAGTAACCATCTGGAATATGCATCTTAGACCTCCTTGTTTGTTCTGTGAAATTTAGTGATACGTTTTTCGAAAAGGTGCTACTGATGCTCGATAAGTAACATTGATTGCGGATAAAGTCAAGAGTTTGGTTAATGAAGCGCTTACAAAAAACAAGTCATGGATTATCTGGAGGGTTTGACCTGCCACAAAAAAAAAATCAACTCAGATCTTTTTCCGTTTACTGTTTAGTGTGTTGAGATATAATCTCTCGACTTTCTTTCTTGCCCATGGTGTTCTGCGCAGGAACTTGAGGCTGGACTTTACTGAAGGGGCGCTGTTGAAACATCGGATAGAGATGTGTTTGCCCAGGGCGCTCCAGCCATAATCGTTAACCAGGCTGTTCACAATTTGTTCCAGGGTTACGCCGTGTAACGGGTTGTTAATTTGCTGTTCACTCATAAGCCGGATTTCGTTCTTATTCCGGCATTGAGTTTTATGCCATCTTTTTCAAGTGTGATAAGCCTTCTTTTGTAGAGTGCGCCTATTGCCCTTTTGAATGTTTTTTTGCTGATCCCGAACAGGGAATAGATTTCTTCCGGGCGGCTTTTATCGGTTACGGCAATTCTGCCGCCAAGATTTTTTACGGTTTTGAGAATGCCCCGTGAGACATCGTCTACCCTTTGATAGCCTGATTGTTGCAGGCTCAGATCAATTTTCAGATCATCACGTATTTTTTTTACGTAACCTTTCAGCTGCTGGCCAATGTGCAGAGCCTGGAAAATTTCATTTTTATACACGATACCCTGATGGGAATGGTTGATAATTGCTTTATATCCCAAATCTGTTTTGGCAGAGATTATGAGCTTTACCTCTTCACCTTCTTTATAATTCGGTGGCTTTGAGCTGAAAAAATTGTCTAATTTGGTGGATGCTGTAATGCGGTTGGTCTTATTGTCAAGGAAGATAAAAACTATATACGATCTGCCGGTCTCCATTCCGGCATGTTGTTCACTTTTAGGAACAAGCAGATCTTTCTGCATCCCCCAGTCCAGATAGGCGCCTGACGAAGAGCTTGCCACCATTTGTAACCTGGCGAACTGTCCGACAGTGGCATAGGGCCTTTGAGTAGTTGCCAGCAGGCGCTTTTCTCTGTCTTCATAAACAAAGACCTCCAACTCATCTCCAGGCTGACAGTTTATGGGGCTGTCTTTTTTGGCGAGAAGAACAGTTCTGGACTCGCCGCCATCGAGTTGAGTGCCGTAGTCCAGTTTTCGTAGTATTGTAAGCCTGTTTATTTTGCCGATTTCTACCATTTTTCCCTTCTAAGTCGTTAAGAAATTTATTGTTATTATTGATGGACTTGTGGCCGATTCCATCGGATGTCTAAAAGTAGTCTGAAGCCACCGAGTTGTAACTTTATAGTGCGTAGCAGATGAATTGATACAGTTTTGCGGGATAAGTATGAACTAAAACTGAACATTCAACATCCAACATCCAACATCCAACATCCAACATCGAATGAAAAAGCAAAAAAACACCCAAAATCAAATCTTGCTGATACAATTTGGCTTTGTAGTTAATTCGATGTTCGGTGTTCGGTGTTGAATGTTCGATGTTCATCTTTTAATACTTTTACAAGTATCAATTCATATGCGATTACCTATAAGTGGTTTAACGGGAACCTTTTCCAAGAGGGCGATTACCTCTATATGACTTGTTTGGGGGAACATGTCAATTCCATCTACGCGCCGCAGGTTATAGCCCTGGGCCGTCATAAGCTCCATATCCCGTATCATAGTGGCCGGATCGCAGGAAATATATAATATTTTTTCGGCCATCAGGGCGGGCAGGTAGTGAATAATATCTTTGCAGCCCTGGCGGGGCGGGTCAATAACAATCAGATCAAAACATTCTCCACTGGCAATTAGTTCGGGCAAAACCTCGTTGATTAAACCTTGAACGAAATAGCAGTTAGTGATGTTATTGTGCCGGGCGTTTTTTTTGGCGCTGCGGATTGAGGAACGCCTGCTCTCCATACCGGTTACCAGAGCGGCCTGGCGGGCCATGGGCAGGGAAAAATTACCCAGGCCGCAATAAAGATCAAGTACTCGTTCTCTGCCGCTTAACTCCGCCCGGTCAAGCGCTTTTTGGATTAGAGCTATATTTTGTTCAGTATTAACCTGGCAGAAGCCCCCGACCGTAAGTCCCATGATCAAATCTTTTTGTCCCGGCAGGACAATTTTAAAATTTATTCCCTGGGGCTGGTTTTGAGTGGCACTGTATGGGCCGTGAAGCTGGGTGCCGGGGGCGCTAAACCAGATTTCGCGCAACAGATTATTGCCTCCTGTTACGAGGGCCGCCCGTTGCCTGTCTCTGGGGCGGGGGGGACGTTGCAGATGAAATACAGCAATTACATCTTTATCCAGGGGGCTGTAAAAAAGTTCAATTTCTTTGATAATTTCGGCCCAGTCCTGGAAAGCAGGGGTGTGAGATAAAAAGGCCAAGATTATGTTAAGGGCTGGTTCTGCCAGCAGGCATGACTCTATGGTGACTAACTGATGGCTGCGTGGCTTGAAGAATCCCAGGCAACCGCGGTCATCTACCTGTAGGCGGAGACGCTGCCTGTAATGGAGAGGCACGGGACAGCCGGTAAACGTCATTGTCTCAGCGGCTGAAGCTGAGCATTTACTATGAACCAGTGCCTCACGCAGACAATCCAGTTTTATTTTTTTCTGGAGATGGTAAGCGGCATGCATAAGATGACAGCCGCCGCAGCGGCCGAAACTGGGGCAGGGAGGGGAACAACGATCAGGGTGAGGTCTTATTATTTCCAGAGCTTCAGCCGTGGCATAACTTCGGTGGCGGCGGGATATATTTACCTTTATTACCTCCTGGGGGAGGACAAAGGGAATCAGCATGGTAAGACCATGGTCATCCCGGGCCAGTCCCAGGCCGCCGGGGATAATTTTATCTACGGTTACAGTCGTCATAAGTTATTGGTACGGTACTTCTGATTAAGGAATTTTGCTGAAGGGGTAGTGAGTGATGAACCCGCAGAAAAGTTCATCACTCACTAAAGATGACGATGTAGATGTATTTTCTGATTATCTGAATGTGCAAGCGAAAAAAGGGGGCAAAATCCATCAGCCTGTTATGTTTCGGCTGGTCTTAGTGAAATTTTGCCCCCTGTCTCTGCTAATTAATCATTTGAGCGCCGGTAAAACCGGAACCTGTCTGGTAGAGGCCCCTGTGCAGTTATTATAACTGCCGCAGTTTGCGGAGAGCATTTTAAAGCTGACGGTGGGGTCTTGGAAATCATACATGTGCTTTTTCATTGTTGGGCCCCCTAAAGATATTGTTCCTATTCTGCCATGCATCTGGCTCCAAAGCAGATTAAAGGTACCGCGGCCGGGGGCTCCCTGCATATTATAATAACGGTTGCGGGAGGCGCCGTAACTGGGCATGGCGTGTAGCGGAGCAACTGACTTAGCGGTAGTACCATTATGGCAGGAGAAGCAGATACCGAAGTTGTCGATTGAGGCGGCTGTTATGCCGGTTAAGGTATGTTGAACCGTACGGGTTGGCGGACTGCTGTAATCATTTGAAGCTGAATAGCTTAATTTATCAATATAAATAGTGGAACCGGAGAAACGAACATGACAGATTTTACAGGCCATTTGAGTTGGAAATGCTGAAGAACCCCCATTGTCTCCTGGTGGTGTTGTATTCGGCCACGATGGACGCGGGTCTATATGACAGGTGCTGCATTTACCGGCAACTGCTTGAGCACTGGCATGGTGAAAAGTTGCGGGAGCGGCAGTATGGCAGTTAACGCATTGTACTTGAGTGCCGCTAATTCCGCTATTAATGGTGTCGATGACTGTTTGATTCGTGCTGGTGTGGCAGGTAATACAGGCCGGGTGCAGGCTGATGCGCTGCTCGGCGGTATTAACAGTGTGGCAGGTTGCACATAGCGGAGTGGCAATAAAATTACCATGCACCA
>JBMERE010000001.1:0-386706 GCA_048820955.1 Desulfobacterota bacterium M19 | reverse complement strand
TCAAGGGACAGGCAACTCGTCGGCGGATTTTCGTGTAGATTCAAGCTCATAGCCGTCTATAAAGTTAAACGGTAGGTTCACGGCCAGCCCCTGAGCTTGAGCGTTATACGGCACTGATATAATGGGGATTAGGCCCCTATTGTCCGTATCGTGATGTAACCTGGTATCACAATCTAACGGCGTCAATAATTAATGCTATCCCCCTATAACTTGAATGCGAATAATATTATTAGCTTCAGGAGATCTCTGGGCCGGAGCTGAGGTCATGGTATATCAGCTTGCCTCTGGCCTCAAAAAAAATAAAAATGTAGAGCTCCTGACCGTTCTTTTAAATGACGGCCGATTAGCCAAAGAACTTCAGGCGCTTGGTGTTGAGGTGCGTATTGTCGATGAGGCACAATCATCTACTGCGAGCCTTGTCGGGGGAATACATAAAATCGTCAAGGAGTTTGCGCCTCATATTCTTCATTCCCACCGTTATAAAGAAAACCTGCTTGCCTGGCTTGTAACAAGAACTATGCGTAAGGTTCGGCTGGTTGCTACTCAACATGGCATGCCAGAGGGAACTCAAAATAAACAAAATCTTCCCGCCAGGTTACGCACAGAGCTGTTTTTTCGACTATTGTCGTGTTGTTTTAATCGAACAGTTATGGCCTCTGAGGAAATGCAGCAATCACTAATGGGGTCTTATGGTTTTACAAAAAGAAATACAACTGTAATTCACAATGGTATTCCCCTTCCATTAAATGTAATTCAACGGAGCAAAGGTGGAACCATTATAGGTTCTGCCGGCCGCCTTTTTCCTGTCAAAGATTTTTCCCTTATGGTGGATATTGCCAATATAGTGATTTCGCAAAATGATACAGTCAAGTTTGTCCTTGCGGGAGACGGGCCGGAGCGCCTCATGCTTGAAGAAAAAGTCGGAAAGTATGATTTACAGAACCGTTTTCGCTTTTTGGGACATTTAGATGACATGGATACTTTTTACAGAAGTCTTGATGTGTATATCAATACTTCCGTCCATGAAGGGATACCAATGAGTGTACTGGAGGCCATGTCGTATGGCTTGCCGGTAGTCGCACCAGGGGTCGGAGGCTTCCCCGAGATTATTGAGGATGGAACAAGCGGTTACCTCGTCGATGATAGAAAATCGGGAATATTTGCTGATTCGATCCTGAAATTACTGAACCGGCAACATCGGCAGTCAATGGCCTCTGCGGCCCGCAATAGAATCGAGAACTGCTTCTCACAGGAAGCCATGACACAGCAATATTACCGGCTCTATAGTGAATTGGTATATGGCTGATAGACTAATTTTATCAATAATAAAAATTGAGCGGCCGATTTCGTTGTTTTTCAGCTGGCTTTTGTTTTACGAGCGGAGATAAAGTAAATGTTGTCATTTCTTTTCTGGTTGTCCCTTCTTGAGGTGTTCTATGCCTATTTCGGTTACCCGATTTCCTTAATCCTGCTCAGAACCGTCAGGCAAAAAAAGATACAAAGGGAACCTCATGAAGTCTCTGTAACCCTGATTATCACAGCCTTTAATGAAGAAAAGCGTATCCGTGAAAAACTGGAGAACTCGCTGGCCCTGGAATACGATAAGGATAAGCTGCAAATTCTGGTTGCCTCCGATGGTTCCACCGATGCAACAAATGAGATTGTTCGCTCTTACGCCGATAAAGGTATTGAACTTCTGGAGGTCGTCAAGCGCGGCGGCAAAGAAAATGCCCAAAAAGAAGCGATAGGCTATGCCAGGGGTGAGGTAATAGTCTTTTCTGATGTAGCGACGATTTTAGAGCCCCAGGGTTTGCGGGAGATTGTATCAAATTTTGCTGATCCATCCGTGGGCTGCGTGAGCAGTGAAGATCGTTTAATAGGCCAGGACGGTAAACCTTCCGGAGAAGGCTTTTATGTACGGTATGAAATGTGGCTGCGACGTTTGGAATCACAGGTGAACTCACTGGTTGGGTTAAGCGGTTCTTTTTTTGCCGCCCGCCGGGAGGTATGCCAGGATTTTTCAGGAGATGTACAAAGTGATTTCCGAACATTGCTCAGCAGCATAAAATTAGGATTGCGTGGCGTAAGTGACCCAAAGGCAATTGGCAGCTATTTAAATATTGCCGATGAAAAACGCGAGTTTGAACGAAAGATAAGGACGGTGCTTCGGGGCCTTACTGTTTTTTTTGATCATCTTGAATTCTTAAATATTTTTAAATACGGATTGTTTTCGTACCAGCTTTTCTGCCATAAACTGTTGCGCTGGTTAGTACCGTTTTTTCTTATTGCCGCACTGATAATTAATGTAATTCTGGCAGGATCATCATTGTTTTTTTTAGTTTTATTGTTTGGCCACCTGTTTTTTTATGTAATTGGGCTGTATGGCTGGTCTACACAGTCATTACGCGGCGTTTTTAAAATTCCGATGTTCTTCCTGGTCGTTAATACCGCTATAGCGATAGCCTGGTGGCAGTATCTGACCGGCAAACGAGTTATCCTCTGGACTCCCTCAGAAAGATAATTACCAGAAAAAAACTTACTTAATTTGAATCTTTATTATTTTCGGCACTGTTTCCCCGGCGGTGTATGCAACTTCATCGGAATAATCGCTCTCCTGCCCGGTATTATTATAGGCCGTACAGACAAAATAATATGTTACACCATCCGTCAGTCCGGTAACCGTCCCATGGATTCTGCCGTCTTTTGGATCAGGAGCATTATTTTTTATATCCACAAAGTTTGGATATCCTCCGCCAGATGTTGTTCCATAATAAATCTTGTAACCCGTAACATTTGATGCTGAATTCGGGAGCCAGGAAAAATTAGCACTACTCTCTGAGGCTATAACTGGAGCCGCAAAAACACCTCCAAATAAAAAAATTACATTTAACACAATTACAACTTTAATAATGTTCATTGTCGAAAATCTTTTCATCATCCACCTCTTATTCAAACTTCCTGATATCGGCAGTATGCCTGCACTAAATCATTGATGAAACCAACCTGGGGGATCTGACAGATTGCTTCCAATCCACATGAAAAGTTATTTACATAAGTCTTTATTTTTTTAACTGTTTTAACATGAGCACATAGACTTCTTTAATGAATTTCCACCTGGTTCCATGTCAACAGTCACCCGATGGGAACACGTACCTTTTTTAACATGCTGTGTTCTCCTGATTTCGTATCCAGATGATTACGCGAAGCAATAACCATTTGCACGTATTTTCGAAGCAACTAATGTGCCAGAAGCAGGTGCGGATTTTAACAATTTGTAATTCCGCCTCTTTACAGCAAACCCTATCTTGAACATTACAAAAATACCTGCCAATGGTACTTAGCTGACAGGGGGCCGGTATCCGACATATTTAATCAACATAGTATTTCTCCAACAATATTCCATTGAACTGTTAGAATCAATGTAATCGCTTATATTTATCTTGACAATTAGTTCCGTTACATTCACACTGCAAAAACAATAGCAGTACGATATTCATATAACATTCTTCCTCAATCATCCTCATTTGGGATATATTATACACGACACATTGGAATTGACAATTTACCACCACTTTAAAGCTGAAGGTTTTCAGGTAAGGCTATCAGCCCCTCAATTCACGGTTTTTAATTATGAAAACTATTGTAATCCTGCATCATGGCGGTAACCAGATAAGAGGCTCCAAAGTAGTCTTATCCAAACTATTAAAGCGCTGTCTTAAGATGGCTTCATTGTCACTGTCATAAGGAATAATAACTGCTTGGATAAATTTATTACTGGGCATGTTGATTCCATTCTTGATGAGCAATTCCCAGAGATTATGTTTGACGGAGACCATAAAACTCTTCCTGTCAGAAAATATATCCGCTCAGGTTTCCGGCTCTTTCAGATACTAAAAAAAAGACCATGCGTGTTTTATGCATTGGCGGACTACCGTGCCAATTGGCACTACCAGTTGCTAAATTACTTAAATAGATGACTTGAGCTTAAAACAATCTGTATAATGCTCATGGGTTATGTACCGGATGTTCAACTTTATTACCAGCATGTATTTGATATCATATTGATTTCTATAATCAGGGCCTCGGCTATGCGCCTTACCATCGATCGTAACTAACTGTACAGGTCTGTTTTTTGATAAAAATGACACGGCTCACCTTACAGATTGCATAATACTTCTGGCAAATGATCCAGAGTTGCGAAGGGAATTAGCATTAGCTGCCCGGAAGAAAGCTGAGAAACTTTTTAGCCTGAAACGTTATAAAAAACAAATATGTTACAAATTACTAATTATTACCTACTCCATAGATGGAATTCTCATTGCCCATTCCCCAAACGGAATTCGGTTATATTTATTATTTTTCGTATGGTACTGCTGGCAATTGACATTCCCCTTATATTCTCACATCTTAATGCATCCCCCCTCCCAACTTCATACCTAAAGACTCAGATTTTTACGTCAACGCCGGATACAAAACTCTTGCCTTGGGTATTCAAAAATTATGGCTCAGACCTGGTACATGCGAAAGTTACTCTATTATTTATGGCCCCAACAGATAATAGATAGAAACAATTATCCCCGAAATAATTACAATCATGAAAAAAAACTATCTAATATCAAGAAAATCTGCCAACTCGAGAAATAACTATTTGAATATAATTTCTCAGTTCATAATGTTGTGTGCAATAGCAATTGGCGTGTATGTAAGATTTAAAGGCTTGGGGAAATGGGGTTGGACTGAAGACGAATATTATATTGCCCAATCAGTGAAAAATATTCTTCATTATGGTGTCCCGAAATTTGCGTGTGGTGGATATTATATGCGAAGTATATTGTACCAGTATATGGCAGCGCCGTTTCTTCTCTGGGGGGCAAATGATGAATTTTATCTTCGCCTTTTTCCCGTTTGTTGTAATATAATAGCTTTTTGGCCTTTCTACAAACTCTCAAAAAAAATATCGGGCAGTTTTATCGCATGCATTGCTGTAACAATTTTTTCTTTATCATTATGGGAAATTGAGTTTGCACGTTTTGCCAGGATGTATGCCCCATTTCAAGCCTTATTCCTTTTTTACATTCTTTTTCTTTACAAACTTATTGTTAACAATGACCATAATTCGTGGAAATGGTTGTGGGTCATTTCATGTCTCAGCTTATTTATATATGAAGGTAGCATCTTTTTGCTTATTCTTAATTTCTTACCGTTTTTTCTTGATAAATCTCAATTCACGATTAAACGTTTTTTGATTTGTTTAATAATTTTTCTTGTTGGATATTTTTACCTAAGTTTCAATTTTCAAAATTTTGGGCAACATATCATTTTTCCAAAAGATATGCCTGTGCATAACAATAGTACAGGTAAGATATCTTCTCCTTTGCTACTTGTTTCAACAATACACTCTATTTTAGGATGGGGATTTTTTGGAATTCTATCTGCTATTTCATTATTTTTAATATATAAATTGTTTAAATCGGGTGATTTTGACTATAGAATAAAAATATTATTTTCAGCTTGCGCCTTATTGTCATTATTAAATTTGTTTGCTTTGATTGCATCTATAATTTTCCTATCGCTAACTCTTAATATTATTAATTTTGCATACTTCAAAAAAAAAGAATTACAGAATATCTTAATATTAATTTTTTGCAGCCTTATATTCTGGATTACATATTGTTTTTTAAGTAAAGATTGGCTTGAATTATTTCAGCATCTTAACCAATTTTCGTTAAAAAAAATGATTGTCATCCTCACCAAATACCCTGATGTTTATGAACAAATCATATATCCATGGATTAACTGGATTCCCAAGTTATCCTTGGTATTAACCTTTTTTATTCTAATGGGTATTATTGAAACAACGTTGGTGGATTACAAGAAAAGACGCGGATATCTCCTACTATTATCAATAGTAATCTTACTTAGTTTAGTGATTGGTGTCCTTAAAACCCCTACTCATACTACAAGATATACCTATTTTTTATATCCAATCATCATTTTGCTTTCTCTTGTTTCAGTAAGGAATATTGCATTTTTTTTGGTTAAAAATAGGAATATTGCATTAATCGGAACCGCGTTTTTTTTCTTTTTAGCCTTTACATATACTGAAGATTTTAACTTAGGGTATATTAAAAATATTGATTCTATTAAAAACAATTTTCGAATTCATCTTGATAAAAAACTGTCTTATAATTTATTTATAAGATATGATTGGAAACACCCTTCCGAGTTTATTAATTCTAACATGTCTAAACAAGATATAGTTGTTTCAATTAATTCCTTGCCTTCAAGTTATTATCTGAGAAGAGTTGATTATATCTTTCTATCCAGAGACTTTAGACAACTTGTTAGATGCAATGGCACAAAAGAAAGATGGTCAAATGCAGACGTTATATACAAGAAAAATAATCTTTTTAATCTATTGGACACTTCCACTTCTACAGTCTGGTTAATCGCTCGTTCTGCAAGTTCTTATAATTACCATAATGAACTGATTAGCTCAATTGCAGATAAATATAAAAATTTTAAAAAATATAGTGGTATAGATGGAAGATTTAATGTTTATAAAATCTCACCGTCAACTACTCGGAATATTTTAAAATAGCGTTTTAATATGTCAATTTATTTAAGCATAGTCGTTCCGCTTTACAATGAAGAGGAATCTGTTGAACGGTTAGTTTCCAAAATCGTTACAACCGGCAACAATTTTGACTTTGCCTATGAACTCATCCTGGTGGACGACGGGTCAACAGATAATACCTGGCAGCTCATTGAAAAGTTGAAAGAATCAACCCCGCAGCTTCGTGGCATCAAGTTCCGAGGCAACTATGGTCAGACCAGCGCCATGGTTGCGGGCTTTGACCACGCACAAGGAGAGGTCATCGTTACCATAGACGGCGACCTCCAGAATGACCCGGCTGACATTCCTGGGCTATTGGCTAAAATGCATGAAGGGTATGATATTGTCAGTGGCTGGCGAAAATATCGTAAAGATCATTTTTCGCGGGTTCTACCCTCTAAAATAGCCAACTGGATCATCTCCGCCACTACTGGAGTCAAACTCCATGATTATGGTTGTTCTCTCAAGGCGTATCGCGCGGACTGTATAAAAGCCATCAACGCATATGGCGAGATGCACCGTTTTTTCCCCGCTCTTGCCAGCATGACTGGTGCCCGTGTCACAGAAATGCCCGTTAACCATTATCCACGGCAATACGGGACTTCAAAATATGGTTTTGACCGTATTTTCAAGGTGTTCAGTGATATATTCTCCATGAATCTCATAATCCATTTTTCATCCCGGCCTTTAAAGGGTTTTGTGATGGCATCCTTGCCATTTCTGGCATTAACCCTGTTTTTTGCAGTATTAAGCGGCGTGGCAACATATCTTAACTGGACATCCGGCAAGGGACTTTTCTTCCTGTTCGCTTCAGCCCTTAATGGAATGGCAGTTGTCCATCTTGTTACACTTGGAATCCTTGGCGAGCTGGTAATCGGCACCAGTGATCTGACACATACGCGAATGCCGGAAATAACAAAAGAAATTATTACGGTAAACTCCGAAATACAGGACGGGCGCCAGCCATGATAAAATATTCAGTAATAGTGTTACTGGAAGAGCCAGGCAATGATTTCCCAGAATACATCAGAACATTATATGAAATTTTTTCCAGGAGAAATGAGCCATTTGAAATTATCATTATGGCGAACGGTTTAAGAGGGTATTTAAAAAATGTGCTAACCAACCTGCATGAACTGTTAACTAAATTTACTGGCTACGAAAAAAAGTTACGGCTGTTTGCTCTGCCAACAAGAACATCGCAGGCGGTTTCTCTCAATGCTGGATTTAAAGAGAGTAATGGGGAAATTATTGTGGTATGCGGTTCTTATCTGCAAATCACAGAAGAATCTTTAAGTCTCCTGCTCAATAGTTTTGATAAAGAAGCCGATATTATCAGCCCCTGGCGGCAAAGCAGGGTAGATCCAAAACTCAATCAATGGCAGTCTGCGGGTTTTAATTGGCTTGTCAAAAAAGTTACCGGCTCTAATTTGCATGATTTAAGCTGCACAGTCAAAATTTGCCGCCGCCAAGTATTTGAAGATACACGGCTCTATGGCAATATGTACCGTTTCCTGCCAATCATTGCCGCCCGAAAAGGCTTTAAAAACAAAGAGGTTAAATGCGATCATTTTCAGGAACGGGGAAAAACCGGTATATATAACATATCTGCCTATGTCGGCAGACTTCTGGACATCCTGACACTTTATTTTAATACCAGGTTTTCACGAAAACCGTTGCGTTTTTTTGGCAATATCGGCCTGACTTTTTTAGCCATGGGTGTACTGATCAGCCTCATCGTGCTGATACAGAAAATTTTTTGGGGGTACCCCATCGGTGACCACCCAATCCTGTTACTGGCAATTCTATTTTTAGTACTTGGAGTACAGGCCGCCAGTGTAGGACTTCTGGGGGAGATTATTGCCTTTACCCAGGGACGGCACACGAAAGAATATAATATTGACAGGATAATTTAATCTGCCCGAATATTACCATGAAAATCCTCCTTCTCAACTATGAATTTCCCCCCATGGGCGGTGGCGCCGGCAATGCTACATATAATATTGCCAGAGAACTCGCCGAACTTGGCCATCATGTTGATGTACTGACGTCAAAAATTAAAACACAAAAAAAGCAGGAGACTATTGAGGGATTCAATGTTTATCGTGTATCAAGCTGGCGTAAGGGAATCCATGATTGTGGCATGCGAGGAGCGTACTCTTTTTTATTCTTTGCGGGTTTTAAGTTGCAACAGTTAATCAAAATCAACCAATATGACATTCTTCATTACTTCTTCAGCTTACCAACCGGCCTATTGTCCTTATTGCCCGGCGCCCATCGGAAACTGCCGTATATCGTGTCACTGCGAGGTTCAGATGTACCGCATTATGATATGTGCAATAAAAAATTAGAGGTTTTTCACTGGTTCCTTAAACCAATTACAAAATTTATCTGGGAAAAAGCTCTTAAAGTTGTAGCACTCAGCGAAGGCCTGAAGCTGACCGCATTAGAGACATCTCCCGCCCAAAAAATAGAAATAATTCCTAATGGCATAGAAACAAACATATTTAAACCGGCGGAGAAACCATACCCACCTTCAGAATCATTTAATCTCATTTTGGTATCCAGACTTATTGAAAGAAAAGGCATTCAACATGTTCTCCAAGCTTTATCTGACCTCAACGACAAGTCAATTAAACTCCTCATTGTTGGCACAGGCAGTTACGAGACTTACCTGAAGAAATTAAGTAAAAATTTAAACCTCGGCGATACCGTAACCTTTCATGGCTTCTGTCTTAGGACAGAACTCCCAAAACTTTACAACAAACATGATTGCTTTATTCTCCCATCAATGGCAGAATCGTTTGGAATTGTTTTTGCTGAAGCAATGGCCTGTGGGCTGCCAATCATTGGAGGCAGGACAGGAGGCGTTCCAGATTTAATTAAGTCTGACAATGGGATACTGGTTCAACCAGGAAATATCGAAGAAATAAAAAAGGCAATATTAACAATGAAGTCATCCCCTGAAAACAGAAAAAGGATGGGGGATAAGAACAGGACAAAGGTGGTTAATCATTACAGTTGGCAGAGTGTTGCGGCGAAATATATGTTAAATTATCGCAGAGTAGCAACTCAATAGTGTTTATAAAAGAACAAGACCAGATTAAACACGAATCACACTAAAGCGGTTACTATAAAGGTTAGCAAGTGAAAATTGTCTTAGATGCCAGAATTCCAAACGCTGGTGGAATGTATTCATATTCTCGCGCACTCCTCCAAGGCATAATGGAAATTGATCATGACAATCAATATACTGTCATCTACGATAAAACGCATGGTAAATTAGGCCTCAAAGGGTGCCATGAAATTGTTGTAGAATCAGATAATCCCTGGAGATATCTGCTTTGGAATAACACCAGGTTACCTGAACTTTTGAAGATAGAGAACGCTGATATTTACCATAGTTTCAAACAAGTTTTTCTTCGGCAGAGCCGCACGAAAAAGATTCTTACATTACATTCAGCATACAATATTATGCCAGACTTCAGACAATACTACAACCTGCAAGAACGTCTGTATTGGGCACCAATGTTAAAGGCTGGAGCTCGGACTGCTGACAGTATTATTTCAGTTTCATATTTTGATTCCAGAAATCTTTCGAAAATATTATCTATCTCCCCTGAAAAAATTCATGTCACCCAACTTGCCGCAGACCAGCGATTTAAAATAATTAAAGATAGCAATGAGTTAAAGACAGTTCGTAAAAATCTTAACCTCCCGGAAAGATTTATTGTGTATGTTGGTACCATCTACCCTATAAAAAATGTTAAAAATATTATTAAAATTTACCACCGTATAACACAATCATTAGGGAAAGATATAAAACTGGTGATAGTTGGCAGAAAAGGATGGGGCGACAAGGTTGTTACACAGAAAATAAAAGAATTGAACCTTGAATCACAAGTTATTTTTACCGGGCATCAATGGGATTATTTACCGCATATCTACACTATGGCGGAACTACTGCTTTTCCCATCTTATTACGAAGCATTTTGTGCACCTCCTTTAGAAGCGTTATCTTGTGGCACACCAGTGGTAGCGTCTAATCGTGGAGGAATCCCTGAAGTAGTGGAAAATTGTGGGTTGCTAAAAGATCCTGATGATGTTGCAGGTTTAACTGCAAGCTGTCTCAGAATATTAACCGATTCATGTTTTAAGACCAATTTAATAAAATGCGGTCTCGAACATGTAAAAAAATTCACTTGGCAAAAATGTGTGGAGAGCACCATAAAGGTTTATATAAAAACATTTGAGACATTAAGCGTCCCATAAATTCCCTGCTGCATGCAGCCAAGCCCTTCAATTGACAAGGCTATATATACTTGTAGAGAACTCGGCCAGGCAGGCGTATCTGCAACGCTTACAAGTCCGAGATATTACCGACTTTAGACTGACCGTTTACTGAACAGTATAAAATTTATGGCCTCCTGCAAACAGTTACAATTACGGCAGTTAGCGCAAATAAGAGGCTTCACCGTGAGTAGATATTTAAATATTTTCTCACAACTCGGTTGGGTTGGCCCTCAATATCTCACAAACCCACTATGGGCTGCATACCAAGTCCCCCAGAACCTGCACTGAGCAAAATATTCTCACCTTTTGTTATAACCAGCTATGACTATTAACAAGCACAACAAAGAGAAGACAAAAAACAAGCTGTTGTCTGGCGGACTTTGGGCTTTGGGGGGAAAGATTGTTGGGGGGGTTGGTGTGGTGGCAATTATTGCTCTTTTGGCACGACTACTGTCGCCCCCAGAACTTGGTGCTTACTTTCTGAGCCTTAGTATTGTATTTGTCTTGAGCTCAATTGGCTGTTTCGGGCTTGAGCAGGGCACCTTACGGCTTGTTTCAGAAGAAATGGCCCTAAAACAGGAAGGAAATGTTATTAAAATTATTATAGTTTCTTTTTGTACTGTGCAGTTTGTTCTTGTTACAATTGGAGCGATACTTTGGTTTTGGGGGCCATGGCTCACCTCTGCTTTATTTCAAGACAGCATCCTGGTGCCAGAAGCACATTTGATGGGATTATGGGTTGTTTCATTAGGCTTGCAGATCTTCATAGGGGAAACTTTTCGGGGCTTTCATGAAATTAAGTTTGCAACATTATTTACCGGAACTATTTTGGGAGGCGGGCTAAGTGTTATTCTTTTGCTGCTCTTTCTTTTAAAGAAAGACATTTCAGGCGAACCTTTAACATTACATGCCGCGATCAAATATTCAATTATTGCTAACTATATAAGCCTGTTGACCGGCCTTAGCCTTCTGAGTCATAAACTTAAATCATTAAAAAATATTCCAAAAGGAACTGCAAATATATCAAATATTTTAAACGTGAGCTTACCTTTATGGATCAGTAGAATTAGTGATATAGGAATGTCACACGCAGATATCTGGCTTCTGGGTTCTTTCTCTTCAGGCACAGAAGTTGCCGTCTATGGTGCTGCTATACGAATTGTAAAGTTTGTATCTATTTCACTTATTGTGCTTAATGAAGTACTTGCCCCTATGATTGCCAGATTAAATATACTTTCAGAAAAGAAACATCTGGAAAAAATAATCAAGACAACAGCAGGTATGGCATTAATTGCAGCTTTGCCTGTATTTTTTCTTTTTTCTTTTTTTGGGAAGGAAATAATGACCCTCCTTTATGGAGACTATTATAAAAATGGTGCCTTAGTTCTTATTATTCTGACAATGGCCCAGTTAATCAGTGTGGCAAGCGGCTCCTGTGGATACGCTTTGGGTATGACAGGACATGGTGCAACACTTATGAAAATCAATAGTTTTACGCTTGTTATGGCCGTGGCTATTGCATATTGTATCGGAAAGAATTATGCAGCAGCCGGAATTGCATGGTCCTTCGCTATTGCAATAATATTTCGACAAATATTAATGCTTCTTGCTGCTAAAAGGTGCTGCGGAATATGGACATATGCGAGTCCAGGGCTTGCTATAACAGAAATTATGTCTTTCAAAAAAAATTGAATAATTTTATGGAAAGACTATGAATAACTATACTAGTTTTGTTGATTGCGCACCTATTTTTATAATAGGTGCTGGTAGATCAGCAGCCCCCCTGTGTCAGGATATGCCTGAATCACAGTAATAGCGGCAAAGAAAGAAGAACCTGAAACAATCTTTATATCAACAGATAGAGTAGCTAAAAATTTATGGAAATCTTTATTTACTAACAGAATACATTAATCCATTAAAACAGCTAATCACTATTGAAAGAACTATACACGGTAGATACTTCATGATTAAAAAAACTTCAATCCAATGCCTTGATGACATAATAGAACGAAATGACCTTACTATACCAACTGATTATGTCATGATGAAAAAAAAATTCAAGAAGGAACTCTTTAATATATATCTAAGTTCCTTAAAAAATGGTCATATTGTTCTCGATCTGAATTCAGGTATAGATGGTTTGTATAATGAACTTGCTCAATCTCCCGCAGAATATTTAAGCCTGGAGCAAAACCCTCAAATAAGGGAATTTCTAACAAAGAATGGCATAAAAGCAGAGGATTGGAATATCCCTGAAATTCCTTTACCTGACAACTCGGTTAATTACGTGTTGAGCGTTCCCTTTATTGAGCACCTGCCTACCTATTTGGATGCAGTAAAACTTTTAATCGAAATAAAGCGTGTTTTACGGCCCGGCGGGAAACTGTTAATGGTGGTTCCTAATTATTTGAGGTTAAAAGAAATTTTTTTTGAGGATTATAAACATGGCTGGGTAACAACGAAAAAAAGAATGAACGACATGCTGCTCGATTGCCAATACGAGATTACCGACACCCGTTATACAATTGGCTGGATTACCATGCGACGCACTCTGCTTATTATTTTGGGGCGTTTCCTAATTTCCATAGGAATGACCATACTTAGATTTGGTATTGTTTCACGTTGTATGGAGTTGATTAAATTAGAAAGTTTTGGTTATAAACTAAAAAAAACATTGTTTGAATTAATTGTTATTGAGGCAAAAACAAAAGGCTAAACACAACATGAAATTACAAGCAAACTATAGCCCGTTTACTACTTTTTGTGAGGGGCCTGAAGATACAGAAAAAGGTTACACTTTATTTTTTCTTTTTCACCGTAGGAATTACAGCAGTCTTATCCCTGAAAGTCAGAAATCGAAAATATTAGTTAGTTCCAGTGGAGTAGGTTACTTCCAGTATTCACTGAGAAAATGGGGCTATGAAGATGTGAAAGGGATTGACTCTGATCCGCAAAAGGTTAAGTATGCGCAGATAAAAGGGTTTAATTCCGAATGTGCAAATTGCTTTGATTATCTTCAAGAAACCAAAGAAAAATATGATTTAATATTCGCAGAACAAGAGGTCAACCACTTAACACGAAATGAATTTCGTGTTTTTATAAAATTATGCTATAACGCGCTCAAACAAAATGGCAGGCTGATCATTAACGCTGCCAATAGTGCCAACCCAATTATAGCGACTGAATACCTTGGCAACAATATTGACCATTACACTTCATTTACAGAAAATAATATGCGGCAGTTTTTTTCTCTCACTGACTTCAATAAAGTTGAAGTATTTCCACATGATTTCTATGTGCTTTGGAGAAATCCATTAAATTACGTTGCTAAATTCACCACAGGTGGTTTGCATATCATGCTGAAAATACTATTTAAAATGTACGGCAAATCCAACAAGATTTTTACTAAACGTTTAGGAGTTATAGCAATTAAATAGGGGTGTGTGTTTGCCTACGCTTGAATAGTTTTACAAAAGGAAAAACAAAGAAGCAATGAAACGAAAAATCCTGGCGGTTTATAATATATTACGGCGAAAAGCAAAGGTGACCAGTCTTCCATTACATATCCAGGTTGAAAGCACCAATGCCTGCAATCTACGCTGTGCTACGTGCCATAGAGATATTCTCTATCCTAAATCAACAATGATGAAGTTTGAGAACTTTAAAAAGATTTACGATGAAGTCCAGCCTGAAAATATTAATGTCAGTGGCCTCGGGGAACCATTTCTGAATCCAGAAATTTTCGAAATAATCAACTATGCCAAAAAAGGAGGTTCTGCGGTCAATTGCGCATCAAACTTTACCCTTACCGGCAACAAAATTGATAAAATTATTCAAAGTGGCATAGATCAGATAAAAATTTCAATTGACGCGGTGGATGCCAAAACGTATCGCAGGATACGAGCAAAAGATCTTTACAATACCCTGCTTGATAATATCAAAGAGCTCAATGAGAAGAAGAAACAACTGAACTTGAAAAAGCCGGCTTTGCGCTTTAATTATGCCCTGCAACAGGATAATATTGACCAATTGACCAGCACCATAGAGCTGGCGGCAAAATTGAATATTCCAGGAATATATATACAATATCTGGAGTATATTGATCGCGAAGACAGAAAAAGTCGGCTTGTCGGCAATATTTCCGCTGAAAAATTAAGAGATACCCTTCTCAAGGCCGACAGTACCGCAAAAAAACTGGGGATAACAACAAATATAAATATATGGATGAAAGATTTTGATATTTTTTACAATAAAATGCGGCCAGAAAAAGAATTTATCCCGAATACAAAAAAATGTTATTTTCCATGGTTTACCTCCTGGGTTGACGCTGATGGAACGGTCAGGCCCTGTCCTATAATTCCCTGGCAAAGAAATGAGGCTCACATGGGAAATGTATTTGAAGAAAGCTTTTCTGAGATATGGAACAACAAAAAATACCAGGCTTTGCGGGTTGCCTTAGCACGAGGTGAACGACCAACCGGGCCGTGCAAAAGCTGTATTCCGCAAAGCTTATCTAATATTTTTCATATTCGTACCCAATTGCTGCCCGGAACCAAATAAATGTGCGGAATCAGCGGTTTCATCGGCGATTTTGACAAATTTCTCCTGGACAAAATGAACGAGGTAATGGCTCATCGCGGTCCAGATGATAGCGGCATATACCATAAAAAAAATATTGGATTAGCACATCGGCGGTTGAGCATTATTGACCTTAGCGGTGGTCATCAGCCAATTTCGAACAAGGACAATACCGTTTGGATAGTGTTTAATGGAGAAATTTATAACTTCCAGAAATTACGATCACAATTTCTTTCCCGTTACCAATTCAAAAGTAAATCTGATACCGAGGTCATTCTTCACCTTTATGAAGAATTTGGCGAAAAATGTATCGATCATCTACGTGGGATGTTTGCGTTTGCAATATGGGACGAGAAAAAACGGAAATTATTTATCGCACGAGACCGGTTCGGGATCAAACCGCTCTATTATGCCCAATCCAGCAAGGGATTTATTTTTGCCTCTGAATTGAAGGCACTTCTTGAAACAGATTCTCTTGCCCGAAAAGTTGATAAAGAGGCCCTCAATCTCTACATGACCTTCAGGTATGTCCCTGGCTCCAGAACGATGATCAATGCCATTAAGAAACTGGAACCAGGCCATTATCTTACTTGTCAGGATGGCAAAATTTCCATAACACAATACTGGGATCTGAATTTCCAGAAAGATGAAAACCGGACAGAGCAGGAGTACAGCCAAGGCCTCACAGATATCCTGCGTGAAGCTATCGATCTAAGAATGATAAGTGAAGTCCCATTGGGCGCTTATCTTTCAGGCGGATTAGATTCTAGTTTCATGGTCGGGCTCATGAGTCAGCTTATTGATAAACCGGTAAAGACGTTTACTGCCGGATTTGAAGGAGGATGGCATGACGAATCCTCGTATGCGGCGATTGTAGCAGAGGAGTTTGCGACCGATCACCATCTGCTCAAGACAAATCCAGAGGCAGTAAGTGTACTGGAAAAAGTTGTCTGGCATCTGGATGAACCACTGGGGGATGCGGCAGCTATCCCGACCTTCCTTTTATCGCAGCTAACCAGTAAATATGTAACGGTCATCCTGAGTGGAGAAGGTGCCGATGAACTTCTGGCGGGCTATGACAAGTACAAACTGTTGTATTACAGCAGCAAATACTCCAGCCTTTTATGCTCTCCTATTTTTTCACTATTGAGCCGGTTATTCACAGGCAACATCAAACTGCAAAGAGGTTTTGATCTTTTAGCATCACAAAAGAAAACAGCGCAGACATATCTCAACCTTGTCTCTGTCTTTACCGACCAGGAAAAACGGGGCTTATTCAGCCGCCAACTGACCGAAATGCAAGATTCTGTTCACAGCCCATTACAGCTGGTAAGAACATACCTGCATGCAGCCAAAAATGCGGATGACTATCTGGATCAACTTATGTATCTTGATATCAAAACATGGCTGCCCAATGATGTACTTCTAAAAAACGATAAAATGACAATGGCCCATTCACTGGAGGCAAGAGTTCCATTTTTGGATCATAAATTTGCTGAATTTGTCGCGACAATTCCTAACCGCTTAAAGTTAAAAGGATTATCTGAAAAACATATCCTAAGAAAGGCAATGCAAGGTATAGTTCCTGAAGGTATCACAAAACGCAGAAAACACGGTTTTACAGTGCCGATCAGCCAGTGGATGCAAGGGGAGTTGAAGAAGACTACTGATATACTTTTTGCTCCTGGAAGAATAAAGGAAAGAGGCTTCTGGAATTATAATGCCATTGAAGAACTGCGGCAAAGGGATCTAAACAACCCCTTTTACCGCCGACAGTTCTGGACACTATTATCTTTTGAATTATGGCATAAAATTTTTATAGAAGAATAAAGCCTACCCTCCATCTAACTCCATACATCATTTGATCAAAACAAAATAATTAGTTTTAACACCAACAGGAGAGCCATTCATGTTGCCGGGAAGAGTCACAGTTCCACCTAAAACTGATTTCTTCCATATACTAAAATGACTTAAAACAGCATCTGTAGTTTCAATGGAAAGAGATGTTCGTACAAAATCTTTTGTCAGCCAGGACGGGTAAACCGTGGCTCTGGAGTCATAGGCAACATAGAGTGTGGCATTTTGATTAATATTGAATTTCATAAAGGCTGAACTGTTATTGTGCTTATCATCATTCGCAGTTTCAATTCCCTTTAATCCCTTCAATTCATCAGACATTCCTGTAATAGTATATGACCGATCTACATAAGTTGTATCTCCAATATTTAGAGCGGAGAGCCGATAAGTTGCCGGAGAAACATTTGAAACTACAACGGGTGATCGCAACATTTTGATCAAAACAAAATAATTAGTTTTAACACCAGCAGGAGAGCCATTCATGTTGCCGGGAAGAGTCACAGTTCCACTTAAAACTGATTTCTTCCATATACTAAAATGACTTAAAACAGCATCTGTAGTTTCAATGGAAAGAGATGTTCGTACAAAATCTTTTGTCAGCCAGGACGGGTAAACCGTGGCTCTGGAGTCATAGGCAACATAGAGCGTGGCATTTTGGTTAATATTGAATTTCATAAAGGCTGAACTGTTATTGTGCTTATCATCATTCGCAGTTTCAATCCCTTCTAATCCCCTCAACTCGTCAGACATCCCGCTAATAGTATATGCCCGATCTATATAAGTTGTGCTGCCAATATTCAGGGTGGAGATTTTATACTTTGCCGGAGAAAGGTCTGAAATCGTAACAGAAGGTTGTAATAAAATTTTTGTCTGAACTATCGACACACTATTGTTATCATCAACAACCGCCAGCGTTACATGGAAATCTCCATTGCCAGAGTATATATGAGTAATTTTATTTCCTGTACCAGTTATTCCATCCCCAAAATTCCATTTATAGCTGGCTATAGTTCCATCTGAATCACTGGAGCCACTGGCATCAAAATTAACCGTATTACCATTCTCAGTATATTTTATCACCGCGTGTGGCGGGATATTCCCAGATGTGGAGTCGGTGATCGTTACACTTTTTAAAGTAGCAGCCGGGATAGATGAGGTAACGGCACTGGCAAAGGCAGCAGAAAAAAAACAAGTTAGCAGAACTAACAGAAAAAACATAATCTGTTTATTGGTCGGTTGATGCGCTGATGCGTTGATACGTTGTTGTTTTTTGTTAATTGAGGTCATAGTGGAGCCTCCCTTGGTTATGTTATAACAAACGGATTTATTAATAGCAGATTATTGCTTCTTATATAAGCAATCGATAAACGTCCTGTTCACACTTCCATTTTTATTAACATCTTATTGTAACTATACGCCCGCAGATTTAGAGGCATCCAGAGTCTTCACTTACCTTACGGTAAGCTCCAGGCAAAGATTACATTCTAATTGACAGGAGAAGCATTATAGCTGATGGTATTAGATAATGCGGTCTCCATCCCGGAAGTATCAACCGCGGTCAAGGTATAAATAAAGGGGCCTTCGATAACCGGAGCCTTGCAGGTCAGGACGCGGGCGTTTTTATCCATCGTCTCACCAATCATAACCCCGTTGCGATAGAGCCTGAAGCCGGCCAGATTGCTGACATTGGCACTATATTTCCATGAGCAGGAGATAGTCTGCTGAGGAGCCGTCACCACAACAGTAACGCCAGCTTTGGCCGTACCGCCCTGACTGTCGCTAATGGTGTAAACAAAAGAATCCGTACCGACAAAGCCTTTCTTAGCCGTATAAACAGCCAGACCGTCATTCAGCGTCACCTGCCCGCTCAAAGGCTGAGTGACGGATATGACCCGCAAGGTATCACCATCCACATCCGTATCATTAGATAACAGATTAATCTTTACCGGATTAATCCCCTCGGTGGCAGCCTGATCATCAACCGCGACAGGGGCATCATTTACCGGAGTCAAAACGATATTGACCTTGCCGACAGCTGTACCGCCGTTACCATCGCTGATCGTATAGGTGAAGCTGTCCTTGCCGTTGTAATTCGCTCTGGGGGTATAAACTGCCCGATTGCCGCTTAATACCACTTTGCCGGTCCCTGGTTTACCAAGAGCGGTTACCGTAAGAGGATCGCCATCCACATCCGTATCATTGGCCAATATATCAATACTTGCTTTAGTGTCTTCAGGTATCGTTAAAGAATCGGCCTGGGCCACCGGAGCATCATTTACTGGAACAACAGTAACGGAAACCGTGGCCGGCGCCGAATCCTTTTTGCCGTCATTTACCATAAAAGCAAAGCTGTCGGTTCCATTGAAATTGGCCCGCGGCGTGTAGGTGAATGCCCCGGTATTTTTATCGGTTATGAGAGCCGTGCCGTGTGAGCCATTACTTCGCAGGGTATAAGTAAGTTTATCACCATCCTCATCCGTGGCGGAAAGAATGCCGGTGAGCGTAATATCTTCAGGGGTATGCAGACTGGCGGCTCTGGCCGTCGGGGCATGATTCCAAATGGCGGGATCATAAGTTAAGGCATTGGATATCAACGATTCCCTGCCAGCGCCATCCACGGCAACAAGGGTAAAGGTTTTAATCCCATCACTTTGCGGAATTTTACAGGTCAACTTCCGGGCGGCCGGATCTGAAGTCGCGGCAACTTCAGCACCATTATAATACAGCCTGAAGCCGCTTACGGAGACCTTGGAATCATATTCCCAGGAGACGGTAATTAAATACCGCGGCGGCATAACGGTAATATTCACCGTAGCGGAATTAGTCAATCGGCCGTCTGTCACCGTGTAGGTCAGGCTGTCGGTACCGGTAAAATCATGCTTAGGGGTATATAAGATCTGTCCGCCGCGGATAACGGCAGTACCATGAGCCCCGTTGCCGACTTTACTTATAGTCAGAGTGTCACCATCTACATCCGTATCATTGGCCAGCACGTTTATGCTCACCGCCTTGTTAACCTCTGTTTCCGCCTTATCATCCTGAGCCGCCGGGGCATCATTTACCGGAGTAATATTGACGGTAACGGTGGCCGCGGTTGAATCAAGCCTCCCGTCATTCACCTTAAATTTAAACGAGTCCGTCCCGAAGGCATTTTTATGCGGGGTATAAGTGAAAGCCCCTGCTTTATTTACAACCACCGCGCCCAGAGTGCCGTTTGTCGTTACGGTGTAGGTCAGGCTGTCACCATCGGGATCACTGGCCTTGAGATTACCACTGAACTTACCATCTTCCGCCAGGGTAATACTTTGATCATGAGCCGTGGGCGGATGATTGACCTTTTGTTTTATATTGACAGTTACCGTGGCGGCACTGGAATCATTTATTCCATCATTGGCCTTGAAGATAAAGGCATCGGTTCCATAAACCCCGGCCTTTGGCACATATGTAAATACACCGGCGGCAGGATCAGTGATTGTGGCCGTGCCTTTGGCACCATTGGCGACAACTTTAAAGGTCAGGGGCTGCCCCTCGGGATCGGAGCCGGAAAGAGTAGCGGTAATTGAGTGATCCTGATCGACAGTCAACTCAGCCCCATGCACAACAGGCGGCCGATTGTTGGTACCGTTCACTGTAATATCTCTGGTGGTTGAAGTCACTGCCCCGGCCTCATCGGTTACCCGCAGGGTCACTGTGTAGGTTCCCGGACTGGTAAAATCATGCGCAATGGACAATCCCCGGCCCACGGTTCCATCACCAAAGTCCCAATTATAGGCGGTTATGCCGCCCTCGGCATCATAGGAGGTTCCGGCACTGAAGTGAACGGAGAAAGGAGCTTTGCCGGTTATTGGTTCATTAAACATGCCGGTACTGTCAAAGATAAAAAACTGTGAATCACTCTCTACCCCGGCCTCATCATAGGCACTGACCCAGAACTGCACCTGACCGTTGTCGATATAGGCCGGACAGTCCGCCTGGCGGGCCTCGGGATCGGTAATATCACAGATTATAATACCGTCTTCATAGAGATGAAAACCTGCCAGATTCTGATTCGGGGTATAATCCCAGCTGAAATGAACAAGATGCTGCTCCAGAGCCGCGGAAATAATCGCGACAGGCGGAGTATTGGCGGCCGGTAAATCAACAACTGATATGGTCATGCTGTCCTGACTGCTGGCATTACTGTCATCGACAACGGTTAAAACCACATTATAATCACCGGGATTAAGGTATTTATGTTCGGCGTAATCACCGGTCGCGGTATCACCATCGCCGAAATTCCATTTATAAGAGACAATTGTACCGTTGGTGTCGCTGGAGGAGTAAGCATCAAAGGCGACATTGGAGCTGTCTGCCTTGGTAGGAGTCGCAGTGATAACTGCCTGAGGCACGGAAGCGGAAGAGGTTATTTTATCACCCTGAGGGCTGACTGTAATAGATGTGGTGGCGGTGGCGGCAGCACTGCCATTATCAATAACCTTCAGGGTGACCACATAGGTACCTGCCACCGTGAAGGTGTGGTTGACGATAGCGCCGCTGCCGGTATCCCCATCTCCGAAATCCCATTGCCAGGTGTCAATAGTACCATCAATATCATGTGAAGCGCTGGCATCAAACGAAACCGCCAGCGGGGCAGTACCGCTGACGACATCAGCCTTAATCTCGGCTTGAGGGATATAATTGCCATAGGCATCTTGAGGGGGAGGATCCAAAATATATGGCGCAGATTGCGGACTCTCAACGCCAGCCGCATCCACAGCGGTCAGATTAAAGACCATGGGCGTTTCTTCAAGAAAGACGTCACAATCCATGGCCATAAGGGCTGGGTTCTGGCTGGTGCAGACCAGGGCCCCGTTCTCATATAAATTATAAGATACCGCCGAACCGCTGTAGGACCATTCAACATGGATGATATGGGCGCCAGCCGGAAGAACCGCTATGCCCAGAAAACATATCAGGGCGGTTAACCAGGCAGTATATACTTGTCTTTTATTCATGATATTTCCTCAAGGACGTTCCCCTATAATTCCAGGCCGCGAAGTGTCGCAGGCAAACGACAATGGTCAGACAAGGAATCTTCTATATTGTAGCATAAAACCATGACTGCTTCACTTTTTCATTTCAAAATACCGGGGGATTACACTGATCTCTTTTACGGCATAATGATTTTATTATTCTGCCTTAGGACTAAGCAAAGTTTATGCCATGGAGAAAGATATCCACCTTGTCCAGGAGCAAGAAGACCTTACTATTTGAAATAACTGACAAAAACAGCTCAAAAAAAACGGGACCCATCCCGGCAGAAAACAAGATATACAATTAAAAAAAATTATGACCGGAATAGGTAAAAATTAAAAAATTATAATAGCTGTTGGTTGCAGATATTTTTTCGATTTAGTTTTCCCTCTTTGCCGGAAAAATCAAATCAAAAAAGTGGAATAGCCGCAAAACGCCTTATTACTTTAAGCCAATTAACGCAAAAAGTAATAAAACGCAAAATATAAAAAAAGTAAACTTTTCTTATTGACACAGCTAAAATCGTAATTATTTTGCAGACAAAGGGAACAGGCCTGAAATAAAAAATAAAATTCAACAAAGGAGGTCAGTTATGGACATCAAAAAACTTGCTCCATGGAACTGGTTCAAAAAGGAAGAAGAGGAATCAACCGCCAGTATTCCGGTAAAGAGAAGCGGCGGACAAATTGTTTTTCCGGAGGATATAGCGCTGCATCCTGTTTTTCAACTACGTCGAGAGATGGACAGACTCTTTGAAAATACCTTTCGCGGTGCAGGGCTGTCACCTTTCAATACTGATTTTTTTACACCGCTCAGCTCTTCCGGATTGCTGAAGCCGCAGGTAGATATTGCCGCGACGGACAACGAATATACCATTACCGTGGAAGTGCCGGGGGTCAACGAAAAAGATGTAACCATCGAAATCGCTGACAACAACATGATTATCCGGGGTGAAAAAAAGCAGGAGAAAGAGGAAAAAGATAAAAATTACTACCGCATTGAGCGTTCTTACGGCTCCTTCCAGCGGCTTTTATCCATGCCTGAAGACGCTGATCAGGACAATATCAAGGCAAAATTCAAGAGCGGCGTACTTACCATCAGAATGCCCCGCAAGGACGTGCCGAAAAGTGACGTAAAACGGGTTGAGATCAAATAATCTTTAAAAACAGGCTCGTAGAGCTGGAACATCCCGGCGCTATGAGCCTGTAATAACCGCTTATTATCTAATCACTGCGTGAATCAAGCGTAAGCGCTCCATGGGCGTCCTGCTGTGCGCTTACAATCAAGCAGCGATAAAAAATGATTTCCCCTGCCAGATAAAAAGGGAGGCATCATGAATAATCTTAAAAAAATCACCGGAGACAAAAAAGTATTAGTGGGACTGCTTATTATTCTTTTAATTATTTCAACGATACAAGGTGTTTTTCTCATAAAAATGTATCGTTCGGCCCACCAGGGGCTGTCCAATGATGGGGCATTACTGACATTCAACAAAGATTTCAGCCCGAAGGATAATTTTTTTAACCCCTTTAAGCAGCAAAACTGGAATCCCGTTACTGAATTCCAAAATATGCGCCGCCAGATGAACCGCATGTTGGACAATTCTTACAATCGCTTTCGCCTCAGTCCCTTCTGGGATAATGAATCAGACATTTTTCTGCCCCAAACCGACATCCTGGACAAAAAAGACAGCTATGTAATAAAAATGAATATCCCGGGATCCGATAGGACTAAAATCGAAACAGAGATTAAGGGCGGTATTCTTACTGTAAAGGCAAAAACAGAGATTTACAAAAAAAGCAGTGAAGGTGAAACGTACCTGCGCATGGAACGGGGCACAGGGATATTTGAACGTTCCATTTCTCTTCCCGGCCCGGTGAAAGGGGGCGCCATGAAAACAGAATACAAAAATGGCGTCTTAACAATCATTCTGCCCAAAGCCAATAATTAATCAGGTAAGTGGAGCGCAGCCGCCCCCGATACTTCCCATGAGAGGAGGCAGACATCAGGGGACGTCTATGATTTCATGCGTTATTTTTGTTGTCAACCCTTCAAAACGCATGAAATCATAGACGTCCCCCTTTAATGTATATGGGTAAATCATACTGCTGAATTTATTACTGGTGGGCGAGGCGGGATTCGAACCCGCGACCTTCGGCTTCGGAGGCCGACACTCTATCCAGCTGAGCTACCCGCCCTTATGAATTGAAGTACAGAATTTAACATATTATCACGATCAACATCATTCGTAAAGTCCTTTGTTTGGGGATTACCAGCCGCGAACCGCCGCATTGTTTTACTCTAAACTTAATTTTAATGATTTTCTGGTACCGGGGGTAATTATATAATCGTTATCTATTGCCAGGTTAAGGAGAGCCGCCACCTTACCGTTATTAAGCACCAGAGGAATTTGCCGGCGTTGAGAGCGGGGAATTTTACGGTCCGTCATAAAGTCGCCTACCTTTTTACTGCCAGATCCGTTTGCAGGGCTGAAACGATCCCCAGGACGATAGTTTCTGATAATAAGAGGGAAATTTATAAGGGCATAGTCAAGGAAACTGATTCCCTTACGGCGTAAGGCGGCAGAGCTTGGCGGGGTGGTAACTTCAACAACGAGCTGACGGTTTAGAACCGGAAGCGGGTAGGTTCCAGGGCCGGCAACAGTGTATTCAAAACCAGGGCCATCCAAGTCAACCAGGTTCTGACGGCTGCTTGTCTCACCCCTTGGGCAGGCCATAATCACCCGACCTCCCTCCCGCCAGGCCCGCAGACCGCGGCCAAGATGTATGACATGAGGATGAGCCACTGTTAAATGGATTACGGATTCTATCTGCCTCTGGCCCGGCCGGCGTTTTAAACGCCAAAAGGCCTTTTCTAATAATCTTCTTTTGATGGCAAGCGGCTCACCGGCAAAGGCCTCAAGGTTGATAAGCAGGCGGTGGTCTTTTTCCTGAATTGTCCGCCGCCAGGCCTTGTCAGTCATCTCGTCCAGCAGTTCATCCTCAGCCTGCAATATGGCAGCCGTCCGGCATAACACCTTCTTCAAGGCAGGATTAAACTCCTGAATCAGGCGGGGCATAAGGTCTAAACGTACCCGGTTTCTAAGATACTTACGGCTGCTGTTGGAGGAGTCGGTTAAACTTTTGATATGGCGGTCCTGCAGATAGGTGATAATTTCCTGCCGGGAGACAGTCAACAGCGGCCTGATAATCTCATCGCGCCGCATCCGCATACCGGCCAGCCCCTGCCTGCCGCTGCCTCTCAGCAGACGGATGATTACCTCTTCAGCCTGATCGTCGGCCTGATGAGCCACAGCGAGGCGGACGGCCTTGATTTCCGTCATGACTTCTTTAAAAAAAGCATAACGCAGGTCACGGGCCGCATGCTCAATGGATATTTTTTGTTTTGCCGCCACCTCACGTACCGGCAGCCGCACGGTGTGGTAATTGATGGCCAATTTGGCAGCATGCTCTCTCGTCAAGTGTTCCTCCGCCGGAGTCTCGGCTGGACGTAGACCATGATTGGCGTAAGCAGCGGTGAGGGTGATACCAAGACGGGGAGCCAGAGCGGCCATAATATAGAGCAGGGCCATGGAATCCGGGCCACCGGAAACCCCGATAAGCAGACCATCTCCGAGCTTAAGGAGATGGTGGGCAAGACAGTTGTTGAGAACCTTTTTTTCCAGGGGGTGCATGATAAACAAAAAAAGGCCTTCAGTTTTATTGAAGGCCCTTAGAAGAACAATTCAGCAGGGCAACCGGCCCCGCCATTTTTATTTTTCATAACTGTAGAAAATAAACATCCAACATCGAATGAAAAGACAAAATTGGTCGGGATGAGAGGATTTGAACCTCCGACCCCTTACTCCCGAAGCAAGTGCTCTACCAGGCTGAGCCACATCCCGACCCCAATTGAATTACGTAAAATTTAAAACAAAATACCTTCTCTCTCGCAAAGGTCAAGCAAAACTTTTTTAAGCCCCAGAGAATAGCAGAAGTCTGCCATCTGCTGTCGGCAATTATCCTCCATCAGGCGGCTGATATCACCGGCGGCAAGTTCAATCGTGGCAGTGGTGCCCCGCAGGCGCAGACGGCAGCCCATGAACCCCATTTTATGAAGGAAATTCTCGGCCTTGGCAACTATGGTTAGATCCTCAGCCGTAATAGGCTGATCAAAGGCGATTCTGGTGGCCAGACAGGAGGCAGAGTGCCTGGCCCAGGTCGCCAGTCCCCGCTCCCGGCTCATGCTGCGAATTTCTTTCTTGGTAATTCCGGCCTCCAGAAGGGGACTTCTAACCCCCAATTCCCGGCAGGCCCGCGCGCCGGGCCGGATTTGGCGGCTGTCATCAAGATTGGTACCATCAATGAGTATCGTATCCGGCTTAAGGCTCTCTGAAAAAGATGAAAATATATGGCGTTTGCAGAAATAACAACGTTCCACACCATTGGCCCTGAATTCGGCAAGAGCCAGAATATCGAACTTAATAATATTTAGATTGACCCCGATGAATTTTGCCGTCTGCACCGCCCGTCTGCCCTCTTCCGGCAGCTGGACAATGGAATCGGCAAAAATGGCAGTAACCTTCTCCGGGCCTAAAACTTCATGAGCAGCCCACAGCAGAAAGGAGCTGTCAACCCCGCCGGAGAAGGCCACCGCCACCTGCCTCAGAGAACATAGAAGATCCTTCAGGGCATTGTACTTCCCACCTGCCATCTATTCCCGGCCGTCGGGCAGCAGTTGAACCGGTTCCTGAATAAAAAATTTGCCATTCATAATCCACTCCTTTAAGGTTTCAGCAATTTCCCTGGCCTTAACCACACTGGAGAGCGGCGCGGTAGGCACCTGACGACCATTAACCTTAATATTGCCGCTTTTAAGCTCGGCGTAACTGACCTCGCCGTAATTACGGCTTATTCGGTTGGAATAATCATAGGCGTAATCAATTATCTGCGTAAAGAGTTCGGCATCCGACACCCCGGTATAACCTGCCATTTCCTCATTGAGTACAGGAATGGGAATCCCCAGCCCCACGGCCATGGAACAACCATAGCCCTGAATACTCACCCCCTTGAGCCAGCCGGGTTTCATCTGCTTTAGATCACCCTGCACCATGAGGGTGCCGGCCGGAGTCAGGGGACTGCCGTTTTTCGCCCGCGGTACGGCAGGATTATGCTGAGTACCCTGCCAGGTTACATAGCCGACACCGCCGCCTAAAAATATCCTCGTTCCCAGACCAATGGTCTTGTAGAGCGGATCATTTAAGAGAGGGCTTAATTCTCCGGCACTGCAGTAATTGGCACTCCGCCCCTGGGATTTGATGGTTCCCATATAGGTATAAATGGTCTTGTCGGAGAGATTAACGGCACAATTATAGTTCTGATAACAATTGCGGGGATTACAGAGCAAAGCGGAACTGAGATCATCCAGGGTTATTTCCTTCTCCAGCAGATGATTGGGATAACAGTCCGTGCCGTAAGCGGAGGCCTTAAGAAAAACCTTTTTACCATTAAGCAGATCTTCAATAACATGGCCGCCCCCATAACGGAAACTGCCGGGATAAACCTTATTCAAAGGATCGTCGGCGCAGGGCTCAGTAGCACCGATATAGGCGTCAACCGCCGCTAATCCGGCATAGGAGGAAACATTATTAAGCCAGACCTCAGCGGCCTTAATGGTGGGCGTAGTCTGCCCGAAGTTGAAAAACATGCCCGATGAGCACATGGGGGAGAAAGTGCCGGTGGTGACCACATCAACCCTGGCCGCCGCCTTGACCCGGCCCTCGCGCCGCACAATCTTCGTCATTTCTTCGGCAGTAACCACCACAGCCTCACCCGCCTTAATGCGGGCGTTTATCTCGGCATAGGTCTTGTTTATTTTATGTTTATTCATTATTTTCCCGTAGCTGTAACTTATTTACGCGCAGATGCTCAATAAACCATACTCCCGCATACGATCATGGTTGTACCGCTGATTTTACTGACATCTCGGAATATAGAAGGTCGTATGCAAGCGTTTCACTGCCCTGCTGTACGCACAGCAGGGTGTTCATGGAGCGCTTGTATTTATTCCATGACCGACAACACTTTGTGTCCCGCCTCTTCCAGAGCCCTGACCATATCGTCTGTTTCACATTGTTCCAGGCGGAAGGAATAAACCTTATGACTGCTTACGGCATTGCTGTCAGTGGCCATATTCAGGATTTCACCGCCATGCTCAATGATAATATGAGACACGGTATCAATATCACCATTATCACCAATCTGAAGATCCAGGCGGGTTGTAGCCTTTAACAGCCCCAGAACCTCAATAAAAGCGGCCAGCAGATCAGAGGCGGTAATAACCCCGGTCAATCTGCCATTATCTAATACCGGCAGACCGCCTATCTTGTTGTCATGAATAATTCTTGCCGCTTCCTCAACAGAAGCGCCGGCATCAATGGTCAGAGGATTGGTAACCATTACCTGATGGACGGGAATATCTTCGACCATGGAAGGAAAGGAAAACTGCCGCAAATCACTTTCGGTGATAAACCCCACCAACTGCATATCATCCACCACCGGCAGATGCCTTATATCATATTCTTTCATGAGCTGTGCCGCCTCCTGCAGAAGGGTATCACGGCTGATAACAACAGGGTTCTTTCGTATCCAGTTTTTTACTTTCATCAACAATCACCTTTAACTTGAGGCTTGAAACAACAATATAAAAAATCCATCACTAACTGAAAGATGGCTAAACAGATAGGCGCAGACTTCGAAAATCCGGATATACCAGACCTGTCAAAAAGCCGCAACGCAGTATATGCTTATCCAGAACCACCAACAGCCTTAACGCAAAACATAACCAGATACCACTAAAAAAATCAGCAAAACAGCCTCAAAAACATAATTGCTGCTTATTTTCACTTTTCAAGTGGCGTAATTTACTTTAGTCTGCATATTTACGATATTTGAGTCTCTCGTCAAGATAATAAATATTTTCCGGTAACTATTAAGCTGCGCATTATCCCTGGCGGAATAGTTATGATTTATGGCATCAATTTGTCAGTCGAGAGAAAAACTACCTAACCCCGTACTTGAATTTGGCAGACATTATGACAGAAAAGCAGGAGAGCAGCATTGAGAACGGCGCAGCCAATAAGACAATCTCAGTTATCAGGGAACGCATTGATTCCATAGACAATCAGATATTACTCCTTTTGAAAGAGCGCCTGCTCTGCGCCAAGGATATCGGCCGCCTTAAAAACCAGAATAAACGGGCCAAATGGGATCCGCTGCGGGAGAGACAGATATTTGAACGGCTTAAGGCCATGAATAATAACGATTTCCCGGAACCGCCGCTTATAAGTATCTTCCGGGAAATTATCACCACCTGCAGACTGTCGCAGAAAACGGTGACTGTGGGTTATTTAGGGCCGGAGGCCACCTTCTCCCACCTGGCCGGGGTTAAATATTTCGGCCAGTCGGCTCGTTTCGTTCCCCAGGAGACCATCGAAGATATCTTCCATGATGTGGAACACGGACGCATCACCTATGGCATTGTGCCGGTAGAAAACTCTATTGAAGGCTCCGTTACCTCTACCCTGGATTCCTTTATAAAATACCGGGTGAAGATCTGCGGTGAGGTTAATCTGGCCATCAAGCATAACCTGGTCAACTTCAGCGGGGCCATAGAAGATATAAAAATGGTAGTTTCGCACTCTCAGCCCCTGGCTCAATGCCGCCAGTGGCTGCGCAAAAACCTACCCGACATCCCTACCCAGACGGTATTCAGCACCGGGGTGGCGGCGCAGATGGCCCAGAAAGATCATACCCTGGGGGCCATCGCCAGCTCCCTGGCTATTAAAACCTATGAGCTGCAGGTCGTTGCCCGGGGCGTGGAGGATTACCGGGGTAACACCACCCGTTTTTTACTCATCGGCCGGCGTTCCCTGACCAAAAGCGGTAAAGACAAAACCTCGTTTGTTCTAAGCGTTATAGACCGGCCGGGGGCCTTAAACGATGTTCTGCATATTTTGGCCGAACACGGCATCAGCCTCACCAGAATAGAATCACGACCAGTTAAGGGTGAGGCAGGGAAATATATGTTCTTTATTGACCTGCTGGGCCATATTGATGATCCGGTTATAGATAAGGCCGTACTGCGTCTGCGAGAGACCTGCGCCAGTTTTGAATGGCTGGGATCATATCCCCAGCTTGAAGAAACAGACAATTAACCCCCCACAATGTCGGCTTCTCCGGTAAGCCGTTTTTTGCCTTGACAAAAGCCAGCGAAAGCGGTTCATTTGCCAGTAAGGGCAGGAAAATATCAGGTCTCTGCCTCCAAAACCGGCAGGAGGGTATATGCGAAGAGGAGGTTGGGAAATCCCTGACCGGACAGGGAAGAAATCAGCGGCCTTAATACTGACATCTATTCTTGTTATCATTCTTTGCGCCCCCGTTTTCCCGGCGGCCGGCAGATCCGTCTCCACTGATTCTCCAGCCAGGGCTTATCCTGTTACTCTAACTTCCAGGGAAAAAGCCTGGATCAAGGCCCATCCCGATATCCGCCTTGGCATTGATCCTGAGTTTGCCCCCTTTGAATTCTTAGGCAAGAACGGCCGTTACCAGGGAATTGCCGCCGATTATGTAAAATTACTCCGTAAACGCCTGGGACTACGCCTGCGGGTAGTACCTGGTTTAAGCTGGCCCAGGGTAATGGCCGCGGCCCAAAGCGGCGGTATTGATGTTCTGCCCTGCGTCGGCAAAAGCGCGGAAAGGCAGCGTTTCTTAATTTATTCCCGGCCTTATCTGAATTTCAACCGGGTCATTGTTACCCGCTCACGCACTCCGTTTATCTCCTCCATTGATGATATATATTCCTGGCGGGTGGCAGTACAGGCCAAATCCTCCCACGCTGCCTATCTCCGGGAGCATACCTCCATTATCGCCATTCCCTATGCCTCTCTGAAACAGGCCTTAATCGACCTTTCCGGCGGTCAGACTCAGGCCCTCGTGGGTAACGTGTCTTCAGCCGCCTATTGGATAAATCATCTGCATCTTACTAATCTCAAAATCGCGGCCCCGGTAAATCAGGGTAAACTTTACTTCGCTGTCCGCCGCGACTGGCCGATCCTGGTCGATATCATCAATAAGGGGCTTGCCTCCATTAATCACCAGCAGGCGACAAGAATCAGCCAGCACTGGGTCAGGATCAATGTTCAGACGGGCATCCCCTGGCAAACCGCCTTTGCGGTAATGGCCGTCATTCTGGGTTTAGGGCTGACCGGGATGTTTCTGAATCATACCCTGCACCGTCAGGTTACTTCCAAGACTTTAGAACTGCGCCGGGAACTGACGGAGCGTGAGCGGAGCCAGGCTGAGGCCCAGCGGGCAAACAGGGAACTGCAAAACCTGAACAGCTTACTCATCTCCTGCGCCGCCAGCCTGGATATGCAGGAATTATTTAATAAAGTCATGGACGGAGTCCGCAGGATAAGCGGTTTAGAAGGCTGTACCATTTGCTTCGTTACCCCGGATCAAACCCTTGAGCTTGCCGCCCACCGTGAGACTTCCCCGGCCGCGGTTCTTGATCTGACCCAGCGTCAGATCAAGGTGGGTGACTGCCTCTGCGGTAACTGCGCCCAAAACAAAAAGCCGCTTATTCTCTGGAACCGCCAGGAGGTACTGGAATACTCCAACCTGGACATAACTCGTAATGACGATATTAATTTCCATGCCGCTTTTCCACTTCTGGTCGGCAAAAACTGTATCGGTGTCCTTTGCATCTTTACCCGCAGTACCGCTAAACCAGAAAAAGGACTCATAAAAACCATGGAGGCGGTGGCCGCTCAGGTGGCTTTAGCCATGCATAGTTCCCGGCTTTACGAGGAGACAGTTAAAAATGCCGCTCTCCTTGAGGAGAAAGTCATGGAGCGCACCAGAGAGCTGGAAGAATCTCAGGCCCACCTGCAGGAAACAGTAGAGGATCTTAATACTGCCAACGGGAAACTGCGGGAGCTGGATCAATTAAAATCACTGTTCATCGCCTCCACCAGTCACGAATTGCGGACACCGCTGAACTCCATTATAGGCTTCTCCGCTATTTTGCGCGATGAGTGGCTGGGCTCGTTAAATGAAGAACAGAAGCTGAACCTGACCGCCATTCATCGTAACGGCCGTCATCTTCTGGCTCTGATCAATGATATCATTGATATATCCAAGATAGAGGCCGGGAAACTGGATGGTTACGTGGAGAATTTCAGGCTTGATGAGCTGGTGGATGAGGCTCTGGATACTATCTGCTCATCCGCCCGGGATAAGGGCCTGGAATTAAAGCATGATATTCAGCCGATTGCCATGCGCGGCGACCGGCGGCGGTTGCTGCAATGCCTGCTGAACCTGCTGACAAACGCAATTAAATTCACCAGTCAGGGTACAATTACCATTACCGGAACTCGTGAAAACAACGCAACGGTGCGTTTAGAAGTGGCCGATACCGGCATCGGTATCCGACAGGAGGACATGGGCAGCCTCTTTCAGCCCTTTGTCCGTCTTCATGCCGCCGGTGACGGAGAATATCCAGGTACCGGCCTGGGTCTTTATCTCACCGCCAAACTGGTGCGGGAGGTTCTCCACGGCGAGATAAACTTAACAAGTATTTATAACCAGGGCGCAACATTTACCATGCTGCTGCCAATGGAGGTGGCTGTATGAAAAAGGCATTAATAGTAGAAGACAATCCGGATAACCTGCGGCTCATGACCTACATTCTGCAAAGAGAAGGCTACGAGATCTTAAGCGCCAGAGATGGCGAACAGGGAGTCAAAACCGCCGCCGGCACCACGCTGGATCTAATTATAATGGACATTATGCTGCCCGGCATAGACGGTATGGAAAGTACCCGCCGCATAAGAGCCTCTAACCCCAGGGGCAATCCCCCCATTATCGCCATGACCTCATACGCCATGCGCGGTGACCGGGAGAACATTATGGCGGCCGGCTGCAACGGCTATATCGAAAAACCGGTTGACCCACTGCGGGTTATGACGGAGATAAAAAAAATCATCGAGAGAGAGAAAATATGAAGACCCTGATTGTCGAAGACCGGGGAGATGACAGACGTTTACTGCGTTATAACTTAGAGCATCACGGCTGGCAGGTTATGGAGGCAGGCGACGGCATTCAAGCCCTGGAGCTGATGACTGAGAACAAGCCTGATTTAATAATTTCAGATGCCCTTATGCCCAGGATGGACGGTTTTGAACTCCTGCGGCGGATGAAAAACGACCCTGTTCTACGTGATATCCGCTTTATATTTTATTCCGCCGTTTATACAGGTTATAACGAACGCGAGCTGGCCCGTTCTCTGGGGGCGGATGCCTATCTTATCAAACCCCTGAACCCGCAGCAATTCTGGCAGCAGCTTGAAAAGGCAATCGGCGGCGTAACAAGCTCCGGGTCAGAGCGGCCAAAGCCGATGGCAGCCGAGCAGGAGGCCTTCCTGGCCCGCTATCCCGGCATTGTGGCCACCAAACTGGAGGAAAAGGTGCGGGAATTAAAAGCGGTAAAGGAGAAATGGGTCAAGACCTTTGCCGCTCTCCACGATATGGTCATTTTAATGGATAAGAATAAAAAAATCCTACAGGCCAACGCCAGTACCTGCCGGTTTTTTAAAACCACGGAAGATGAATTACGGGGTAAATCCTGTGAAATATTCTGCGGCAAAAACTGCCCCTGCAAAGACTGTCCCGGTGATCTGACAATGGCGGACGGCAACAATCACAGCGCCGAAATTTACCATGAACACCTGCATAAAACCTTTGAGATCAGCAGCTCCGCGGTACCGGATGAAGACGGCAAACTGGATTATCTGGTCTATGTGGTCACAGATGTTACCGAGCGTAAATGTCTGGAAGAGGAGCTGTTCCAGGCCCACAAAATGGAGGCCATGGGCACTCTGGCCGGCGGCATTGCCCATGATTTCAATAATATCCTGACCGCGGTCTTAGGCTACAGCGAGCTGGCCAAAGATGAGGCCCGGGCCAGGGGCCTGACCACATCTTATCTTGGAGAAGTTATCAAGGCCACTCTCCGGGCCCGGGATATGGTAGAGCAGATATTGAGTTTCAGCCACAAAAAGATCGGGCGTCTGCAGCCCATAGCCCCGCATCTGATTGTTGAAGAGGCCTTGAAGTTACTGCGTAACTCCATGCCAAGCAGTGTGGATATCCGTACCAGAATTGATTGCGACTGTGGGAAGATAAACGGTGACCCCACCAAGCTTCATCAGATAATCGTTAATCTCTGCACTAACGCCCTGAAGGCTCTGGATGAGGAAAGGGGGGTTATTGACATCCATCTCTGCCGCCGCCGGTTAAACGCCGGTGATTTACGGACTCAGGACGAGACGCAGCCCGGCTCCTTTGTCGAAATAATGGTTCGTGACAATGGCTGCGGCATGAGCAAGACCACCAGGCAGCATATATTCGAACCATATTTTACAACAAGAAAGGTGGGTCAGGGCACCGGTCTCGGCCTCTCCATTGTCTACGGCCTGGCTCGCAGCATGGGCGGCATAGTCCGGGTACACAGCCAGCCAGGCGTTGGTTCAGAGTTCCGTGTCCTGTTCCCGGTGCTGCCCGCGGCAGAAGAGAGAGACACGGCCCCCGTAATAGCGGATCTACCCATGGGGACTGAGCATATTATGGTGGTGGATGATGAGAAAATGATTGCCGAACTCCAAAAGGCCCTGCTCGAAAAACAGGGGTACAAGGTTACGGCTCTCACCAGCAGCAACGCCGCGCTGAAAGCATTCACCACCAATCCGGACGCCTTTGATCTCCTGCTCACGGATCAGACCATGCCGGAAATAAGCGGCCACGAATTAGCAGCGGAAGTCCTGGCTCTGCGGCCGGATTTGCCTGTTATTCTCTGCACCGGCTACAGCTCCGTAATCTCAAAGGAACAGGCCCTGAAAATGGGGATTAAACTATATATTCATAAACCGGTGCAACGCTGCGACCTGGTACGCTTTGTCCGCGACGTGCTGGACAGCTGAAGGGTAAGCGCTCCACAAACCACACTTTAGCTTACCGGAAATCAATAACAGCTCAAGCAAAGCCAGGCCGGCCAATCCCTTCCCGGGCCTGCTGTAATTTAATCAGGCGGGCAAATAACCCGCCGCGTTCCAGCAATTCATCATAACCGCCCTCTTCCCTTATCTGCCCCCGGCTCAAAACTACGATACGCTGAGCGTTACGGATGGTGGACAACCGATGGGCAATGACAATACTGGTGCGGTTCCGGATCGTATGCGAAACGGCCTTCTCCAGCAGAGATTCAGTGATGGAATCAATATTGGCGGTGGCCTCATCCAGAATCAGGATACGGGGGTCACGCAGCATAACCCGGCCCAGGGCGAGAAGCTGCTTCTGGCCCTGCGATAACTGCCAGCCCCCTTCGCCGACCATGGTATCCAGCCCCCGGGGCAGTTCCCGCACCACCATCTCTAACTGGGAATCCCGCACCACCGCCCTTAATCTCTCCTCGTCAACCGAACTGCCGAAGATAAGATTATCCCGCAGGCTGGCAGGCATTAACAGAACATCCTGCATGACCAGACCGATACAACTGCGCAGCCAGTCCAGATCAAAATCGGCCAGAGGGTGATCGTCGATGTAAATTTTACCCTGCCGCGGTTCATAAAGCCGTTCCAGCAGATTAACAATAGAGGTCTTACCCGCTCCGGTGGGGCCGACAATGGCCAGCTGCTCACCAGGGGCAATATTAAGATTGAAACCACTGATAACAGGCTCATCCCGCTTATAGGCAAGGGTGACCCCCATGAAACGAATACCGCCCTTCAGGTTCGGCAGGCGCAGACCTCCCACCGTTGAGATGTCAGGCTGCCGGTCAAGCAGCTCAAATATTCGTTCTGCCGAGGCCATAGCCGACTGCACAATGGAATATTTCTGGGCAACCTCACGAATTGGTTTAAAAAAAAGACGCATATAGGCAAGAAAAGCGGCCAACTCACCGATAGTGGTGGTGCCTTTCATAACCTCCCGGCCGCCTATCCAGATAATCAGAGCGATGGACAAGGTACTGATAATCTCGATAATAGGCAGAAAAACGCCGAATATCTTGATCTGGTACATGGTCTGACGCTGAAATATCCGGTTCTGGCGCCGAAATTGTTTCTCAGTATCAGTCTCTCTCAGAAAATGCTGAATTAAGGCAATACCGGTTAAACTCTCCTGCATAAAGGAGTTGATAATGGCCAGTTGGGTACGGATTTTACGAAAGGCCTGGCGAGCCATACGGCTGAAAAACAGGGAATGAATAACTATAAGAGGCAGCAGAGCGCACATGAGCAGAGCCAAGTGCCGGTTCATATAAAAAAGAATAATCAGAATAGCCGATAATTGCAGAATATCATTAAAAATAGTGGTGATAACCGACGTGAACATTTCATGCAGATTCTGAATGTCATTGGTAAGCCTGGTCACCAGTTTTCCCACCGGAGTATTATTAAAGAAAGTGACATCCAGGGAGAGGAGATGAGCCAGCAGACGCTGGCGCAGGCCGTGCATAATGTGCTGGCCGCTGTACTCCAGCACCGTAACCTGAAAGAAATTGGCCGCGAAACCGCCGATGACCATAACAATAAAAACCAGGGCAATATCTTCCAGACCCCGCAGCCGGGCCGCAGTGCTGAGATGAGCGGCCATAATATATTTATCAATGGCGAGACGTACAAGCCAGGGCAGGGTAAGATTGGCAGCGATAACCGCGAGAGAAAGTATAATGGCCAGAATAATATTGCTGAGCTGGGGACGAACCTGTCTTAAAATTCGGCGCCAGAGGGCGGTATCACCCAGATTACCCAGTTTATCTTCTTCAAAATAACCGTAATTATGCAGCATGGCTTCGACCGGCAGGACTTGATATATGACCGACAGAATTATTCCATTCCGCCTTATTATTTCCAAACTCCTGATGAGCGTAGATTTCCCGGTAAATATCGCTGCCGGCAATTAATTCCCGGTGAGACCCCAGGGCAGTAAGCCGGCCGTTATCCAGTACCACTATTTGCCGGGCCCGGCGCAAAGGACTTAAACGGTTGGTAACCATAATCACCATATTCCCCTCGGCATAGGTCAGAATATGGGCCATTATTCTGTCCTCGGCCTCGGCATCAACCGCCGCCAGAGCGTCATCAATCAAGAGTATGGGGGCGCGCAGCAGCAAGGCTCTGGCCAGAGCAATCCTCTGCTGCTGACCGCCGGACAGCTTCACCCCCTTCTCGCCGATTTCAGTCTCATAACCATGCGGAAAGGCCATTATTTCATCATGTATGGCCGCCGCTCTCGCCGCCGACATGATCTCTTCCCTACCCGTCTCAGGCGCCCCGAAGGCGATATTTCCAGCAATGGTTGTAGAGAAAAGTACAGCGCTCTGAGGTACAAAGGACAATAATCGACGACAGGAATTAAGATCAATATCATTTACATCCAGTTTATTAATACAAAACTGGCCCCGTTCTACAGGATAGAGACGGGCCAGCAGAGCGCAAAGAGTGGATTTACCACTGCCTGTGCGGCCGACAACCCCTAATAGACCGGGGCGGATATCCAGGTTTATATCCCTTAACATCGGCCTCTCCTGGCCGGGGTAAGTAAAGGTAAGGTGGCGGAGACTGATAATATCCGGCCGGCCGATTTTACGACCCCCGGTTACCGGCAGCAAAAGAGGACGCTCGTCCATCACCTCCTGAATCCGGGCCAGCGAGGTCAGACCACGCTGAAAGAGATTGCTCACCCAGCCCAGGGCCATCATGGGCCAGGTAAGCATGAAGAGATAACTGATAAAAGCCACAAAACCACCAATGCTGATTGTGCCGCTGATAACCATTTGCCCCCCGAAAAAAACAATAATCAACAAGCTGATGTTGGCAATAAACCCGGAGGCCGGGAAAAGTACCCCCTGGATTTTAGCGACTTTCAGACTGTGTTTTATATAACTGCGTCCCGTGATATCAAACTGGGCGCACTGGGCCGTTTCACGGGTATATATTTTCAGAAGGCGGATATTATTTATCGCGCCGCGGGCCTCTTCTGTCAGAAGAGAGAATTGCTCCTGTACCCGCTTGAAATGACGGTGCAGACGGGAGGCCAGAAAACGGGTGGTTACGGCCAGCACCGGGAAGGGCAGGATGGCCAGCAAGGTAAGACGCGGGTCGATATAAGCCATGCAGGATATGGCGGCAAAAGACATGAGCAGAGCGTCTATGGCGGCGATAAGCCCCATGCCGCAGGCCATCTGCACGGCGGTGAGATCGTTGGTGGCCAGGGCGATTAACTGGCCGGGACTCCGACGTTGAAAAAAGGCGCTGTCCAGACTCAGGAGATGATGAAACAGGGCATCACGAATATCCTGTTCGAGAAGGCGGGAAAACCCCAGAATAAAATAACGCCACAGAAAACGTAAAACCGCCACTGTCAGAGCCAGAAGCATAATCAAAGCGGCATAATTTCGTAACTGACCGCCGTCTACCGTATGATTTCTAAGGCCGTCAACGGCCCACTTTATAATCCGGGGAATAACAAGCTGACAGAGATCAACTGCCAGCAGAGCCATAATCCCAGCGGTTATCCGCCACCGGCAGCGCTTGAATATCGGGCCGATGAACCGCCAGGCGGAGGGTAATGATTTTAGTTTTAGTTTGTGGGAATATCTACCTGCCATACGCGCGCTTAAACTTTTTAAGTACCGATTGCATAACGCCACTCCTGAATCCTCTTATGGCCTGAAAATAAGATGCAGGATTGGCCATGTTATTTTTTTACCGGGCCTTAGAAGCAGCCCCATAAAAGCGTTGATAATATGGCCGTAATCGGCTAAAAACCATTACTTATACGTTTTACGGACTGTTATGGCAAGGTATTTCCCATGAACAGCGGACAGATACGCGAGCTGCGGCAATCGCAATACGAGATAAACATATGAAAGAAATTAAAGTCGGGATAATTGGTTTCGGCACGGTGGGCAGCGGCACTGCCGAGGTCTTGCACCGCCAGGCGGAAAACCTGCGACGCAAGACCGGTCTGAATATTACCCTGGCCAGGGTAGCAGATCGCAGCGCCCGGTCCCTGCCGCCGGAATTTAACCAGTGCCGGTTAAGCAATCAGGCTGAGGATGTGTTGAATGATCCGGCCATTGATATAGTTGTTGAATTAATCGGCGGTATTGAACCAGCGCGTACCCTGGTGCTGGAAGCTATTGCCATGGGCAAGCATGTGGTAACCGCCAACAAGGCTCTGATGTCAACCGCGGGCCGGGAGATTCTGGCCGCGGCAGCGGAGGCTGGGGTCGCGGTGGGGATGGAGGCCTCGGTGGCCGGCGGCATTCCGGTCATCAAGACCCTGAAGGAGGGCATGGCCGCCAATACTATCAACTCCATCATAGGTATTCTGAATGGTACGGCAAATTATATTTTAAGCCGCATGACCGATGAAGGACTGCCCTTTGCCGAGGTTCTGCGTGAAGCCCAGGAGAAGGGATATGCCGAGGCCGACCCCACCTATGATATTGACGGTATAGATACCGCCCATAAGCTGGCCATTCTCATTGCCATGGCCTATGGCATCAATGTCCGGCTCAAGGACATCCATGTGGAGGGAATTTCCCGCATTGAACCGATTGACATTGTCTACGCCAGACAGTTCGGCTATCGCATTAAATTACTGGCTGTCAGTATTAATCATGGTGATAACGTTGAGGCCAGAGTCCACCCCACAATGGTACCGGAAGATCATATACTGGCCAGCGTCAACGGGGCTTATAACGCGGTAAATTTCAACGGCGACATGGCGGGTGACATTCTGCTTTACGGCCAGGGAGCGGGAAAGATGCCCACCGGCAGCGCCGTGGTCGCCGATATTATCGATATTGCCAGGGATATCGCCGCTGGAGCCATTAACCGGGTACCCGGCCTGGCCTTTGTAGAGGATAATATAATCAAGGGCCGGATTACCCCCATGGAGCAACTCAGGGGCGCCTATTATTTCCGGATGTCGGTTATGGATGAACCGGGGGTTCTGGCCAATATCGCCGGTATTCTGGGGAACAACGAGATCAGTATTGAATCGGTAATCCAGCAGAAAAGGCTGGAAAGGGGGCCGGTACCTGTGGTTATCAGAACCCACCGGGCAGCCGAAAAATCCGTGGCACAGGCCATGAACGAGATTGATCAGCTGGCTATATGCGCCAAGACACCGGTAATCATCAGGATTCTGGAATAGGACAGCTATGAAATATTTTATTCTGGTATGTGACGGCATGGGTGATGAGCCACTGGCCGAATTAAACGGCCGTACCCCCATGGAGGCGGCCCATACCCCGGCCATGGACGGCCTCGCCGCGGCCGGAGAACTCTTTACCCTGGCCACCGTACCCCATGGTATGGCGCCAGGCAGCGATGTGGCCAATCTCTCCCTTCTCGGTTATCGGCCGGAACGCTTTTACAGCGGCCGGGCTCCCCTGGAGGCGGCCAGTATGAATGTTCATCTCGCGGCCGATGAAACCGCCTTCCGCTGCAATCTGGTGACCCTGACCGAAAAAGATGAAAAACTGGTAATGACCGATTACAGCGCCGGTCATATCTCCACCCCGGAGGCCGGAGAACTCATTGCCGCCCTGGCTGCTGAATTAAATAATGCGGCCATTCATTTCTATCCGGGAGTCAGCTACCGCCATCTTCTCGTAACCCGGGGTGAATATCCCGCCCTGAGTACCACCCCGCCCCACGATCACACCGGACACGAAATTAACGAGTATTGGCAGCGCTACCAGGCCCAGGAACCTTTTGCCGGGCTGGTAAACGGGGCCAGAGATATTTTGAACCGCCAGAAAGTGAACCGCCTCCGGCTGGCAGCGGGGAAAAATCCGGCCAACGCCATCTGGCTCTGGGGAGAGGGCAAGGCTCCGGAGATGGCAAAACTCAGCAGCCACTATGGAATCAGCGGTGCCCTGATCTCAGCAGTTGATCTCCTCAAGGGTATTGCTATCTACGCCGGGATGGAGGTAATTACAGTACCGGGCGCCACCGGTTATCTCGACACCAACTATCAGGGCAAGGCCCAGGCGGCCATAGAGGCCGCCACCCGTCACGACCTGGTTTTTGTCCATGTCGAGGCTGCCGACGAGGCAGGTCATCAAGGGCTGGTAGCAGAAAAGATACAGGCCATTGAGGACTTTGATCAAAAGATTGTCCGCCCTCTGCTGGCCGCCTTGAAGGACACGGAATTCCGGATGGCGGTAACCCCGGATCACTACACCCCCGTCAGTCTGCGCTCCCATATTTCCAAGGCGGTGCCTCTGCTCATTTATGACTCCCGAACCTCAATGAGCGGCGGCCCGGCCTACAGCGAACAGAACGCTCATCGTTACGGCCGACATCTGGCCAACGGCGAAGATTTTTTTAAAATTCTGCTCTGATATCTAATGGCCAATGCAGCAGAAATAGAGATGATTGCCCCTCATCACTGCCGGGCCAGGGTACTTTATGGTGATACCGATGCCGGCGGGGTAGTCTATTATGGGAATTATCTGCGTTATTTTGAACGGGGCCGTACCGAACTGATGCGGGAACGCGGAATCAGCTACCGTGAACTGGAAGACCACGGCCTGATTATGCCGGTAGTGGAAGCTTACAGCCGCTACAAGGCCCCGGCCCGTTATGATGATTTGATAGAAATTGCCACTACCTTCGCCTGGGTTAAACGCCTGTCCTGCCGTTTCAATTACGAAATACGGCAGGCCACTGACCAGAGATTACTGGTTAAGGGCTTTACGGTACACGCCGTGGTCAACCGCCAGGGAAAGCTGACCGGGTTACCGACCGTGATCTTCACCGCGCTCCAGGAAATTATTGACAATCACTCTTTATCAACTTGACAATAAAACACGATAGATTATAGTATGTGGATGTGACGCGGGGTGGAGCAGTCCGGTAGCTCGTCGGGCTCATAACCCGAAGGTCAGAGGTTCGAATCCTCTCCCCGCTACCATATATTATTTCAAGGACTTATGGCCTGAGGGCAGTAAGTCCTTTTTTTTATTCTCCTCCCCCCTTTTGCGTAATTTTCATCATTGATGGACTTTTAGTTTGCAAGCGCCCCCATTTTTCTACAACAGGTGATTCATCAACAAGCCGACCAGCAGTGCCCCCAACACATAGGCGACATAGGCATTGAGCCGTCCTTGATGCATACCGGCAAAGAAACGGGCGGCGTTCATTGCTGTTTTACGCCCTGGAGCTAACAGGAGACGATCCAGAATATGGGCATTTTCATCCTGGCGGTGAATGGCGGTGCGAAAATGTTCTCCCACCGTTTCACGGGTGTCTTCCACGATGGTGGGACGGAAAACGGACTGAAAAACGACCCGCACCGGATTCGAGAAACCAGTAGCAGTATAAGTCATTTCCGGCAGCAGACGACGAATACCGCCATCCCAGCATGGCCGCCTGATTACCAGCCGCCGCCAGCCGACGACCAGATTTACTACCACGAACAAAATAAGCAGCATGCCGACAAGAACAATGAAGAGATAGGTGGGCGCGGCCGCGAAGACAACCGGGTTCTTAACGCCGCCCCGGTGGAGAATGACCAGCCCCGGCCCCGGTGCGATTTGCTGGCCCACCTGGGCACCGAGGTCATGAAAGTCACGGCGAAAAGCGGCCGGTAATTTTTCATGACCAGGGCTGCCGCTGAAAAACGGCGGCACAAGCGTCGCGGCCGCGTTTACGGCCGAAACCGGCTGAACAGCCCGGTTCAAGCCCCCGATAACATAAGTCGGCAGGATACCCAGCAGGAGGCAAAGCACGGAAAGAATCGCCATAGAGGCCAGTGCCGAAGATTGCGGTTCTGTTGCCTCTTCAGCTCTCTGGGAACGGGACATGCCCAGAAAACCCATGGCAAAGGCCTTGGCAAAACAGGTTACCGCCAGAGCGGCTGTCAGGGCTAAGCCGGCGCCGCACAGGGCAAAAACGATTTTCTGAGGGGTGGAAGCAAGCTCCGTGCTGCGCAAAAGAGTCTGCAGGGTGAGCCATTCACTGACAAAGCCGTTGAAGGGCGGCAGAGCGGCAATACTCAACACCCCGGTCAGAAATAATAACGAAGTAACGGGCAAGCGGCGGATCAGGCCGCCCAGGCGGTTAAGATTGCGTGTTCCAACACGCTCATCCACCACCCCCGCCCCGATAAGCAGAAGCGTTTTATAAAGTGAATGATTCGTCATATGATAAAGGGCCACCAGAAAGGCGAATCCGGCTAAAACAGGCTTGGCAGTGGCCGTGAAAACAAATCCCGCCCCGAAACCCACCGTAATAATCCCGGCGTTCTCTATTGAACTGTGGGCCAGCATAGTCTTTAAATCATTTTCCGTGGTAGCGTAGAGTATGCCAAGCAACGCCGTAATGGTGCCGACGATGAGTACAACAAGACCGGGGCCGGCGGACAAGACCGGCAGAATTTCCCCGTTAAAGCGAAGAATACCGTAAAGGCCGAGGTTAAGGGTTGCTCCCGCCAGGAGCGGCGCAAAGGCGGCAGGCGCGGCGGTGTAGGCCCGCGGCAGCCAGAGATTCACCGGTACCAGCCCCGCCTTAACCCCAAAACCGAAAAAGGTCAGTAAGAAGATTATCCAGCGTGTCGCGGCAGAGATTTGGCCCGCAGCCCCGGCATGTTTCAGGGCGGTGAACTCCAGCGACCCGGCATGACCGGCTAACAGCAGCATACCGAGGGCCGCGGCCAGCGTACCGGCCTCGCTCATCACCAGCAGCATATAACCGGCCCTGCTGTTTTCATCCTCCTCATATTCATAGGCCACCAGCAGATAGCAGAGAATGGACATGATCTCCCAGGCCAGGAGGAACGAAAACACATCGCCGGCAATGAGAATCCAGATAATAGCGGCAAGCAGAGAAAAATACATCAGGGCGTAGACTTTGAGGTTGTAGCGGTGCAGCAAAGACAACAATATGGAGCCGGAAAAAATCGAAACCGCCAGAAATACCACCCCGGCCACCAGCAGAAAAAGGCCGGATAAAGAGTCTAAGCGGACAACAACATGGCCAACAGCAGGGATAGTCCACAATGTTTTTTCAATGGCCGAGGCGGCAAAAAGCGCCCGGCTGCCGCCGTAAATGAGCAGGAGCGCCGTCAGGCTGCCAAAGCAGGCGATAACCTTAGGGCTTTGGCGCTGCGGCAGAACCAGCGCCAGGACGATACCAAAGCCGCAGGCCGCCATAATGTAGAGAAAGATGGTGAAATTCATCATACACGCTCCTTGGAAGTAACCGGGTAAGCGCTCCAGGGACGCTTACATTCCGAGATGTTATAAATCAAGAGTGTGGTTATGAGGCACTTACGTAACCGGCAGCTCAGGGGAGGTCAGCGCCGCCGGAGCCTTACGCCCGACAACTGCCAGCAGCCCGTGCAAAATCGCCAGAGGCGGCGGGGGCTGACCGGGTATTTCAATATCCACCGGCAGAATCTGCCCGATTCCACCGGCGCAGACAAAGCTCGGCCCAAACACGCTGCCGGAAAGGGCGCAGGTCCCCACCGCCACCACCCGCTTCGGAGTTGGCATAGCCTCATACGCCTTTTGCAGCGCCACACGCATCTGATCGCTGCCCGGCCCGACAACAAGGAGAACATCCGCCTGCCGCGGAGTCGGGGTAATAAAAAATCCCAGCCGATGCATATTATAATAAGGATTATTAAGTTGTTTGACCTCGTGGAGACAGGCACCGCAATCTCCGGCGTCAACAACCAGAATGTTGATGGAATGGCGGAACACACTACCCGGAAGCCCCGAAGGCTCATCCTTGTTGGCAGCCAGTCCGGCCCATTCGTAGCCCTGCTGCCACATAACAGCCATGGCGGGGTCGTTCTGACAGCGGAAGCAATGCACACAGCGCCGATAATCCACCACAAGACGCTGATCAGTCTCGCTAAGGGCCTGGGTCGGACAGCGCTCAATCAACCCTTCAATCGTCCGGGCCGGATAGTCGCCGCCCACAGGCAGCCCGGGGGAAACCCCCGCTGCCGTCTCTTCCCGACTGGGGTAAGCTGTGGTCTTGATCCCGGTTTGAATGCCTCTGCGCACCCATTGGCTCATGATTTTAACTCCTTACGATCAGCGATCGTTTTCGGCAACGGATAAATCCAGCGTTGCCAGAATAATGGGCAAATCCTGAAAAGCAAAATTCTCAACACAGAGATGAAACCCATGCCAGTTAATAAAAGACGGCGGGTTGATCCGATAACGAGCCACCCGGCCGTCTTCTCCCAGGCGCAGCCAGTGAAAAGCAGCCCCCCTGGGCGCCTCCACCCAGCCTGAAGCCGCCCCGGTCTGTAATGGCATAGAGACTGCCACCGGCCCCGGCTCCAGTACCGCGGCGGCCTGCTCCATAAGCTGGACGCTCTGCCTGGACTCCTCAAAGAGAACCCGCAGCCGCGCGTACCCATCTCCCTCACGCTCCCTGGGAATCTCGAAAGTAAAGCGCTGATAACCGCTGTAAGGTTGTATCTTCCGCAGATCATGAACTACACCCGAGGCCCGCGCCATCGGCCCCACGAGGCTGTGATTACGGGCCTCATCCCTGGAAATAATGCCAACTTCTTCGAGACGATCCAGGAAACTGCTGGAAAATCTCAGCATCTCTTCCAGCCCCTCCAGACGACTCAAAACCTCCTGACATTTCCGAAACGTATCCCCACAGGCCGCGTTGTCTAAATCCCGGGCCATTCCACCGGGAGCTGCCAGACCGAACAGGTAACGATGCCCGGACAGGACAGCGCTCAACCGTAGCAGCTCCTCTTCCAGAATGGCCGTCTGACTGGCAGCCACCGCCAGGGCAGTAGATTCACAGATAGCGGAAATAACCCCCACATGGTGGCGAAAACGCTCCAGCTCAGCAATAAAAACCCTTAAAACCGCCGCCCGGACAGGAACCTCAACCGCACAGATATTTTCCGCGGCCTGACAAAAGGCCAGGGCATGCGCGAAGGCGGTGGTGGCGGAGAAGCGTTCCGCCAGCAGGAGAACATCCTGCACCGAACGGCCTTCCGCGATCTTCTCAACCCCGCGGTATTTATAGAATAAACGGGGGAAGGCGCGAATCACATCCTCACCAACCGTCTCCAGCTCCAGGTGAACAGACTCATTGGCCCCGGCAAAAACCGGCCCTATGGGCATGATAAAGGAACCCGGTGCGTGGACAATGCGGCGCGGCCGCCAATCAGGATCAGGCCGGCGTCTGACTACCGGAGTCCGGGCGTTAAAACAATGCCGCATAGGCTCAACCCCTTCCTGCCAGATATCGTTATGGAGGACAAAATCACCGAGCAGCGGATGCCCCTCAAAGGTCAGACCAAAGAGATCCTCAATTTCCCGTTCCTGCCAGGAGGCCGCATGTACCGTGGTACTGATACTGGGAAAAGTTTTCAGCGCCAATGGCTGGTGCGCCGTCACCTGCACCCAGCCGCCGCCCTTGACCCCATAGAAGACATGACGCAGTTCCCATTCCTCCGCTCCTTCTTCCGCAATAGTGCCACCAAAGGGCAGGGAGACCTCCGTAAACAGCCAGCCGCATATCTCCCGCAACAGGCCAACAGCCGACTCAAACACTAAAAACCTTGTATCACTGCTACCATGTATCTTCACCCCGGCAGGCCAGCGCCGGGTAATTTCTTTTTCCAGTTCAGCAAGATTCATGGCATCCCCCCTGTCAGGTTGGATACGGCAAAGGTCAGCAGTTTATGGAGCGGTGCCGGTTCATAAACTCCAAGAACAATAACGGGAATGGCGGCCAGCACGAGAGCCAGAGTACAACTGAAGGGCACCTGGCCGGAGGTTGCGGCGTTAACCGGCACCGGTTTACCGAAAACCATCCGGGTCACATGCAGCAAAATCCCGAAGAACGCCACGACAATGAAAAGAAGCAACAACGAGATCACCAGATAATGCCGCCCTGCCACACCAGCGCGAAAGATAAAAAATTCACTGAAAAATACGGCAAAGGGCGGCGCTCCGCCGATGGCCAGAGCCCCGAAAAGCAAGGCCAGACCGGCCACCGGCGAGGTGCGGATCAAGCCGCGTACCTCGCCGATTTCCCTGGTGCCGGCAACCAGCAGCACAGCGCCCGTGGCCAGGAAGCAGAATGATTTCGTCAGGCCGTGACTGAGCATTTGCAACAGGGCTCCGTAACTTCCACCCCTGCCTCCCAGACCGGCGGCAACAAAAATGATCCCCATATGCTCCACCGTTGAAAAGGCAAAAAGCCGTTTATAATCACGCACCTGCAGGATAAGAAAGGACGCCACACCGACAGAAATCAAGCCGATGGTCTGCATCCAGATATAGATGGGAGCATTGGGCAGCAAGGGCAGCAAACGCAGAATGGCATAGAGGGCCACGGTGGTTTTAACAGCCGACAGCAGAGAGCACACCGGGGCCGGGGCCTGACTATGGGCATCCGGCAGCCAGGTATGGAGCGGTACAAAACCGACCTTGGTGCCAAAGCCGACAAGAATCAGCAAAAAGGCCGTTTTCAAGAGAACTGGAGACATATGACCGGCCGACAGACGCAGACCCTCCCAGGTATAAAGACCGCCGCCGGCATTTTTCTGCGCCCAGAACAGAATCAGGAAGCCAAGCAGGGCGATAACCGCGCCGATAAACATCAGGACAATGTATTTCCAGGCCGCCTCCAGCGCCTCACGGGTGTTGCCAAAGGCCACCAGCAGTACCGAAAACATGGCGGTGAACTCGATGGCAATCCAGACAAATGCCGGTTCAACCAGCACCGGTACCGCCACCAGGGCAAAAACAAATAAATTGAACTGGGCGTAATAAAATCGAATCCGCCGGGCCGATTTTTCGTGGGCGAAGATATAACCCCATGAGAATAAGGCCGCGGTGAGGGCGACAAAGGCAACTAACAGCAGCACCAGGGCACTCAGACCGTCTAATTCAAGCCAGTTGGCCAGGCCAATCACCGTTCTACCCGTTGACACCTGTAAAGCCAGGCTGAGTGCCATGCAAAATACGGCAATCTGCGTCAGCAGAGTGACAACGGGCGCAAAGCGCTTTGCCAGAGGTAATAACGACAACAACACGGCTGTCATGGGAAGCAGCAGTACAAGAATCAAAATCATGACTTATTTGCCTCCCTGAGCTCAGTGAGTTTCCCCACCGCCGTAGTACCGATCTGTTGATGAACAGCACGGGTGAGCAGACCGACAAGAAAGGTCAGAATCAGCACGTCAAAGGCAATGGAGACCTCGGCAATCAGGGGGAAATCCGGCGCGATGGCGATACCGGCAAAGAAGGCCGAATTTTCCATGGAAATCAGGGCCAGAGCCATGGGCACCGCCTCACGCCGCACCGCCATGGTAAAGGCCCCGATCAAGAGACCGGCCAGGCCGATGGGTAGATTAGAGCCGATGAGATCCCCGGCATTACCGGCCCGCAGCAGAGGGGTCGCGAACAGATAAGCGCTGATGGTCAGGGCCAGGGCAATGAGCAGTGAGGTGGGAATATTAAAGACCTGGGTAATCTCCCGGCGGGTGTGAACCTCCCCGCCCACCGTCCGCCGCAGCAGCCACGGAATCACAATGGGTTTACTGATAAAATCAATTATCCCCACGACTATAAGATCGCTGGAATGCAGCAGTATACCGAGCATAAAGGCAGAGAGACAGAGGAAAAGTGACTGAGCGACAAACAGCCGCAGACAGTTCTGAGCCTGGCGGACGGCCACCAGGCCAAAGGCGCATAACAAAAAAAAGCCGCCGGCCAGGGCATTCAGACTCTGCAGCCAGGGGAATAATCCAGGATAAGCCATTTCCCACCCTCCTAAGAGATAAATAACTTGGTAATCATCGCGGCCACGGAGGTAATAAAGGCAGCCCCCAGAAATTCAGCAATCCGAAACAGGCGAAGTTTTGACAGGGATGATTCAATGACCACAAGCACTAATATGAAACAGAATATTTTCCCGAGAACCAGCGGGATGGCGAACATTACAGCGGCAAAAGTCTGCACATACGCCAGTCCCCACGGGGTTACCAGAACATTCAGGAATATACAGAGCAGCACAAAGAACTTCATGTAACCACCCCATTTAATGAGCGCCGCGCCGCGTCCGGAATACTCCAGGGTCTTCGATTCATCAATCATGGCCAGCTCAAAATGGCCGCTGGGATTATCCACCGGAATACGGCCGCCTTCAGCCAGGATCAGCATCAGAAAGGCCAGCATAAGCAGGATATGTGAAGGCTCGAAAAAATTGGTTGGCGGTGTTACCCAGGCCTGCTGCACAATGAAAGGAATCGTTGAACCCGCAACAAAGGAAACCGTGAAGAAGACGATCATGAAAACCGGCTCCGCCAGAAAGCCCACCATCCTTGTGCGGCTGGCGCCCATGGGGCCGTAAGGATTGGCGGTATCAACGGCGGCAAGCGTCGCGAAAAAACCGCCTAATGCCAGCATGAATCCGCCGCCGATCATATCTCCCATAAAGGCAAAAAAAAGCGGGTAATCCGTTAATACCGGGATGAGCAGGGTGACAAAGAGGGGGGTGACAAAAGTCAGATAGGGGGTGAAACGAAAGAGCCATGAGCTGCGCTCGGAAACGACTTCATCTTTATGAAAAAGTTTCCGCAGATCACGATATGGCTGCAGGATACTCGGGCCGCGTCTGGACTGCACAATCTCTTTCAAACGGTTGGTAACCCCGGCGACCAGCGGGGAGAACAAGATTACCACGGCAACCTGCAGCAGATTAAACAAGATACGTTTATCCATAAGCCCGCACCTCTTTGAAGTTGAAAGCAAAAAAAAGCTCCTGCCCATTTTAAAGAGCAGGAGTCATTAGCTTCAGCAGAAGCGCTTAAAGGCGAACCCCATCGCCATTATCATTCTTTCTGGTAGATGATAGACTCAAAAGTCTATTCTGTCAATTATTACAGCAAAGAACTTCACAGCGCCGTGCGTATCTTCCTGCGGCAAAGCCTGGCTACCCGGAGACCAGCCCCCAGTGCAAAAGCGAATCCCGGCTTATTAAGCCCTTGAACTTCCCTTCGGCATCAAGGACAGGCAGATGCTTTATAACCTTGTCTAACATGATCTTAATGGCCTCCTCAATGGGGGCATCCTCCCTGATCGTCGTAATCTCGCGGTTCATAACATCGGCAGCCGTATTGGCCTGCAGATGTTCTCTCAGTTTCTTGTGCCGCCGACCCCGTTCGGTAAAAGAAAGGCCGCCCACAAAATAATCCCAGATACCGGGATGGCGGTCGATAAAGGCAATGAGCAAATCCCGGTCGGAGATAATGCCAAGCAGAAATCCATCCTTGTCTACCACGCAGACCCGTTGAATATCGTTACTGTCGATTACCCGCATGACCTCACTCACCGTGGTATCCGGCAGCACGGTGTAGGCCGCGGTATCACGCCGCACAATGTCGGACACAAAACGCAGATTTTCCACCTGGATATCCTGGCCCTGAAAACCGCTCCAGTCCGGACATTTTCTGGTGATGGTGTGAAAGACATCGACCCGGGAAAGTATTCCCACCAGTTTACCTGCCGTATCAATGACCGGCAGACGCTTGACCTTCTTGGCAATCATAAGGTTGACGGCCTCGGTCACCAGTTTATCCTGTTCAATGACGACGGGAGGCTGAGTCATGATCTCACCGGCGCTCCTGGAATTTAAGTCCTCAAGAGCGGCAGCCGTTTTCTCCTGGCCGCATTGCGCCAGCAGCCCCAGGCGCATGGGCATTTTGGCCTTATAGATCAGGTCTCCCTGCGCAATTACCCCGATGGGGCGATTATCCTGGTCAACCACCGGCAGTCCGGTGAAGGAGGCGGAGAGCAGCAGACGGGCCACTTCACCGAGCGGGGTGTTTATGCCCGCCGTTTGAGGAGATGGGGTCATGATCTCACGCACCCGCATGTAGCGCGGCATGAGCAGCCCCTGGGTCTTGTGAGCCACAACATCAAGATCACGCACGGCAATGATGCCGTCTCCCACCATATCTTCAATAGTGGTGAGAACAAGATCAAGCTCCGAGGCCGGCATCATAATAGTAATTGAGAGGGGCATATTATAGCTCAAGGCTTCGAGCCTGCCGGTGGCAACCTCTCCGTTCTCGTAAGACCCCTCAAAACCGCGCGTTACTATAGTGCGGGCCGCTATTTTCAAGTCGTTGACATACTCAACAACAGCACCATAGAGCGCCCGCCCATGCCATCGTGCCTCTTCGCTGGTAAATATCTCAATAATCTTATAGCGCAGCATCTTCAATTATCCTCCTAACCGAGACGACCCGCCCACATCCCCAGAAAAACCAGGGCCGCTCCCAGGATATTATTGGAAAGAAAGTTGGCCGCCGTAATCATGGGCGTGGTTGTCAGGGCGGAGTTAACCGTCTCCAGAGCAAATGATGAAAAGGTGGTGAGAGCGCCAAGATAACCGGTCATGAAAAAGAGCCGTACCGAAGGACTCACCAGACTGTTCCGAGCGCCCAGAGAATAGACAAAACCAATGAGGAAACAACCTGTCAGATTGACGATGAGAGTCCCCCAGGGGAATCTCGTTCCAATAAGCCGCGCGGCAAGCAGGGCTACACCGTAACGGGATAGAGCCCCAAGGCTGCCGCCCGCCATCACCAGAAGAATCTTCATTTGCCAACCATCAATAAAATCTCTAAACTCCGCCTCTTATAGAAGGCAGGGATTCAATCTATGCTTTTATACAGGGAAACTGCCGCCTGATTTTTAGACACACCAGCAGGAGTCATCAGCCAAAACATTGGTTAGAGCGGGTACAAGGGGGACTCCAGCCCCGGTTTTTCTTAACACAGCGTCTGGAAAAAGACAACTTCTTAAATTTGATGGACTCGCAGTTAACATGCTTGTCATGAAACGAAAAGATCGATCTCCAATATTGATGTCAATAAGCTCACGGCACTGGGGAGACAGATTTTATTTCCCCAGCTTTCAATCAGGTCTCTTCCCTTCTTCTCATTTTATGCTTAGAATAAAAATATCTCATTCCTTAAATTACCGAGGAGGACAGTGATGTCTTTATCAATCAACAGTTCAGGATTATACAGCACCAATAAGCTGCGCGACAGCCAGACGGATATATCTTTGTCCCTCGCCAAACTGGCCGCCGGCCGGCGGATTACCAAGGCAGCGGATGACGCGTCCGGGCTGACCATTGCCGACAATCTGAGCAGCGAGGCCCGCGGTCTGGGGCAGGCGATGCGTAACGCCAGTGATGCCGCGGCCATCATCCAGGTGGCCGACGGAGCTCTGAGCCAGTCTGCCGATCTGATTGCCGGAATCAAAGTAAAGGCGCTGGCGGCGGCCAATGCCAGTCAATCAGCAGACAGCCGTCAAGCCCTGCAGGCCGATATCAATAAATCCCTGACTCAGTTAGGAGCGATAAGCCATACCTCCTATAATGGCCGGCAACTTCTGAACGGTAATTATAACAAAAATTTTCAGGTCGGTAATAACCCCGCTGACAGTCTCGGTATAAATATCGCCTCAGCCGCCCCCAGTCAATTAGGCAGTCCGGAAACCGGCCACCTTACTGATATTAATGTCACAACCGCCAGTGGCGCTCAGACGGCCATCGCTATTACCGATGAGGCCCGACAGCAGGTGGATGCCTCCCGCGCCAATTTAGGAGCGCGGCAGAATCAGTTAACAGCTGCGGTAAAAAATCTGGCCGCCACCAAGATTAATACTTTAGCCTCCGAATCCTCCATTCGCGATCTGGATTTTGCCTCTGAAACTATGAATTTGAGCCAGATGAACAACCTGCGTAAGGCCCGTATCTTCGCGGCAGTACAGAGTAATACCAGCCAGAAAAACGTTATTAATCTCCTGCAAAAACAGATCTAAATCCCCTCTTCTTACATCCCCGGCCTCCCGCTTACACGTTAAGCGGGAGTTTTTTTTCAGGGCCTTAAAAAACACCCCTTCCCGACTTTTGCGGTTGACATGCTTCTTTTGTCGTTGTCTAATGAAATTAAGACCTTAAATATCATCAAAGGAGAACGCGATGAATTTACTATTTAAAAAAAATCTTGAGCGCCAGAACCTTCTTTTGGATGAGTACGTAAACCATGCCTGCCGAATTGAGTTTATCTGCCTTAATTATGACAGCCGGGGCGGGGCTCTCTGCCGTTGTGACGGAGAATTGCGGGCAATCGAGTTTGAAGCGGCCAGTAAAATTCTGTTAGGCTTCTCAAGAGATGACCTGAAAAACTATCTCCATGCTATTTTTGATCCTGATTACAGTTCACCGGAACTGCAGAGGACTGGAGAGGAACCGGTCTTTCACCTGCCGGAATTACAGAAATTAAAAAAATATGACCTCACAAATCTCGCCAAGCAGACCTTAAAGGATATTCAACAATGGCCGGAGGAGAGAATATTTTATTTCAGTGAAACAGATGGCAGCGACCAGGCGGCAGAAGGATGCGGAGCAACGGCCCTCTACGGCAACACCAAGAGCCGGGTTTTTCATAAGCCCGACTGCCCGAGCTTCAACGCCATAACCTGTACCTCGTTGTTCAAACGCCATTCCGAGGCGGTGGCTGCCGGTTTCAAGCCCTGCCGAATCTGCAAACCATAAAGAGACTCTATGCCGATGATGAATTGGCCCTACAGATACCATCTAAGCTCCAAAATGAAATTACGGCGCTCACTGTATGAAGTATTGCGGGATCAGTTAGACGGCAATCTGATACAGCTGGCCCTGATTGACTCATATCGTAATTTCATCCGGGCCGAAGAACCTTACCCCTTTGTTCAGAAACGAGAACTAAAGCCCAGGGCCAGAGTCGCAGAGAAGGAATTTATCCACCACAATCACTTCTTTATTATCTTCTGCGAGGGAACCATCCCCAGCAATTATAAAAAATATATTCGTTTTTTTGATAATAACAAGGTAACCAAGGATTCCATTGAGAAACTGCCCTATATCACCATCCACAAAAAATACAGCGCCAATCTACGTTACTTCAACAATCCGTCCTTTAATTGTTTCATAAAGGACATGCAGCCCGTTGACTACGCCCTTCTTATTCAGAACGACCCTACCATCAAATCGCAGAATCGTTATATGATGACCCATTTTCATGTCCGGGTTGACTGGCCCATTGATGATGCCACCGAGGATATGGGCCAGAATCTACGTTATATAAGTAAAGAACTTTACGAACGGGGGGAGAAATACGCCGCTCATCTTCATCATAAATTATTTGAGAATTATGGTTTTCATCACTCCGTCGGCGGCCGCCGCACCGCCGCCGTGGTGGCCGCCCAGTTCCTTAAACGCATGCCCTTCATCTCCACTATTTATGTCTCCAGCGCCGAGGCCAGGACTCTGACCAGAATCAGTGAACGCGGGGTGAGCAAATACGTGCTTATAAAAGTACCTGTTGCCGATATTGCCCGCCTGGCCGGAGAACACCGCATGCGCTTCGACAATTTCGTGGAGCGTTATATGGTGGATATGGGTGACGACTGCGGGGTGGGAATCCTGCATGTAATTTATCGCAACTCAATCTATTCAAAACCGCCGGAGGATGGCAAGATGCGCCGCCTGCGCCCGGACTATCAATGGCTCAGCGTGCATGACCAGCTGCTTCTTCCCCTGCCCTCTCAGCCAGAGGCCTTTCCCGTACGCTACAACACCATCTATTCTACTGATTAGAGCCAGCCTGTTCCTCCCCCTGTCAGGCAGGCTCCCCGCTCAAACTGGATTGTTTACGCAACCCTCTATAATGGTTATATTTTAAAATACTATTTTGCTGAAATCCGGTAATAAAATTTTCCAGGGAGCCACTACCTTGCCACAACATAGAAATTCACTGCTCTGTCCTGACTGTCGGCGGCTGATCAGCCGTGACATTCCCCGCTGCCCGCATTGCGGCCTGCGCAGACCGGGAGCCTGGTGGAAGAACACCCCCTTGTTCAGCGGGTTCTCCGATGAATATAAATTAATAAAAATTATCATCTATATCAATATAGGGATGTATTTTTTATCCCTGCTGACCAGCTTGAATGGTGTCAGTCTCAGCTCCAACCCCTTTCGATTTTTATCGCCGGACAACCGGAGCCTTATAATACTCGGGGCCACGGGTACAATCCCCATCATTCAATTTCATAACTGGTCATCGCTGATCGCCGCCAATTATCTGCATGGCGGGCTGATGCATATTCTGTTTAATATGATCGCCCTGTGGGAGTTAGGCCCGCTGGCAGTCAGTGAATACGGCAGCTACCGGACATTCACGATTTACACCATAGGAGGAGTGGGCGGTTTTTTCCTCTCTTTCCTGGCCGGAGTCAGCCTGACCATCGGTGCTTCAGCGGCAATATGCGCTCTGATCGGGGCAATACTGTATTATGGCAGGAGCCGGGGCGGTACATACGGCCGCCGGATTTACAGACAGGTTGGAGGATGGGCTATAGGTATTTTTGTTTTTGGCCTGCTGATTCCGGGCATCAACAACTGGGGCCATGGCGGCGGTATGGCGGCTGGAGCTCTGCTCGGTTATCTTTCAGGCTACACGGAACGACGGCCGGAGAACATCAGGCATAAATTTATCGCTGCCGGCTGCGCGCTTGTAACCATATTGGTTCTCTCCGGGGCGGCATTAAACGGGCTGCGGCTGTTTATGGCCTGAGACGATCAAATAATGAATAAATGAATAATTTCAAAGTCAGCGACGAAGAAACAAAAGGGGTTATCAGAGATTTCCTGGAAATGGGGCATGCCGACAACATAATTGCCATGTTCAAACAGGATTCCAGCCTTTTTGCCTGGACCGGTGAGTTGCTGCATGACGAGCGTTTTGTTGTCCGTCTGGGGCTGGTGCTGGTATTTGAGGAACTGGCGGCTCAGAGATGTAAAGGAATCAGGCTTGCCATTCCGGCGCTTACGCCCCTGCTGGCTGCTGAAATTCCCGCCTATATCCGGGGCGAAGCCGTTACTATTTTAGGAATTATCGGTACCACAGAGGCCTTGCAAGTTCTTGAGCCGTTACAAAACGATGCTGATCCACAGGTACGGGAAATTACCGGGGATATTTTCGCCGCCCGATTGAAGAATTGATTTTACCTTTTAATTAAAGGGTAACCCGGTTAATAGCCGCCGTTCTCATGGAACCGGTACGATAATACTTTACCGCCGGTTTACCAAAGGCCATGGCGTAACCAAAGCGATGATCGGCCGGAATACCAAGTTTTTCTTTAAATTCAGGCATAAATTCGTTCAGAGCTCTTGTCGCCATACCATCCCAGACGGTACCAACCCCCATGCTCTGGGCCAGAAGTTCAAAGTAGGAAAGCGCAATCAGGCAGTCCGGTTCAGGGCAGGGACAGTTCCGGGGAGCGGAGGTAATAAGAAGATGCGGCGCGCCGCGAAAAATTATATCAACACCCTTTTCCTGCCATTGCTTCACAAAACCACTGAATGATTCACTATGGCTTTCCGGCAGCCTGCCCGCCGCAACAAGTTCAGCCAGCCGCTCCATGACCTCCACTCGCAGTTTATCCATAACCGTTTTATCATCCACTACGGTGAAGAGTACCTGCCTGGCATTCATCCCTGTCGGCGCCTGCCAGGCTAACTCAAGCAGTCGCCGCAAAAGAGCGGGATCAAGATTTTCATCCCTGTAGCGACGGATTGAACGGCGCCCTCTGACCAGGGCCTCCATCTTATCCGCTTCCGGGAACATATCTTTAATCTTCAGACAATCGGCCGGAGCCGCGCCGGAGATAGATATTGCCCCAACCGGACAGACCGTCAGGCAATGCTGGCAGTTAATACACATCCGGCCCCGTGTGGCGGCCACCCGCGGCTGATCGCCAACCATGGTGAGTACCAGGAGCGGGCAGTCGGAGACACATTCAGCGCAGCCAATACATAATTCTTCATCCACTTTAAAGTCAAGCCCGGTCATTGTTTGTTCCTCCCGTATTTTTATTTATCCCAGACTGTCCAGAAGACGCCGATGAATATTATCAAAGCCGCCATTGGACATAATAGCAATCACATCACCAGGGCGGGCTGATTTAGTTATATAATCAATAATGGCCTCTGTATCCGGGAAATAACGGGCGTCCCGGCCCCTCTTAATTAAATCGGCGATAAGCCGCCGGGCCGAAAAGCGGGTGGTTTCCGGAATATTAGTCAGAGGCAGGGGATCGCGGATAATAACCTCATCAGCATCATCAAAAACCAACGGGTAAATATCCTGAAACACCTGACGGCGGCTGGAGTTGGTACGGGGCTCAAATACGGCCCGCAGACGGCGGCCGGGATAGCTGCCCCGGAGGGCGGCCAGGGTCTCCCGCACGGCAGTGGGATGATGGGCGAAATCATCAATAACCGTTACCCCTCTTACCTCTCCCTTTACCTCCTGACGACGGCAGACACCGGGGAAACGGGCCAGATACCCGGCACTGACAGCGGCAGAGAGGCCTGTTTTATCTAACACAGCGATAACCGCCAGGCTGTTCATGGCATTGTGGCGGCCCGGCATGGGGCAGCGGAACCCGCCATAAAACCGGCCTTTTTTAATAACCTTAAATTCGGTGCCATCCGCACCATAGCGCAGGTCGGTGAGCTGCCAGTCTGAGTTATCGCCCTCTCCGTAACTTAGAACAGGGCAGGCAGACTCTTCGGCAATCTCCCGCACCACCGGATCATCAAAATTAGCGATGAGCAGCCCCTGAGGCGGCATTAGCCGTACCAGTTTATAAAAGGAATCCTTCACGGCCTCTAAATCGGCATAGATATCGGCATGATCAAATTCAATACTGGTAATAATGGCGATTTGGGGCTGATAATGGAGAAATTTGGGGCCTTTATCAAAAAAGGCAGTATCGTATTCATCTCCTTCAACCACAAAATAATTCCCGGTATCTATATTAAAATTGCGTTTAAACTCCCGCACCAGTCCGCCAATCATAAAACCAGGCTTAAGCCCGGCGTAATGAAGAACGGTGGCCAGCATGGAGGAGGTGGTAGTCTTGCCATGGGTGCCGCAAACTACCAGAGGGGTCTTGCCGGTGAGGAAAAACTGCCCCAGAGCCTGGGGCATGGAGAGATAAGGAACAGCCAGCCTGGCAAGGGCGGCGGCTTCGGGATTTTTGCGGGTGATAACATTACCGACAATAACCAGATCGGGCCGCGGAGATAAATTATTCTCATGGTAACCGGACATCACCTTAATCCCCAGACCGGCCAGAAAATCGCTCATGGGTGGATAGACCTGCTGATCGGAGCCGCTGATTGTATAGCCCAGAGTCTGCAGCATACCGGCCAGAGCCCCAACCCCGGTACCGCATATTCCCATGAGATGAATATGCCGAATGGCAGCGGGCCGAAAATTTAAGGAAGGGTCAAGTTCCACGGTCTAAGGACGGGGCGGCCGCACGGTATCTTTTATGGAGGTAAAGACATTCTGAAAGGTCTTGCTGAAATTGTCCGGCGACAGACGGCCGGCCTCAATAAACTTAACGACAACCTCCTTGGTTACCTTGAGCAGGGCGTCATCGGTAATAGGTTTGTTGCGGACAGGTGGTTGTTTATCTGTTTCCTGATTCATAATCGTCATCCATGAATTTGAAGACTTTATAACATGATACGATTTCATTTCCAAGGCGGGCAAAAGACGCGAAAGGGGCGGAACAGCGGTAAGAAGGCCAATTCAAACCCGCCGTTCACGCCCCTTTCCGTTTAAGAAAAACCTACTAAGCCCTCCTTAACAGCAACTAAATTACCTTAGCGGTCAGTGATTAGTCAAGATTAAACTGACGGTCTGTTTCTCAATTCAGGTTCATCCAGTTAATGAGTACCCCGGACTGTTTTGCTTCAGTCGGAATTATTCCGGCCATGCCTCTGCGTCAGCCCATTTTTCGGGGGATTTTTTTCTTCAGCCGTCGGCAAGAGAAAAAGAGAAGAAGAGCACGCACTACGCCATGGATTATGTATCTATAACTTGAGCTCAGGAAAGAACTACAAATCATCTCTCAAAAATATTTTCACGATGATACATTAAAAAATCCTCATATGGCTGAAACTTTTCCGGTTGAAATATGGGCCTACCGTGATAATTCTGCAGAGTCCAAGCAATCCTCTTGGTCATACCTTGTACCTATTGTAAAATGATACCTTCACGGCTATTAATAATTTTGAATTAAGATCATGGATTTTTGCCACACAGCATCCGTGCGATGGGCATATCTGCCGCAGCCATTTCCTTCGCCAAGATATCCTCCGGCCTCACCCAGTCAATTTTATCATGAACATGGAGCATAAAATCTCCCCATAGCCAGACAACTTCGTAAGCTAAAAGGCGTATCGATTTATCCGGGTAATTGAAAATTGATTCACCGATAAAGGCACCGGTTCGGGCGATGATTGCAAACTCCTCTTTCAGCTCCCTTGGCAGACATTGTTCTGGAGTTTCATGGGGCTCAATCTTTCCACCGGGGAATTCCCATTTTCCTTCCAGATGCTCTCCTTTTGCCCGGCGAGCCACCAGAATCAGACTGTTTTCCTTTATGACCGCAGCCGCGACATCTATAATTTTCCCCATTTTATAATTACGCTGCCGCCAACCTGGTGGTTGTTCGTATTAACCTGCCCGGCATGGAAGCCTGAAGACGCCAGATTATGGACATGGGTTTGCTGCCGGTGTGGCTGACATAATCTGCCGGTCCCAGAAAATAATAGGGGCAGGCCAGGTTGTTTTTCTTCTTCATTTCCCGAACAAAGAGAAGAACATGGTTTGCCCGTTGTTGATGGTGAATATATCGCATCCCGGTTGGGGATGTTTCGCTGGTTGTACTCTGTGACTGCCAGTGAAAATGGGACTCATCAAGGGCATAGTCATCATACATTGTCGTGGGCGAATAGTCTTTCTCGGTTTTATTCAACGTGATAAAGAAGATATCAGTCTTGATATATGGCAGATATTTTACCCCCTCGCGTACAGAAACTCTCCTCTCAAAGGTCAGGTAGCCAAGTGCTGCCAGGATTTCATCCCTGGTGTAGCACCCGTGTATGGACAGGGGGCAGAAATAGGGGAGATCCGGTTTGACAACAAGTGTATCTATGCTTTCAAGAAGGTATGCTGCCAATTCCCCTGCTTCTGTGGCAAGAGTCGGGTTTGCAGCCAGGCGGACAAGATTTTTTTCAAATGATGTTTCCGGAGGCCGGTTGTTCCAAATGGTGAACAGGAACATGGTGAGAACAGCCTTCTCTTTGTCGGAAAAACCCAGCATTGCATCTTCATTTTGCAGTTTTTGCAACCCTGCTCTCAAAATTCGTAGCTGCTCCGATGAATTATGAGAGCACATCCGTCGCAACCCTTTACTGAGGATCTTCTCGTCAGGTTCCTCAAAATCCTCCCTGACACCGGCTGCCGCGCATAATCTTGCCCATGATGCTTTTTTATAAATATCATCCAGTTCCAGGCGATGATACCTGATAAAATTGCTCAGGTTGAGTGGCAAGCCTGTTTCGGTAGTAAATGTGCCGATACAGCAAATAAGCTGATTCTTGTTTGCATGGGTCAGGGCATGACGGATGTTGTCCAATATATACCGTTGCGCCTCCTTCTCCATTTCAATCACACAACCAGACGGCAGAGAAGGAAATGCGGCCTCGATTTCATCCTCAACCCTGCTGGATGTCCGGCCAAGCAACGCCCGGAACCGTGCTTCAAAATTGAATTTTTGGTGCGCCTGGCCAACGAAGTCAAGAACTGTCAGATGCTCCTTATCCTCACACAGGCGCAGGCCTCGTCCTAACTGCTGAAGAAAGACAGTCAAACTTTCTGTTGGCCTGAGAAACAGTACCGTGTCAATTTCCGGGATATCCACTCCCTCATTGAAGAGATCAACCACACAGAGAAAATTGACTTCTCCGTTTTTCAGCTTGGCAATAGCGGATTTACGTTCAATATCCGGAGTATCTGCGGTGAGCGCCATGGACTGTACCCCGTGCTGCTGGAACTGCTCCGCCATGTAGTGAGCGTGTTTCTTGTTCACGCAAAAGCAGAGGCTTTTGGCACTATTGATATCCAATAATAGTTCTTGAGCCTTTTGGATAATCAACTCGACACGGATATGATTTCCGGTGATGAGGTCGCCCAGTTCCTGCTGTACGTATCCTCCCCTCTGCCAAGTCAGCCTGGAGTAATCAACACAGTCGGTTATGCAGAAATACTGAAACGGCGAGAGCAATTTACGGTTTATGGCATCGGGCAACCTAATCTCAGCACAAATACGGTGATCAAAATATTTCAGGATGTCCTCACCATCGGCCCGTTCCGGTGTTGCGGTCAGGCCGAGCAGAACCTGTGGCGTAAAATAACTGGTTAGTTCACTGTAACTTCCTGCCGGTGCATGGTGGGTTTCATCGATGATAATGTAATCGTAAAATTGCGTGGACAGCCGCTGCCAAAGCTTTTGCGATCTAAAGGTCTGTACCGAAATAAAGAGTTGTTCCAGATGATCGGGACTATTTGTGCCAACCCAGAGTTCACCAAAATTCTGATCCCGCAAGATATTACGGAAAACTGCCCGCGCCTGGTGAAGGATTTCCTCCCGGTGAACAACAAAGAGCAGGCGGCAGGAACGATGCTTCTTTTGGAATTGTTTGAAATCAAAAGCAGCAATCACTGTTTTTCCGGTTCCGGTGGCGGCAACGACCAGGTTCCTGTTCCTGTTATGGAGGAGTCGTTCGGCTTTCAGTTTGTCTAAAATTTCCTGCTGATAGGGGTACGGAGTAATATCAAAAAAGACCAAATGGTTTTCCTTACCATCATTGCCAACACCTTTTTCCTGACGTAAGGCCTTATCCAGCCGAGAAAGGTCGCTGGAAGTTACTTTTTCAAAATCTTTTGATAGCTGGTAGGTTTCAAAAGTTGCATTTATTTTATGCCAGAGATGAGGTGTTTCGTACTGACAAATTTTCACATTCCATTCCAGGCCGTCGGTCATGGCAGGATTGGAAATATTTGAAGAACCCACATAAGCGGTTCCAAAACCGCTGTTGCGGTGGAAGATATAGGCCTTGGCATGTAGCCTTGTTCTCTTGGTATCAAAAGAAACTCGTACCTCTGTATTGGGCAGCCCAAGAAGATATCGAATAGCTTTCAGATCCGTAGCCCCAAGATACGATGTGGTTATAATCCGTAATCTTCCATGGTTCGCGAACTCTTCCAATTCATCTTTTATGATTCTGATACCACTCCACTTGATGAACGAGACCAAGATATCTATTTGATCGGCATGGAGAATCTCCTGCTTCAGCTGGGAGACAAGAGAAGGATCACCCGAGGTGGCGGTGAGCAGGGAACTTACCGATAGAGGAGTTTCCGGTTTTGGGTGCCTTGTAAAGAGCGGATTCACTATTTCCAGCAGTCGGTCCCCGCTGCTGTTCACAGTTGCTCCCTCAACGGCTGATTTATCAATATAAGCTGCGGCATTGTCGATAAGCCGGTTACATGCGGCTATTTGTTTTTCCAGCTTGTCACTTCCGGTTATGCCTCTCAACAAACCATTAAGGAATTGGCCAACATACTGGGCCAGGGCAAAATGACTTTCAGCCGGATCCATTCGAGCGAGTATAGCTTGTAACTCAGGCGCAAGCGCGTCAATATCCTTTTGCAGGTCTGCCGAAATAACCTGTTCATATAATCCTGGTGGAATTGCCATTATTTTTTCCTTTCACGAGGTACTGAACCATTCACTCCATCACCTACCAATCCCTACCCTTAGTAGGATTGATGCATTCCAAAATGCCCTGGCTTTCAATTTGACGTTTTGTTTTTCCACGACTCTGGAGCCATCCAGGAATAATAAACACAGGCATAATATTTAGTCCGTTATTGAAATAATTCCGGCCATGTTGGGTTGTTTTCATACGGGCCGACCATGTGGACATGCACTGTCAACAGTTGTTGAATCTTCATTGTGAAGGTATCAATTTCCATCATAGACCATTGGATAAAATAAATAAATTCAAAGCGACAATAGTTATCCCTCCATTTCGTCTGTTCAAAAATCCATGAAATTATCAGGCGTTACCACTAAACACCGTGCCTCAGAATAGGACCTGGTAAACATCATGAGGATTCTCACCTTTGCCTTTGGATTTCATTTGAATTCCCAGGTATGCCAAGAGGAATCTCGCTTAAAAAAATATCCCCACTGATGTGCAGATCATAAGGTATGCGTTGGGATGGTGTAGAATCAGGAGTCCAGGATAAAACAGGCGCCCAACCCTTTGAGCATTGTGAAACAATCGGTATAATCAACCCCGAATTCTTCACAGATATTTGGAATTTTAACTCTCTTTGTGCCGGGTGAAAATTTTTCTTTTGTCACCACTGTACAACCATGAACTTGAGCATAAGCAATCAGCCATGGATCGGCATCATCAAGAAATTTTTCAGCATGCTGCGGCTCATATTGATCACTCACATGGATGGCAATTTCCCGGAAAGATTCCTGGACAGTAATTGCCGAAATATCATCAAAAATTCCTGAATCTTTTCGATCGACGACCCACTCTATCAGCTTATCATTTCCGTCTGTTAACTCTTCATACACAGGAAGAATAGAGCCGACGGTTCCGTTCTGCCGGTCAAGACATTCCCAAAAACCCGGGCAGATGTTGAAATGATAGTACAGATTCTTGGCTTCAATAAAGATGTTGGCATCCAGACAGTAAATCATGGGCTATTTCCCGGTCAGGAAATCAGCATATTTTTTCAGTCTGGCGGGTTTAATGCCAAGAAGAACAGCACCATCCCGCAACGGTAATCTGCCCTCAAAAGCTGCCGTTGTAACGGCTCGGGAGAATAAGGAGCCATTTCTCATTTTCTGCAGCGTGAAAGATCCGGGACCGCCATCACTTTCGCTCAACCTGGCCTTTACCCTCCTGTCATAGTGCAAAGCATCCAGATAAAATTCCCGAAACTCATCGTAGCAGAGAAGGTTCAGATCATAACCGCGTCGAGCGATAACCAACGTGCTGACCCGATATTTTTTAGAAAGGAACGTTATATTATCCTGAGAGGATACTTCCTGATCCCAATCGCTCAGAAATTCATCTTCCGGCACCAGCAGTTCGGCTGCTGTTTTATTGCAGAAGCTTTCTATCTTCTGATCATGGTTTCCGTTTTTTTTCGTCTTTAGCACAGGATTGGATACACCGCTCTCCCCTATCCAAAGATGAGCCAACTCATGGGCAAACGTAAAAATTTGGGCGGATTTTGCATCTCTGGAGTTAATAAAAATGAGTGGCGCAATGGGGTCGCTGATAGCAAGCCCTCGGAACTCATCAACAGATAAAGAACGGTGGGTATTGTTACCGACTATGGAATTACGAAAAACAAGGATTCCTGTTTTCTCAGCCTGCTCAATGAGCCTGGTAATGAAGTGTTCCCAATTGCGGGAGGAAGTCCGCAGTTGATCATCTATGGCGAGTTTTTGTCGGATATCATCCGCAACTTCTTTACAATCACTGTCAACGGAAAATTTCCCGATAAAGGAAAGTGGCCGGATGCCCTCCTGCAGGCGGTATTCCCGAAACCATTCCTGCTTGCGCAGGATGTCATGATACAAATCAATAAATTCAAGGCTGAAATCCGGCCTTACCTGACCGCCGACAGTTCGTAAATCAGGAATGTCAATTTTTTCTTTTGGAGGAGCAGGCAGAAAAAAATAACCAAATGGAACATGGAAGGCCTTTGCAAGTTTCTTTACCTGCCGAAAAGTCGGATAAATATTTCCTTCTTCCCAGGCAATGAATCGCTCCGGGCGCACCTGTACCTTTTGCGCAGCTCCATCAGGAGTAAATTGCGCACGTTTCCTTGCCCATCTCAGGACATCCGGTGTAATCAAGGCTTCCGGCATGATGCATTTTCCAATTATAAACAAACTGTTGCGGGTGAACGGCCTCTCTTTTATAGATAATACTCTATTTGGAAAAAGATGTGTATTCTTTTGAATACTCATCAAAATCGTCTGGTTGATTTACCCGAATGTATTTTCAAAAGGGGGGACTGTTTCTAACAGGCTCAACACAGGGGGAGAGTGGCTAAAAAGCCATGATGGTTGATAAACTTGAGGAAACCACCCCGAATTCTGATATCAGGATTTGACTGTGGACTCTTACCCAGCAAGACCGTCAGGTGTGATCCCGTTCTGGCATAACAAGTTTTCACCGCAATGAAAATGCCAAGAAGTGGGAACGGATCAATCCAACAGAGCCGGGAAAAGTCAACTACCAGTTCTATCGGCCGTGTTATCTCATCCAGTTTTTCCTGACAAATGCCAAAGGTTGCAGACCAGAATTCATCACGGATTTCCACATAATCCGCTTTTTTCGGAGGGACTTTCCAAAGGAGCTTCTGGTCACTTCCTTATACCTCAGCCAATGAAATAATAGTCTTCATTCTATTCATTTTGCCATACCGGTTCGTTTTTTCTACATGACATAGAGGTATAGAGTTTTTCAGACCCATTCGAGTTTTCCTTTCAGGCCGTTGAACAGATGCCATTTTTGCGTAAGAAACTGGTAGCGGCCAACCACAATGCCGGGGGCTATGCCAAGCTCTCTGGCAATGGCCCTGATCTTCTTTTTTGAGGTAGCTGCAAGAATTTTGTCATTGTGCCGCTGGGGGATAATGATATCTGCGGCAAATTCGTTGGCCTGGATTTCTTTATGATCTTTCTGACTGCGTTTGCCGGTGTTGATGAAAAGATGTTTCTTGCCATCATTGAGGACATGGCCAGCCTCATGAAAGAAGGCAAACCAGAAAAGATCCTCGGTTTTACCCCGCAGATTGAGGATAATCATGGCCTTGGCGGGAGAGAGCCATTTTGTTGCACCATACCATGGCACTTTTTTCATCTCAGGCACAAAGACCAACGCTACACCTGCCCCGGCGCAGAGAGCCTGCATTTTTTTCGTAAAAACCCCGGCATCCTCAACCGTGAGCTTTCTAATCTCCTGAAGCGCTTTTCTGAATTTTTTCTTTGCATAGTCAGCACATTCCATTGACTGCGCTTCAAGCTCTCCCATGCGAATCCAGGCAGATGCAGGCCCGGGGCAACTTGCAAAGCAGAGAGAGCGGCGTGCGGCAACGGCAGGCGTGTCCCAGATCTCATGCCATGCCTCAACACTACTGACACCATAGAAGGCCAGCACAGAGCGTAACTGTTCAACCTTGTCTGTTATTTTCGGCAGTACTGATCTTTTCACCAGTTCCGCTACCGGAATCTCTTTCAACCAAGCCAGATCAGCTGCCAGCCTCTCGCGCTCATGAATCTTTGCCAACTGCTCACGATACTGCGCCTCCAGATTATTCCACATGGAAGCAGGTACCCCCACAGCCAACTCAAGGAGATTGGCGGTTTCGTACGAGATAGGTTGTTCTCCCTTAAAAATTCGGTTCAAGCTCTGCTGGGTCAGCCCGGTGCGGGTGGCAAGCTCCTTCTGGCTCATGTCCAGTGCTTCCATGGTTTCCCGTAACGTTACCCCCGGGGCAATCGCATAGTCTGGTTCAAAGGTATATTTTTGAGTTGCCTGTATCATTGCCTCCCTCCTTTTTTCTCCAAAACAGAAGATAGATGACACGTAGCTTCGGTTTTCATTGTTTGTTGTGACTGAGCCATTTGAGGCAGCCGTGCTGGTTAGTGGGTGTCAACCACTCCGATAATTTCAACTTCCGTCACTCCTGACCAGTCCAAACCACCATCTTTTCGCTCCGGTTTCGGATTATTGGCAGGGACAAAAAGGAGTCGGTAGGGGTGATCCAGATCCACAGAAAGCTGGCCCTGCCGGTTTCCGGTCAACTCGTGGCAACGGGCAGGGGGAACACGGGATATATCCTCCAGAGTATTCGCCGCCCGCAGTTCCATCATCCGTTGCTGGAGCTTGAGACCGCCTTTGGCTCCGAGTTTTTTGATGACCTCCGCCCTCTTGCTACACAACTTTTGCAGTTTCTTTGTCTTAAAGTATATGACCATTACGAGATAATTCAAGAAGAATTATTAACATGACGTGTTCATTTTTACTCTATTTATTTTTTTTGCTCTTCTTTTTCCCGGTCGTAGCGGCCTTGCGTTCGGCCAAAATACGTTCCAGAAGGATGGCGGCAGGTTCATCACTGGGGTCTTGGGGGACGAGTTCGCCTCAGAATGCTTTTGAAAGAACTGATCGCTCTATAGCCGTAACATTGCGAGCACGGCTAAATCAGCACCCGCAGGATACCGGGGCGGCCGCCCCACAGGCCGAGAGTAGCAGGGGGAGCAAGCAACAACCATAGCAGACAATCTTTTTGATTAATTTCATTGGCACATTTCGCAGAAAGTTTTTTAAAAATGGTTCCCTTTATTTCTCTTTTCCCTGGGGGGGGGTGACCCAAGTGGCAAGTAATAACATATAATTACCCTGAATTCCATGCACCAAGATCGTCTTTTCGAGGACAGTTACCAGGCCCCTGTTTATTTTGTCCTGGGCAACCATGATTATTACGGTGGGTCTATCGAATCGGTACGTGGAATGATCAGGGAGTTGTGCAGCAGATGCAAATGGCTGCACTGTTTACCGATATCAAGCCGCAGGGTATTTTGAAAAAATTTTACCCAAGGCTCTTGAACACTACCAGCATGTGATTGCCTTAACCCATGTCCCTCCTTTTAAAGAGTCCTGCCGGCATGAAGGGGAAATCTCTGCCGATGACTGGCTGCCTCATTTTTCCTGCAAGGCCGTTGGCGAGTTTTTAAGGAAGTTCATGTCTGCGTTGCCGGATCGCCGGATGACGGTCCTGTGTGGTCATACCCACAGCAGCAGCCAGGTAACAATCTTACCGAATTTAAAGGTAAAGACCGGTGAGGCCGAATATAGCTCACCCGATATTCAAGAGATTCTGGAGATTCAGGAGAATGGTGATAATGCTTCCTGAACTGAGACGGGCAATTATCAAATTTGTGCCGGATTATTTTCCTGGAATGAAAAAAGAAAAAGGCCCGATAAATCGGGCCTTTTCGGACGGTATCGGATGATACCGGAATGTGTAATGGTGGCGATGCAGGGAATTGAACCCCGGACACTACGGATATGAGCCGTATGCTCTAACCATCTGAGCTACATCGCCATGAATGCGGAAAAGAGCTATTTATGACCTTCTTATTTTTCTCAACAGAAAGCAAAATCATATAACATATTATCTGGAGAAAAAAAAGATGTTTTCTTGAGAAAAAAAGTAATTTAAGGTAATTATTAACAAATATAGACAGTTAATTTTAATTACTCTCCTTATCGCTATAAGTAATGAAGATAAACGATTTAAAAACTAAAAAGCTCACAACCCGTAAAGCAGCAAAAAATTATAGAGATCCGGCAATTCCGGAGGTTGGTTTTCAGACACTTTTAAACGGGCTTAAAGGTTCAAAAGAGATTGCTGCCGGCCAGGCGGTCGAGGCTCCGGCTCCAAGCGCCATCTCATCACCAGCTGTCCGCCTGCAGGGTTTGTCTTTAAGCGAATCATCCATTGACCTGCTTGATTCTCTGAGCCGGGGGCTGGCTGATCTTACTCTTAACTCCGATGATCTTACCCCTCTTGTTGACTCTCTTGAAATGGACTCCACGGCCCTGTTAGATATCAAGGAGCAACTGTCCGGGGACGATCCTCTGGCCCGCCTGATTGACCGGGTAACCGCCGTTTCTTACATTGAAGTAGAGAAGTTTCGCCGGGGTGACTATAAATAAATGGAAGAACGGCTGCAGAAAATATTAGCCAAATCCGGTATTTGTTCGCGGCGGCGGGCCGAGGATATGATCCGGGCCGGCAGGGTGCAGGTTGACGGCCGGGTTGTCACCGTTATGGGGGTTAAGGTTGACCCGCAGCACCAGCGCTTGACTGTTGACGGTAAGCCGGTCTCAAACTCTGCTAAAAAAATTTATATTCTGGTCAATAAACCCAGGGGCTATATTACCACCATGAAAGACCCCCAGGGGCGGCCGCTGGTGACCGAATTGACAGGCGGCATAAAGGAACGCCTTTTCCCTGTCGGCCGCCTGGATCTGGACACGGAGGGCGCTCTGTTGATGACCAATGACGGAGCCCTGGCCCAGCGGGTTATTCATCCCAGCTTTGAGATCAAAAAGACCTATTTAGCCGTAGTTAACGGCCGGGTGGGCCGCCGAAAGATAGAGGCTCTACGGAAGGGGATAGACCTCGATGGCCGGCAGACCTGGCCGGCGGAGATTGAGGTAACCAGGATTGATGACCATTCCACTACCCTGCAAATTATCATTCATGAGGGACGGAAGCGACAGGTACGGCGGATGTTCGCAGCAGTGGGGTATAAGGTGACTTATTTAAAAAGACTGGCCTATGGCGGTTTGCGGTTGGGGAATCTAAGAACCGGAAAATATCGTTTCTTGAATAAAAAAGACCTGCAGAGAATTTTTTCTAAGAATATCCTTTACAAATAATAAAATGATTTATAACATCAAATAGTTAGCTGAAGATGTTGTCCATGATGCTATATTAGTACGGTGATATCGGGCTGGTATTGTGCTTAATTTGGGAGGGGATATGAATAAATCGGAACTAATTGATATTTTGGCGCAGGAATTAAAGCTGCCCATGCGGGAGACCAATTCCATCATAAAGACTATTGTCTCCGCTATGACCGAGGCCTTGGTGCATGGTGAAAATATAGAAATCCGCGGCTTTGGCAGTTTTATGGTTAAGGAGTATGGAGCCTATTGCGGCAGAAATCCCAAAACAGGTGAAAAGATTGAGGTTCCACCCAAAAAACTACCCTTCTTTAAAGTCGGCAAGGAGCTCAAAGAGCGGGTTAATCTTTAGTCGACAACAGCTGGCTGCTCAATCAGCGAGCGCCGCTTGATGCCGCGTTATATCTGCTACTCAATCTTTTTGTTGTTTCTTTCCGTCCCCCTTAGACGATTTCACCAATTAAGTCATAGGGGTGAGCGTCGGTAATTTTCAGATTAACCATGTCGCCTTTATTGCAGGTACCGGAATTTATATAGACACAACCGTCAATCTCCGGGGCCTGAAAACGGCTGCGGCCCTCCAGGAGTAAATCTGTCTCTCTGCTTAACCCTTCTACCAGTACCTTTTCTATTTTACCAATCATCCCGCGATTACTTTGGGCTGAAATTTCCTTCTGAAGGGCCATTATCCGCCGCCGTCGACACTCCTTCTGCTCTTCATCACAATGATCGGGTAATGACTCAGCTCCGCACCCCTCTTCATTGGAATAACAGAATACCCCGACATGATTAAACTTCATCCGGGCAATAAATTCTTCCAGTTCAACAATATCCGTCTCTTTCTCGCCTGGGAAACCGACAATAAGGGTGGTACGGATGGCAGACTCCGGCATAATAGCCCTGATTTGATCAACAAGACTGACGAGACCGCTTTGCTGATACGGCCGCCGCATGAGGTGGAGGATTTTGTTACTGGCATGCTGCATGGGGATATCGAAATAGGGCAATAGACGGTGATTATCGGCCATGAGCTTAAGCAGCGGGATATCAATACGGTTGGGATAAAGATAGAGCATGCGCAGCCATGGAATGTCGGTTTCGGTAAGCAGCCGGGCCAAAAGATCGGGCAGTTTGTGACCCTGAGGGCCGAAATCAAGGCCATAGGCCGTAACATCCTGACCAATCAGAGTCAGTTCTTTCACCCCTGCCGCTTCAAGCCGTTGAGCCTCAATTATCAAATCGTTAACCGTGCGGCTTCTTAACGGACCTCGGAGCTGGGGAATAAGGCAATAGGAACAGCGGTTGGAGCAGCCCTCACTTATTTTCAGATAGGCCCGGTGGTCCGGGGTGGAAATCCGGCGCCGGCAGGTGCTGTCCATCAGAAAAGTGGGAGTTGAGAGTTCAAAATTCTCCGGCTGACTTTTATTGTCAAGGGTACTCAAACGTACTGCTATATCAAGGAAATTGTCAGTACCGAGGAAGAGATCCACCTCCGGCAGTTCTACTCGCAGCCGTTCACCGTACCGCTGAACCAGGCAGCCGGTTACCACCAGCCGCAGGTCTGGTTTATCGTCTTTGAGACGGCCAAGGCTGAGGATTTCATCAATGGCCTCTTCAACGGCAGACTGAATAAAACCGCAGGTGTTGACCACGATAAGGGAGGCATCCTCAGCCTGACGGCAGATCTCATAGCCCCGGGAACTGAGGGAGGCCAGCATCAACTCGGAGTCCACTAAATTCTTGGGACAGCCCAGACTGACCATAAATAGTTTTTTGCTCATAATTTTATAACATCAGTTAGATTGTTAAAGAGCCCCTGGCTGATAGCCCTCATTTTCTGTTTAAAGACAGGGGATTTAAAGCCAGGCTGCCAGCAATTATTTTTATCCAGTTGATCAGATACAACCATAATGGCTGCCAGCTCCACCTTACGAAAGGCGGCAACGGTGAGCAGGGCGGAAAACTCCATATCTACACCATAAATATGCGAATCCTGATAGCGCCTTACCTTGTCGTCTGTCTCACGGTAGGGGGCATCTGTAGTCCATAGCCGCCCATTCTGCCAGGCTGTACCCTCTGCCTTCAAAAAGCTATGTAAAATATTAAGCGGGCCGGGGGCAGGAAGCGGCGGCGTAGACAGGGGGTAATGGCGGGATGTACCCTCTTCACTCTCTGCCCCGGTGGGCAGCAGGACATCACCGATTTTGAGCCGGCCGTTCAGCGAACCGCAGGTTCCGCAGATTATAAACTCTCTGCCCCCAAGAGCAATGAGCTTTTCCAGACTCAGGACGGCCGCCGGGGCACCGAGAGCCGGGCCGCAGACCGTCAGGGAGCGCCCCCTGGTACCCGATACTTCCCACAGATTGCTGTTAAAAAGAAAATGGCGTCTGCCTCCGGATTCTTTAGCTTTACGACAGGCCCAGTTGGCCTCGGCTGGATTTATATAGAATAGTACCGGGCCGTTAATTAGAGGCTCACCTTTTTCACGCCGGGGATTTATCAGACAGGGCATTTTATTAAGGCTGAAGAGGGAAGGCGGATATTTATAAAGTGCGGGCAACAGGATAGCGAAACATTCGGTAAGCGACAAACGAACCACAGCTTGACATTTGCAACACCCCCAAACTGCAGCGGTACGATCAGGCTCGTATACAACGCTCGCATACGAGGTTTAAGACAAATAAGACAAATAAGACAAAAAAAGGCCGCGGGAAGAGAGCCCCCACGGCCTTTTGCAATCCTGCCTTACAGCGTAAATTATCCGAGCAGAGGATTGGCGTAAAGCAGAATCAGGCCTATAACCAGACCGTAAATGGTCAGAGACTCGATAAGGGCCAGACCAAGAATCATGGTTACAGTGATCTTACCGGCAACCTCAGGATTGCGGGCAACACCAGTACAGGCGCCGCCGGCACAATGACCCATACCAGCACCACAACCGGAAGCAGCAACACCAACAGCCAACCCGGCAGCGAGACAAACCAGAGCAAAGTTGTTGCCGCCCAACTGCATGTATTTCGCGAATACTGATCCCGCCTCACCCGCGAAGGCTGCATCGGCTAAAAGTAAAACCGCTGCTACTGCCACTAAAACTCCAAGTGTCTTTTTCATTCTTCAACTTCCTCCTTAAACTGTTTTTAATTTGGCCTTCTTACTTGACAAAAAAATTATAAACAAATTCCCAATGAATATTGCTTATGACATTTTACTTAATGAGCGCTCTCCATTGCTTGAGCACAGTAAATAACTGACAGCAGTACGAATACCATAGTCTGAACTACGGCAACAAGGACACCTAAAACAAAAATAGGTACCGGAATAAAATATACACCGGCCAGCATCATAAGGATCGCCGTCAGAATTTCATGCGCCATCATATTACCAAAGAGCCTGATGGAGAGAGATAATATCCGAGCAAAGTTACTGATAAGCTCAATGGGAAACATCAGCGGTGCCAGCCACCACATCGGTCCTAAAAAATGTTTGATATATTTAAGGCCATGATAACGCAGACCAAGGAAGTGATGGGTAACCCATACTATCAAGGTCATGGCCAGGGTAATATTCAAATTCGATGTGGGTGACATGAAACCGGGAATCAGACCGAGAAGATTTGATACTAAAATATAAAAGGTGAAGGTGGCCATCATGGGAAACATCATGGCGGCTCGTTTGGGCCCCATATTATCAGCCATAAAATCTTCAAGACCGCCGATACAGGCCTCCCAGAAATTCTGTTTGCCGCCCGGTACCATTTCCAGTTTGCCGAGAGTCAGTTTGGGGGTAATAATCAAGACCGCCATGACAAACCAGGTATAGGTCAGATGAGGGGAGACGAGTTTGGCCAGAACAGTGTGTCCAACCAACCCTTCGGGAACCGGAAGATGAAAAAACCGTAAAATAACCGAGATAAATAATAAGGGCTCATGCATAAGAAATCTCCACTACCTGTGTGGCACTAATGCCATCGTTTTAAACCGCTGCTCAACCCTTGGTGGGACAGCCAGCGGTCGGAAAATAAAATTTCTTAACCACAGTTAACATCGTAATGCCTATGCTCAGAACTATCGCCGACATGCCGACAAGAAAGGCTAAGGGCTGAACAATATGACGACTGATAAGAAAGAAAATAATCAGCGCCAGAACGCTGAGTCTTATATAGTAATTCAGGTAAAAACGGTGCTTGGCCTGCTCTATTTTGCCGCTCTGAATTAATTTACCCTGGAGGAATTTTTTTAAATCCCTCTTTAAAAACAGAAAACTGATATTGGCTAAAAAACCGCCGGCAAAAACACTTATAGACATAAAGGGCGACAATGTAAGCCCGGCAACCGCACCGAGAACAACAGCTACAATCCAGTTAAGACGTTCCACCCGACGAATTGGGAATTCGTTTTGTTGTTGTTCCTGTTCCATGTTTAAAAATCCTTGCGCTTGGCCATCTGGTAAATATTTTTAAAACCGGCAATAATCCCAAATCCGAGAAAAATAAAGGTGAACCACGGCGATGTCCGGCCGCTGAATACCTTGTGATCAAGATAATAACCAAATCCTAAACCGATAAATACCGAGGCAGCCATGGTCAATCCCAGGGTGCCGAAATCAGTCATGAGCCGAATCATCTCTTTTTTGTCGCCAGCCATAATCTACCTCTCTGTTAATGAATAACGACAAAAAAATAATAAATACGCCTTTGCAATTAGCATAGTATATGGGCAAAGTCAATGGCTTTTTCGTCAGGCAGCCATCTTTCTGAATGACAATTCAGTTTTTTCCAGACTCAGAGCAATATCAGCTTCACTGTGGGCCGCGGAGATAAACGAGGCTTCAAACTGGGAGGGGGCCAGATACACCCCTTCGCTCAACATATTTCGATAAAAAATACCGAATTTTTCGGTATCTGAGCTCATGGCGCTGTTGAAATCGGTTACCGGCCGGGCGGTGAAGAAGGTAGTCATCACCGAACCCTCACGGTTCAGGGTGGTCTCAAGGGAGTATTCAGCCGCGAGACGCTGCAATTCGGCGGCATAGGCGGCAGCCCTGGCGTCTAATTTATCATAGAAGCCCGGCTGGGCCAGAGTCTTGAGGGTGGCAATACCGGCAGCCATGGCCAGAGGGTTGCCGGAGAGGGTACCGGCCTGATAAACCGGCCCCTCCGGAGCCACCATGTCCATGATTTCCCCTTTGCCGCCATAGGCCCCCACCGGCAGGCCACCGCCGATGATCTTACCCATGCAGGTCAGATCCGGCATTACGTTAAATTTGGCCTGGGCCCCGCCGAGGCTGAGACGGAAACCGGTAATGACCTCGTCAAAGATCAGAACAATACCCTGGGCTGCCGTGATTTCCCGCAATTTTTCAAGAAAGCCGGGGGCCGGTTGAATAACCCCCATATTGGCGGCCACCGGTTCAATAATGACGCAGGCAATATCAAGTGAGGTGTCCGTCAGGGTCTTTTCCAGGGTCTCGAAGTCATTATAAGGAATAGATATGGTGTTCTTGACCACATCATCGGGTACCCCAGGGCTGCCGGGGATACCGAGGGTTACCACCCCGCTGCCGGCCTTGACAAGAAAGGCATCGGCATGACCGTGATAACAACCGTCAAATTTAACCACCACGTTACGGCCGGTATAGCCCCGGGCCAGACGTATGGCGCTCATGGTCGCCTCGGTTCCGGAGTTGACAAAACGCACCTTGTCCACCGAAGGCATGGCCGCGCAGACCAGTTCAGCCAGCTCCACCTCAAGAGGAGTAGGAGCGCCGAAACTGGTGCCGTTGGCCAGGGCGTTGCTGACGGCCTCCTGGACGGCCGGAGGATTATGGCCCAGGATCATGGGCCCCCAGGAGCAGACAAAATCGACATACTCATTTTTGTCGACATCATAGACTTTGGAGCCGCTGGCCCGCTCAATAAATACCGGATCGCAACCCACTGATTTACAGGCTCGAACCGGGCTGCTTACCCCGCCTGGAATAAATAACTGCGCCCGCTGGAAAAATTTATGAGAAATATCAGTTTTCATCTTAAGAACTCCATGTTTATTTTTTATTAGATCATTCGCTGTGCGTGACAGTTCAGGGACATGATACCGCCTCACTGCTGTTTCTGTATATCATGGTCATTAATATTCGTCAAAGGAGTATTGCCCGGTGAAGGCGCTTTTCGCTCTGATTTGGCCGCCTGGCGGTCTAATCACCTTAATTCACTTGACATTCCTTATTCAGCCATTGTATTTAAAGTAGTTAGGTTGTTTTGTAACTATTCAGCGTAATAATTTTGCTTGGGGATGAACAATGTCAGACGACCAGGAGACAACACAATTATTGTTGGGTATTGATTTTGGTACCTCCAGAACAGCGGTAATGTCTAATCGGGGCTATAAAAAAATTACCCGTTCCATTGTTGGGTACCCAAAAGATATTATCGGCATAAAATTTCTTGGAAAATCACAGGTTTTCGGTGATGAGGCCTTGAAAAACCGCTCGGCTCTGACCCTTTATCATCCCCTTGAAGACGGGGTGGTGCGAGAGGCCAGCGAAAAGGACTATAACGCCGCCCTGGAGCTTTTAAAACACGTTATCAACGAGGCCCGCCAGGGTGAGAATGTGGAAGTTGCCGGGATTATCGGGGTACCATCCAGAGCCTCAATAATGAACAAGGAACTGCTCCTGAAGATTGCCCGTGAGGTCATGCCGGTTGCCATGGTGGTCTCGGAGCCTTTTATGGTGGCCTATCACCTCAATAAACTGAATAACTGTATTATTGTTGACATCGGAGCCGGTACAGTGGATATCTGCGGTGTTAAAGGTGCCATTCCCGGCAGTAAAGACCAGATCACCATTATCAAGGGCGGTGATTATATCGATGAGCGTCTTGAATCCACCATTCAACAGAAATATTATGATGTTCAGATTACCCGCAATCTGGTGCGCACCATTAAGGAGCAGCACGCCTTTGTCGGCCCGCCTGAACACCCCCTGAACGTCACTCTGCGCAGTGAGGGCCGGCCGGGAGAATACGATATAACTATGGAAATGCGGGCCGTATGCGAGAGCATTGTCCCGGATATAGTCGAAAATATTCTCACCATTATGAAGGGTTATGATCCTGAAGATCAATCCGAGGTTCTGCGGAATATAATTCTGGCCGGCGGCGGTTCCAATATAAAGGGGCTCGACAAGATGGTGGCTGACCGCCTGTCTGAATATGGCGAGATCGGGGTCACCTGTGTCTCTGATCCGGATTATTCAGGTTGTGCCGGAGCCTTGAAACTGGCTCAGGATCTGCCGCCGCAGCATTGGGATAAAATCGGCTTTGCCGGCTAAGCTGCTACAATCAGCCTCATGAACGCTATCTTATATATAATAATGGGGTTTTCTCTCGGTGTGGGCCTGACCCTGATTTATCTCCAGGAACGGTTTATCAGGGAGCGGCGGCTTCTGGTGGCCATGGGAGAATCAGAACGGGCCAAGTCCGCCAGGATGCTTAAAGATCTTGATGCCCAGTGGGAAAAAATCTGCGAGCAGCACAAAGAGGAGATCGAAAAATATAAGGTGCGGCTGGCCGAAACTCAGCTAAGGCTGGAATCCCTGGAGCAGGACAGTGATGATGACAGCGATGATAAAACCGCCGCGGCCCTTACTGAGGCCGGGGAGCGGATCAACATCCTGACAGAGGAGTTAGAGCGGATCAGATCGCAAAAGTCCGGCATCAGCGCCGAAGAACACCAGAAATTTCAACATGATATCAGCGTGTACCAGCAGGAAATAAAAGATCTGCAGGCTGAGACAACCTTTTTAAAGGGCGAGGTTAAACGCCTGCAGGAGGTTGACAAAAACCAACTCCCCGATGATTATATCGTCTTAAGCGACAGCGGCCATCTGTTGCCTGGTTCCGTGGCCCGGGCCTTTATGAAGTCCGGTAACGAGAATTAGTAAACGATAAACGAACCACACTCTGACATTTGCCCCCAACTGTAGCGCTAAAACCAGACTCATATGCGAACGATCACCGTACCGCTATACATTCCGAGATATTATAAAGTAAAGAGTGTGTAGTTTATGGGGCGCTTGCTTTACTTTTCTAACTGCTGGCGCAGACCGGTGAGCTTTTCTTTAAAATTCTTAATATACTCATCCAGCACATCTTCCGAAGAAATCACATAGGGCGTCACCATTACCATCAGCTCAGTTTTGCTGTTTTTAATGGATTTGGTTTTAAACAGCCAGCCGAGGCCGGGGATATCCTTCAGGAGAGGAACGCCGCTGACGTTTGTGGTTTTATTATGGGCAATGAGACCGCCCATGAGGATTGACTGGCCGTTTTTGACCGCCAGTTTGGTCTTGATCTCCTTGGTGGATATGGTGGGTGAATCAACACCGCTGGTGGTCTGATCCTTAACGGAACTGACCTGCTGATCGATATCCAGGAGGATAATACCGTCATTGTTTATGCGGGGCGTAACCTTCAGAATAACGCCGGTATCCTTATATTGCACGGTACGGTTGGAGGTGGTGCTGCTCGTAGTATCACTGGTCTCGCTGGTTATAATGGGAACCTGCTCGCCGACATTTACCGTGGCTGTTTCATTATTTAAAACCAGTACCTGCGGTGACGAGAGGACGGTGAAATTATTGTTGGTGGCCAGGAAATTAAATAATTTAAAGATATCGGTCTGATCGTCAAAGGCCAGATTGAATTTCAGGCCATCGGCTTCATTAAAACTTATTCCGGTACCGTGAATCTCGGCGGCGTTGTTTTTCAGGGCCCATTCCACCCCGTATTTCAGATTATCGTCCAGAGACACCTGAGCCACCATAACCTCAATTAAGACCTGCATGGGCATATTGTCGAGACGCTCCAGGAGCTTCCTGATCCGGACATAATCGGGGTACAGACCGCGGATCATGATAATATTGCGGCTGTCATCAGGGATGAGAACCGGTGCTCCGGCAAACTGCATAGAGGCGGCGTTAAGGCCGGAGCGGGATTTTTTAAATATTATCGGCCCCCGCATGCTCTTGCCGCTGCTTATCGAGCCGGGCGGGGTCAGGCGTTTGTTCTTGCTGCTGCGGGAACTGCTTTTAACCCCTTTGCCGGAAATCAAAGAAGATACCAGATTGGCCAGATCCGAGGCCACGGAGTTTCTGACATTATAGATATAGATGGAGTCACGGCCGGCGGTGGGCGCCCGGTCCAGCTCCTTAACCCATTTTATGGCGGTGGCCACCAAGCTCTTATCATAGCCGATAATAAGCAGAGAGTTGACCCGCTCCAGGGGGATGATCTGCACCCCTTCAAAGGATTTTTTGTTGACCTTCAAAGCCTTTAAAACCTCAACCAGCTCATCCCGCAGATCAAAGAGCGGCGCCTGCTTCACCCGTACCATCTCGACCACGAGAGATGACAGAGACGAGACATCGAGGCGGGATAATATCCTCAGGGCATCAATGATCTGACTCTCAAAATCAGAGATAATCAGGGTGTTTTGATCCGGCAGATTATAAACCACCGAATGTTTGGAGAGATAAGGCTCAATGAGCTTCTGGGCATCGGCTGAGGCCAGATGCATTATAGGCACAATCTGGGTAATCAGGCGGGCGGACGGCTTCAGCTCTCCGACCTGGTTCTTGTTGTAAATAGCCGTGGAACTGGGTTTTCCGGCCACATATATATAATAATGATCCCCCTCGTTGCGGATATCCAGGCCGTTAATATTAAGAATCTTCTTGAAGATAACAAAGAGCTGATTGGTGGGGATTTTCTTGCCGGAACGGATGTTCACCGTCCCCTTTACCGCCGGATCAATGATATAACTGATATTCAAGGTCTCAGCGATAACCTGGATGACCTCATAGATATCGGCATTATCGAAGTTCAGCATTACCCCTTCACCCGCCACGCCCGCGGTCTTTTCCTGCGGCTTCTGACCGGTCATGCTCTTTAAATAGGGGTTGATGGTGTCCTCTTTGGAGGATAAATCGCGGACATCAGGGCCGGGAGCCGGCTTATTCGGCACTGCTTTCTTCTTCGCCGACAGCAGGGGCGGTTGTTTTTCCCTGCCGGCAGTGGCCTTGTCTACTTTCTGGCTGATCTCATGGAGATCCATCCAGGTTTTGTGCTGGTCCAAGTCACTACTCCGATAGGAACAGCCGTTCAGCGGCAGCATGACGGCCATGATTATCAATAACAATCTATTAAATATTTTCATGTCTCACCTTAATATGGAACAGTAACTCATTATTTTTAACGCCCAAAAGGCATCGGCGGCGCGGCAGCGGGAATTGACCGCGCCCGTCTGCGCCGCGCCACCCGGCTGGTATCAGGTTTGACTGGCGGCCGTCTGGTAATTATCAGCCGTCTGCCGCTGCTTCGCCCGGTGGTCTGCACCCTGGGGCGGATGGGATTAGTCCTGTTAACCGGTACCAGCGGGGATTCGGCCGGCCTGACAAAATGAGGCGTCTGACGGCCGTGGAAGGTATAATTCCGCTTTTTATCTGGATCATATAATAATTTTTCTACCTTGTCGCCGTCCTTTTCAAAGATAATCTTTTCGGGAGTAATGGCTGTAACCTTATAACCGCTTAACAGCTCCCCCTCTTTGACCCGAATATTCTTTACCGCCGAATGATTCCGGGGGGGGCGAAAGCGATTAAGGGGGCTGAATCTGTTTTGTGGTGAAGGCCTGAATCTGGTTCTGGGGGCCGGAATTGTCAGGATAGCCACTTTAAATTTATCGCCGATAATGGAGCCGGTGTAACTCACCTTGGAGATATCGGTCTGAATCCCTAAGTCATTGGCGGCATTGAGCTTTTCGGCCGTGGTGTTGTCTATGCCGGTCAGGCTGCGTTCCGGGTTAAAGAGATACCCCTTTTCAAGGTTCGGCAGGGCGGCGGCCGCAGGAGATGCGGGGGCAGAAGGCAGGGCGGCCGTAGAGTGCGGCATGACGGGCTTGCCTGCCCGCCGTACCGCTGCCGCCGGTTCAGCCATTTTGTTCTGCCGCCAGGTGGTGGCAATGCCCCGTATCATTACAAAGACGGTGATGAACAGAACAGCGCTTATGACGAATTTCATCATTTTCTGGCTCTCACTTTGCGGTCTCCGGCCCCGGACCTGGCTATGCGGTAGAATCCCTTTACCGCGAAAAAGACCTTTAACTGGTCGTTTCTAAAGGTCTTAAAGGTAAAATTATCTATTTTTAAGAAATAATTCGATCTGTAAACCAGGGCCAGAAATTTGACAATATTCTTCAGCCTGCCGGTGAGCCTGATCTTCACCAGAACCTCACCATAAATCTTGTTCCTGTCTATATTTGATCTGTAACTCGGCCTTAGAGACTCAGGGCTTAAACCGGCCTGATGGAGAATATCCTGCAATTTAATCTGCATGGCAGAGGTGATTTCGCCGGCCGAATTTCCCGTAAAAAGACGGGCATCGAATTGGCGCTGGCGGTTTTCAAGCTCTTTAAGCCTTTTCTTCAATTTGCCCAGGTTCAGAGTGGTTGTCTGGTACTGGTCGAGAAGAGCCCGTTTCGTCTGGATACCGGTCATAATATCGTCATACTTGCTGATGGCAAGCCTGCCGATATTTAAGACGGCGAGGAGTACGGCAATGGCAATAAGGCCGTTGCGGGAACGCAGTTGGCGGAGAATCTGGCTGATCTGCTTCATGGAGTTATCTCCACGTTGAAATAGGTCTTACCGCGCCGCCGGCTGGTGGATTTTAAACTGGCGGCCCCCACCTTCTGCAGTTTTTCAGTCAGGGCGCTTACGTCTTCGGTATAACCCATAATTTCGACAATACCGTTTCTGGGATTAAACCTCAGCTGGTCAATATAGGAGGTCGGCGGCATGGCGCGGGTTAATCTGGTCAGGAAACCGATAAGATCAATATTTTTACCGCTGCTTTCTATTTCGCTGATGGCCTTCTGTATTTTCTCCTCCCTGGCCTCGAGACGCCTTAACTCTCGCACTTTGGGCATTATATTCTCAATGGCCCTGTTGATATTGTTATTGTATTGCCATAACTTATAGGTCTTAACCACCCCGAAGACTAAAAAAGTGACAATATTTAAGACCAGGAGAACGCCGATGACTATTTTCAGGTAGTCGGGCTGCTGATATGAGGACGGTAAAAGATTATACGATTTCAACAGGGGGCGCTGCCGCAGAAGAAGACGGGCATCTAAATAATCAAAATAGGGCTTGGCCTCCGGTTCCGGTTCAACAGGCGGCGCCTCTCCCGCCCATTGCCTGAGGCGGTATATCTTGTCGGTGCGGCAGACCTCCACGGCCTCCTGGAAACTTGGCTCAGCGCTGCACAGCAGACGATCTTCGAGGTTGGCGCCGTTAAAGACATAGGCCTTCACAAAGCGGCCGGGCAGCAACAGACCCCACTGATTTTTGCGGTTCAAACGGCAGACAAAACGCTGGCTCTCCGGATAGAGGCCGCTTATCTGAAAACCCGCTTCAATCATCTCCTGGATATAGACATCAATATAGCCGCTCTGGGCGGCATAAAGTGTAATCAGATAACGTCCGGGAACCCGTACCGCCTCAAAATTGTACCAGGGCGTCTCGTCATTGAAGGGGGTGGTGAGCTCCAGCTGATAACTCACGGCCTCTTTAAGGCTGGAGGTATCAAGGGGCAGCTCAAAGGTCTTGAAAAAAAGAAGCTCCTCGGCCACAAAGAGGGTAATTGTGGTGGCGGCAGCATTGGCGAACTTGATGAATTCACCAATGCTGCCGCCGATTCCCTTCTCTTCCCTGGCAATAAAGGCTGATTTCGCGCAGTCGGTGGGATGACAGAGGGTTATCCCGTGTTTGCTGATGATTATTTCAACCGGTTCTTTCATAAATTATTCAGCCCGAACCGTAAACGGTCCTCTGTTTCCCGTATCCTGTCTACCTGAGTTCATCGGTAACGTTCCTGCCAGGCCATCCTGGTAAAACTCTGGCCGGTTTTTCTTATCAGCAGACTGTCGATGACGGCGGTGTGATGAGGCCTGACGGCACCCTCCGGGGCCTCGTCCTGCTGCTCCATATCCGCTTTCACTTCATCGGCATAACCGGTACCGACAATAAAATAATATTGGTTCATACCACGGTTATAGTCCAGATATTTACCTAAAAGAGCATATTGTTTATCGCCCATGATCTCGGCAGCAACGGCGCGAATATTATAACCGTATTCCTTTTTGGCCGCCTGGTAGGCCGCTGCGGCCTCCTTACTGCCGCCCGTCAAAAAATCCAGCATGGCGGGCGTTACACTGTTAAAATTAATTTTACCGGTCGGATTATGGACGGTAAAGATATCAGCAGCCGCGAATTTACCCGCCAGCTCCCCGGTACCCTTAACTAAAAAAAATTCAGACGGGTCTTTAATGGGGCCGTTTCTGGCAATATAGGGAGAGTCTAAGTTGGTGTAATACTCACTCTCAGCCCCGTTCAGGCGGTGCATATCGTCGGAGTCCCGCCAGTCGGCTATGGAGTCAATGATCGTGTCAATTCGTATATCATCGGCTCCCGGTTCCAGACCCAGTTCATAGGCCAGGAAAAGACGCATCAGCCCTGAAGAGGCGTGGTTTAAATCAATTTTACCGGATTCGTTGCTTACGAAATAGGTAACCCGGCCTGTGGGGAGAAACAGGGTATATTTATAACCCTGATAAAATTTATCCCAGTCCTCCTCCGGCCCCAGCTCAGCCGGAGTATCCAGGGGGTGGTCCAACAGTCGGAACAACCCGAGGTTTATCCCGGCCTCAGCCAGAAAATGACCGACGGCACGTGATTTTATATTATGGGATATCTTCAATTCAGTGCGAGTCAGCATGATGAGCTGGGAGGCCAGAACGCTGGCCAGCAGCATAACCAGAATTACCACCACGAGGGCAAAACCACTCTGACCGGCCGCCTCCCCCTGACGCTTGTTAATTATTAGATTAGCAGACATTATTACTTTTTGTCCAGCTTCAGGGTCATAAAAACATTATTTTCACTTGCGACCAGGGATAATTGATAAAAGGCACCCCCGACCATTACCTCAGCGCTGGAGTCTGCCGCCCCGTTGCCCCGCCGCTCAGGGATCAACAACTGCCGTTCAAAATTCAGAGAATTAACCAGGAGAGAGGTGCGCTCTTTATCCAGACGGGCAATATTGCGGCTTGAGAGGGAGAAGCTCTGGAGAATGGCCACATAGGCCAGCCCCATAATTACCACCGCTACCAGAATTTCTATAAGGGTAAAGCCTTTATTCTGCATTGTCCTGTAATTTGCTCAGCGCCCTGGCATCGGCGCATTTGGGCACTATACTGTAATCCTGCCCCTCATAAGTAATATCAACCTCAGGGCCAGTATCCTGATCATAGGTCACGGAGAATGAATCCACCTTACGAGCCAGAATGGTCATTTCATCAAAATCCGGCACATATCTGTCATAGGGATAATCCACATTATAATAATCACGTTTTTCGGTATAATATATGGCCTGCTCGCTGCTGTTATAACGATATACGGCCAGCACAATCCCGGCATTCTCAAAGATATATGGGTTGCGGGTGACAAGGCGGAAAATGCCGTCATCGCTGGAGATAAGTAACTTTTTAGTTTTATAGTCATAAACCGCGCTGCTGATCTGACTCTTAAGCAGATTCAGGAGGCCATATTCCCGTTCCATGGCCAGCAGGCGGCGGTTACCCTGGGCGGAGAATTTAATCCCCACATTCAGTACTGAATAGAGCATGACCGAGACCATGGCTAAGACCAGAATGGCAACGATAAGCTCAAAGAGAGTGAAACCTTGTTTTTTAGTCCCCATCATCCACATCCAAAACAGGCAGCCCGGAGAGGGAATCGACAATAATTTTCCCGCGGCGCTCACCCCTGCTGAAAGATATAACGGCCGGCGTGGCATGGCCGTCCGGGGAGAATTTGATGATTTCCGGCTTGAGACTTATGGTATCGCCGGCCGCAAGCCTCAGAGCGCGCTCCTCTTGCACGGCCCCCTCGTCAAGGCGCAGGTTGTTATTGCCCGAATCCAGAGTCATAATCACGGCCCGGCCATTGGTCACCGCCTTGAGACGGGCGTAACGGACTGCCGCCATTATCCGGCCGCTCTGTTTTTTAAAGGCCAGGGAATCCATGAAGCGTCCCACCGAAGGGCCTGCCACCCCGGCCAGAATACCCATGATTATCATGACCACCAGAAGCTCCAGGAGCGAAAATCCCCTGACCCCGACGCCTTTTTTTCTAACCGGCAATATCATTAATACTGAGAATAACCGTCAGCATGGAGATGACCACATAACCAGCCACCAGGGCGATCATCAGGATAAAGGCCGGTTCGATCATGGCAATCAGGCGTTTAATGCGCAGGCGCAGTTCCTGCTCGTAATGCTCGGCGATCTCACCGCATACCTCGCCGACGCTGCCGGATTCCTCGCCAATAGCAAGGAGATCCACGGCAAGGTCAGGGAAGAGCCCCCCCTGCAGCTTAGGGGCAATGCGCTGTCCCTCCTTCAGGGCGCGGGTGGCCTTTTGCAGTAATCTTTGATATTCAATATTGCCGGCAACCCCGCTGCATATCTTCAGGGCGACGGCAAGATGAACACCGTTTTTAACCAGCACTTCCAGGGTGCGGAAGATGCGGGTGGTCTCCAGATCCCGGATAAAGCTGGACACAAGGGGCAGGGTGATGGACTTCTCGTCCCAGATTCTCCGGCCCTGAGGGCTCTTGATAAAATACACCAGCCCGATAACCGGGGTGCCGAGTGCCAGGAGGGCCAGGAAAATATGGTTTGAGAGAAAAGCGGAGGCATCCATCATAATCTTGACATTTAAAGGCAGTTTATGGCCCATGCCCTGGAAGAGAACCTGAAAGCGGGGCAGGATGGTGGTAACCAGGATACCGATGGCAACTACCCCTACCATGAGCAGGATGAGGGGATATATGGAGGCCGATACGACATACTGCCCCAGCTCCTGAAAGGTTTTCTGGTAATCGGCAATACGGGCCAGCATGCTGGGCAGGATACCGCCTTCCTCACCGGCCCTGGCAATGCTGACGTACATGGAAGAAAACATCGGGTAATCGGCCAGGGCCTCGGAAAACGATTTACCCTCTTTCAGTTTACGTTCAATCTCGGCGGTAAATCTCTTAAAGGCTGGTTTCTGGCTGTTTTGCCGCATGGTACGCAGAGCGGCATCAAGAGACAGCCCGGCCTTTAAGAGCAGGGCTATCTGGGTGGTAAAAAAATCGATATCGGCCTTGGTGAGTTTGTCCTTGCGCAGGATATCCAGAGAAAAATGAAGGGCTTTACTCTCATGGTGAGGCTTTATTTCCAGGGGCCGCATCCCTTTGTCCAACAGACTGCGGGCAGCGCTTTGTTTGTCTAATTCGTCAATAACCCCCTTGCTGAGCTTGTTGGCACTGTCCAGGGCGGTGTAATTAAACAGACTCATGCATAGCACTCCTCGTTACCCGCATAACCTCAGCGAAGGTGGTGATTCCCGCCCTCACCTTCTCCAGACCGTCCTTGAACATGGTCTGAAAGCCCTCCGCCTCAGCAATTTTCTGGAGGTCTATGAGGTCATTGCCCTGGGATATGCCCTTGCCCATGTTCTCGCTGATAGGCAGGAATTCATAGACCCCGATCCGGCCGATAAATCCAGTGTCTGAACAGGCTGGGCAGCCTGTCCCCTTATACATTACAAAATCGTCCCCCTCGGGTTTGTAGTCGGTATATTCCGACAGATAACCCTTCTCTACCCGGCAATCCCGACAGATACGGCGTACTAAACGCTGGGCCAGAATGGCCCTGAGCGATGAAGAAATCAGAAAACGCTCCACCCCCATATCAATCATCCTGGCTACTGCCGAGATGGCATCATTGGTATGCAGAGTGCTGAAGACCAGATGGCCGGTGAGGGAGGACTGAACTGAAATCTCAGCCGTCTCCAGATCACGGATTTCCCCCACCATGATAACATCCGGATCCTGGCGGACGATGGAGCGCAGACCCTTGGCAAAGGTCAGGTCAATCTCCGGACGCACCTGAATCTGGTTAACGCCACGCAACTGGTACTCCACCGGATCCTCCAGAGTGATAATCTTGTTGCTTCCCGAGTTGATATGATTCAAGGCGCAATAGAGGGTGGTGGTTTTACCGCTGCCGGTGGGACCGGTAACCAGAATAATGCCGTCCGGCAGCGAAATAACCTTGCGGAATGATTTTTCCAGGCCGGCCGGCATCCCCAGCTGACTCATCTCTATGATGATATTCTCCTTTTCGAGAATACGGATAACCACGCCCTCACCATAAATGGTGGGCATGGTTGAGACCCGCAGGTCAATTTCCTTGCCGGAGACCCGCAGGGATATTTTACCATCTTGCGGAATACGGCGTTCAGCGATATCTAAACCGGCCAGGAGCTTAGTGCGGGAAACAATGGCGGCCTGCATGGACAGAGGGGTGATCTCATACTCGTGGAGGATGCCGTCGATGCGGAAGCGGATGTGAAAACCCTCATCAAAAGGCTCCATGTGAATGTCACTGGCCCGCCGCTTCACCGCCGTATCAATCAGGGTGTTGACATATTTGATGACCGGGGCCTCGGAGGCCATATCCTTCAGCTTGTCGATATCAGCTTCATCGGTACTTAAGGTCTCATCGCCCATCTCATCGGTGGAGAGATCGTAATGTTCCCTGGCAATATTCTTCATTACCGTTTCCGCGGCCGCCTGAACGCTAAAGGTCTCGGGGAACAATAATTCAGCGGTGGACAGCACATCACCGTCCAGGGGGTCGTTCACTACCATGATATACTTTTCGCCGCGCTTGAGCATGGCGAAGAGATGTTCACGATGAAACAGCCGGGAAATGGCAATGGGCAGGAATTCATCAGCCGGATCCGGTTTATAGACCTCAATGCCCACCTGCTCAGCCAGGGTCTCCACCAGGTCATCTTCACTGATAAACCCCAGGGAGATTAAAATCTCTCCCAGGCCCTGGGGTACGGTTTCCATATGGGCCAGAGCCCGTTCAACCTGATTCTGCTGCACCTTGCCCTTGCGCACGAGAAGCTCGCCAAGCAGTTCTTTTTTCTTGAAAAAAACCGTGTTTCGTATCATCTATGGCCCTCAATGGCATCCTGAAGCTGGTCGGCTAAACGGCGGTCTAAGTGTTGCAGCCATTCATATTCCTGCCGGGCGGCCCGCCAGTTACCCCGCACCGCGTAAACAATACCCAGATTGAGATGGGCTCTGGCGAATTTCGACTCAATATTTATGGCCTCTTTAAAGGCCGTCTCCGCTGCCGGCCAGTCATCAATTTCCACCAGGGTACGGCCCAGTTCAAAATGGGCAAAGGCGAAATCAGGCTGCAGTTTAACGGCCTCCCGCAGGGTATGCAGGGATTTCTGCAGATGGCCCAGTTCCCGCCAGCTCACGGCCAGGTTGCATCTGACTAAGGCGTCCGCCGGCCGCAGCATGGCAGCCCGGCTCAGAGCCTGAGCCGCCTCCTGCACTTGCCCGGTTTTGTGGAGGCTGGTACCCAGCAGATCATGGGCGTGGCCGTGGTCGGGGGATAATTCCGTCAGACGTTTATAAGCCGCGGCGGCCTCCTGCCACCGGCCCATTATGCTGAGGCAATAACCAATATGGAGGAGGGAATCAAGATGATCCTGATGCTGCTGCCAATCCTGTTCAAAGAGAGAGAGGGCCGTCTCGTAATCACCGGCAAGAAAGGCGCATCTGCCTTCATGAGCCGTCTCCTCACCGGTATATGCTTTTTTTGAGACCATTCTGTTCATTTTACAAAAAAAATTACCATTTCCAGATAGAAGAAAAGAACACCTGATTTATCTATCATCACCATTTAATCAGGTCTTTGTCAAGCCGCTAAAGAACAAAAATGTAAGCGCCCCATGAACGCCCTGCGGCACGCACTTAAGTCCCCTAATATATAAAATGCAGAAAGACCTTTACCCCCAGGTTACGCAGCCGGGCGTGGAGGTTACGGAAAGCGGCGATGGGATCGGCATATCCCAGGTTAACGAGATAGCGCTGCTGCCCCTCCAGGGGGGTCAGGCTGTTAAAACTTATTTTGTTGGGACGTATCTCCGCCCCTTCATTAAACCAGCGTTGGAATCCCTGCTCAATACGGAGCATATTCTCCGGTGCAGCCTCACTGCAGTCTAAAAATATTTCCACATCCATAGTTATCTGTCTACTGCCAGAATTTTATAAATAGCATCTTTATACTGTTCCAGGGCGTTCAGGTACTGATCGTTCATCTGCTCCATGACCTTCTGCCATTCCTTCTGGAATTCCGGATGCTGGGCCGGAGTGATATTCATCTGCATTCCGGTTTGCCGGGCCAGGTTCTGTTGCAGCTGTTCAGTCTGCAGGGCAAAATTTTCCTCTAACTGCCGGCGTAACTGTTTTTTATGATCCAGATAGCGGGCAAGGATATTTCTGATCTCACTGGTTATCGCCCCTAATTCCGCCCTGTCGTCCTGACCGCCAAGAGCCATTATGCCGCTCAAAGCCCCCTCCCAGGCCGGCGTACCGCCATCCTCTTCATGGCGGGGCAGGTTGATATTACGCATAAATGAGCTGATGACTCCCTGGCGGCAGGCCTCTGCGGCCTGGCCTTGATACTTACCCATCAAAGCGCTGACATCCACAGCCCCGCCAGCGACAAATTCACCGCCGGCCTTCATCCCGGCCCGCCGGGCCTCCTCGTTATTCTCATCGCCCCCGGCAGCCTCTTCACACATGCGGGCCGCCCGGGCCATTACCATTTCCATAGTACTCTTAATTTCAGCCATAACAGTTCCCCATCATTTCATACTTGAGTAAAAAGCATCTTTGGGATACATTTTAACGCTCTTGGAAGAGATATAAAAGGATAATAATTATGCGTGTCGCAATGTATTACAATAACAGTGATATCCGCCTTGAAGAGCTGCCCAGGCCACGAATAGGATCAGGAGAACTGCTGGTTAAAATTGAGGCCTCCGGAATCTGCGGCAGCGATGTCATGGAGTGGTATCGACGTGATAAGGCCCCCTTAGTGCTGGGGCATGAGATTGCCGGTGAAGTAGTGGAGGCCGGGGATGGGGCCGGATTTGAGCCTGGCGACCGGGTTACCGCCACCCACCATGTGCCCTGTCAGGCCTGCCCGCGCTGTCTCGCCGGTCATGAGACGGTTTGCGATCTGCTCATGACCGGCACCCATTTTGATCCAGGTGGTTTTTGTGAATATGTGCGTCTCGCGGCAGTTAATGTCGAGCGCGGCACCTGGAAAATTCCCGCTCACCTGAGCTATGAGGCCGCCACCTTTGTTGAACCGCTGGCCTGTGTCCTGCGGGGACAGCGGCGGGCGGGGCTGGCGGCAGGTGACAGCGTTCTGATTCTGGGCAGCGGAATTTCCGGACTGCTGCATGTTCATCTGGCCGCCATGAGCGGGGCCGGCCTGGTGGCCGCCACCGATTTCAGCGCTTTTCGTTTACGGGCGGCAGAAAGTTTCGGGGCCGATTTTACTCTGCGGGCCGACGCGGATGTCCCGTCTCTCTTTCGGGAGAAAAACCAGGGCCGGGGAGCCGATCTGGTGATTGTCTGTGCCGGAGCCGCTGCGGCCATACAACAGGCCATGGCTGCCGTGGGCCGCGGCGGCACTATTCTGCTCTTTGCTCCCACCATGGAGGGGGTCACCCTGCCCCTCTCGGTGAACGATCTCTTCTGGCGCCGGGATGTAACCATGACCACTACTTACGCCGGCGGCCCCCGTGACTGCGCGGCGGCTCTTGAGCTTATCAGCCATAACCGCCTGCGGGTTGAGGAGATGATTACTCATCGTTTCGGCCTGGCCGATACCGTGAAAGGCTCTAAACTGGTGGCAGCGGGCGGTGACTCCATCAAGATTATTATCCGTCCACAGGAATAAAAGGCGATAATTACAAATTATAAACCTCAGTATATTGTATGCCGAAGGTCTGTCGAAACGCCACAACGCAGTAGATCGGACTTTTTACGATGCCATCATAAATTATAAACCTCAGTATATTAAATAAAGGGAGAAGATTATGCCGGAGCCGGATAAGGAAGGAAAACAATTTCATCAGGATGTTCCCATGTCAACGAAGGGATTTTTCCTCAAGGGCTGTAATTCACTGGATTGGGGAATGAAGAATCGCCTGGCTCGGATTTTTAACCCCGAAAGCGGCCGGACGGTGATGCTGGCGGTGGATCACGGCTATTTTCAAGGGCCCACCACCGGCCTGGAGCGTATTGACTTGAATATTGTTCCCATTGCCCCCTACGCCGATACCCTGATGCTGACCAGAGGGATATTACGTTCCACACTGCCGCCTTCCTATAATAAGGGTATTGTTCTCAGGGCCAGCGGCGGCCCCAGTATTTTAAAGGAATTGTCTAACGAACATCTCGCCATGGACATGGAGGATGCCCTGCGCCTCAACGCCTCTGCGCTGGCGGTACAGGTCTTTATCGGCGGCGAATATGAGACCCGCTCGGTAAATAATATGACCCGTCTGGTGGACATGGGTATGCGCTACGGAATGCCGGTGTTAGCGGTAACAGCGGTGGGCAAGGACATGAATCGTGATGCCCGCTATTTCCGCCTGGCCTGCCGCATGTGCGCCGAGCTGGGAGCCGCCTATGTAAAAACATATTACATTCCCAAAGGCTTTGACACGGTAACAGCAAGCTGCCCGGTACCCATAGTGATGGCGGGCGGCAAAAAGATTCCGGAGCTGGATGCCCTGACCATGGCCTATAACGCCATTCAGGAAGGGGCGTCCGGCGTGGATATGGGCCGCAATATTTTTCAGTCCGCCACCCCGGTGGCCATGCTGAAGGCGGTGGGCAAAGTCGTTCACGAGGATATGCCGCCCAAAGAGGCCTATGAATTTTTCAGGGAGACCGCCAACCGGGAACAGCAGACAGGCCCGGTCTCGTAGAACCAGCCCGTAATCAGGCAATGAGAAACATATAGCCAATATATAAGATCAGCAGCAGGGCGCCATAGGCCCGGCCCAGTTTTTGCCGCCGCCAGAGTGAGACCGGCAGAATAAGCAGGACAAAGGCGGTCATTATGGGTATATCACGCTGGAGGGCCGAAGCGGGGAGCCTGAAGGGAACAATAACCCCGGTGCAGCCCATGACCATCAGCAGGTTAAAGAGGTTGCTGCCCAGGATATTCCCTACTACTATATCGCCCTCCCGGCGGCGGATAGCGGAGATGGACGAGGCCAGCTCCGGCAGTGAAGTGCCAACGGCAGCCATGGTAAGACCAATGACCATCTCCGGCAGCCCGAAAAAACGGGCCAGATCAACGGCTCCCTTGATAAAATAATCAGAGCCGAACCACATACAGAGCAAACCACCGCCGCAGAGCAGGGTTATCCACATAAACCCGGCTCCTGCCGCCGGGTTCCCGGTTTCAGGTGCCTGGCTTTTGTGTTTAGCCTGTTCAACCCGGCAGGCCCGAATAGTATAGGTAATGAGGAGCATAATAAAAAAAATTCCGAGCAGGCGGGGAAAAAAGCCATACCAGGCAGCGACGAGCAGAATGAGGCTGACGGTGATGAGCAGATACAGCTCTCTCGCCAGGTCTTTAAAACGCACAGTCAAGGGGTAGAGAAGAGCGGCAATGGCCAGTACCAGACCAATATTGGCAATATTGGAGCCGACGATATTCCCCAGCATGATGTCGGGATGCCCCCGCCAGGCCGCTCTGAGACTGACGAAAAGCTCCGGCAGCGAGGTACCGAAGGCCACCACGGTGAGACCAATGAGAAAGGAACTCATCCGCAGCCGGGCAGCTATTTTTATCGCCCCGGAGATCAACATCTCACCGCCCAGAATAAGAATCATCAAGCCACCTAACAAGGCTGCCCCTGCCTGGGCGGATGATGAAAAATTTACCACGTGCTGCACCTTAACCTCTCTTTTCCTGATACATAAATTTTAACTCTTTTAACCACTTTGCCCCCCGATTATGCAATACGATGAAGATATTATTCAGACGGTAAAAAACGCCGCTGATATTGTAGAAATTGTCGGCGAGACGGTCAATCTAAAGAAAAACGGTACGAATTACAAGGGCCTTTGTCCATTTCATTCTGAAAAGACCCCGTCCTTTAATGTGAATCCGACTCGTAATTTCTTTCATTGCTTCGGCTGTGGTGAGGGCGGCGATACCCTGAAGTTCGTCATGCTGAGCCAGAACCTGAATTTTGTCGAGGCCCTGAAGTATCTTGCCGGTCGTTATCATATATCTCTGCCGGAGCGTGACCTCTCGCCCCGGGAGTTGGAAAAAGCCAAACGGAAGAACATACTTTACGATATAAACCAGCAGGCGGCAGCGGTTTATCACCAATTCCTGCTGAACGATCCCAGAGCGCTCAAGGCAAGAAAATATCTCACCAGCCGTGGAATCGGGGATGATATTATCCGGGAATTTGAACTGGGGTATGCCCCGCCGGGCTGGTCATTTATCCACCGGGCCCTGCCCGGCCTCTCCGAGGCTGATCTCCTTGAGGCCGGCCTGCTGGCCGCCAAGGAAAAGGGCCGGCCCTATGACCGTTTCTGTGACCGCCTGCTCTCACCGATCTTTAATCATAACGGCAGACATCTGGCCTTCAGCGGCCGGATTCTCGGTGCTGGAGAGCCCAAATATCTGAACAGCAAAGACAGCCTTATTTTTAACAAGAGTAATGTCCTGCTGGGACTGTTTCAGAACAAAAAGGCCATTCGAGCCGCCAAGCGCTGCCTGCTGGTGGAGGGGAATTTTGATATTCTGGCTCTGGCCTCGCACGGTATACGTTACGCCGCCGCCCCCATGGGTACAGCTCTGACCGCGGTTCATGTCCGGGCTTTAAAGGGCTATGCCGAGGAGGTAATTATTCTCTTTGACGGTGACGCGGCGGGCATCAAGGCTGCCGGCCGGGCCGTGCCCATATTTCTCTCCCAGCGCTTAACAGCCAGAGTAGTGGTGCTGCCGCCGGAGCACGATCCGGATAGTTTTGTGCGGAAATTTGGCGCGCCGGCTCTGGAGAAAGAGCTGGATAAGGCGGTATCACTACCGGAATTTATCTTTAATGATCTGGAAAAACGCCATGGTTTAAGCCTGGAAGGCAAGGGTAGGATTATTGAGGAATTGCAGCCAATTATCCGGGCCATTGCTGATGATACCCTGCAGCAGACTCTCTTTATTGCGCATTTCAGCAAAAAGCTGGGGCTGCAGCCCCAGCAGTTAGCAGGGCGTTTTACCGCTCTGCGGCCATCATCTCTCCCTCCGGTTAAAACTCCCCCGGCCGGGGAAGCATTGTCTGCCCCTTTTAAACTTTCCAGGGTAGAAGAACAGCTCTTGAGCTTTTTGATTATTTATCCGAATTACTTAAACTCGTTTCTAACCGCCGGGCTTAAAGAGAGTGTCTCCAGTCCCGGCGGCCGGCAGATTATCGAGGCCATGGCCGGGTTCGTCAAATCAGGAGCCGCTGCTGAGCCGGAACGTTTATTGGATTTTGTCGAAAGCCCGGCCAGGTCCTTTATCTCCAGTAAATTGATCAATGCCCCCGTTCTGGGAGATGAGGAAGTGCGAATAGAGGCGGAAGAAAAGATCAACTGGCTGATGGAAAACAAATTACGCCTTGAGATGTATGGCCTGACAGAGCGGATTAATGAGGCCATAAAAAATAACGATAATGATTGTCTGATGAAATTGTTAGCTGCCAAGGATGAAATGCAGAAAAAAAATCAACAAAAATAATTATTTAGTGGTAATTTGTCATAAAATTTAATATTTTCACAAAGTGTGATTCTTACAATTTCGGCTTTCGTCTTAAATTTAAGTCTTGCTCGCCGTTTAGGTTGCCACCCCCATAGAGAAAACGACTTAGACAAAATTGATGGCGTCGTAGTTGACATCTAACTGGAAACCGTGAGCGTAGACCACCATCTAAATTTAATCTGCCAATGGTAAAAAAAGAAAAGTCTCCCGCGCAATTTCCCAACCCCTCAAGTTCACATACTGCCAAGGATGCCCATCAAAATTCCGAGACGGCTGATGTTGAGCCATTTGTGCCCGGTAATGATGATTTGCTTCCAGATATGACGGCGGATGACAGTGCTGAGACAGAGCTCCTGAGTTTTGATACTGACGGCATAAATGTTGATCCGGTAAAGGCCTATCTCAAGGAGATGGGAACAGTCAGGCTGCTCTCCCACAAAAAGGAGGTCAAGCTGGCCGAACAGATAGAACTTGGAGACCGGCATGTCCAGAATATTCTGCTCTCACTGCCCAATGCCGTTGACTGGCTCCTTGAGCTTGGCGACAAGCTCCGTTCCGGCAGGATAAATATCAGTTCTCTGATTCGCGGCCTGGATAAAGAGGCGGAAGATGACAACATAGAGGTCAAAGAAAGCTTTTTCTGGAAACTCTCAGAGGCGGTGCGTATTGATAATGAGAGACGCGCCCTGCGTGAGGATCTGCAAAACCCGGAACTGGAGCAGGAGCAGGCTGTACGGCTCATGGTGCGGGTGGAGAGAAGCAGTCATGCCATTGCCGCCCTCTTCAGTGATTTTGTTTTTAATAATATTCATCTTGAGAAAATGGCCAAGACGCTGCAGACTCTGGAGGAGCAGATGGAAATGGCCCGGCAGGCTGTTACTGACGGGACCTCAAGCCACGCCGAGAGTTTTCTCCTTGATCTGGAGAACAGCAGCAACATGGATTTTGATACCGTCAGGCAGGCCTTTACCGCAATGCACCAGGCTCGCAGTTTCAGCCAGAAGGCCAAGAACCAGTTGATTCAGGCCAATCTGCGGCTTGTGGTCAGTGTGGCCAAGAAATACGCCAACCGCGGGATGCAGCTCCTGGATCTGGTCCAGGAGGGTAATATCGGTTTAATCAAGGCGGTGGAAAAATTTGAATACCGGCGGGGCTACAAGTTCAGCACCTATGCCACCTGGTGGATCAGGCAGGCCATAAACCGGGCTATTGCCGATCAGAGCCGTACCATCCGTATTCCCGTTCACATGATTGACACTCTTAATCGGCTGCGCAAAGATTCCAAAGAGTTTGCCTGGGAATTCGGCCGGGATCCCAGCCCCGAGGAAATGGCCGAGCGTACCGGAATTAATCTGGATAAAATCAAGAATATTATCAAGGTTTCTCAGGATCCCATGTCCCTTGATTCACCCATTATCGAGGGTGAAGACTCTCAATTGTCGGATTTTATTGTGGACACCAGTTCCGAGGCTCCTGATGAGGCAACCATCCGAAACAGTCTCAAAGACAATCTGGATCGAGTTTTAGGCACCTTATCTCCGAGGGAAGAGAGTATTCTGCGAATGCGTTATGGTATTGACTCTGCGGTTGACCTTACTCTGGAGGAGGTGGGGCGTACTTTTGCTGTTACCCGTGAGCGTATTCGTCAGATTGAGGCCAAGGCCCTGAAAAAACTTAAACATCCTTCCCGCCGTAATCAGCTGGCCGCCTTTATGGTGGATTAAGCGTAAACGCCCCCCTTAATTTTTCTCTCAATTAATTATGACGGTCTCGTAAAAAGTCCATCACTTACTTTATCATCTTATGAATATTTTACAATCTGCCGTATTAGGCCTTGTTGAAGGGGTAACCGAGTTTTTACCCATCTCCTCCACCGGCCATCTGATAGTGGTCAGCAACTGGCTGCACCTTGATCAGACTGTGACCAATAAGGCCTTTGAGGTTATTATTCAGCTGGCGGCCATCCTGGCGGTATTCTTTAATCAGCGCGATAAATTTACCTTGAGCCATATAGAGCTCTGGAAAAAAATTATTCTGGCCTTTATTCCCATAGGGGCCGTGGGTCTTTTGCTGCACAGACAGATTAAGGCCCTGTTTTCCGTCGAGATAGTGGCGGTTATGTTTATAATTGGCGGTATTATATTTCTAATTGTAGAATATTTCTACAAGGAACGGGACTCTACGGTAAGGGAGGTTGATGCCATAAGTTATAAGCAGGCCCTGTGGATTGGTATTGCCCAGGTGGCGGCCCTGATACCTGGAACCAGCCGGGCTGGATCTTCCATTATTGGCGCCATGCTGGTAGGCCTGGACAGACGGGCCAGTGCCGAGTTCTCCTTCCTTCTGGCCCTGCCGGTAATGCTGGCGGCCAGCGGTTTTGATTTCGTGACCCATTATCAGGATTTCTCCGGTGCCAACCTCGAGATTCTGCTGGTGGGATTTGTTACTGCCTTTATCTGCGCCTATTTCACGATGAAGATCTTTATTGATTTCCTGAACCGCAATAAATTTGTGGGGTTCGGTATATACCGCATTATTTTTGGCCTGATTTTATTATTTTTTGCCACCTGACAGAGCCTTTTTTAAGCGCTACATAAACCACACTTACGTTTATAAAAGACAGCGCTGAACGTAACAAGGGGGGTTAAGCCAATGACTTAACCCCCCTTATCTATTCTGGTGCGCCCGGCAGGATTCGAACCTGCTACCCTCGGATTCGTAGTCCGATACTCTATCCAGATGAGCTACGGGCGCTTATGATTTCAGCTGCCAGGATTAATAACCTAAAATCATCAAAGCGGCAACAAAATTATACCTCATTCCCGATGAGGTTAAACCCGGGGTACTTTTCAGCCGCCGCTGGGGGCGCAAACCTCTTTGGATTTAAGCGAATTAGCCGAACCCATTATATAAGACCGGGCAACCTTGACCCGTACATTATCCGCAATCTCGAGAGTAACCACGGTATCAGTAAGACCGGTAATCACCCCGTGCAGACCGCCCTGGGTAACCACGGCAGTGCCCTTCTGTAAATTACTTAAAAAGATCTGCTGCTCCTTGGCCTTCTTCTGCTGCGGCCGGATAAGCAGGAAATAGAATACCGCGAAAATCAAGATCAGCGGAACAAATGACATAAAACTCTGGCCTGGACCGCCCGCCGCCGCATTACCAGCGGCGTGAGCAATATTTACTCCAAACATGATACTTCTCCTTTATTGATTTTTTGTATAAAAGTCACGCCGAAATTCTTCGTAACAATCTTCTTCGAGAGCCTTTCTGATCCCGGCCATCAATCCCGTATAATAGTGCAGATTGTGAATGGTATTGAGAGTGGCAGCCAGTATCTCATGAGCCATATAGAGATGTCTTAGATAGGCCCGCGAAAAATTACGGCAGGTATAACAGGTGCAGTTTTCATCAACAGGCCTTTGATCCCGCTGATAACGAGCGTTCTTTATAACAACCTTGCCGGTGCTTGTAAAGAGCATTCCATTCCTGGCGTTTCTGGTGGGCATCACACAGTCAAACATATCCACTCCGCGCCAGACGCCCTCCACCAGGTCTTCCGGAGTACCTACTCCCATGAGATAAACAGGATAATCCCTGGGCATGAGGGCGGCAGTGTATTCAGTAATATCGCGCATCATATCTTTAGGCTCGCCCACACTAAGTCCCCCCATGGCGTAGCCGTCAAAACCTGTTTCCCGTAATTGCTCAATGGCCTGCGCCCGAAGTTCCTTATGCATACCGCCCTGCACAATACCAAATAATAATTGCCCTCTCTCTCGGTGGTGGGCCGCGCGGCAGCGCTTCGCCCAGCGGGCGGTAAGGTCAGTGGCCCGGCGGGTCTCATTAAAATCGGCTGGATAGGGAATGCAGGTATCCAGACACATCATAATATCAGAACCTAAAATTTCCTGCACTCCCACTGCGTCCTCCGGGCTTAAAAACAGATTCGCACCGTCAAGATGAGATTTAAAGGCCGCCCCCTCCTCACTTATTCGGGCTAACTCCCGCAGCGAAAAGATTTGAAAACCGCCGCTGTCGGTCAAAATTGGCCTGTCCCAGGCCATAAAATTATGCAGCCCGCCAAACTCCTTAATCAGTTCACAGCCCGGCCGAATAAAAAGATGATAGGTGTTGCCAAGGATTATCTCGGCTCCGATATTTTTCAGATCCGCCGGAGTCATCCCCTTGACCGTGGCCTGAGTGCCCACCGGCATAAATACCGGGGTCTGAAAGACACCGTGGAGAGTGGCCACTTCACCCCGGCGGGCGGCGCATTGAGATGATTGTCGGTGCAGGGTAAATGGAGATGCCGTCATGTTTACTCGTTTTTACATTTTATGATAAAGATGGACTCATAGTTAACATGCCTGTCATGAAACAAAAAGTCCATCACCACTATAACATCGACCGTTTTCCGGTAATCAGTAACAGGGCGCCGGACATAACCAGGCAAGACCCCCTTTTTGGAATAGTTTGAAACTAATAATCTCTTTCCATCTTTTTACAAGATCAGGCTATTTATTATTTGCAAAAAAATATATTTCATGTAATGAATAGGCATTCATTTTTGGTCATAATACCACAAAATAACTAACAAAAAGGAGAAACAAAATGAAAAAAACTTTTCTATTGATGGGCGGCGTACTTTTATTATCCGCCACCACCGCCCTGGCCGGAGGACATTGGAGCTACAGCGGTCACAGCGGGCCGGAGCACTGGGCCGAATTAAATCCGGCTTTTTCCGCCTGCGGCAACGGCGTAAACCAGTCACCGGTAAACCTGACCAACATGGTAGATACCCAGTTATCACCCATAACTGTCAATTATCAGAAGACACCAATGACGGTTCTGAATAACGGCCACACCATTGAGGTTAAATACCAGAACGGCAGTACCCTCACAGTTGACGGCCATACCTATACCCTGAAACAGTTTCATTTCCACACCCCGAGTGAAAATGAGATCAATGGCAAATCGTTTCCCCTTGAGGCCCATCTCGTGCATGCCGATGCCCATGGCAATCTGGCAGTAGTAGCCGTTCTTTATAAGGAGGGCGCGCCAAACAAAACTATAGCCTCAGTCTGGAAAAACATGCCCATGGCCGCCGGCACGGAAAAAACAACGGGAGAGACCGTTAATGCTGCCGATTTACTGCCGGCCAACCATGATTATTACCGTTTCAACGGCTCACTGACTACCCCGCCCTGTTCAGAGGGGGTATTGTGGATAGTAATGAAGAATCATCCCACCGTCTCCGCCGCTCAGGCCGCCAAATTGAATAAGGCCCTGGGCTTTAACAATAATCGTCCGGTTCAACCTTTGAACGCCCGTTTGATCATGCAGTAATTTTTTTCGTATTATTTTTTCGTATTAAAGCAGGCGTCCCACAAACTACACTCTCGCATACAATCATGGTCGTACCGCTGACATTATAACATCTCAAAATGTAGCGGTACGACTACGATCGTATGTAAGCGTTTCAGGGGCGCCCTGTTTGTGCGTGCTCATGGAGCGCTTACGACAGACTGAAAGGCCGCGATAATCATTTATCGCGGCCTTTTTTTATTTACTCAAGTTGGAAATGAGTATATTTTGTATCTTTTTATGACTACTTATGTTCAACTTGTTTCCAAATTTACAAATAATCAAACAAGGACAATTATGGCACGTATTAATGATAATTATCTTAAATTAAAGGCCGGTTACCTGTTTCCGGAGATTGGCCGCCGGGTCAGCCGGTTCACGGCTGCCAACCCGGAGGCAAAAATTATCCGCTTAGGGATCGGCGACGTTACCAGGCCCCTGGCCCCGAAGGTTATAGAGGCCTTCCAGGCTGGAATCAATGATCTGTCCCAGGCAAAATCTTTCCACGGATACGGCCCGGAGCAAGGCTATTCCTGGCTCAGCGAAGTGCTCATAGATAAGGCCTACCGTCCTCTCGGCGTGGAGCTCAAGACCTCAGAAATTTTTATTTCCGATGGTTCCAAATGCGATACCGCCAATATCCTGGATATCTTTGATTTAAACAACAGAGCGGCCATCTGTGACCCCGTTTATCCAGTCTATAATGACACCAATGTTATGGTAGGCCGCGGCGGTGAGGCCGACAGCCGGGGTTATTACCAGGGCATCACCTACCTGCCCTGTACCGCGGAAAACGACTTTACCCCGGCTCTGCCCGCCGACAGGGTTGACCTCATCTACCTCTGTTATCCCAATAATCCCACCGGCACCGTGGCTACTAAGGAGCAGCTGCAGACCTGGGTGGACTACGCCATTGCCAACGAGGCCGTAATTCTCTTTGACGCCGCCTATGAGGCCTTTATCCGCCAGGCGGAAATTCCCCACTCCATCTATGAAATTCCCGGCGCCAGGCAGTGTGCCATTGAATTCCGTTCCTTTTCCAAAACAGCTGGTTTTACCGGAGTACGCTGCGGTATCACCGTTATCCCCGAAGAATTAAAGGGCCGGACTGCGGCAGGAGATAAAATCTCCCTGAACCAGTTATGGAACCGGCGCCAAGGTACCAAATTCAACGGGGTATCTTATCCGGTTCAGAAGGCGGCGGCAGCGGTCTATTCCACTGAAGGATGGGCTCAGGTAACCGAGACCATTGATTATTACCTCGAAAACGCCCGCCTCATCCGTGAAGGCCTGACGGCAATGGGCATCACCTGTTTTGGAGGGGTAAATTCCCCTTATATATGGCTCCGGAACCCTGCGGGGATAAGCAGTTGGGATTTATTTGACCAGCTGTTGACGGAATGCCATGTTGTGGGGACGCCTGGCAGCGGCTTCGGCCCCAGCGGCGAGGGGTATTTCCGTCTCTCCGCCTTTGGTGAACGGGAAAACGTCCAGGAAGCAATCAACCGGATTCAGACTAAATGGGAAAACTAAAACACTAAAAAACCCCGTGGCTATGGAGTATATTAAGGCCTATAATAATTAAGATCAGGCCGCCGGCAATTTCCACCCTGGGGCCAAGACGCGATGAGTGTCCGACAAAATGGCCCAGGTGAATACCAAGGGCGGTGAACAGGGCGGCAACTATACCGATAACCAGGGCCGGAAACCAGATACTCACCTTTAAGACCGCGAAACTCAGGCCCACGGCAAGGGCGTCAATACTGGTGGCCACGGCCAGTATTATCATGGTACGGCCCCTGGTGGGATCACCACGGTCCGCCTCCTCCTCCGTCTTGAGAGCCTCTATAATCATCCGGCCGCCGACAAAGGCCAGCAGGGCAAAAGCCAGCCAGTGATCCACCCGTTCAATAAGGTGTCGTACCGAAAGCCCCAGAGCCCAGCCGATTATGTTCATTCCGGCCTGAAAAAGTCCGAAATGCCAGGTTAGACGAAAGGTATGACGCCAGCCAACTCTGGGCAGGGCAATACCGGTGGCCAGGGCCACGGCAAAGGCGTCAACGGCCAGGGCCGCGGCAATTAAGAAAATAGTACTCAGAGACATAAAAAGTTTATTCTGTAATTTAATTCCTGACCGCAAGCCGGAGAAAACGCGAAAATACTACAGACGGCAGCTTGCGGCAATACTTTTTAAGCAAGCGCGCCATAAATCACACACCTAAGTCCCCGAGTGTACCATCACTTTTAAAAAAGTTACAACTCAACAAATAAAATGCCTGAAATTATTACTTTTATCGGCTGGCACGACAGCGGCAAAACCACCCTGGCCAGCCAGGTGGTCTCCCATCTCAAACAAGACGGCTACCGGATAGCGGTCATCAAGTCCAGCGAAGAACATGGTATCGGTTTTGATACCCCTGGCACTGACTCCTATAAACATAAAGAGGCCGGAGCCAATTCCGTCCTCTTTGTAGCCCCGGATCAGATGGTGATGATGACCGAAAACGCCGGCCAGCCCCTCACCTCCCTGGTTCATCAATATTTTACCGATGTTGATATCGTTATCGGCGAGGGTTTTAAAACCGCTGCGGGCGTCGCCAAGATTGAGGTGGTGCGGGATCACAAACAACATCTCCGGGATCAGGTGGAGGGAGTGATCGCCGTAGCCACTACCCTGGATATCAACTACCCCAAAATATTTGATCTTAACGACAGCCAGACAATTGCCGCCTTTATCCGCCGTCGTTTTTTAGCCAATGCCCCGCCCCAGGCTCCGGCTCGGGCCGTCCTCTGGATTAACGGCCGCCAGGTGCCCCTTAAAAGTTTTGTCCAGAATGCCCTCTCCGAAACCGTGGCCGGGTTTGTAAAATCGCTGAACGGCACTGAAAACGCCAGGGAGATAAAAATTAGTATTAATACCTAATTTTTATCTTGACAGAAGTTAATTTTTAGGCGTAATAAGGTAAGAGAGGAGAGTTTCAGGTAGACTTTACCATGATTTACGGGGCGCTTACATTAAGACACCCCTGGTTTCAGCGTAAGCGTAAGCTCTCCATAAATTGCTTCCCTGACAAAAGAGAAAGGAGGGAGTTATGCCGAGACAATGCAGTGCCGATCTGGCCCCCTTGAGCCGCCGGGATTTCATCAAGGCCTGTACCACCGTGGCCGCGGCTCTGGGATTATCTGACAGCCTGATTCCAAAAATGGCCGCCGCCGCGGCCTCCCCGAACCGGCCGCCGGTGGTCTGGCTCCATTTCCAGGAATGCACCGGCTGCACGGAAAGCCTGCTCAGAGCCTCCCACCCGGATCTGGCCCGCCTCATTCTTGATCTCATCTCCCTGGATTATCACGAAACACTCATGGCCGCCGCCGGTCAGCAGGCCGAAGACAATCTGGTAAATACCATTACCAAATATGATGGTAAATTTATCTGCGTCGTCGAAGGGGCCATTCCCACTAAAGACGGCGGTATTTACTGCAAGATCGGCGACCGCACGGCCATGGACATTCTGGCCGCCACTGCCCCCCATGCCGCCGCCATCATCGCCATCGGCACCTGCGCCTCCTTCGGCGGTATTCAGGCCGCCGATCCCAATCCCACCGGGGCGGTGGGGGTCAGGGATCTAATTAAAGGCAAGCCCATCATTAATATTCCCGGCTGCCCGCCTAATCCCATCAATTTTCTGGGCACGATTCTGCATTATCTTACCTATAAAAAATTTCCAGCCCTGGACAAACTGAACCGCCCCATGTTCAGCTATGGCCGTAAAATTCACGATCAATGCGAACGGCGGCCTCATTTTGACGAAGGCCGCTTTGTGGAGACCTTCGGCGACAGCTATCACCGAAAAGGCTACTGCCTGTATAAAGTGGGCTGCAAGGGGCCGGAGAGCTTCTCCAACTGTCCGGTAGTTCGTTTCTGCGATGTGGGGGCTTGGCCGGTGGGAACAGGGCATGGCTGCATCGGCTGCACGGAGCCGAAATTCTGGGACACCATGAGTCCCTTTTACGAACGCCTGCCAGGGATACATATTCCCGGCAGCGGCCGGGGGATTGTCGTCGGCGCGGAGTCCACCGGTAAAAAAATACTGGCTGTAACCGGGGCCGCCATCGGTATTCATGCCGCGGTGGGTCTTGGTAAACGTCTGGTCAAAGGCGGCAAAAAAGAGAAGAGGGAGGATTAGACCATGGCACAACGAATTACAGTCGACCCGCTGACCAGGATTGAGGGACACCTGCGGATAGATGCCGAAGTGGAAGGAGGCAGAATCAGCAAGGCCTGGTCTTCGGGGCAGATGTGGCGTGGGATAGAAGTAATCCTCCAGGGCCGCGACCCCCGTGACGCCTGGCTCTTTACCCAGCGCATCTGCGGGGTCTGCACCACGGTACACGCTCTGGCCTCGGTGCGGACAGTGGAAAACGCCCTGGGGCTTGAGATTCCGATAAACGCCCAGTATATCAGGAATATGGTCATCGCCCTCCACACCCTTCACGATCATATTGTCCACTTTTACGCCCTCTCCGCCCTGGACTGGGTTGACGTAGTCTCCGCCCTCAAGGCCGATCCCGCCAAAACCGCCGCCCTGGCCTCATCCCTTTCGAACTGGCCCGGCAACGGGGTGAAACGCTTCGCGGCGGTAAAGGCCAAAATCAAGGCCCTGGTGGACAGCGGTCAGTTAGGCCCTTTTGCCAACGGTTATTGGGGCCATCCGGCCATGACCCTGCCGCCGGAGGCCAATCTCATGGCCGTCTCCCATTATCTTGAGGCCCTTGATTACCAGCGCAAGGCCAACCAGGCCATCGCCATTATCGGCGGCAAGAGCCCCCACATTCAGAACATGTCGGTGGGCGGTGTGACCACGGCCATCAACCTCGATAACGAAACCACCCTTAACATGGAGCGCCTCTACTGGATGAAACAGCTCATGGAAGAGGTACGCGGTTTCATTCAGCAGGTTTACCTTCCCGATGTAATCGCCATCGGCGCCCTTTACAAAAACTGGCTGTCATACGGGGCCGGGGTTACCAATTATTTAGCCGTCCCTGACATGGTGCTGAATACGGCCGGCACTGAATTTGACCTCCCCGGCGGCACTATCATGAACGGTGATTTCAGCACGGTGAAAGCCATCAGCAGTTTCCATGACAAATATTTCCGGGACAACATAAAAGAATCCATCGCCCACGCCTGGTATGACGGCGACTGGAGCCGCCATCCTTATGAAGAGGACACAGTGCCCCGTTACACCGATTTTCAGGATGACGGCAAATATTCCTGGGTCAAGGCCCCCCGTTTCCAGAACCAGCCCATGCAGGTCGGCCCTCTGGCGCAGGTACTTATCGGCTATGCCTCCGGTCATAAACTAACCAGAAAATACGTTGATGACGTTCTGGCCCGCATCAGTACCGTCGCCGGAACCGAAGTGGGGGCGGCAGCCCTGCAGTCCACCATCGGCCGCCACGCCGCCCGTGCCATTCGAGCCGCCATGCTGGCTGATCTGGGCCTCAAGCATTGGCAGTTATTAGTGGATAATATCGGCCGCGGCGACCTGGAAATCTTTAATCCCCCCACCTTCCCCAGGGGCGAACAGCGGGGCTTCGGCTTTCATGAGGCACCGCGCGGAGTCTTATCCCACTGGATTGTCATTAATGACGGCCGGATCAAGAACTATCAATGCGTCGTGCCATCTACCTGGAACGCCGGTCCCAGGGATAAAAAGGGCCGGCCCGGCCCCTACGAGGCCTCCCTCGTGGGCAACCCCGTTGCCGATGCCCAGCGTCCTCTTGAAATCCTGCGGACTATCCATTCCTTTGATCCCTGTATCGCCTGCGCTGTACATATGTTAGACCATGAGGGCCGGGAAATAATTAAGGTCAAGGCGGTATGATTCAGGAATCAGGGAGCAGGGGAATATAAAATTAAAGGAGGGGTCATGCGATACGAAAAAAAATATACCTGGAGCTGGCTCTTGCGGCTGTATCACTGGGCCATGGTTTTATCTATTATTTTTTTAACCTTCACCGGCCTCTATATTGATCATCCCGTAACCAGCAGTCTCACCGGCGGCGGAATCTTCCCCATGGCCAACATGCGCTATTTGCATTTCATTGCCGCCTTTGTCTTTACCGGGGCCGTTATCACCCGACTTTATTTAGCCCTCTTCGGCAACCGCCAGGAGAATATCTTCAGCCTCCTGCGACGCCTGCCTGAAAACATTGTTGATGCCTGGCGCAGTCTGCTTAATTATCTGTATATCAGGGATTACGAGCATCCGGGTCTGGGACATAACGGCCTGGCAACTATTGCCTACTGCTTTACCTTTCTGTTAGCCATGCTGCAGATCTTCAGCGGTTTCTATCTCCTGCTGCCGGAGAGCCTTTTCTGGCAGGGTTGGGGCCTCTCCGTCTTTGGCTCACCTCAATCGGCCCGCCTGATTCATTATCTCAGCATGTGGTATTTCATGACCTTTGCCGCCGTTCATGTCTATATCATCATCTGGAACGAAATCAAATATCCGGAGGGCATGCTGTCTGCCATGTTAGGCGGTTATAAATTCAAGCCCCGCAATGTTTAACCCCCCTCCCGTCCCTGCCCCTGCAGTCTAATGGAGAGGCGGAATAACTTTCCCTGAGAACAACCGCAAAATGACAGGCACAAAAATAACGGTGCGGGGCATAGTGCAGGGGGTGGGTTTCCGCCCCTTTGTCTATCGGCTGGCCGCGGAGATGGGGCTTTCCGGCTCAGTGAGCAACACCAGAGAAGGAGTTGATATCTGCCTGACCACCCAGGAAAAGGCCACGGTAGAATCCTTTATTACCGCCCTGCGGCAGCAGGCACCGCCCATGGCCCGCTTAGAGTATGTCAGCCGCCGGCCCTTAACCGGAACCACCCCGGCGGCAGGCTTTAAGATTATAAAAAGTGAGACTGAATCACCCCTGCGCGGCGTGACTCCGCCTGATACCGCGGTCTGCGCCGCCTGCCGAAGTGAATTATTTGATCCCGCCGACCGCCGCTTTCTCTATCCCTTTATCAACTGTACTGATTGCGGCCCCCGCTTTACCATTATCTCCGCCATTCCCTATGACCGGCCGCAAACCAGCATGGGGGCCTTCAAGATGTGCGGGGACTGCGCCGCTGAATACCGGAACCCGGCCAGCCGCCGCTTTCACGCTCAGCCGGATGCCTGCTGGGCCTGCGGCCCCCGCTTGAGCTGGCATGACCACCTGGGGCACGAACTGACCACCGCCAGCCCCATCCAGGCCGCAGCCAGAGCCCTGTCCAGGGGCAAAATTGTCGCTATCCGGGGACTGGGCGGCTTCCACCTCGCGATTAACGCCGCTGACGAGGAGACTGTACTAAGGTTGCGCCGCCGAAAGGGCCGCCCTGCAAAGGCCCTGGCAATCATGGCGGCCGATATTAATTTAGTCCGCCATCTCTGTTATCTCTCCACCCCGGAGATCCAGGCTCTGGAAGGGCCGGAACGGCCCATTGTCCTCCTCCAGCGCCGTGAGCCGGACGGATTAGCCGCCTCTCTCACCCCTAATCTAAACGAATTAGGGGTGATGCTGCCCTATACTCCCCTTCATTATATACTCTTTGCCGCCTCCGCCTGCCCGGCCGCCCTGGTCATGACCAGCGGCAACCCGAGCGCTGAACCCATCTGCGCCGCCAATGACGAGGCGATAAGCCGCCTGCAGGGGATTGCCGATTTTTTCCTCCTCCACAATCGGGAGATAACCGCCAGAGCCGATGATTCAGTCCTCCGGATAGTATCAGAACAGCGGATTCTCCTGCGTCGTTCCCGGGGATATGTGCCCAGTCCTCTTGCTCTGGGGCTGGATTTACCACCCCTGATCGCCTGTGGAGCGGAGTTGAAAAACACCTTCTGTCTGGCTCAGGGACAACAAGCCGTCCTAAGCCAGCATATCGGCGATCTCGGGCATCCCGGCTATCTCGATTTTTTTAAGCAGAGCGTCCGACACCTGCGGCGGCTTACCGGCATCAAGCCGCGTCTCGCCGTCTGCGACGAACATCCCGATTATCAGAGCAGCGTTTACGCCCGCGAACTGCGCCTGCCGCTGTTCAAGGTACAGCATCACCACGCCCACGCGGCAGCAGTCATGGCTGAACACAGACTGCAATCCGGCCTGGCCATTATCCTGGACGGAGCAGGCCTGGGAACAGACAAAGCCGTCTGGGGCGGCGAAATTCTCCTCACCAACCACCTTGAATACCAGCGTCAGGGGCATCTCCAGTACCTGCCTCTGCCCGGCGGCGACGCCGCCAGCCGCCAGGGCTGGCGGCTGGCCGTAGCTCTTTGCGTCCTCAAAGGCCAGCCCCTGCCGCCCCATCTCCAGGAGATCGACAAGCCAAAACGACAGATGATTGCGGCCATGATCAAGGCCGGGGTAAACTGCCCCCCAACCTCCAGCGCCGGCCGTCTCTTTGACGCCGCGGCCGCCATTTTAGGCCTCCGTATGCAGTCAACATACGAGGGCCAGGCCGCCATGGAACTGGAGGCAATAGCCTGGCAGGCTATGCGGGGTAAATCCCTGCGCAAGGTCCTGGCCCGGGCTCCGATCCTGCCGGCGGCCGTTTATGAAAAAAATAACCACGTTATGACAATTAAGACTGTGCCGATGCTCATGGGCATGTTAAATTTAAGCCGCCGGCATAAGGTGAACGACCTGGCTCTGGACTTTCATCTCTGGCTCTGCCGGGCCTTAAGCGCCCTTGCCGGACAATTAAACAAAACGGATAATCTGCCCATGATCCTTGGCGGCGGCTGTTTGCAGAACAATCTATTACGGCAGGGACTTACCTTTTTATTAAAAGAACAAAATTTCAAGGTCTACAGCGGGGAGAAGGTGCCGGTCAATGACGGCGGCCTTGCCCTGGGTCAGGCCCTTATTGGAGGAAGCCGCTATGTGTCTCGCCATACCCATGCGGGTTGTTGAAGTTAAAAATGGTGACAGCGATCTGTTGCCGCCCACCGCTCTGGTGGAACTGGAGGGCTTAAGCCAGGAGGTACGATTAGACATTGTTGACCGCCTGCCGGAGGTAGATGATTTTGTTATTGTCCATGCCGGATTTGCCATTCACGCCATGTCAGCCGTTGAAGCCCGGAAGAATATCGACCTGATGAAAGAGATGGCAGAGGGCTTGATGTGAACAACAGAAAAAACCCCTTAGACCTGTTGAATAATGAGGATTTATGCGCCTCTCTTGTTGAGGAGATCAGCCGCCGCCTCAACCGTCCCATCCGGATCATGGAGGTCTGCGGCAGTCATACCATGGCCATCTTCCGCCATGGCCTGCGGGCTTTGCTTCCCCAGGGTCTGACGCTTGTCTCCGGGCCTGGCTGCCCGGTCTGTGTGACCTCCCCCGGCCAGATTGACTCCTTCATCGAAGTGGCCCGCAGACCCGATGTCATCCTCACGACCTTTGGTGATCTCTACCGGGTACCGGGCTCAGGCGGCTCTCTAACCCAGGCCGCCGCCCGGGGCGCAGCCGTCAAAATAGTCTATTCACCCATGGAGGCCCTGCGCCTGGCCCGAAAACAGACCGACAAAATGGTAGTATTTGCCGGCATCGGCTTTGAAACCACCACCCCCACAGTGGCCGCTACCATTATGGCTGCGGCCCGGGAGGGGATAAATAATTTTAGCGTGTTATCAGCGCATAAACTCATGCCGCCAGCCTTAAAGACTCTCTTCCGGGAGGATTTAACCGTTGACGGCCTGCTCTGCCCCGGCCATGTCAGCGCCATTATCGGCACCAGACCCTACGAAACACTGGCAGCCGAATTTCATCTGCCCTGTGTGGCAGCAGGCTTCGAGGCCGTGGACATCCTTCAGGCCCTCCTCATGCTTGTCCGACAAAGCGAAAAGGGCCAGACCGTGGTGGAAAATGCCTACAGCCGGGTGGTTAAACCCGAAGGCAATCCCCAGGCCCTGAAGATTATGAATCAGGTATTCAGGCCCGAAGACTGCCAGTGGCGGGGACTGGGGCTGATTCCGGCCAGCGGCTTGGGAATAAGGCCCCAATACGATAAATTCAACGCCACTGTCCGTCTCGACATAACAATTAAAGATGTTGATGAACCGCCGGGCTGCCTCTGCGGCGAGGTCTTAAAGGGGCTGACAAGTCCCAGCCATTGTCCGCTTTTTGCTAGGCGATGTACCCCGATGAATCCCGTCGGCCCCTGCATGGTCTCCAGCGAAGGAACCTGTGCCGCCTTTTATAAATTTCAACAGGGGAACTATTCAGCTGAATAGTAATTTTCAATAGATGATGGAGTTTTCGTTTCATGCCAGGCATGTTAACCACAAAATCATCAACCATGAGTCCTTCATAAATATTATGACCAAAACCATAAATTTAGATCACGGCAGCGGCGGCCTGGCCAGCGGGGAACTGATAGCAAGCCTTATAAAGCCCTTAAGTAATCCGGTTCTGGACGATATGGAAGATTGCGCCGTCATAGACACCGGAGCCGGCCGCCTGGCCTTCAGTACCGACAGTTATGTGGTAGATCCGATTTTCTTTCCCGGCGGTTCCATTGGCAAATTAGCGGTGCACGGCACCATAAACGATCTGGCCATGCGCGGCGCGCGTCCCATGGGCCTGAGCCTGGGTCTTATTCTCGAAGAGGGTCTGGATATGGCTGAATTACGACGCGTAAATTTAGACATTGCCGAGGCCTGCGCCCAGGCCGGAGTACCGATACTCACCGGTGATACCAAGGTTGTACCCCGCGGCAAGGCCGATAAAATATTCATCAATACCGCCGGCATAGGCCTGGTGGCCTCCGGTCTCAATCTTGGGGTTAGTAATGCCCGGCCGGGTGACCGCATATTAATTTCCGGCAGCATGGCAGATCACGGCATCACCATTATGCTGGCCCGTCATAACCTGCCCTTCAGCGGCAATCTGCAAAGTGATACCCAGGCTCTGCATCGACTGACCGCGGCCCTGGCGCAGGACATAGGATCAGGCCTCCACGCCATGCGTGACCCCACAAGGGGCGGAATAGCCACCACCCTCTGCGAGACAGCGGCCAGCGCCGGAGTTGCCATAAATATTGAAGAAAGCGCCATTCCCATCCACCCTCAGGTGCGGGTTGCCTGCGATCTTCTAGGCCTTGACCCCCTCTATCTTGCCAACGAAGGCAAACTCCTGGCCCTTGTTGAAAAAAAGGCGGCGGATAACGCCTTAAAAGTCATGCGCCAGTTCCCTGAAGGCCGGAAGGCCGCTATCATCGGCGAGGTACGTGAATCCCCGGCCGGACGGGTCGAAATGCGAACCACGGCCGGCGGCCGGCGGCTGATAACGGCCTTAAGCGGCGAACCTCTGCCCCGCATATGTTAGGCAGGGAACAGGAGACTGATTCCGCGAAACAGCAAACTACTTATGATGGACTTTTCGTTTCATGACAGACATGTTAACTACAACGCCATGGAGACTATAACCATTCTCGGGGTGGGTAATATCCTGATGAGCGATGAAGGTTTTGGGGTGCGGATGGTGGAATATCTATCGGCAGCTTACCGCTTTCCGCCGCAGGTAGAGCTTTTAGACGGCGGCACATCCGGCATCTATCTCGCTCCGGCGATTGAAGACAGTCGCCGCCTGCTGATTATTGATGTGCTGAACATGAAAGGCCCGGCCGGGGAAATTCATCTTCTTGCGGGTGATGATCTCCGGGGAGCCGGATTACAGATCAGTGTTTCACCCCACCAGGTGGGCTTATTGGAGATTATTGACCTCTGCCGTCTGCGGGACAAGGCCCCCGACGAAATCAAAATAATCGGCATTATTCCCCAGGATATCAGCCTAAGCCTTGAGCTCTCACCCACTCTACGCGCCAGGATAAAATCAGTGGCGGATATGGTCATAAAACAAATTGAGGAATGGACAAATGCACGAGTTATCCCTGGCCCAGGGGCTGCTCACCCAGCTCCATGACCTGGCGACCCGCCACCAGGCCCGGCGTATTATCCGGATCATGGTGGAGATCGGCCCTCTCTCCGGCATAGTGGTGGATTCCTTTGAATTCGGCTTTAACTGCCTGAGCGCCGAATCTCCCTTAACCAAAGATGCCGAGTTGAATATCACAATCCCCGCCAATGACAGCAGCGATATAATTCTCCTGCAGGTGGAGATGGATTCAGAAGAAGACAATTCCGTTAACGACCAGCCAAAAACGGCCATCCCATAATCATTCTGGAGCAAAATCATGTGCGATACCTGCGGCTGTCACAGCCCCTCAACCACCACTATTGACATAAACCAGAGCCTGCTGGCCGCCAATAATCAGGCCGCCCACGCCAATAAACATCGCATAGAGGCCATGGGAGCCAGAGCCTTAAATCTCATCTCCAGCCCCGGCTCCGGCAAAACCACCTTACTGGAAAAAACCATTGAGGCTCTAAGCGGGAAACTCAGAATCGGGGTAATAGAGGGCGATATTGAAACGGAACGGGACGCGGAGCGCATAAGGGCGAAAGGAGTGCCGGTTGTGCAGTTAACCACCGGCGGCGCCTGTCATCTCGATGCCCCGCTTGTGGCCAGAGGTTTAGACGCCATGGAGAAAGAACTAAAGAACGAAAAACTTGATCTCCTGGTAATCGAGAATGTGGGGAATCTGGTCTGCCCGGCCACCTTCGCTCTTGGTGAACATCAACGGGTAGTTCTGGTCTCAGTACCTGAAGGCCCCGACAAACCGGCAAAATATCCCAGCGCCTTCCATTCCTCCCAACTCTTTGTAATCACCAAAATAGACCTCCTGCCATATTTTGACTTCCCCGTCAACGAGGCTGAAGCCGACGCCCTGGCTCTGAATCCAGACCTGCGGGTAATGGCGCTCTCCTCCGTCTCGGGGCAGGGCATGGAAAACTGGTTTGACTTCCTTTTTGAATTCACCAGATGAAGCTGTGTTTTTAGCGGCTCAATCCCAAAAACTCCTTGACAATACTCCGGCCCTTCAATATATTAGCGACTTCATTGTTGCCGGGATAGCTCAGTCGGTAGAGCAACGGACTGAAAATCCGTGTGTCCCTGGTTCAAATCCTGGTCCCGGCACCAGATGTTTAAAGGCCTTACAGCGTTTTGCGTTGTAAGGCCTTTTTCGTTTATGTGTAATCCATGTGTAACGTAAACGCCTCATAAACCACACTCTTGATTTTTTTATAACATCTCGGAATGCAGCAGTACGACGACGATCGTACGCGAGCGTTTCATGGGCACCCTGCCGCCCGCATTTAATTACTTAATTAATCCCCTTATGATATGGGTTAATGGTCAATACCGGACAGGGGGCATTTTTGACCACCTGCTCCGCGACACTGCCAAAGAGGACTCGCTCTATCCCTTTATAACCGTGGGTACCCATAACAATCATCCCGGCATCAATCTCTTTGGCGTATTTTATAATCTCCTCACCCACATCACCAGTGGCCGTATGGCGACCGCAAGCCTCTGGATTGTCCAGATTATCTTCCAGAAAATTATCCATTTTTATGGTGGCTCTTTCAAACATCTCAGCCTGAAATTGGTCTATGGGAATATGAGGAACAAAAAAGCCGGAATAATCTTCAAAACTCTGTACCACAAAGAGCGTTTCTAACTTAGCGCCGAAATTTTCCGCCACGCTCACGGCCTCCCGCAGAATTTTTTTGGAGTTATCAGAAAAATCAATGGGCACCAATATGGTTTTGACATTTTTCATCATAATTATCCCTCCCCTTTTTAATTTAAGACTGCCTGACGACATTATGCCGGGAGACAGATTAAATTCACCCCTCTCCGCCAAACAGGCTGATTTTTTTCGCTTTTTTTACTCATCCAGCCTCTGGACAGCAAACAACAAAAATCAATCCCATAAATACAGTAAGTTAAAATTTTATAACCAACTCTTTTTTATTGTCAAGGACTTACTAAATATTTATGATGGCTCAAATAATGGCACGATCGCTTACACAATAGACGTAAGCATCTATTGTGTAAGCGATCCACAAACCACACTTTAGCATACGATCATGGTCGTACCGCTGACTTTATAACATCTCGAGATATCGAGATATAAGCGTTTCAGGGGCGTTTATTCGTTTGTCGCTTACAACTGAACCGTTACCGTAAAAATTAATCATTGGCTCCCGTGCATAATTTTATAGAAAACATCGAGCATATATTTCAGCCCGGGGGACTGCTCGCCCAGGCCCTGCCCGAGTATGAGTCACGCCCTGGGCAATTAGCCATGGCACGCGCCGTGGCTCAAACCCTGGAAGGCCCTGGCGATTCCGATTCCCTGCCGGAACAGGCCGGGATGCTGGCAGTGGAAGCCGAGACCGGAATTGGCAAGACCCTGGCCTACCTGATACCGGCTGTTATCGGGGGCCGGAAAGTTGTGGTTTCCACCGGCACCCTGAATCTTCAGGAGCAGATTATTAATAAGGAAATTCCTCTTATTCAGCAGCATATAAAAGCTGATTTAAAGGTTGTCTGCGTCAAGGGTCGACGTAATTATGCCTGTCTTTTTCGGGCCAAACAGTTTTTGACCAGCCCGCAGCTGCTGCTCTTCAAGCGAAGTGAAGAGCTGGAATCACTTAGTGAGTGGCTGGCCCACACCCGCCTTGGTGAACGAACGGAATTAAGCTGGCTTGGAGATGATTCTCCCCTTTGGGAACAGATATGCTCCAATACTGCCAAATGCCTCGGCAGCCGCTGCCCGGATAATGCCGCCTGCTTCATTGGCCGCTTACGCAAGACGGCGGCTCAAGCCCAGATTATCATCGTCAACCATCACCTGTTTTTTTCTGATCTCGCCATCCGCCGTTTTGGCCACGCCGAAGTACTGCCCCGTTATCAGACGGTAATCTTTGATGAGGCTCATCACCTTGAGAACGTGGCCACCAACTATTTCGGCACCTCAATCAGTCTTTATCAGATAAAAGAGCTTAATAATGATATAGAGGAGTTAAGTGCGGGATTGCCCGAAAAAAGCCGGCTGAAGACTAAGCAGATCAGCCGGTCTTTAATGGCCCAGGCAGCTGAATTCGCGGCAATTTTTCCGGCTCGGCCAGGCCGTTATCCATTAGAAGAGATTACCCGCCATAAGTCCTGGGCCGGGGAACTGAACTCGCTCTTTGACGCCTTCGACACCCTGGGGCGTCACCTTGAAAGTTTAATTATTCAGAACCCGGCCTGGGAGAGCCACCAGCGGCGCTGCCATGATTTGAGTAATTCTCTCGGCCTGGTCTGTATGGACATGGAGACCTCCTCCGTTTACTGGTATGAACGACGAAAAAGGAATTTGATCCTTACCTCCTCCCCCATTGAAGTAGCCGACGAATTGCGGAAACATCTCTATTCTCAGGTCAGCAACCTTATCTTTACATCTGCCACATTGACGACCGGCGGTAAATTTGCTTATATGTTTAAACGTCTCGGCTTAGACGAAGAGACCGAAACCCTGCGGCTGGCTTCGCCCTTTGATTACGCCGGGCGAACCAGGCTCTATATCCCGGCCTCCGGCTTTCCTGAACCGCGGGAGGCGGCTTATGGCCCAGCGGTTCGCGAGCAGTTCCTGAAGTTGATAAAGGCCGCCGGCGGCCGGACTCTGCTGCTCTTTACCAGCTTAAGCGCCATGCGGGAAGCGCGGGAATTTTTAAGTACTGTGCTGCCCTATGAGCTCCTTATGCAGGGTGAGGCCCCCAAAGCGGTGCTTCTGGATAAATTTCAACGCCGCACCACATCCGTTCTCCTTGCGGTGGCCAGCTTCTGGGAAGGGGTAAATGTGCCGGGCGAATCATTAAGTTGTGTGATCATAGATAAATTACCCTTTGAGGTACCAAGCGACCCGGTAATAATGGCCAGGGTCAACCGCATCAATGAAGAAGGCGGCCGGCCGTTTTTTGACTTGCAGATCCCCCGGGCTACTCTCACTCTGCGCCAGGGACTGGGACGCCTGATGCGCTCCGGCAGTGACGGTGGTCTGCTGGCAGTGCTGGATATCCGCCTTTACAGTAAACCTTATGGCCGTATTTTTCGGGATAGCCTGCCGGCAAGCCCCGTAATCCGTGACCTGAAGGCAGTGGAAGAGTGGTTCGCGGGCAATCATAAGATCGTAAGCGCTCCATGAACACCACCCTGCACACGTTGACCGGCCGCAATATACAGGGGGTATGATTGCACCCGATCAACGTGCACATGGCGGCGTCCCTGAGTGGTATCGCTTTTATACGACGATCGCTTACAGTTTGGAGGTGTTGCAAATGTCAAGGTGTGGTTTGTTTGTCGCTTACATAAGATCAATGCCGGTTCTTAACCTGATATTATCAGATATTACGAGGAACGAGGAACGAGAAAAAGGAGAATGCTATGTCTGACTGTATTTTTTGTAAAATAGTGGCCGGGGAGATTCCTGCTGATAAATTGTATGAGGATGATGAGGTCGTGGCCTTCTGGGATCTTGACCCTCAGGCTCCAAAACATTTTTTAGTGATACCCAAGTCACATCTGCGGGACTCCGGCGCCGTCAGCGAGAAAGATGAAGCCCTGATCGGCAGTATTATACGTACCGGAGCCCGCCTGGCTAAGGAAAACGACCTGGATGATTATCGGTTCGTGGTCAATAATGGCGCATCTGCCGGTCAAACAGTTTTTCATTTCCATCTGCATGTCCTGGGAGGCAGGGTTATGGATTGGCCGCCAGGCTGATGCTTGGTCTCAGTGCCGCTCAGGCGGCGATCCGAGCCCGAATTACCACCTGCGGCACAGAGAACACTGCCCTGAGCGAGGCCCAGGGCCGAATCAGTGCCGCCAGCGTCCGCTGCCGCCGTCCCATCCCGCATTTCAGCGCCGCCGCCATGGATGGTTTTGCCCTGGGGCCGGTCAAGGCTAAAGACAGGCGCTATATAATAAAGGCCGAAACGGCAGCCGGGGATACCAGCTGCCGTTCGCTGCGAGCCGGGGAGGCGGTAAGAATCATGACCGGCGCTCTCCTGCCGTCTGGGACGGAACGGGTTGTACCCTTTGAACTGACAAGAGAGAATGGCAGTGAACTTATCACCGGGCCATTGCCCCGCAACAAATTTATTCAGCACCGAGGTGGAGAGCTGGACCGGGGCCGGGTTATTATCAGAAATGGTGAACAACTGAACACCTCGCACCTCATCTATCTCAGCGCTGATGGTCGGGACAATATCCAGGTATACAAAGCCCCGCTGGCGGCTTTTTTCTGCACCGGCAGCGAGTTGAGCACCGAATCAAAGCCGCCGGCCGGCAGGAGACGTAATTCAAATAATCTCCTGCTGGCGGCTCTTATCCGGCGGGCGGGAGCCGTTCCTCTTGATCTGGGAATTGCCGCTGATACCCCCGAGGCCCTGCGGGCCATTCTGCGGAAGGGAATGGACGCGGATGATAAACAGACTATATTAATCAGTACCGGCGGCATGGGGCCGGGTAAATATGATCTCACCGCGGCAATATTTAAGGAGATGGGCGGCGAGGTTATATTCACGCGCCTGAACCTGCGGCCCGGTAAAGGCACCCTCTGCGGCCATTTGGGAAGTTTACTTTATTTTGCCCTGCCAGGGCCGCCAACAGCGGTAAACACAATTTTCCCGCTTCTTATCGACCCGGCTCTTCGTCAGGCTCAGGGGCTGAAAAAAGCCTGGCCGCCCAGAATAACTGCTGTACTCAGTACCGAAATCAGGATCAAAAAGCCGGGATTTACTCATCTGAAAGGGGGCGTACTCAGTTATAAGGGGGGCCGCCTTATGGTAAGGGAGGCCCGGCCCCTCGAAGAGGCCGGGGCAGTGATTGTAATCCCAGCCCACCGCCGTCTGTTGCGAGCCGGGCAACTGGCGGGGATTTTTTTAAATCAGATAAGGAAATGAATAATGCTTGAATTGCGTTTTATAAGAGAAAATATTGAGCTCGTAAAAGAGAAAATGGCCTATCGCAATATGGACAGCGCCAAATTAGACCATTTTGTGGAGTTAGACCGCCAGCGCCGGGAGCTGCTGACCGAGGTGGAGGGCCTGCGTAATAAACGTAAAACTGTATCCCGGCAGATCGCCATAATCAAAGCCGGAAAAGAGGATGCCGCCGCGCTGATGGCGGATATGCGGCAGGTGGGGGAACGGGTTAAGGATTTAGACCACCGATTATCCGGGGTTGAGGCGGAGTTACAGCAGATAGTCATGGAGATCCCCAACCTCTGCCAGGATACGGTACCCTATGGCAAAGACGATAATGACAATGTGGAACTGCGGCGCTGGGGACAGGAGCGGCAATTCTCCTTCACCCCAAAGGAGCATTGGGAAATTGGCGAGGCCCTGGGAGTTCTTGATTTTGAGCGGGCCGCCAAATTATCCGGGGCTCGATTTGCCGTTTTAAAGGGCATGGCCTCCCGCCTGGAACGGGCTTTAATTAACTTTATGCTTGATCTTCACACCGAAAAACACGGCTATGAGGAGGTGCTGCCGCCCTTCCTGGTTAATACCGCCGCTATGACCGCCACCGGCCAGCTGCCTAAATTTTCGGCCGACCTCTTTAAGGCTCAGGACTGGGATCTTTATCTCATCCCCACCGCCGAGGTACCCATCACCAACCTCCACCGGAACGAGACCCTTCCCGCCGCCGATCTGCCAATTAAATACGCTGCCTACACCCCCTGCTTTCGTTCCGAGGCCGGTTCTTACGGCCGGGATACCAAGGGCCTGATTCGTCAGCATCAATTTGACAAGGTGGAACTGGTTAAATTCACCACTCCGGAAACCTCTGAGGCGGAGCTGGACAGTCTGCTGGCCGATGCCGAAGAGGTCTTGCAACTACTCGACCTGCCCTATCGAGTAGTGATTCTCTGCGGCGGTGATCTGGGGTTTTCTTCCAGTAAAACCTATGATATTGAGGTCTGGATGCCGGGCCAGAACAAATACCGGGAAATTTCTTCATGCAGCAATTTTCTGGATTTCCAGGCCCGGCGGGGCGGAATACGTTATCGGCCGCCGGGGCAGAAAAAGAGCGCTCTGGTACATACCTTGAACGGCAGCGGTCTGGCCGTGGGCCGCACCCTGGCGGCCATTTTTGAAAATTATCAGCAAAGGGACGGAACGGTTACTATTCCAGAGGTGCTGACGCCATATTTCACCCATAAATTCTAAGGTTGGCCGGAAAAAGAAATATGCGCGCTATATTTGTTCAGATTCCTAATATCCTCACCGGGATAAGAATAGCCCTGATCCCGGTCATTATTCACCTTCTGCGCAGCGGCCAACATTCCCAGGCACTTGTGGTCTTTGTCATTGCCGCCTTGACAGACACCTTAGACGGTATGATTGCCCGTCTCGGCGGAATTATCAGCCCCCTTGGCACCTTCCTTGACCCCCTGGCCGACAAATTACTCCTGAACGCGACTTACACTGTGCTGGCCTTAGACGGTGGGCTGCCCATGTGGCTGGCAGCCGTGGTCTGGCTGCGGGATCTGATAATTGTCTTAGGGGCGGCAGGCCTGCATCTCAAGGGCCGCCGCTGGCAGGTTAAACCGGCCCTGGTGGGTAAGGCTACCACCCTCTTCCAGATTATCACGGTGGGACTATTTTTTGAGGTGCCGATCACCCGTTTTTTTATCAGCTGGCAGCCGTTCCTGGTAACTGTAACCGTTGTGCTGACCCTGTGGTCAGGCCTTTATTATATGGCCGCTGGTCTTAATATTCTGCGCGGCACGGCCGTTGGCCGTTAAGGGCCTGTAAAAAGAGGATAATCCGCCTTTGTTTGCCCATAAATATTTATTATGGCTGGCCGCCTTTTCGGTATTAACCTTTATCGGCAGTCTGCTTATTATTCCGATACTACTGGTGCGGATACCGGTGGATTATTTTGTCGCGGAGACAGGCCGTTCACCCCGGATTTCCCTTCTGATACTGTTGAGCCGGGTTCTCAAAAATATATCAGGGCTTGTCCTGCTCGGGGCCGGGATATTGATGCTTTTCCTGCCCGGCCAGGGATTACTGACCATTGTCATTGCTCTGTCGCTACTTGATTTCCCCGGCAAACGGGCCCTGGAACTTCGTCTCATTCGTCAACCGCGGGTATATAAAGCGATTAACTGGCTGCGTCGTAAATATAAACGGCCGCCGCTTATTATCCCATGAACGGACTTTATATCCATATCCCCTTTTGCCGCCGTAAATGCCACTATTGTTCCTTTATCTCCCGGCCCTGCGCCGGGACGCCGCCGGCCGTCTATCTTGAAACCCTGTTGAGCCATATCAGGCTGTACACTCGTGTGGACGAACTTAAGGATCTGGAGATAACCAGTATATTTATTGGCGGCGGCACCCCGAGTCTTTATGACGGCAAATCTCTGGCCCGTCTCATCTCTGCCTGCCGGGATAATTTTAATTGTCGTCCAGGGCTGGAAATAAGCATGGAGAGCAACCCCAACAGTCTTTCCCCGGCTCAGCTTTCCCGCTGCCGGGAGGCCGGCTTGAATCGTCTCAGCATCGGGGTTCAGAGCTTTAATGAGCGGCTGTTAAGGATTATGGGCCGCAGTCACAATCAGAATCAAGCCCGACAGGCCTTTCGTATGGCAAGAACAGCCGGGTTTGAAAATATTAATCTTGATTTGATGTACGGGCTGCCGGGACAAAGCCCTGCTGACTGGCAGCAGACTCTGAACACGGCGATCTCCCTGGCCCCGGAACATCTGTCCATATACGAGTTAAGTGTTGAACCGGGCACCAGCTTTGCCGAACTAAACGAGAGGCGGCAACTGACTTTACCGGCCGAGGAGGAGGTTATTGAGCAGGAGAATCTGACCTGTTATCTTCTGGAGCGTGAGGGCTTTGAACGTTATGAGATCTCAAATTTTGCCCGCCCCGGACGTCAATGCCGCCATAATCTGAATTACTGGCGTAATGGCTCTTATCTTGGCATAGGGGCAGCGGCGGTCTCCTGTCTGTCCGGCTTGAGACTGCGGAATGTGGAAAAAACAGAAACCTATATCAAGATGGTGCGCCAGGGGTTGCTGCCGCTGGCTGACGGAGAAGCCCTGTCAAAAGAGGCATCTTTCAGAGAATCGGTTATTATGGGCCTGCGTCTGCTGCAGGGGGTATCGCTAACAGACTTGCGGCTTCGTTACGTTCTGCACCCCGGAGACTATTACGGCCCCGGACTTCACGACTTAATAAAGCGGGGGCTCATTATCATGGATGACAATCATATGCGTTTGAGCGCCCGTGCTCTGCCGGTGGCTAATCAAATTTTAGCGGAATTAGTCTGAACTGAACAACAATGGAACAATGGCCAAAATAAAAAAATCATATATCTGCCGAAATTGCGGGGCTGTGTTTGGACGCTGGGAAGGCCGCTGCCCGGAATGCCGGCAATGGAACTGTATTGAAGAGTCCGCCGTTCCAACTTCTGACCACGGCTATGCCGGGGCCGTGGCTGAGATCTGCCCCATGGCCGAGGTTAAAATGCACCGCGTCGAACGTATCTCCACCGGCATGAAGGAGTTTGACCGGGTCCTGGGCGGCGGCCTGGTACCCGGCTCCGTGGTTCTGATTGGCGGCGATCCAGGAGTAGGCAAGAGTACAGCCCTGCTGCAGGTCTGCTGTAATCTGCGTGGTATTAAATCTATCTATGTCAGCGGCGAGGAGTCCCTGGCCCAGATCGCCATGCGGGCCAGGCGTCTTGGGCTGCCCGCCGATGATGTCCTGTTAATCTCCGACACCGAAATTGAGAGTATATGTGCCGCAGCCAGCCGAGAGGCCCCTCAGGTGCTGGTTATCGACTCCATCCAGACCATGCAGGTGACCGGGGTTGCGTCATCGCCCGGCAGCGTCAGTCAGGTGCGGGAGAGCGCCGCTCATCTCACCCGTTTTGCCAAAAAGAGCGGCATTGCCATCTTCCTGGTGGGACATGTCACCAAGACCGGCGGTCTTGCCGGGCCCAGGGTGCTGGAACATATAATTGACGTGGTCGTTTATCTTGAGGACACTAAATCGCGTTTCAGGATCATGCGGGCCATTAAAAATCGTTATGGGGCAGTGAATGAGCTGGGAGTCTTTGCCATGACAGAAGGCGGCATGAAGGAGATCAGTAATCCTTCGGCGATTTTTCTTTCCCGCCGGCAGGAGCGGATGTCCGGCAGCGCGGTTATGGTACTCTGGGAGGGCAGCAGGCCGCTGCTGGTGGAGATCCAGGCCCTGGTGGACACCTCCTATGCCGAGCATCCCCGCCGCCTGACCGTAGGACTGGAGGCCAATCGTCTGACCATGATGCTTGCCGTTCTGCACAAACATGGCGGCCTGGTGAGTTTCGACAAGGATGTCTTTGTTAATGTGGTAGGCGGGGTTAAGGTGGTGGAGACCAGCGCCGATTTAGCCCTGCTTCTCGCCATTGTCTCCAGCATGAAGGACAGCCCCCTGCCCGACGACCTGATAATCTTCGGCGAGGTAGGGCTGGCCGGAGAGATCAGACCAGTGGCCAATGGCCAGGAACGACTCCGTGAAGCTGCCAAACATGGCTTTAAACGGGCGATAATTTCTCAGGCCAATGTCCCGAATAAAGCAATTGCCGGCCTGCGGATTGACGGGGTTAACAAGCTGAGCGAGGCTCTGGAAATTCTGTAATTTGCCGTCTTTTCCTTTCGCTCAGTCATCTAACTGTGGCATAAAAGATTTAAGAACCGCGCATTTACGACAGACTTCCATCTTTTTATGCCAATCATGCTGAGCGCTGCACTCACAGATAGTACCGTTGATAAACCAGCATAGTTTACCGGCCTGAAATTCCCAGGCCGGGCAGGCCTTTTTCCGTTTAGTCGGGCAGTTTTTAATAGTCCAGCAAGGCTTTAGCGTGCCGGATATTTCACTGACCTTGGAGAGCAGAAAGATTATCTGACGTTCAGCATGAGCCGGAATGCGCCGCCAGCCCTGTTCGTAACTGTGCAGGGTCTTGATGGAGATACCTAAAAGTTCAGCTAATTCTTTTTGAGTCTTGCCAAGGAGCTTCCTGATATGGGCGAATTCTTTTTTATCCACTTGTCGTTCCTGTATGATATCCACCCTGAAATAAAGGCGGAATTTTTATTTTACATTTTTATTTAATTCACTAAAGGAATCAATCTCCTCTAATGAGTGGCGGTGAGCCTCCCGCAGAATCTTCTCCGGATCGGCCATGAAAGTCTCCCCCAACCTCCGGGGATTACAGAATGACTCATTATAAGATGAAATGAGATTCAAGTGCTCCCAGCGGGTCAGATAATATTCGATCATGGCCGGTAATTCAGTGAAAACAGTTTTTTCCGGTAATGGAAGTCCATAACTGGAATTTTTTAATTTGTCCACAGAAAGGGTCTGTGATTTATAAAAATTTTCCATGAACATTAATTCCGCAGGCAGGCGGGTCTCGATGCTGATGATGCTCAATTTTTTTACCAGCCAGTTCAGCATGCTACGGCCAATCCGTGCCAGAGAAGAGGGGATATAGATTTCTTTGGGCAGATTGAGCTGCAGATATGATTTTATAGTCATAATCAGGGTACTGAGGTTTACCGGATTATGATCGGCAAAATTATAAATCTGTTTTGAGAACTCCGGCCGATGGTCTAATATGTAATGAACAAAAGGCGCTATTTTTTTGGCATTGGTATAAGAATGCATTATTCCCGGCTTAGTCATTAAAACCGGCATCGCCTGATCGATAATGGAAAACAGCAGACGGTGAAAGCCCTGTATTTTATGGTCATGCTTGCCATATACTACCCCGAGACGGATAATTGTACAGTCTAAACCCTCATTTTCCCATAAATGGCGGAGGGTAAATTCCGCCATGAGTTTGGATTTGGCGTAATTATTTAAAGAGGGTTCCAGGGTCAGACTGTCTTCTTCAGTAAGATCCATACCGTTGGGCATGGTGGCGGAAGAGCTGAAATGAATATAGGGGATATTCAGGCTGATCGCCGCCATGGCCAGATTTATGCTCCCGAAATAATTCGTTTCCAGAGATAATTGGGGATCAGCATCAAGAGAGGCGATGGCAACATTAATAATAAAATCAGGTTTGATTTTTTGTAAATATTGCTTAATGTCACTACGTACCCGCAGGCTTAATTTTTTGCTGTTGGGAGATACCAGCTCCAGATCAGGATCATTGTTCTTCTTGAAATAATGGTTGATAGCTCCGCCTATGAGCCCAGAACCGCCAAGAATGACACCTGTTCTTTTTTTATTATTGATCATCTTAAAGGTACAATTTGTGAACTATTCGGCAAAGGGTGGAACTACCCTTAAATTTGTAGTACTCCTGAATAGTTACCAATCTGGTATTTCATATTATTGCCCCAATGAACAATCACTAAGGTTTAAACAGCCAAAGGTCAAGGAAAATGTCTAAAATCCTGTTTTTTTGTTGACATGACACATGCCCATCTACAAAAAAAATGATATAAACAAGGTGGTTAAAGCCATCAGCCAGGGGAAATCCGTCCAGCTCTATTTAATTGTCGGCGAACGTTTTCTGTGTCGGCAGACAGCGGACAGGCTCTGTGCCGCCCTGATCCCTGAGGCCGAGGAGTGTCAGAATATTATCACCAGAATAGATGGCGATGAGGAAGATCCTTTAAAAACTCTGGCCCTCTTAAAATCATTCTCCCTGTTTTCCAGCCGTCAGATATTTATGGTAACCGGCTCACGGCTGTTTCAGTCCAGGGAAACGGCCAGAGCCGTGTGGAACCGGGCAGTGAAGGCCAGGCATAATAACGACATGGAACGTGCCGCCCGTGTTCTACAGCAATTTGCCGCTCTTGGCGGCCAGACTGTTGAGGGGCTGACCACAATGACAGCCGAAGAATGGCAACGGCTCTTTGGCTTTCCGAAGCCAGATGAAAATTTGCGCTGGCTGACTGCCCTGGCGGCGGCCGGGGATGGCGGGAAACCTGACGCGGCAGACAAAACCGCGGCCCACTATATGAAAGCCGTGACAGCCGGAATTCCGACAGGTAACGTCCTGGTTCTCCTGGCTAATGAGGTCGATAAACGCAAAAAATTATTCAAGTTTATAAAAGAACATGGCGTAATTATAGATCTCGCCGTTGGCAGCGGGACAGCCAGAGCCGCCAGGGATTCCCAGGAGGCGGTACTACGGGAATTAATTCAACAGACCCTGACTGACCTGGGCAGGAAAATGGCTCCGCGGCTGGTGAATATCCTCATGGAACGAGTTGGATTTCATCCGGTAGCCGTGGTACGGGAGACAGAAAAACTGGCCCTCTATGTTGATGATACCGAGACCATAACCATCAATGACCTGGATATCCTCTGCGCCCGAACCAGAGAAGATGCCGTTTATGAATTCACCGAAGCCTTTGGGCGGGCTGATCTGCGTCGGAGCCTGCTCCTTTGTGCCAGGATGATGGAGACCGGCACCCACCCTCTGGCCTTAATTGCCGCTCTGCGTAATTATTTAAGAAAATTGCTTGTTGTCCGCTCTTTTATAGAGGCACCGCGGCCCGCCTTTATACCAGGTATGACCTATAGTGTTTTTCAAAAGGGCTATCTGCCGGAATTTAAAGAACAGCGGGCGGACTGGCTGAACGAACTGCCCAGACATCCCTATGCTCTGTTCATGATGTTTGAAAAGGCCGCCCAAATGGCCGCCGCCGATCTTATCCGCTGGAGGCGGGAACTTTTAAATACAGAGTACAGCCTTAAAAGTTCCAGCCTCCCGCCCCTCCTGCTGTTTGAGGGCTTTTTGTTTAATTGTCTGGCCGCCCGGCACGACACGGTAAGGAAATTATAAAATGACCACTGAAAATATTAATCGAACCGAGAGCAGTGTTGAGGATAAGCAGCAGATAGACGAACCTCCCCTGTTTGAGGTCTTGCTCCATAATGACGATTATACTACCATGGACTTTGTAATTACGGTTTTACAGACTGTATTTGCCAAAAATGAGGAGCAAGCCACTGATATCATGCTTAATGTGCATAAAAAAGGGGTCGGGGTTGCCGGGGTATATATCAGGGATGTGGCTGAGACTAAAGTAGCCGTTGTCCATGACTGGGCGCGGCAGGAAGGTCATCCGCTGCGCTGCTCAATAAGGAAGGTGTGAATTATGATCAGTACAAAACTGGAAATAGCGCTGGTGTTTGCCATCAGGGAGGCCAAGGCCCATCATCATGATAATGTTACAGTTGAGCATATTCTCTTTGGCCTGCTGCATGATGATATGGCAGTACGGATAATCAGAGGCTGCGGCGGTAATATTGAATCTTTAATGGACAAACTTGAGCAGTTTTTCAAACGTGACCTGTTAGGAGTAAACAACGAGTCAAATCATGAGCCAACCCAGACCATCGGCTTTAACCGGGTTCTGCAGCGGGCCGTGGCCCATGTACAGAGTGCCGGGAAAAAGACGGTCGACTCTGGAGATGTTCTGGCAGCTATATTTGCCGAACAAGATTCCTACGCCGTATATTTTTTAAAGGCAGAGGGAATCAGCCGCCTTCAGGTGGTAGAATATATCTCTCATATCCTGCCCGATGACAAGGGGCCGGAAACGGAAAAAGAGCAACCGGCAGAAAAGGAAAAACCAGCCCCCAAGCCCTCAGCTCTGGAACGATTCACGGTGGATTTTGCCCTTCTTGCCGCTGAAGGCGGCATTGACCCTCTCATCGGCCGCGGCCCGGAACTGCAGCGCATGATGCAGATTCTCTGCCGGCGGCGTAAGAACAATCCCCTGCTGGTGGGAGAACCGGGAGTTGGCAAAACAGCCCTCGCAGAAGGGCTGGCTCTGCGTATTCACCAGGGCCTGACACCTGATCTTCTTAAAGACAGTCATATTCATCTATTGGACATGGGCTCTTTATTATCCGGCACCAAATACCGGGGCGATTTTGAACAGCGCCTGAAGGGAGTCTTGAACGAGGTTAAAGAGGCCGGCAATATAATTCTCTTCATTGATGAAATTCATACCATTGTCGGGGCCGGAGCCACCAGCGGCGGCAGTATGGATGCCTCTAATCTGTTGAAACCCGCTCTCCAGAACGGGGCCTTGAAATGTATCGGTTCCACCACCTATGAGGAATATAAAAACTATGTGGAAAAGGATCGGGCCCTGTCCCGCCGTTTCCAGAAGGTGGATGTAGAGGAGCCCTCGGTGCCAGAGACGGTCGCGATTCTGCAGGGTCTTAAATCACGCTACGAGGAACACCACGATGCCGTATATCCCGCAGCGGTAATGGAGGCAGCGGCCGATCTGGCCAATCGTTACTTAAATGACCGCTTTCTGCCTGACAAGGCCATTGATGTAATTGATGAGGCGGGTGCCGCTCTGCGCCTGAGCACTACCCGCCGCCGACGCATAACGGTAAGGGATGTGGAACAGGTGGTATCACGGATGGCCAGGATTCCCGCCCGCAGCGCCACGGCCTCCCGCACGGCCCGGCTCCGTAATTTAAATAAAATCATGCGCGCTAATATATTTGGCCAGGATGAGGCCATTACCGCCCTGACCACTGCGGTCAAACGGGCCGGTGCCGGATTAAACGCTGCGGACCGGCCCACGGGCTGCTTCCTCTTTTCCGGGCCCACAGGGGTGGGCAAGACCGAGACCGCCCGCCAGCTGGCTCAGGCCCTGGGAATCAACTTTGAGCGTTTTGACATGAGTGAATACATGGAAAAGCATGCCGTGGCCAGGCTTATTGGAGCTCCGCCCGGCTATGTGGGCTTTGACCAGGGCGGCCTGTTAACCGATGCCATTCGCAAGCATCCGTACAGCATATTGCTCTTGGATGAAATGGAAAAGGCCCACCCCGATGTATTTAATATTCTTCTTCAGGTCATGGATAACGCCGTACTCACCGATAACAGCGGCCGAAAGGCAGATTTCAGGAATGTGATCGTCATTATGACCACCAACGCCGGCGGCCGGGAAATGACCGGGCAGGGAATCGGCTTTACCGCCTCCAATCAGGACCGGGGAGCAAAGGAGATCAAAGGTATTTTCCCGCCGGAATTCAGGAATCGGCTCGACGCGGTAGTTCGTTTTCAGCAGCTTGACCTGCCGGTAATCGAGCTTATAGTTAATAAGTTAATCCGCCAGCTGCAGGAACGCTTATCAGAGCAGGAGGTAAAAATCAAATTAAACAGCCGGGCTCGACGCTGGCTGGCCGCTAAGGGCTACAGCCCTGAATATGGAGCCAGACCGATGGCCAGGCTGATTATGAAAGCGATTGGCGATGTCCTGGCAGATGAGATTCTTTTCGGCCGTCTGCGACGGGGCGGCATAGTAAAAATCGGTTTAAAAAATGATAAGTTGAGCTTTGCCTTTCAGGAAAAATAATGGTATAAAAAAATTCTGTACTATTGATGAACTCATGGTTAACATGCTTGTCATGCAACGAAAGTAAGCCGTTTCAGGGGCGCTTACAAACGAAACGTCCAGCACAACCTGAGAGATGGCTGAATAGTGACGTTTTAAACTCTACAGCTCAAACAGTAATGCAGCTATTCACACGGTAATTAAAAAATCAGGAGAAAGTCTATCATGAAAATGAAAAAATTTGTTTGTTATTTTACTGGATTAACCATGGCAATGTCATTGGCGGCCTGCGGCAATAACCAGAAAAAGGCGGAGCAGAAAAAAGCCCCGGCGGCTGTCACTTCCACCGTTCCGGCCCAACCCGCGGCTCAGGCTCCGGCGGCCGCAGCCACCCCGATCAAGGGCAAGGTATTAGAAGTGAAGGATGCCAGCGGTTATACCTATATTCGCCTGGATAATGGCTCCAAGGACGGTATCTGGGCCGCGATTCCCAAATCTGATTTAAAGGTAGGCGAAGAGGTTACCCTGCAGGGCGGTTCGGTAATGGAGAATTTTACCAGCAAGACTCTGGGCAAGACCTTTGACAAGATTATTTTTGCCTCCGGCGTTCTGCGGGCCGGAGATAAGGCGGCAGGCAATTTTGCCTCAGCTGTCGCGGCCGGCAGCGGGGCAGCGGCCATGACTTCCGGCGGTTCAGCCGGCAGTATCGTGCCCTTTAAAAATTTAAAGATTGCCAAGGCAACCGGCCCCAACGCCCATACCGTGGGCGAGCTTTATGCCCAGCGCAAGGCCTTGAATTCAAAGCATATTGTAGTACGGGGCCAGGTGGTTAAGATCTCTAAAAATATTATGGGGAAAAACTGGATTCATATTCAGGATGGTACCGGCAATCCCATGCAGAATACCCACGATCTGGTAGTAACCACCCAGGATGTAGCTGCCAAGGGTGATATCGTTACCGTCACTGGTGTAGTGGAAGCTGATAAAGATTTTGGCTCCGGCTATAAATACGATGTGATTATTGAACAGGCCAAAGTTGTCAAGGATGCCGCCCCGAAAGGAGCAAAATAATTTCCGGCGCTCAGCCACAGGCAGAAGGTGAAAATTACCATTGTCGGGCCCGGAGCCCTTGGCTGTCTGCTGGCGGCCTTGCTCTCCAGGGCCGGACACCGGATTTTTATCCTTGATTACAAGGTTTCCCGGGCGGCGCGTCTTAACCGGGAGGGAGTCTGTCTGTCAGAGGGCGGCCGACGGCAGGCGTACACGGTGCGGGCAACGACGGATCCCGCCGCCACAACCGGCTCCGAGACTTTATTATTATGTGTAAAATCCGCTGATGTAATCAGCGCCCTGGCACGAACGGCCCCTCTTATTAAAGAAGGGCCGTTGTTAGTTTCTATGCAGAACGGCCTGCGCCATTTACCGGTTCTGCGAAATTTACCAGACAGCTCCTGGGCGCTGGCCGTTACGGCCATGGGTGCGACCCTTACAGCACCTGGTGTCATTCATTTCGGGGGGGCCGGTTTTACCAGTTTTGGTTTTTTGAAGCAAACGACGGATGAGCGTTTGGCGGTATTAGTTGAATTATTTAATGCCGCCGGGCTGGCAGCAGGGATCAGCCCTGATATCGAAGCGGCAGTCTGGGATAAATTATTAATTAATGTGGGCATAAACGCCTTGACGGCAATTTATAACTGCCCCAACGGTAAATTACCGGTTCTGCCTGAGACCCGGGAAATAATGCGGCTGGCAGTTCTGGAGGCCGCGGCAGTGGCTGAGGCCTGCGGCGTTAAGATCAGTTCTGACCCCGTGGGAAGGGCGCTGGCAGTCTGCCGGGCCACCGAGAACAATATTTCGTCAATGCTGCAGGATGTCCGGCTGGGGAGAAACACGGAAATCGAAGCCATAAACGGCGAAATTGTCCGTCTGGCAGCAACTTTTAACATTCCCGCCCCGGTTAACAAACGCTTAACCACCCAGGTTTTGAGCATATCAACCTCCCGCCCCGGAGGTTAAATAAAAAAGTAAGCGCTCCATGAACACTCTGAACCCCTCGCATACGATTCTAATCGTACCGCTATATTCCGAGATGTTATAAAGTTAAGAGTGTAGTTTGTTGAGCCCTTACATAAAAAAGGATATAATTTAATGAGTACGAATAATTATTTTTTTACCTCGGAGTCTGTCTCCGAGGGCCATCCCGATAAAGTCGCAGATCAGATTTCAGATGCTATCTTAGACGGCCTGCTGGCCCAGGACCCCGCCAGCCGGGTGGCCTGCGAAACCATGGTAACCACCGGCATGGCCGTGATTGCCGGGGAGATTACCACCTCTGCCTGGGTGGATATGCCGCAGATTGTCAGGGATACCATTCGGGAGATCGGCTATAATTCATCGGATATGGGCTTTGATTCACAATCATGCGCCATTCTTACCAGTATTGACAAACAGTCAGCGGATATCGCCCAGGGGGTTAACGAGGGCAGCGGCATTGACCTTGATCAGGGTGCCGGGGATCAGGGCCTGATGTTTGGTTATGCCACCAATGAAACCGAGGTTCTGATGCCCATGCCCATTACTCTGGCCCATCGACTCATGAAGCGGCAGTCCGAGGTCAGGAAGGCCGGCAGACTTCCCTGGCTGCGGCCGGACGCCAAAAGCCAGGTAACAATTGAATATGAAAACAAGCGTCCCAAACGCATTGACGCAGTGGTCATCTCCACCCAGCATTCTCCCGATGTCGACTATGAAGATTTAAAGGCCGGGGTTATGGAGGAGATTATCAAACCCATCCTGCCGGCTGATTTTATAGACAAAAACACCAAGTATATGATTAATCCCACCGGCCGTTTTGTCATCGGCGGCCCGGTCGGAGACTGCGGTCTCACCGGCCGCAAGATTATAGTTGACACTTACGGCGGCATGGGCTCTCATGGCGGCGGCGCTTTCTCCGGCAAGGATCCCTCCAAAGTTGACCGCTCCTCTGCCTACATGGGGCGCTACGTGGCCAAAAATCTGGTGGCCGCGGAGATTGCCGATGAAATTGAGGTACAGATTGCCTACGCCATTGGTATATCACAGCCGGTTTCAATTAATGTCAACAGCTTTGGCACCGGCAGGATTGCCGATAGTGAGATTAAAAGATTAATTCTGCGTCATTTTGATCTGCGCCCCAAAGCTATTATCCAGCATCTTGATCTCCTGCGTCCCATCTATAAAAAAACCGCCGCCTATGGCCATTTTGGCCGTGAACGGGCCGAATTCACCTGGGAGAACACCGATAAGGCGGCGGCCTTAAAATCGGACGCCGGTTTGTAAAGGATAAAGCCTGGTGGTGTTACCCGATAGACATATTAAACTTATCAACACTATAAAAGAAAATAAGGGGCGGAAATGACGATACAATTAAAAGAAGACAATTATAAAATAGCTGATCTGGGTCTGGCAGAATGGGGTCGGCAGGAGCTTGCCATTGCCAGGAGCGAGATGCCGGGGCTGATGAGCCTGCAGAAAGAATATGGCGGCTCGCAACCCTTAAAGGGGGCTCGGATTGCCGGCTGCCTACATATGACCATTCAGACTGCCATGCTCATGGAGACTCTGGTCGCCCTGGGGGCTGAGCTGCGCTGGTCGTCGTGTAATATTTTTTCAACCCAGGATCATGCCGCCGCGGCCATGGTAGCGGCCGGGATTCCGACTTTTGCCTGGAAAGGCGAAACTGAAGAGGAATCTCTCTGGTGCATCCGGCAGACCATTGAGGGCCCGGATGGCTGGCGGCCGAATATGATCCTTGATGATGGTGGAGATCTCACCAGAGTCATGCATGAAGAGTATCCCGAATTGATGAAGGATGTGCGGGGAATCAGTGAAGAAACCACCACCGGCGTTCACCGGCTGAATGAGATGGAGCAGGATGGTCTCCTGAAGGCTTCGGCCTTTAATGTCAATGACTCGGTTACCAAATCAAAATTTGATAATCTTTATGGCTGCCGGGAATCCCTGCTGGACGGCATAAAAAGAGCCACCGATGTCATGGTGGCCGGCAAGATCGCCGTGGTCTGCGGCTATGGTGACGTGGGTAAGGGCTGCGCCCAGGCCTTTCGCGGCATGGGAGCCTCAGTACTGGTAACAGAGATTGACCCCATCTGCGCCCTGCAGGCCGCCATGGAGGGCTTTCGGGTTGTAACCATGGAAGAAGCCGCCCCCCGGGGAGACATCTTCGTCACCTGCACCGGTAATATCAAGATTATCACCAGACCCCACATGGAGGCGATGAAAGATGAAAGCATTGTCTGCAATATCGGCCATTTTGACAGTGAAATAGATATTGCCTCCATTCGTGATCTCAAATGGGAAAATATTAAGCCCCAGGTGGATCATGTTATCTTCCCGGACGGCAAGAAGATCATTATTTTAGCCGAAGGACGACTGGTTAATCTCGGCTGTGCCACCGGTCACCCCAGTTTTGTAATGAGCAACTCTTTCACTAATCAGGTAATGGCCCAGATTGAGTTGTGGGAGAATTCTGAAAATTATGAGAATAAGGTCTACTTCCTGCCCAAAAAATTAGATGAGAAGGTAGCCCGTCTTCATCTCGAGAAAATTGGCGTTCATCTCTCTACTCTTAGTAAAGAGCAGGCCGATTATATCAGAGTGAAAGTGGATGGCCCTTATAAACCGGAGTATTACCGCTATTGATGCACTTCGGGGGTCTGATTTACAGCTGTTGTCAAGCCTCCTCGCGGGGGCTTTTTTAATTTTAAAATGTGCAACAAGTTTTGTAATAAAAAATGAAAAAAATGAAAAAAATTATTTATCTGCTCAGTATCATTATCCTGATTACCGGTACCAGGGCCCTGGCCTTTAACAAGGCGGATCTAAATAAATTTTTGCGGCTCAATGCCTGTCCCGGCTGCGATTTAAGCCAGGCGCCTCTATCCGACAAGAATTTCGACCGGGCCAAACTGACCGGGGCCAATCTGCGGGGGGCCGATCTCCACAATACCTCTTTACGGCTGGCTGATTTATCTGGAGTTGACCTGCGGGGTGCTAATCTCTCCAGAACTATTTTAGAGGCGGCGGATCTCTATAAGGCTGATATGCGGGGCGCCAATGTCCAGGGTACCGTTTTTGACGGGGCCTATCTGAGCAAAGCCCGATTAGCTCAAGGGACAAAACCCACTAAACCCACAAAACCCGCGGCAGTGGCACAGACTGTTAAAAACGCCGTTAAAAAGCCAAAAACACATAAAGCCGCAGTCAAGAAGCCGGTGGCAGCGGCCATGACCATGGCTGAAACCGCCCCCGCCGCCCCCGCGCCGGTGGATCGAAAGAAGATGCTGGAGCAGGCCCTTGACCGGCGGATATGCGTGGAATGTGACTTTTCCGGCATGGATCTGACCGACGTAAATTTTAAAGAGAGCTTTCTCGAAAGGTGCAATTTTGAGGGCGCTGATCTGCGGGACGCCAATTTTAAATATGCCGATCTCAAGGGGGCCAATTTCAAAAACGCCAACCTAACCGATGCCTATTTAAAGGGGGCTGACCTTTATAACGCCAATCTGGCCGGAGCCAACCTGAAGGGTGCCGATCTTAAAAACGCGGCGTTAGACGGGGCCTATCTCGCTGGCAGCACCTTGGCCGGCAAGACGGCGGCTAAAGATAAATGAGGAGATAAACAGGTAAGCGCTTACAATTAAGGAGAACAAATGCCATACGTTAATATCAGGGTAGCAGGTAAATTAGAACGACATCAAAAGGAAGAAATATGCGCCGGAGTAACCGAAGTTATCGCCCGGGCGGCTGCTAAACCCCCAGATTCTATTTTAGTTTTTATTGATGAGGTTAAACACGAGAATATCGCCAAAGGCGGCAAATTATTACCAGATCCAGCTTGAAGATGACCAAAGCCGAGGCAGAACAGCGTCTTGCTGCGCTGCGTGAAGAACTTGCTTATCATGCCCGGCGTTATTATGTCCTTGATGATCCCACCATCTCCGACGGCGAATATGACGTGCTGTTTCGGGAATTACTGGATATTGAGGCCCGTTTCCCCGACCTGATAAGCGAAGATTCACCCAGTCAGCGAGTGGGCGGAGCACCGCTGAGCAAGTTTACCCCCATTATCCACCGTTCTCCGATGTTGAGCCTCGAAAACGCCTTCAACCGGGAGGAGATGGTCGATTTTGAGATACGTCTGCAGCGGTTTCTGCACCTCGATACCCCGCTGACCTATGCCGCTGAACCCAAACTTGACGGTCTGGCAGTGGAATTAATTTACGAGAATGGCCTGTTAAAGACAGGGGCAACCCGCGGTGACGGCCGGACAGGTGAAGACATAACAGCCAATATAAAAACTATTGCATCTATCCCCCTGCGGCTTACGGGCAGAGTGCCAAATATTCTTGAGGTACGGGGAGAGGTCTTTATGACTACTGAAGGTTTTAAGGCTCTGAATGATGAACGTCTGCGCGGCGGCGAACCGCCTTTTGCCAATCCGCGCAATGCCGCTGCCGGCTCTCTGCGCCAGCTGGATCCTAAAATTTGCGCCGCCCGGCCGCTGGATTTCTTTTGCTATGCCCTGGGCAATCCCGCGGCAACCCCATGTCAGAGCCACATTGAGTCCCTAAAATGGCTGCAGGAACTGGGCTTTAAGCGCAATCCTCATGTCGGATTATGCCGGGGTATTGACGAGGTAAGCACTCATTTCAACTATCTTCAGACCCAGCGGCCGCAATTACCATATGAGATTGACGGCATGGTGGTCAAGGTCAATGATTTTGATCTGCAAAACCGGCTGGGCAGCAAGACCCGCAGCCCACGCTGGGCAGTAGCCTGGAAATTCGCGGCCATTCAGGCGACCACTAGACTGGTGGATATTGAGTTTGGTGTGGGCCGCACCGGAGCCGTTACCCCGGTGGCGGTTCTGGAACCGGTGGATGTGGGCGGAGCCGTCGTCCGCCGGGCTACCCTTCACAACGAGGACGAAATAAAACGCAAGGACCTGCGCCTTGGTGACATAGTGCTGGTGCAGCGGGCCGGAGACGTTATCCCTGAAATTGTCAAACCCGTTGTTGAACGGCGCCAGGGTACGGAACGTCTGATAAAGATGCCGGATAACTGTCCGCGCTGCGGTGAATCCCTGCAACGCCCCGACGGTGAAGTTATAAGCCGCTGCCCGAACCCTCTCTGCCCGGCCCAGTTAATTAGAGCTTTAATCCATTATACCAGCAAGGCCGGACTGGACATTCCCGGTCTTGGCCGCCGGGCAATGGAGCAGCTCTACAATGCGGGACTGGTCAGCAGTATTCCGGATATATATAAATTAACCTCCAGGGAGCTGGCCCCCCTGGAGGGCTGGGGCGAGAAGTCGGCGGCTAATGTGGTGCAGGCCATTCTTGCCAGTAAGAAGGTTCCTCTCTCCCGTTTCCTGGCTGCCCTCGGCATTCGCTATGTGGGAGAAGTTAATGCCCAGCTGCTGGCCCGGAATTTCAGCGATTTGAATGCCCTGCGCCAGGCTTCCCGTGAAGAACTCCTCACCGTAGACGGAATAGGAACCCAGGCGGCCGACAGCCTGCGAATCTACTTTGCCAACCAGGCGGTAAATGAAATGCTGGAACAATTATCAGCTCTCGGCCTTGAATTAACTAACGAAGAATCGGCTTCCGACCTGCCCCTGTCTAATAAATCTTTTGTCTTCACCGGCAGCCTTACGATGTCCCGCAGCGAGGCCAAGGCCAGAGTCAAGGAGTTAGGGGGCAAGGTGGTTTCAACGGTAAGCAGGAAAACCATTGTAATCTGCGGCGCCAAGGCCGGCAGTAAGGAAAAAAAGGCCCGCGACCTGGGCTTGAAAATTCTCAGCGAAGACGAATTTACCGCCTTGCTGAAGGGAAATCTACGATTATGAGTTTAATCAGGATACATGCTGTTATCAGCGGCCGGGTACAGGGTGTTTATTTCCGGGCCGAAACCGTGGATAAAGCCCGGCAGCTCGGTCTCTGCGGCTGGGTACGTAATCGTAGTGATGGTAAGGTGGAAACCGAAATTCAGGGGGAAGAAACCGAAGTAAAACGTCTTCTCAACTGGCTTCACAAGGGGCCGCCCTTATCGGCCGTAAGCGGGGTAATCTCTCACCCCACCGCCCTGGTTAAGGGAGAAAAAAAGTTTGTTATGCACTATTAAAAAGGTATGAAATGAATAAGAATTCCACAATGCGGATTGTCTGCCCCGAGTGCGGCAATGATACTGATTTTTTTGAGGTGGCAGACGGCGTAATAATTACCACCCGTTATGTCCAGAATGATGATTGCAGCTTCAGTCAGGATGGTGATGAGTCACAGATACTGGGTGATATTAAATTTTACTGCGCTGAGTGTAATGCCGATTTATCGTATTCCCATCAACGTTTTCTGGCAATGCTCTTCTGATTATGGCTCGGAAACAGGCCCGAAAACCTTTGATTATCAGAGATAACCAGACCCTGCGCCGAAGGTTTAATGAGCTGAATGCCGCAGACACCGTCATCGGCCGCGTCAGTATACGGCCGGGTGAGGACAGCATACTCCTTGATCTTCTGGAACGGGGAATAAGGTTGATCCCTTCAGCTTTGTCCCAGGCCATCAGCCGCCGTAAAACAATGCAGGCCAGGGTCTTTGGCTCCTGGATGCCGCCGCTGACCACAGCTGTTTATGACATTCATCAACTCCTTGAGGCCCTGTCCTCATTCCCGGCAGGGCCAGTGGTGACTAAGCAGGATGGTAAAAATGCCGGTCTTGGCGTGCAGCTCTGGCAGTCAATTGAAGAGGTTTACAGCCTGGCCACTCTCGGCAGTCTGCCATTTCCCTTTGTCCTCCAGCCCTTTTACAAAGGCACGAGGGATATAAGAGTTATTATTATCGGCAATTATTTAGAGGCCTACGAACGCCATAACGAGGTGAATTTCCGTCACAATCTACATTGCGGCGGTACAAGCTTGCCATATAAGTTAAATGCCGGGCAGCGGGAAATATGCCGTCAGGTGATGATCAGGGGTAAATTCCCCTACGCTCATCTTGATTTGATGGTCAGCGGTAAGAATAATTATTTAATCGAGATAAATCTGCGGGGCGGGATACAGGGAGCACGGCTTTCAGCGGCACACTATAAAGAAATGACCGACGCAGTCCATGAAAAAATGCTGGGTGCCACAGAACAGTCGTAAACGCTCCACAAACCACACTTCAGCATACGATCATGGTCGTACCGTTGACTTTAATAACATCTCGGAATGTAGCGGCATGACTAATTGAATAGACTTTTTTATTGGCAGAGCAAAAAAAAATGTAAGCGCTCCATGAACACCCTGCTGCACGCATTTCAGTCCCCCAATATACAGGGGGTATTATCGGGGGGCTTAAATACGCACAGCAGGGCGTCCCTGAAACGCTTACATTTCGAGATGTTATAATGTCAAGAGTGTGCTTTGTGGGGCGCTTACAAAAAAAAAGGCACCTTTAAAAAAAGGTGCCTTTTTTGCGCTCATTAACCAAAAATGATTAAACGCAACCGGTAGGTTTAGGCAGACCAGCCATTTTACAGGCTCCTTTACCAGGTCCTGAGGGGAACAACTCATAAATTCTCTTCAGGGGGAAACCAGTGGTCTTGGACAGGATACGAACCATGGGGGCAATACCATTCTTCTTGTAGTACTCCTGTAGAATACTGATGATCTTGTTGTGCTCATCAGTCATTTCGCTGATACCTTCCAGAGCCTTTACATAGTCTGTCCAGTTATCATCCCACTCTTCCATACCATTGGTCAGGAAGCCATCCTCATCTACGTTGTAGGTTTTACCATTATGTTCGATTGTTGCCATGTTGCTCCTCCTTTACTATTTTAAAAAATTAAATGGCCAAGCAAGTATCAAATTTAGGTTTAACTTGATACTATAGCTATTTCTGTTTGTCAAGACACAAAAATAATAAAATATCGGTAACGAGTTTACAGGGTACCGAAGAGTCCATCAGTAGTTATCTTTCTTGTTAAAGGACGGTAAAGGGAGAAGGATTATCTAACATAGCGGGATAATCAATCATAAAATGAAGACCGCGGGATTCTTTTCTCCGCAAAGCCGATTGGACAATTAAATCAGCGAGAAGGGCAATATTACGGAGTTCCACGAGATCAGGAGTCAGGAGATAATCGTGATAATACTGTTTAACCTGCTTCTGGAGAATGGTTAGATTTTCCTGCACAAGCAGCAGACGTTTTTCACGGCGGACAATGCCGACATAATCCCACATCAGGCGCCTTATTTGATCCCAGGTATGACTTATGAGTACACATTCTTCAAGTTTTTCCGCCTGACCGGCGGACCAGGCCGGCAGGGCGGCAAGTTTTTGGCGCTGCAATTCCGGCCACATCTTTTTACAATCCTGAAAGGCCTGCTCGGCAAAGACAACTGCCTCTAAAAGTGAATTACTGGCTAAGCGGTTGCCGCCGTGCAGACCGGTACAGGCCGTCTCTCCCAGAGCGTAAAGAAAGTTTATGTTGGTACGCCCCATTATATCGGTACGGACACCGCCACACATATAATGGGCGGCCGGAACGACAGGAATAGGTTCAGTAGTAATGTCAATACCGTATGACAGACAGGTGCTGTAAATATGGGGGAAGCGTTTTTTGATAAAGGCCGCCGGCTTGCTGCTGATATCCAGGAAAACGGAATCATCACCGCTGGTTTTAAGTTCGGTATCGATGGCTCTGGCCACCATATCCCTGGTGGCCAGATCACCACGGGAATCATATCCTGCCATAAAGGCCCGGCCGCGGGCATCAATGAGACGGCCGCCCTCACCCCTCACCGCCTCGGAAATGAGAAAATTCTTGGCCTTGGGATGATAAAGGCAGGTGGGATGAAATTGAACAAATTCCAGATTGGCCACCCTGGCCCCGGCCCGATAAGCCATGGCAATACCATCACCGGTGGCGATATCCGGATTGGTGGTATAAAGATAGACCTTACCCGTGCCGCCGGTGGACAGGATGGTTACTTTGGCCTGAAAGGTGTGAATCTCCAGGGTCTCAGCCTCCTGGACATAGGCCCCTAAGCAGCGTTCATCCTCGGGACGACTGCTGGGGGCAAGCCCGGCCCGGCTGGCTAATAACAGGTCTATGGCAATGTGGTTTTCCAGTATGGTGATATTGGGGCTGCTGTTGGCCGCTGCCAGCAGTGAGGCCTCAATCTCATGACCGGTGAGATCATAGGCATGGGCAATACGGCGGGCGGAATGCCCCCCCTCCCGGCCCAGATCGAGATGGCCGCGGCCGTCATTTTCAAAGGGCACGCCAATCTCCAGCAGTTCCCGCACCCGGGCCGGGCCGCTTTCCACTACCATACGCACCACGCGCTCGTCACAGATACCAGCCCCGGAAATCAGGGTATCCCGGACATGATCCGCGAAGCTGTCAGCAGCATCAAGAACACAGGCAATCCCCCCCTGAGCACGATTAGTGGCAGAATCTACCTGACCCTTCTTGGTTACCATGATAACCCGGCCCAGAGCGGCCGCCTTTAAAGCAAAGGACAACCCCGCTATGCCGCTGCCGATAATTAAAAAATCAGTTTCAAATTGCATTTTTTTTTATTCACCTTTATGTTCACAGTATCGTGCGATATCAGTAAACGCCCCATGAACGCCCTGAAACGCTCACATACGAGCCTAATCGTACCACTGTTTCGAAATGTTATTATTATAAAATAAGGTATCCGGTTTACATGACAAAACTAAAATTAGTTATCTTTGATTGTGACGGCGTAATGTTTGATTCCCTTGAGGCCAATCGTGCCTATTATAACCGGATACTGACTCATTTCGGTCATCCGCCCATGAACAATGACGAATTGCGCTTTTGCCATATTCATCATGTCGCTGATTCAATAAGACATATATTCCGCAATTATCCCGCTGATTATGAGGCGGCCGACAGATATCGTCTCGAGGTGGAATATACCCCCTTTTTAAAATATATGCGTATGGAACCTGATTTACGGGAATTTCTGGATTTCCTGACTCCGGATATTGAGCGGGCCATCAGCACCAATCGTTCAAATACCATGGGAACGATTTTAGAGATGTTTAAACTGAGCACTTATTTTACCAAGGTAGTCACCTCGCAGGATGTGAAGAACTCCAAGCCCCATCCCGAGGCTCTGTACCAGATTCTGCAATACTTTGATTTAACGGCACCGGAGTGCGTTTATATCGGAGATTCAGAGGTTGATGTGCAACATGCCGCCGCTGTTGATATGCGGATGATTGCCTTTAAGAATACGCGGCTGAAAGCCGATTATCATGTTAATTCCTTCATGGAAATCACTCGGCTGCCTATTTTTTCATAAAGGTTTAAGCCCGGCGCTTCAAGCGTACCTCACCATCTAAAAAATCTATGCGATTAACAAAAACGTCGGCAATAATCAGCGGTTCTTCAAAGAGGGCGTTAACTTTGATCCCCTCTTCCACCACCTCCAGCTGAGCGGCATTTTTTAAAACGATCTCCTCCTGCCCGTCTTTCTCAACGATAATGCTCATCTGACACATAATAGTTTCCTCATTGGTTATTTATTTGTAAGCGATGCATGAACACACCATGAATCGCGCGCTTACGGTTCAATCTGGGCCAGACTGTTTATCTCACCGATGACGACCAGCAAATCATCAACCGCAAGTTTTTCATCGGCTTTAGGAACCAGTACATAGTCCCTGGCCTGATTTTTTTTAACCGCAATAACCTGAATCCGATATTTGTTGGTAAGGTTCAACTCCCGTAAACTCCGGCCGGCCCAGCTGTTAATTTTTATCTCCTTTACCACAATTTCCTCATTAAAGGGAAAATAATCAATAAAACCGGGGATCGTGATGCGGTTGGCTAATTGGCGGGCCGCCATACGCTCCGGCATAAAGACATCATCGACACCGATTTTTTTCAATAATTTGGCATGATCCTGATTAATAGCCTTAACCCAGACCACCGGCACCCCCAATTCCTTTAGATACATGGAGATCATGGCGCTGGCGGCAATGGAGTCCCCCACACTCACCAGGACGTGGCTCAAATCACCCATTCCCATCTGGAGCAGAGCCTCTTTTTGAGCGGCATTTGCCTTATATACCTGGGTAAAAACGTGACGGGCCTCTTTAATATTGGCCTCTCTATTATCAATACCAAGGACATTTACCCCCTGGGAGGCTAACTGCTGACCGAACTCCAGACCAAATTTTCCAAGGCCGATAACGCCAACCTGGACAAAATTATTCATTTACCTACTCCTTTCATTACTTTATCCGTAAGCGACAAACAAACCACACCTTGACATTTGCAACACCCCCAAACTGTAAGCGATTCAGGGACACCGCCATGTGCACGTTGACCGGGTGCAATCATACCCCCTGTATATTGCGGCCGGTCAACGTGTGCAGGGTGGTGTTCATGGAGCGCTTACCTTTATCCAATGAGGATTTCTTCCTCAGGTAACTGGTAAAGCTCCTCCCGGCGCATGGCCGAGATAGAGGCCAGGAAAATCAGCGGCCCCAGGCGGCCAATAAACATCAGGGCAGTAATAATCCATTTACCAGCCATAGAGAGATGTGGAGTCAGACCGGTGCTCAGCCCCACGGTGCCGAAAGCCGATACCGCCTCGAACAGAATTTCAAAAATCAGGCCCCTCGTCTGGGGATGCGGCAGATCACCACCCTCAGTTATAGAAAGAATCAGGGTTGCGGCTATAATCAGCAGCCCGGAAAATATCACCAGTACCAGGGCCTTTTTGACTGCCTCTCCAGAGATGGCGAAGCGCCCTGCCCTCACCTGAGTCCGACCTTTTAATTCGGAGGCAATGAAGGATAAAATCGTCCGAAAGGTGGTTACCTTAATACCTCCGGCGCAGGAGCCCGGAGCACCGCCGATAAACATTAGAATCACCATGATAAACAGAGAAACATTGGTCATGGCGTGAATGTTCATGGTATTAAATCCCGCTGTCCGACAGGTTACAGACTGAAATAACGAGACAAGGACGGCATCGGATGTCGGGGAATAGCGGTGGAAACCGATGAACTCGGCAAGGAAGATGGTCAACCAGCCGCCGATAATGAGCCAGAAAGAAGTCTTGAGAACAATACCGGCATACCAGGTCAGGTGCGGCCGCGGCCTCTTAGCGGAAAACCACCCCCGGGCCAGGGTAAAGAGTTCCAGAAGAACGGAGAAGCCCAGGCCGCCGCTGACAATAAGAGTCATAAAGATAATATTAACCGGCCAGTTGCCCCGCCAGGCCGTTAAATTATCCGGCTGGAGAGCGAAGCCGGCGTTACAAAAGGCGGAAACGGCATGAAACAAAGCCGAGAAAGGCGGGAATGAGCCGGATGGAGCCGCAAAATAGAGCAGCAACGCCCCGCTTCCTTCTATAAACAAGGTACCCAGCAGCATCGCCTTCAGGATATGGCTGAGAGAAAAAAGGCTATGGGGAACGAGGCCCTGACCAATAGCAATTTTATCGGTGAGAGATACCCGTTGACGCACAAGATAAAAGGCCAGGCTGGTAAAGGTCATAATTCCCAGACCGCCAATCTGAATCAAGATCATGATAATAGCCTGACCGTACCGGCTGAAGGTCTGGCCGGTATCAACCACGGTAAGACCGGTAACACAAACCGCGGAGGTGGTGGTAAAAAGGGCATCTGTCCAGGAAATCCTCCGTACGAGACTCATGGGCTCGTGGAGAAGCAGGGTGCCGCTTATTACTGCCAGGCCAAAGAAAATAACCGGCAGGGAGATCGGGGGCAGTTGTTTAAATGATTTAAAGGAGCTCATAAAATAAATTCACCGTTACCCCCAATACCCTTAAAAGGTGTGAGTGTCAACCAGGAACATGGTCCAGATACTGGCTGCATAGCCCAGGGCGATAATTGGCGTCCATTTGAGATGAGAACCAAAGGTATAAGTACCACGGGCAGTACCCATGAGACCGACACCGGCCGCGGAGCCGATGGAAAGCAGGCTGCCGCCTACACCGGCGGTGAGAGTGACCAGCAGCCACTGACCAAGATGCATGGTCGGATTCATGGTGAGAACGGCGTACATTACCGGGATATTATCCACTACGGCAGAGATAATCCCCACCAGAATATTGGCCCTGGTGGCACCGAGACCAGTATAAATATGCTGGGAGACCAGAGCCAGATAACCAAACTGGGCCAGGCCGCCTACACACATGATTACACCATAGAAGAAAAGCAGGGTGTCCCACTCAGCGTGAGATACCTTACGCATAAAGTCCAGATGTTGATATGAAACCTCAGCGGGACGCGGGAATTCTAAATTACCCCCGGCACCGAGAGGGGCGTCATGAAAAGCAAGGCGGTCTTCATGTAATTTTATAAAATAAGAGAAGATGCCTAAATAGGCCAGGCCAAGCATCATACCGGCGGCCGGCGGCAGATCAAGATAATTATGGAAAGACACCGCGGTAACAATGGTCAACAGGAAAAGGAAGATAACCCGCTTAGCCCCAAATCTCATTTTTACCGCTTCCTTTAAGGGCTTGGGAAATTGCTTGCCGATGGCAAAACTCATGCAGATGGCCGGTACCAGCCAGTTGACAAGAGAGGGGATAAAAATATCCAGGAACTGGATGAATTCGATTTTACCCTTCTGCCAGACCATAAGGGTGGTAATATCGCCAAAGGGTGAGTAGGCGCCCCCGGCATTGGCTGCCACAACAATATTGATGCAGGAGAGAGCGACAAACTTTTTGTTATCACCAGCCACAGCCATAACTACGGCTCCCATGAGTAAGGCGGTAGTCAGGTTATCGGCCAGAGGAGAAATAACAAAGGCCAGCAAGCCGGTGACCCAGAAAACTACCCGCAGCGAAAATCCCCGGCCCACAAGCCAGGAACGCAGAGCCTGAAAGACATTGCGATCCTCCATGGTGTTGATATAGGTCATGGCCGAGAGCAGAAAGAGCATAAGTTCGGCATATTCAAGAAGATTATGTTTAATAGCTATCTCGGCGGCCTTTGGTGTTCCCAGCCGTTCAAAGGTAATGCCCACCAGAATCCAGATAAAACCGGCAGCAAGCATTACCGGTTTGCTCTTGCGAAGATGAATAGTTTCTTCGAGGACTACCAGGACATAGGCCAGGACGAATAAAATAACCGCGGTCCAGCCCATTCCTGTACTGGTTAAGTTACGAACAACCCCGGTCGCCCCCTCGCCGCCGCCGTGGCCGGCAGCAAAGATTGGAGTGGCGGTTAATAACAAAAGATTAATTGCTAATAACATAGCCTTCAACATATTTTTACCTCGCAGAATTAAGTTAATTTTGGCTCTGACAGTTATTTCCCAGCCAGGTCGGCAAACAGCTTAATAAGTCTATAATGAAAAATCGGAAAATACAACTAACCGGGAGAAAGATAAGCTGAAATTGTAAAAAATTCTGCGTGTGCGGGAAGGGGTGGAGTTGTGAGGCAGTACTGCATGGTGTTCATGGAACGCTTACCGTAATATCAGTCCAGGCCAATGGTGGTGCCGCTGGCAATTTCCCGGCCTGGGAAAGAATCTCCCTTTAGCAGAGGTGATATAATACAATTCCGGCCGATTGTGGTGGCAGGTGGAACAACCGCGTCTTTGCCAAGCAGAGTAATGCCGGTGTAAAGATGCTGGGGGTATTGACTGTTGACCTGGGTCAGATTGTCACCCCATCCAACCACCGCTTTCCGGCCGACCCGTACCCGTTTGTCCATAATGGCCAGATCCACCACAGCTCCAGCCTCAATTACACAGTCATCAATAAGGACGGAATTACGCACCACGGCACCGGCCTCCACCCTGATTCCAGGTGATAAAATAGAATTATTCACCTCGCCCTCAATAACGCAGCCCGCCGAAATAAGTGAATTTGTCACCTTTGAACCGGCCGCGAAACGGGCCGCCGGCCTATCGGCATCCCGGCCGTCGGCATCCGGGTTGGGACGAATCCCCCATTGCGCCGGCCTGATGCCTGAGGCAGGGTTCAAAAGATCCATATTGGCCTGCCAGTAAGCCTGTATGGTACCGACATCCCGCCAATAGCCTCGGAAAGGATAAGCATATACCCGGTCACGGCTGATAGCCCTGGGGATAATATGCATACCGAAATCATTTTCCTGCCGTTCCTCTTCCAGGACATGGAGCAGATACTCGGTATCAAAAACATAAATACCCATGGAAGCCAGGTCGGTTTTAGGCTCTCTGGGCTTCTCTTCCCAGCCGGTAATCCGCTCATTATCATCAACAATACCGGCCCCGAATTGATGAATCTGCGCCAGAGGAACCCGCATCATACCAATGGTGAGATTGGCCTTCTTGCGCCGGTGAACGGCTAACATATCAGCAAGATCCATATGATATATATGATCACCGGAAAGGATAATAATCTCCTTAGAGGGATGGGCCCGGATAAAGTCAATATTCTGACGCACGGCATCCGCCGTCCCCTTATACCAGTCAGAATCTTTGGAACCGGTACGGGGCGGCAGAACCTTGATCCCTCTGGTGCGGCCGCTTAAGTCCCAGGCCTCACCAATGCCAAGATGATTCATGAGGGAAAGGGGTTTATACTGGGTCAGCACCCCCACCCGCGACATCCCGGAATTCATGACATTACTCAACGAAAAATCTATTATGCGGTAAATACCACCAAAGGGTACCGCCGGCTTAGCCCTGGTCTGCACCAGAATATTGAGACGGCTGCCCACGCCCCCGGCAAGGAGCAGAACCAGGGTATTGTCGTGAGTTGACATCATCGCACTACCTCCCCGCAGCTTGTCCGCACGCTGAATTTTTCCGGATCCTGGCCGGGATAGATCACACAGCCTTCACCGATAATCGTTTCCGGCGGCAGATGATTATTCCAGCCCAGAACCAGAGCCCGACAATCCACCGTTGACTCGGGGCCGCCCAGAATGGAGGATTCACCCACCGTACTGTTTACATCGCTGATTACCTTTTCCAGCCGTGCCCCGCTGCCAATGCGGTTATTGAAAAAAATAATGGAATTCCGTACTACGGCCCCAGGGGCAACCTTAACGCCTGGAAATAGAATGGAGTGCTCTACCCGGCCCTCTATCTCGCAGCCGTTATAGATCAGGCTGTCGGAGATCTCAGCGCTTGCAGCAATCCTGGCCGGGGCGTAGTCCCGGATACCCCGATGTTCAAGATTCGTCCGCAGCCCCCAGGCCTCAAGATCTATGGCGGGATCCGGTCCTAACAAATCCATATTGGCCTGCCAGTACTCCTCAATGGTGCGGGTATAGGCCCAGTAGTCATGAAATTTATAGCCATAAACCCGCCGCCCGGCGGCCAGCAGACGGGGAATGATATCCTGGCCGAATTCAAAAGATTCATCCTCGGCGGCATTGGCGGCCAGCGTCTCATAGAGGACGCGCGGCTTAAAGCAGAAGATCGTCATGGAGGCCCAGTTGAAACGGGGATTGGCCGGTTTCTCATCATAGTCCAATACCCGGCCGCCGGTTTCGCCGTCCTCATCATCAATACTGGCAACCCCGAAGCGCTGGCTGCCGTTAATGGGAACGCGCAGACAGGCCATGGTCAGATCAGCATCTTTAGCGCGATGATAATCAAGCATGGCCTGATAGTCCATCTTGTATACATGATCGCCGGAAAGAACCAACACCACTTCCGGGGCATAATACTGGACAAAATCGAGATTCTGATATACGGAATCAGCCGTGCCTCGATACCAGCCGGAATTGCCGTAACCGCTGGAGGGCGGCAGGATAGAAATGCCCCGATAGCGGCCTATCATATCCCAGGCGGCACCGGAGCCGATATGATTAATCAGAGAAAAGGAGCGAAACTGACTGAGAACAGCCACGCGCTCTAAGCCGGAGTGTAATAAATTGCTCAGAGCAAAATCAATGACTCTGGCGAATCCGCCGAAGGGAACCGCCGACTTGGGGCGGTAATAGGTCAGGACGTTAAGCTCATCCACTCTACCCCCGGCCAATACCATTGCCAATACACCGTTTTTATCATCCATGCTTATCTGGCTCGCTTAGTGGTAACGGAACAGTAACCTGTTAAGGTATATCACATAACAATTACCCGACTTCAGTTGAGGGCCGCAGCCCTTAACTGAAGTTACCATCAAACTTACCTGATGAACGAACTTTGTCAAGTAGCAACATTAACAACCGCTGGGGAGTTTCCTGCAAAAGAACCCGTTGAATTCTTTTCGCTTTCAATCATCTTATTCCTCTAACTGGTGGCCGCGCCCCCTGACCAGCTTTATTAAGGAGGTAATGTCATTTTTGAGTTTGTCAAACTGCGCTTCCATCTCAGCCGCAACTGTAGAGGCCTCATCCGCGTCAGCCGCGTTGGCCTGAGTAACATTGTCAAGCTCAGTAATTGCCTGGACAAGCTGCTTAATTCCGATCTCCTGTTCCTGTGAAGCCGAGGTGATTTCATTAACTATATTAGAGGCCTTACTGATTTTTTCGGCTGACTCCCTGAAGGCCCGGCCGGCATTCTCAGAAAACTCAACCCCGGTCGTTACCCGTTGATTGGTACCTGCCAGAAGATTTGAAACGTCCCGGGCCGCGTCGGCGGTGCGCAGGGCCAGGTTGCGCACCTCATCCGCCACCACCGCAAACCCTGCCCCGACCTCTCCAGCCCGGGCAGCTTCAACCGCGGCGTTTAAAGCTAACAGATTGGTCTGGAAGGCGATTTGATCAATTGTTTTCAGGATAACGGTTGTTTCCTCGTTGCTTTCGGCAATTTTACGCATGGCCCCCTGCATCTGCTGCATGACCTGGTTCGATTCCGTCATAATCTGGTTAGTTTCACTCATCAGGCCATCGGCCTGGACGGCATTCTCCGCGTTCATCCGGGTCATGGAAGATAATTCTTCGAGTGAGGCGGAAGTCTCTTCAAGCGAGGCGGCCTGATGGCTGGAGTTATCCGCCAGAGAGTTACTGCTGATGGATGATTTATGGGCGGCACTGCCGACACTAATGGCGCTTGTATGAAGATTGCTGATGATGGTGTTCATCGGTAAACTTAACATTTTACGCATGGACAACAGGATAATACCGCAGATAATCAGAAGAAGAATCAAGGCGCCGCTGTACATAAAAAACTGCAGGCGTGCGATGGCTCGATTCAGCGTGCTCAAATCGTAAGACAGGGAAAGAATCCCGCCGACACTTCCTTTCTGCCAGCCCGGGTGACAGCGTATGCAGTCCGGCTCCACTATTTGCGGGGCATACATAATTAATTTTGAGCGGCCTTTAAGTAAAATCGGCTGACGGGCGTTGACTATCTTATTCCATAAATCAGCCGGCAGCTTTTGGTTTTTAGCATGGGTATTTGATGAAAGGTTTATGGCTCCCGACTTATCGAAGAGCGAGACATCAAGTACCCCCGCGATATTTTTCTGTCTATTTAAAAGCTTCTCAAAGTTCTTCATCTGCCCCTTTTCAAGAGAACCCTTTACCCCGTACTCCAGGGAGCTATACAGGGTTTCAACGGTACCTATATAACTATGGGTCATCTGTTTTTTGACAAAGCTGTTCAAAAGAACAATAATCACTATCAGCGCCAGAGATATGGAGATGATTACCGAGAGAATAAGCCTTGAGGTTACTGAAAAGCCGGCAAATCTATTCATTTATTCCCCCCCTGATTTACGGATCGCCTGGAGGGCCGATAAAACGGGAAGTCTTTTTTGGCCGCGAACATGGGGGACGCGCAGCCAATACACGGGGCATTGGCCCCAACGCACCAGGTTTGCCCGCCGTTCCACCAACGGCCTGGACAATCGGCGTAGGTGTCCGGCCCCAAACAGCCAAGTTTAAAGAGGCAGCCTTGGTCCCCTAATTTCAGCGCAAAATTCTCCTGTTGAAAATCATGATATCTGGGGCAGTTATCGTGAACTTTTCGTGCAAAAAACATTTTTGGCTCACCATTATTAATCAATTCCGGCAGTCCCGCCCTGACGAGATAGATAATGGTCTTCCATACCCAGTCCGGATGGACGGAACAGCCTGGAATATTGATAATTAAAGGCTGCAACTGGTTTTTTTGATAAAACCCCTTCAGGCTTACAGCTCCCGTCAAATTCCCTTCCGCTGCCGGAATACCGCCGTGGGAGGCACAGGTTCCCACGGCTATCGCGCCGCTCATGGTTTGGGCGGCGGTCAGTAAATGTTCCGCAAGAGTTTTATCACCAATCACACAGGCCTCCGGCATCCCCAGGGGAACTGCACCTTCAAGAGCCAGAAAGTAATCCCCGGCCCGGCCCGCGAAATAATCTTCAAGCAGATCAAGGGCCTGCTGCCCGGAGGTGGCTGACAGGTCGGAATGAAAGGCTAATTTTGAGTATTCCGTTATCATGGTCACCGCGCCTGGTGATTGAGCCTGCAACAAGGAGATGGAACAGCCGGTACAGGCCAGCCCTTGTAGATAAACAAGGGTGGGAATCGTGTCAGGAGAAATTTTTTTAAGCGCCGCCTGTACCGTCTCCGGCAGGCCGCTAACACCAAAAGCCGCACTCAAGCAGGCCGCTAATTTTAGAAAATTCCGTCTATCCAGCATAATCTTGTCCTTGGTAATTTTTGACTGATCAGAAAACGACAGGGCAATTATCCGCTATTCGACAAGGGCAGGGATTTGCAGCCTTTTTAATGTACGGCACAGGCCAGGCAAGGGTCAAAGGAATGAATAACCCTGTTGGCCTCGATCTGCTCCCGGGGATTTTCCACCCTGGTTCCGACCAGAGCTGATTCCAAAGCACCCGGTTGGTCCCGGTCATCCCTGGGAGAACAGTTCCAGGTGGTTGGCACCACGCACTCATATTTCTCAATTTTGTGGTTTTTTATCTTGATATAATGCAGCAGGGCACCCCGGGAGGCCTCTGTAGCCCCGAAACCCTCTCCCGAGGCCGGGATCTGAAAATCGGCCATGGCCCGGGAGCCAAGATCAACTTTCTCCGTTTCGGCCAGCAGAAAATCGGCTATCACCACCCCGGAAATGGCACGGCTCAGATGACGTCCTAATACCGAGTTGAGATTTTCCAGCCCAATCCCCGCCTCAGCCGCGAATTTATCCACCAGCTCTTTTATGGTTTGATTATTCCCCTGGAGATAATCAACGGTTACCCTGGCGGCCGCTCCCACCTCCATCATCTTGCCCTGGTAACGAGGGGCCTTGATCCAGCTGTAGGCTGACTCTTTATGGGGAGCCGGAGTAAGCGTGCCCTCACGTACCTTAAGGCCGGAGGGCGATGAATATCTGGAGTATTTAACATCTTCCTTAATAGCCTCAAAATCTACCGGCTCTACTCCGGCCGGCGTTGCGACCCCGGCGGCAAACAGGCGTTTACTGTCAGGCTCGGGGCCGAAGGGCAGCAGACCATATGACAGAAAACCGCCTTTACTTTGGCCGATATGCCAGTATTCCGGAAAACCAGCCGCCACGGCGAGCAGATCGGGTAGATATTTTTTATGGATAAAATCACGGACTTCCATGATTAAAGAGCGGTAGTTGGAGATATGATCGACATTGGGCTCAAGGGTACAGCCGCCTGGGAAAATAGCGGTTGCGTGGGGGAATTTACCGCCAAAGATTGCCGAGGCCCGGTTGGCCTTTTTCTGAATATCCAGAGCTTCAATATAGTGTTTTAAGGCCCCGATATTTATTTCGTTGTCATTAATGTATTCTCCCGACAGGCGGGGCAAAAAAGGCGCAGCCGGAAAATGCTTATCAGAGGCAAGCTCCCTCTTGACCCAGTTTCTTAATTTTACCAGGTCGGCATCATTGCCTGAATATTTCAGAATAGCAGTGACATCAATAAAATCCAGGGCCGACAACTGATAGAATTGTAAAAGATAATCATAGAGATGGTTGGCGCCCTGGATTAAATTATGCAGAATACGGCCATTGGCCGGCACTGACAGGTTATAGGCATTTTCCTGGGCGTAGGATGATGCTATGGCGTGGGCGTAAGGGCAGACACCGCATATCCGCTGGGTAATCTGCTGAGCATCCAGGGGGTCACGGCCTCTTAAGATAATCTCAAAGCCGCGAAACATCTCACCAACACTCTTAGCCTCGGTGATAATGTTATTTTCCACGGTTGTATGAATACTTAAATGCCCTTCCAGCCTGGTTACAGGGCCAATATTTACCCGCATTAACTTTCTCCCTTATTCCTCACGATAATGAAATATCCGGCATTAATATCTACATTATGGTCATAAAAAAAGAAATATGTCAAACAAGTTGCGATAGTTTTTGGGGGGGGTCCTGCAGGAGAGGGGGGAAACGCTCGCATACGATCATAGTTGTACCGTTGACTTTATAATATCTCGGAATGTAGCGGTACGACTACGATCGTATGCGAGAGTGCGGCTTTTGAGCGCTTACGCGAAGAATTACCCCTGCGGGTTCAAAAGACAAAAGATGATGGATAAAAACAAGGGAAAGGTCAGGGATTCAGGGATGCCCTGCTGTGCACGTACTCAAGCCCCCCGATAATACCCTTGTATATCGGGGGACTTGAGTACGTGCAGCAGGGTGTTCATGGAGCGCTTATGTTGTAACTACATATGCCTTCTCGTCAGACGCATCAGGATTCTGGTGCTGAAATCCTGATCATGCTTGTCAAGATTTTTAAGCGGTACCTCGGCCCGGGCCGCCTCCCGATGACCGCCGGCCGACCCCACTTCAGCAAATATATTTTCTGCCAGGCGGCCGGCATTCTTCTTATAGCCGTCGCAACGGAAGATGACCACGAGACGTTCACCATGAATGCCGGAAACAAAAACCCATGACACCTTCTGGACATGATTAAAAAAATCCGCGATAATTACCAGAATGTCAGGGTTATATACCCGGCCGACATGGACATAAAGCCGGTTATTGGAGATCTTCATCTCGGTAAAGGCGGTACGGAAATAATTTAATTCCGAAATCCGCAGTTCAGATAACTCAATCTTACGCACCAGATTGTGATTGGCCAGATTAAAGAGATAACGAAAGGAGATGGCATCGGCCAGATTGGCCTTTTTCTCAAAATTGTTGGTGTCAACTTTAATGGCGTAGAAAAGAGCGGTAGCAAGAGCCACCGAGGGCTTCATGCCGCCGGCCCGCAGGTACTCAATCATCATTGAGGCCACGGCTCCATAGTCAGGGCGTAAATCTATGTAATCCGCCTCCCAGCCGCTGGTAATGGGATGATGGTCGATTACGGCGTTAAAGGGGATATTTTCAAAGGCCGGCAGATGCAGGGGCTGAGAGTCCAGCATCACCTTTTTGGAATAGTTTTTAAGGGAAATATTATGGAGACGTTCAATGGGAATCTTCAGAAGATCCACCATGGCCAGATTACTCAGCCGCCTGATTTCGTTGGGATAACTGATGGTTACGCTTCGTACCTTATAGCGCAGCAGACGTTTTACGGCCATAGACGAGGCCAGAGCGTCCGGATCGGCATTAATGACCAGCAAAACATCATCTTCCTTGCAGAATAGCTCCAGAAATTCCCGCAAACGCTCCTTGGCAGTTCTCTGGGATAATTTTCTGCAGTTACGTTTTCTCGCGGCTGTTTTTTTCTTTTCCACCATATCTCTCAACAGAATTACAACAAACAAATAGGTTTACCTTAACACAAAAGGGGCACTTCTCGCAACAGCTAACATGGTGAAGTTATACGAAGACTCAGGGCACCGAGGGGAAAAGACTTTTATCGGTATGGGGAATAAATTTAGCACCGGAAAAACGGAGCATAAACTCCTGATTAACATTTAATTCTATATAGGTAATGTTCCGTCTGATTTCCTGGCAACGCAGCCGGGCCCGGCCAGACAGCAGGGCCTTTTCAGCTCCCCGCAAGGAGCTGTTGCCAATGGGAACATAGGTTTCAAGGGGCAGGTCGGGGAGCATGCCGAGGGTTATGGCCTGACGAGGCGAAATATGCCGCCCAAAGGCCCCGGCCACATAAATTTTATCCAGCTCGGCAAAGGAGATTCCGACCTGTGAGATCAGAGTGGTGAGGATGGCATACATGGCGGCCTTGGAACGTATCATGGCATCCAGATCCACTTGACTCAACTCAATGGCCCGGCCGTCGGCAGTCTCCGTTCCCGGCACCACCATATAATTCCAGCCCTCAGCGCCTTTACGCAGCCGACTGTCTTTACCGGGCCTGATTTTACCCCGTAAATCAATGATACCGGCTAAATACAGAGCCGCCATTAGATCAATAATACCAGAGCCGCAGATCCCGCGGGGCGGACTGCCGTCGATGGTCTCGTATGTCACCGTACCACTGCCGGGCACAATATTGATATGTTCAACAGCTCCGGCTCCGGCTCGCATTCCCATGCGGGCCACACCACCCTCTAAGGCCGGGCCGGCTGCCCCGGCACAGGCCATGAGCCAGTCCCTGTTACCAATAACCACCTCGGCATTGGTTCCCACATCAATGAGCATACAGACCTGCTCCTGTTCATCCACCCCGCTGGCCATGATTCCAGAGATAAGATCACCGCCGAAATAACTGCCTACCCCCGGCATGATAAATACCGGAGCGGCCGGGTGAATATCCAGGGACAGTTCCCGGCCGTAACAGATGTCCGGGGCGTTAATCAGGGGGATATATGGTTCGCGGCAGATATTACCGGGGTTCAGATTAAGGAAAAGATGAGTCATGGTGGGATTGCCGGAAACGGCAAGCGCCCTGATCTCCCGCGGGATCAGACCCGCCTGCCGGGCCAGCTGCCGGGCCAGATCGTTAATATTGCCGAGTACCGCCTCGTGGAGTTCAGCAAGCCCTCCGGGACGGGCGGCAAAGTGAATCCGGCTTAAAATATCGGCCCCAAAAGCAATCTGAGAGTTTTCGCCATGGGCGTGGGCCAGGGTTTCACCGCTGCGCAGATCCAGCAGCGAGGCCTCAAGATGAGTAGAGCCCAGATCAAGAGCCATGGCGGCCAGCGGGCCGGGGATATCCACAAAGTCCACCAGCTCCAGGCGCTCACCAAAATCATTAATAACCGCGGTGCCGGAAAATTTTGCTTGACGAAAGGCGGTGGCCACATTAGACACCTGTGCAAAAGGGATGCTGAGCGGTCGACCGGAAGTCTCGGTAAGCAGAGCTCTTTTCAGGCGGTCAATATCGGCCAGATTATCGCTCAATTTGGGAACAGGAGCGCTGATGGTTATATATTTGACGATTGGCGGCATGATCTATGCTCCAAATAATTGCAGCTCACAGTCAAAGACAGTTTATCTGCTTTGGCTGAATAAGTTTCCAGGCATTGGAACATAACCGTAATCCACTATTTTCTCAACAAATCCCATTCGTAAAATACTATTCATGGTTTTGGGCGGCGGCCTTGAATGCTGTGCCGCGCCCCGGTTTTCAGACCTTAACCCAGGGCGCTATGAAAATTCTAAATCGTTATCTCTCTCAACAATTTTTAAAAAATTTTATTCTGGTATCCAGTACCCTGTCGGGAATCTACTTTCTGGTCGACTTCTTCGAGCGTCTCGATAATTTCCTGGGAGCCGGTCAGAGTTTAGGCCTGGCCCTGAAATATTTTCTCCTCAAAATCCCTTTTATGATGGATATGATGCAGCCCATTTCCATCCTGTTAGCCGGAATCCTGACCCTGGGGCTTCTCAACCATAACCACGAATTAATGGCTTTAAAAGCCGGCGGCATCAGTATCAAACGCATAACCGCTCCCATCCTGACGGCAGCTCTCCTCTGTACCATAATCGCCCTCAGCATGGCCCAGTGGCTGCTTCCCGCCACCGAGGCCGCCACAGACCGCATCTGGTATGAGCAGGTTGAACACAGGATACCGAAAGGCATAATGCGCAACGGCCGAGTCTATCACCGCGGGAAACAGGGGATTTATACCTTTATTCGTTCCAGCCGCCGGCCAGGGGAGTTTACCAGTTTTTCCTATACCCGGCTCAGTGATAAAAATTTCCACTTTGAGATGATGATCTCCGCCGCCCAAGCCCGGTGGCGCAACGGCATCTGGCATTTCAAGGACGGCCAGATTAAAAAGCCGGCCTCTCAGGGTAATCATCTCTACCGCGTTAAGATCTTTAAAAAACTGACCATGAGTCTGCCCGATGACCCACGGCAGTTCTTTAAACCCTTTTATAAGGCGAGAGAACAGTCCATAAGCAGCCTTCTGCGCCAGACTCGCAGCATTTCTAACAACCGCGAGGCCTGGCTCAACTTTAACAAACGCCTGTCCTTTATCTTCCTTGGTCTGCCGTTGATCTGTATTGGTTTACCCATTCTCCTGATTATTCACCAACGATGGGGGCAGGATCTGACCGTTGCTGTTCCCGTAAGCTGCGGCCTGGCCTTTGCCGCCTGGAGCTGGTGGAGTGCGGCTCAGTCCATGGCCGGAGCAGGATATATTCACCCGGTAATCGCCTCCTGGCTCATGTATATTATCGTCTGCCCCTTTGGTTTGTGGCTTCTGGCCCGCCAGGATCGGTAACCACTCAACTACTTTTTCAACAGCTACAGCCCGAAATGAACATCTGTCAGACAAAATGGCAACTGCCGACTCCGCCGCTCAAGGCCGGGATCGTTGGCATGCCGCCCCTGGAAGTCATTCAATATCTCAACGTTCATGATACTGTCATCCACGACCTGGACGCCAGGCTGGTACCGGACAGTATTGAAGGTACGTCCCCTTATCTGCCCAGAGTCTATTGCGCCATTCTGCGGACAGTGGTCTTGAATGCCCTGCGCCTGTCCCTCGATGCCATCTATATTGACGTGGGAGCCGGAAAATGCGACTCAGCTCTCCATGTTTCCACTATTTTAGCCAATATACTTTCTATTCCGATTATTCGAACCAGAAACCAGGACAGACGGAACTTTGGCACCCCTGTCTGCAGAACCCGCCTGGCCCTGCTGGAAAAATTTCTGACCATCACCGAAGGGGTGAAGCAGCACCGCCGCCAAGACAGCGTAAATCCACAGCCATGTCAACCGCGGGCCGGTTTCTGGGGGGTACCACCGCGTGATTTTTCTCTGTTAGAGCTGTTTCCAGATACCACCCACATCTATGGCTGGACTCGATGCATGGAGAACAAAACCCCGGCCGCCGAAGATCTGGAACTGTACTATAATCCGGCAATCCCCACGGTCTTTTTTGCCCAGTCCTTCTGTGCCAAGGCCGGGCTGGCCAAATTCTTAGCCGACCGTCACCCCTGTGCCCTTTATCTCGACGCGGATTATAATTGCGGCGGCAGCACCAAAGCCAAAATTCAGGCCTTTCTGGAATTATCGGGGGCCTATAAATGATTATAGCCGACTTTGGCACCTCATATTGTAAGTTTTTTGATACTGAAGGCGGAAATAAACCGACAATCACGGCCACCAGGGAACTGCCCCCCAGACTTCGGGTGGACATTGCCACCGGTCATAACGGCCAGCGTTTCGCCAAAAAATACGTTAACGAATTAATCGCCCTGGCCCGGGGCGGCGAAAGGCTGATCAGCGATGACAATTATGTCCTCTTAGACTGCGGCAGCCGGGATATAAAATTTATCAAATATGCCGACGGCCGGGTGGCAGATATGGGCTGGAACACCGAATGCGGAGCCTCCATGGGTTTTACCATTGAGCTGCTGGCCCGCTATTACAACCTGGATTATCAGAATATAGCGCTGCCGCTCCGCACCTTCTCCGTGACCTGCGGGGTTTTAGGAATGAGCAGCATCTTTGATGCCATTATTGAGGGAACTCCGGCGGCCGAGGCCGTGGCCTCATTCGTTAAAGGCATTGCCGTGAACGCCTACCGTTTCGCCGGTTCTCCTGCCCGTCTTTATCTCTCCGGCGGTCTATGCGCCAATCCGATTTTTACCGGCAGCCTGCCCTGCGAAGTCATCCCCCTGGGACGTTTCGTGCTGCTTGAAGGACTGCTGTTCAGCGATCAATCCCCAAAAAAATTACCCAATGGCATGAACGTAAGCGCTCTATAAACCACACTTTCGCATACGATCATGGTCGTACCGCTGACATTATATTATCTCGGATACGTAAGGGCTTCAGGGGCGCCCTGCTGCACGCATGAACAGCAGAGGCCTGTTGCATACGCCCTAATCATTTATAACATATTAATAAAATTAGAAAATAAAATGGTAAAATACCGGGATGTTTCAGAATGGAGTCTCTTTGCTTCAGCCATAATAAAAGCTTGATTGATTCCATGGGAAGCCGCTGACGATAACCACTCTTGATCTTTGGCTAAGTATCTTTTCACCTCCCGTGGAGATGCCACATTATTGATAAATTGCAGTCCGGTAATATAGGGGCGGCTGGGTACGGAAACCGCCTCAAACTGGCAGTCTACAGAGGTAGCCAGAACGTCAATATTAGATGGTATGGGCGGCATAATGGCCCGATTATGCCATTTAAAAACAGACAGACTACAGGGAATATCTTTAAAAATCGGATGTTCCCTGCCTTTATGGGTGAGATAGGCAGTGGTGAAGCCGATGCTGCAGCAATAATTAGTACCGATATCCGCCCCCTGGTTCAGGGCCAGGAGATGATGCCCCAGGCCTATTCCCAAATAGGGCCGGTCTTCATTAAGTGCGTTGTGAATAATTTCCTTTTGCTTCTGGAAGGATGAATAACTTTTATCATCAAGGCATGGCAGACTGCCGTCCAGAACTACCAGGCCGTCATATTTGGCTAAAGACGGGATAGACTGCCGCCAGAGTTTTACGATATTTACTTTAATATTAAACCGTTTGGCAGTTTCAATAATAATCCTGCCCGGCCTTTTATACAAGGTCCGCTGGAGAATGATAAGGTGTTTTGCCATGTCAGTTCATATTGTTGGGCGAAAGCCGCACGGTGAGGCTGAGTTAATCCCGCTCCCACCGTGTGTCGGCCACCCCATTTACCTTTCCTCTAAATAAGCGGGTCTGATGTTAAACTCAGGGTACGCGGAAACCGCGATTTCGTTCTGATCAAGACCGCTGATTTCCACCTCTCTGGAGACCCTGAGCGGTACAACCTTATCCAGCAGGGTGAAGAAGACGTACATCACAATAAAGACAAAGATGAAATTAGTGATGACTCCCACCACCTGGGCGATGAACTGCGAAGTGTTGCCGTAAAAAAGTCCTCTGACTGTGCCACTGACCCCGTTAATTCCATCGCCATAAGTTCCGTCGGCAAAAAGCCCCAGGGCCAGAAGACCCCAGGCCCCGTTGACGCCATGGACAGAGATGGCACCCACCGGATCATCTATCTTTAAAACACGCTCAACAAAGAACACACTGATACAAAGCAGAACACCGGCAATGGCACCGATACCGACGGCGGCAACCGAATTTACGTAGGCGCAGGGTGCGGTTATGGCAACAAGTCCGGCCAGCAGACCGTTGGCCGACATGGAGACATCAGGTTTGCCGTAAAATATCCACATATAGAACATGGCAAAAAGTGCCCCGGAGGCGGATGCCAGCATAGTATTGGTGGCAATAATGCCGATTCGCAGATCCCCACCAGCCAGAGTTGACCCAGCGTTAAATCCAAACCAGCCGAAAGCGAGAATAAAACAGCCGGTAATGGCCATGGGAATGTGATGTCCCGGAATGGCGCGTGGTTTGCCGTCCTTATCAAATTTCCCGAGCCGCGGTCCAAGGATCATGGCTCCGACCAGCGCCGCCACGCCGCCGGTCATATGAACAACGGATGAGCCGGCGAAGTCCAGTGTTCCGTGGCCGAGACCGAAATTAGTTCCCAGCTGTGACAGCCAGCCCCCGCCCCATACCCAGTTTCCGTAAAGCGGGTAGACAAACATAGCGATGAAGAAACCATAAAAAACAAAGGACTTGAATGTCCACCTTTCCGCCATGGAACCAGTGGGAATGGTGGCGGTGGTATCCATAAAAACCATCTGAAAGAGAAAGAGGGAAAAGATAGAGACATCATAGGCGTTGCCGGAAAGAAAAAAACCATTTGTCCCGAACAGACCGAAATCTTTACCAAAAATGTGAAGGGCGAACTCTCCGCTCAATAAGCCTGTTCCGCCTCCGAAGGCGGCAATATTACCCACGCCGCCCATCTGAATGGCAAAACCGCATATCCAGTAACCTAACATGCCGATGCCGTAAACCATCATGTTCATGGCCATGGTGTGTCCGGCATTTTTGGCCTGGGTGAAGCCGGTTTCCGCCAGGGCGAAACCGGCCTGCATAAACATAACAAGAAAGCCACAGAGCAGAGTCCACATAAAATTAATGGCAATCCGATTATGGCCGATGACATCAGCCAGTTTCACCGCCAGAGGTTCGGCTTTCGCCATTCTGGTCATATCCTGTTTTGTGGGGGCCTTGGCCGTGGCGCCAATCACGTCCGCCGCGCCACCGGTATTTGTCCCCGAGGGATCCGGTATCAGTACTGCCGGAGCCGTTGGTTGGGAAGAGGCCCCCGGCATCTCATAACCGGCATAGACCGTACCCGCCATAAACAAAAATATTCCAAGGCATAATACACTTAGTAATTGCTTCATTTCATGTCTCCAGTTTGTGCTTTTACCCCTTCCGGCCTATTATGCTCAAGTCGTCTCTGGACTAAAACCATAGTTATTACTTCGGCACCGGATACAGCCGCCGGAGTCGTGTTCTTCGCCGCCCATGGGGCTGACGGAACTGTAAGTATTGCCATTGATAATATGTTGCGCATCTCCTTCTCCTTATAAGATGATTTCGGGCAAATCAGATTGCCTCTTTATCCCGTTCTCCGGTGCGTATTCGGAGAACAGTTTCCACTGGCAGCACAAAAATTTTACCATCCCCGATCTTACCCGTTCTAACACTTGTTATAATGGCCTCAACCACTTGTCCGCTAATTTCCTCCGGCACGACCAGTTCCACCTTAATTTTGGGGATAAAGTCAACTACATACTCCGCGCCTCGATATATCTCTGTGTGCCCTTTCTGCCGTCCGAATCCCTTTACCTCGGAAATCGTCATTCCGTTTATCTGCAACTCTGACAATGCCTCTTTCAACTCATCAAGCTTAAAGGGCTTGATTATTGCCTCGATCTTTCTCATGGTTTTCTCCTTTGTTGCACGACGACAATACCACCACGGTAAAGGTTTCGCGGTGCCGTTGTTACGCGACTGATAAATTGGTAAGCGCCCCATGACCCCCCTGAAGCCCTTACATTCCGAGATGTTATAATGTCAACGGTACGACCATTATCGTATGCTAAAGTGTGGTTTATGGAGCGCTTACATAAATTGTGACTGCTCTTGCTCATATCCGATGAAATCATAATTTTTCAGGTCAAGCATGCAGTGTGCCAGAACGTAAAATTATATCAAGGCAGTATCGTTACTCCTTGTATTCAATGATAAAAAAATTTATATTATTGATTTATGGCGTATTTTGGGGGGAGGAATAGCAGGAAATATTAATACAATTATGTGGATAATGTATTAATCATGTTTCAAATTTGTCGGCCGGACAAGTAAATGAAGAGCAGGAATAGAACCCCTGGACTCAGCTAACTTACTGAAGCAGCAAGGTTATTTCACCGTCTGATGCATCTGAGCGTGGGCAGAAACACTCGGAATGAAAACTTACAAAAGTGTCTAAAAATTCCAGGAAATTACGAGCAGACCTTGGGATCAAGGTTTTTGAAAGCTGAGGGAAGGGCACAAAAAAACGGCGATGCCAGATACGTAAGCGACAAACGAACTGTAAGCGATCGTCGTATAAAAGCGATACCACTCAGGGACGCCGCAATGTACACGTTGACCGGGCGCAATCATACCCCCTGTATATTGCGGCCGGTCAACGTGTACAGGGTGGTGTTTATGGATCGCTTACCCAGATACAGTTACTTGCCCATTCTCCGCACCGTCAGGATTAAGGCCAGCAGCGGAGCGGCAAAGACAGGAATAATGACCTCGGCTTTTTTCAGAAACAGGGGGTCGGAGAGCAGGGCAGCCAGGCCTTTCAAAGAGGATGAGTCAGGCAGCATTCCGACGATAAAGACAATCATCAAAGCCACAGCGGCCAGCGTCAATTCCGCCACGATCAATTTTCTGCCGAATACCAGCCCACCGGAAAAGATAACATTAAGCCACGTCATCCGCGCGTATAGCGGCTCAATCCCTTTTATGGCCTCTTTAACCTCAGCTAATAAGCCAACGGCCTCTCTGTAGGGCTCGGCCTGATTTTTTTTTGCCAGCTTGATAATTGTATTAATCTTTTTCTTAATGGGCAGCAATTGACGGTGGAATTTTTTAAAAAAACCTGGAAATTGATATGAAAGCCAGAAATTATAATAACCCTTCCAGCGCGTCATCTCCCGATTAGCCTGATCATATAGTTCGTTTAATTTATTTTCCCGCAGCCGGCGGCCGGCGGCATAGAGCGCCTTAGCCCTTGAGGCCACGTCAAGACAGTCAAAATAGCTGCCCCTGAGCATCATCTTTTCCAGATTGGCCAGGGTCTGAATATTTACTATCATCTCTTTATCTTCTTTCTCAAACCAACCTGCCAGATCGTTAATTTCCTCTCTCGCTCTAATTAAATTCTCGCCGGCCGCACTGGCAATAGTCTGGAATTGAGCCTGGAGGATATCTTCCACCTTGGTCTGAATATGAATCAACTCTGGATCCATCATAATAACCATGTACAACCGCCGCTGGTCAACCATCAGTGAACGGAGGAGCTGAAAAGCCTGCTCCCTGAAATTACCCTTGACCTCAAGCTGCACCTTACGATAGAGAAGATCCTGACAGTCAGCCCTGATGGTAAAGGCGTTTTTGATTAAATCACGCGCCTTCCAGTTTTCATCGTTAAGATCATAATATCTTGATAAAAGGAGTGAGACATAAATACGTTCCTTTTCGGCGATGGCAAAATTGGAGGCCAGCTCAAGATAATTACGCATATCCGCGAGACGTCCCCTTTCCAGAGCCAGAAAGGCCTGGCCCAGAACAGCGTAAAATCTCTTGGGTGCTTTATGGCTGCACTCCCGCAAAAGTAATTCCTCGGCCCGGCCATACTCCTTGACCCGCAGACAATCAAAACCAAGCTGAAGATTATTATTATCCAAATTGATTTTATCCGTCTTAAAAACAGACTCCCATTTGTTATAGACGCTGAAGGCGATATTCCATAAAAAACGAGGCTGATATACCCGGTTTATATCCAGAAAAGCGATATATACCGCGAGAAGGGGATCCTTACGGATCTGGGACAGATTGATACCGGCTGCCAGAACACGGGCCATTTTCCGCGGTTCGGCAAAGACCTTTTTATAGAGGATATTTATTTGCTTAAAAGGCAGATAACCAATTTCCCGCAGCCCGTTATGAGCCATTTTCAGATTCTTGGCCGGGCAGTCGGCTGGCAGGTGCCAACGCATACCGCAATAAAAACAGGGCCGGCCGCTGCCGGCAAGGGGCAGGTCTCGAAAGGCAAGTATCTGGCGGGCGCTGATCTTACCCTGCTCAGGGAAGATCAGCGCCGTCAGACCGCTGCCCTCATTTTTCAGCCTGCAGGCGGGGAACTGGCGGCGGGTCAGTAACAATTCGAGCTGATTTTTCAGGGCCCTGGTAACATAAATTGTCTCCGGATTAAGTATATCCCAGTGCTCATCATCCGGTGAAAGCAGGGCCGGTCTTGAATCCTGCGGGGAAACAAGGTGCATAACGCATTTAACCGGCAGAGATTCGCCGCCTAATTTTTTATAATCATGGCGTAATTTAACAAAAGCACCCAGCACAGCCTTCAGGGCGGCGGTTGGGTTGGGAAAGGAGAAAAGGAGCAGTTCAGCAGAGGTATCAGATGCCTCAAAACCACTTTCTTTGAGAAGATTATTAAGCTGGCCGGTAAAGGCGGGCCAGGCCGCCGCCAGAAGTCTGGCCCCCTGATAGGGCATGGGCATAATAGCGGCCAGGATGAGATTTTCTTGCGCCATGGCTTAGCACTGATCCAATATTTCCTGGGCCAGTTTATTGCCAGGATCAATTCTAACCGCCTTTGAAGCCCATTTATCGGCCCGCATCCGCATTTTCAGCTTAAGATAACACTCCGCTAAATTAAGGAGGACATTGATATCCATGGGAAAATGTTGCTGAACCTTCTCAAGCAGAGCTGCCGCCTCCTGATAAGCACCCTTCCGCAACAGGGCCAGACCCAGTTTTTTTTGCATATAATCACGTTCAGGCGCCACTTCCAGCACCTTCCGGCAGCAGAAAACCGCTAATTTAAAAAGGCCGTGTTCCATGGCGAGATCCACAGTCTCTTCATGGAGATCAAGGTTCTCCGAATTATTGCGAAGCATGACTTTTAATATCTTTTCCGCCTCTTTAATCCGCTGATGTTTTAAGAGAAGCGCCGCTACTTTAAAGGCCCGTTCGGCATTTCGCGGGCTTAGCTCCAGAGCCTTGGTAAAATATTTAATAGCCTTATCCGCCTCCCCCTGTTTCAGATAAATCTGACCTAAATAATGATAAGACGGCACCTCTAAACGATTCATGGTAATGGCCTGTTCAAAGGACTCAACCGCCCCCGCCAGATCATTCTTCTTTAAAAACAGGCGGCCTATTTCCCGCCACGGCCGGGATGAGTGTTTACTCAAATCAGCCGCCCGGCGCAGGCATTCAATGGCATTGTCAAACTGACCCCTGGCCCGCCATTTTTCAGCTTTACGCAGCAGTATGGCCTGAGGGCTGGGATTATCCACCCGGTTAAGCAGTTCCAGAATCTTCTGTTCCAGGGTGGCGGTAACAAAGGGTTTGGTGAGATAGGCGTCTACATCCTGTTCGGCAGCCTCGGCGACAATACTCTGGTTGGCCTCAGCGGTTATCATCAGAAAGGGGGTATCCTTGAATTTTTTGTTACCACGCAGCTTATTCAGGAGTTCAGTGCCATTCATCCCGGGCATCTGCCAGTCGGAGATTATGAATTTTATGGCACAGCGCTCGGTATTTAAAATCTCCCAGGCCTCAAGACCGTCCGCCGCCTCATAATATTTACGACCGAATTTAATTAACTTCAGCATAGCCCGAATGGAGCGCCGCATATTATCCAGGTCGTCAACGATGAGAAAATTAATTTGGGATGGATCTATTGTCATAGGGGGTTCTCAAACTAAACGCCGTTAAAGGCGCAAAAGAAAATAAAATCGACAGCCCTCGCCGGGCTTGCTGCTGACCGCAATTTTACCTTTATGAACCTCAATAGCCAGTTTACAGAAATACAGACCCAGGCCGGTACCCACCAGAGCATCCTGCTTTTCAGAGAGGCGGGAATATTTTTCAAAAATTTTGTCCTGTTTATCCTCTGACAGCCCCGGCCCCTGATCCTGCACAAAAAATTCCAGCTCCTCACTGACGGTGAGATAATTACAACCAGCGGTAATTTCGGTGCCCGGCGTGGTATAACCCAGGGCGTTGGTCAACAAATTCTGCAAAACCCGTAAAATCAGAATTCGGTCAACATAGGCCATAGGCAGCTCAGGGCCGGCGGTTAGCACTAATTCCACATTTTTGATCCGAGCCAGACCGCGCAGGGCACTCAGGGCCTCCTCCAGCAGCACCCTGGGGTGAACCTCCTCCAGGCAGGGAGTCAATTTACCGTCTTCCATTTTGTTGATAGCCACCAGATTATTTGCCATGCGCACGGCACGGTCACAGCTCATCTGAGCGGCAGCCAGAAATTCACGATTCTCCTGGCCTATAGAATAAGACATAATATCCAGATTCGCCACCACCTCGGCCAGCGGGGCCTTTAAATCATGAATCAGCATTTTGTACAACTCATCCCGCAAAGACTCCTGTCTTTTTAACTCCTTGTTTTTCAGGCGCAGCGTCTCTTTTTGGCGTTGCAGCTGCTTGTGGAGACGCTGCTGAACCAGGGTAGAGATAATCATGCTGCTGAAATCAAGGAGACAGGTAATATCTTCCTGCAGCAGATCTTTGTCACCCGCTTTGTCGGTAATGTTAATTACGCCTAATAACTGTTCATCCTGGAAGATCGGCAGGGAGAGCAGGGCGTTCTTTTTATAATGCTGATTATGCGGCCGCTTATTGTTAAAACGGGGATCAACGGAGATATCCGGGATAAAGACAGGGGCCGCCGTCCTGGCTGCCAGAGCGGCGATGGAATCGCTGTCCATGGCCTGCTTTTCGCCGATTATCTCCCGGCGGCGGGCAGTGGCAACTACCAGGTTACGGCCCTCCAGAACCATAATTGAGCCCTGCTCTACCCCCATATAATCCAGGAGTATTGCCAGAATATCATCCAGCCGTTTATTAAAATCCCCCCCCTTCCGGTTGATAATTTTAATAATCCCGGAGATACTTTCCAGCAGACAGCCAGCCTGTTCCACAGAGAGAGCGTGTGGTTCCGGAGGGTTATCACTGTTCATGGTTATTCCCATTCAATGGTGCCTGGCGGCTTGGAAGAGATATCAAAAACCACCCGGTTGACCCCCCGCACCTCACTGATAATCCGGTTGGACATCCGGCCTAATAAATCATAGGGCAGTCTTGACCAGTCGGCGGTCATGGCGTCTAAACTGTCCACACAGCGCAGGGCCACCACGTGTTCATAGGTTCGCTCATCGCCCATAACTCCCACGGTCTGAATGGGCAGCAGAACGGCGAATGACTGCCAGGTCTGACGGTATAATCCAGCCAGTTTCATCTCTTCAAGGACAATGACATCGGCCTGCCTCACGATTTCAAGACGCTGCGGGGTGATCTCGCCAATTATCCGAATTGCCAGACCGGGGCCAGGGAAGGGCTGCCGGTAAATGGCCTCTTCGGGCAGGCCAAGCTCCAGGCCCAGGAGCCGCACCTCGTCCTTAAACAGATCACGCAGAGGCTCGATGAGATCCAGTTTCATGACCTCGGGCAGTCCGCCGACATTATGATGTGATTTAATCACCGTATCACCGATAAAGGAGACACTCTCTATCACATCCGGGTAGAGGGTACCCTGGGCCAGGTACCTGGCACCCTTGATTTTGCCGGCCTCCTGCTCAAATATCTTGATAAACCCATGGCCGATGATCTTGCGTTTCTTCTCTGGATCACTTACCCCGATGAGTTGGCCTATAAATTCATCGCGGGCATCCACCTGAATAACATTGAGCCCGGTTTTTTCCCGGAAAAAGCGCATAACACTCTCCGTTTCTCCGGTACGCATGAGGCCGTTATCGACATAGATGCAGGTTAACTGGCTGCCGATGGCCCGATGAATAAGGGCTGCCACCACCGAGGAATCAACCCCGCCGCTCAGGGCGCAGATAACCTGAGCGCTGCCCACCTTTTCCCGGATAGCATTTATATTGGATTCCACAAAAGACTGCATGGTCCATTTGGGCTGACAATGGCACATGCCAAAGACAAAATTACGTAATACATCGCTGCCGATCAAGGTGTGAGCAACCTCTGGATGAAATTGAACTCCCACCAGGGGTTTATGCCGGTGGCGGATAGCGGCGTTGGGCGAATGCTCACTCACTGCCGAGATCATAAAGTTGTCCGGCAGTTCTTCTATGCGGTCGCCATGACTCATCCAGACCTGGTTGGGCCCTTCAGGCTCCAGACCGGCAAAAAGCCCCTCGGTGTTTTTGATTACCAGCTCAGATTTGCCGAATTCACGTTTTTGCGCCTTTTCCACCCGGCCGCCGCCCTGAATAGTCATTAATTGCGCCCCATAACAAATACCCAGAACCGGAATATCAAGATCGAATATACCGGGATCACTCTTGGGGGCATCCTCATCATAGACACTTTTAGGGCCGCCGGAGAGGATTATTCCTCTCGGAGCCATGGCCTTAATCTTCTCAAGGCTTAAATAATAGGGATGTACCTCACAATAGACCTTCTGTTCCCGAATACGGCGGGCAATCAGCTGGGTGGTCTGTGAACCAAAATCAAGAATTAATATCTTTTCTGTCTGAATATCCATAATAATCAGCCTAAACGATAATTAGGCGCCTCCTTGGTAATAATAACATCGTGCACATGACTTTCTTTGAGTCCGGCAGCGGTAATTTTAACGAATTTGGCCCGCTGGCGCAGGGCCTCAATATTCTTGGCCCCCACATAGCCCATTCCCGAGCGCAGGCCGCCAAGCAGCTGATAAATGGTATCTGAAATCGGCCCCCGATAGGGAACCTTCCCTTCAATACCTTCGGGAACCAGCTTAGCGGGATTTTCCACTTTATCCTGAAAATAGCGGTCGCTGCTGCCCTTTTTCATGGCTCCGAGAGAGCCCATACCCCGATACCCCTTATAGGTACGCCCCTGATACAAAAAGGTTTCACCCGGCGCCTCATCGGTACCGGCAAAGAGACTGCCCACCATAATAACATGGGCTCCCATGCCGATAGCCTTGGTGATATCACCGGAGAATTTAATACCACCGTCGGCAATAACCGGCACATCGTATTCAGCCGCCGCTTTAGCGCAGCGATAGATGGCGGTCATCTGCGGAACTCCGACTCCAGCCACAATCCTGGTCGTACAGATTGAGCCCGGCCCCACCCCGATTTTGACACAATCGGCACCGGCCTTAATCAAATCGACAACCGCCTCCGGAGTGGCAATATTACCGGCCACGACCTGGAGAGCTGGAAAGTTATCCTTTAACCTCTTTAAGGCGTTGATAATATTTCTGGAATGACCGTGGGCGGAATCCAGAACCACAATATCCACCCCGGCCTTAATCAGACCCTCTAACGATTCGGGGGGAGTATCAACTCCGATGGCCGCACCCACCAGCAGGCGGCCCATATCATCCTTGGCGGCGTGGGGGTAGCGTTTGATCTTTTCCAGATCCTTGGTGGTAATCAGACCGGTCAAATTACCGTCATCGTCCACTACCAGCAGTTTTTCAATCCGATGCTCGTGGAGCATGGCCTTGGACTGTTCCAGAGTAATCCCAACCTGGGCAGTTACCAGATTCTTACTGGTCATGACATCACGTACCCGGAGCAGGGGGTCGGAAACAAAACGCAGATCACGGTTGGTGACAATGCCCGCCAGCTTTTTGCCCCGCCGTACCGGTACCCCCGAGATATGAAAACGATGCATAATAGCCTGAACGTCGGCCACTGTGGCCTCCTCCTCCACGGTAATTGGATCGACAATCATGCCTGATTCAGATTTTTTGACCCTTTGCACCTCCAGAATTTGATTATCAATCCCCATATTTTTATGGATAATTCCCATCCCCCCTTCCCGGGCCATACTGATGGCCGTCCGGTGCTCAGTGACACTGTCCATGGCGGCACTGATCAGGGGAATCTGTAAATTAATTGTCCTGGTCAACCGGGTACCGAGTTCCACCTCGGCGGGCAGAACATCAGAAGACTGTGGAACCAGCAACAGGTCATCAAAGGTATAGGCATCAAGTATAATTTTATCTTGCATCGCAAAGAACTCCCAGGGAAGAAATTATGGTAGCTGGCTTATAATTATTCGGCATTTATATGAAAGTCACCTGCCAGAGATGTTGGCCTTATCAAAACTATCATATCTGATGGACTCGTAGTTAACATGTTTCATTGTGTTCAATGATAATCAGACATGGCCGTTATTTTGAAGAATTACAGGTAATTTTTTATTTTAAATTATTTTCATAAATAACAAAATGATAAAAACAGCGGTTTTATAAAAAGCATGGGGCGATGGCCCGGTCGTCCCCATAACTCAGGACAATTCCTTCTAAAAAACCGCTGGTGCTTACGGTTAAGTCCTGGCCGGCAATATCAATAACGGCCTGAAGCAGCATTATACCCGCCGGAATAATTGCCCCTCTTTCTCCCAGGCCCGGTATGGAGCGGAGTGCCCTGGGATTCAAAATCATCAAGCGGGCCATAACTTTATTTAGCCCGTCCCTGGTTAATCTGCTGCCCTGAATCAATTCCGTCTGATAGTCCCGCAATCTCAGTGAAAGCATGGCCAGTGCGTTAGCGGTACCACCGGAGGCTGCGAGACGTACTTTGCTTAGATCGGCAGACAGCAACTCACTAAATACGGGCTTAATCTGTTCAATGAGAAAGATTCTCATTTTAGCCGTTGAGGTGGCATTGATTCCTGCCCTGAAAAATCGTTCCGTTAAATTGACTGCCCCGATGGGCAGGCTGCGGATCAGCGGCTTCTGCCTGCGGCGGGATAAAATTATTTCAGTACTGCCACCCCCGGCATCGACTAAAAGCAAAGGGCGGCTACCCTCTTTCTGCCCAGCCTGACAACCGAGAAGAGTATATGCCGCCTCCTGTTCCGAGCTGAGAATCTCAACGCGGCAGGACAGAATTTCTTCAGCCTCTTGAATAAATTCCCGGCTGTTTACCGCCTGGCGCAGAGCCTGAGTACCACAGACCCTTAAAGGCATAGCCGGCAGCTCCCGCAATTGTCTGACAAATTCCCGGCAGGCAGCAAGTCCGCGCCGGCGGGCCGCCGGGCTTATTCCATCTGTTGTGGTTAATTCCTCAGCAAGGCGGGCCTGGCAGCAGGTATCAAGCAAAATCCGGCAGGGAGGCCATTTTACCTTCAGGCCGGAGACCGCCAGCAGGCGGAAACTATTACTGCCCAAATCAATGGCGGCAAAATTTGTCTCTTTGGAGACTGACACGATATTTACTCTCATATCCGCTCTTTTTACGTCCGGCAAAACCGGCAAAAATCAGGCAGAGTACGTTACGGGTACTTAAAGGGAAATTCTTTACTTGACAAGTATAGCCATTCGGCGCAATATCGTCCAATGCTTAATATCAACCCCGACAACCCACAAGTCAGACTTATCGCGCAGGTGGCAGACAGACTGCGCCGCGGTGATGTTATCTGTTATCCAACCGACACCATTTATGGTATCGGCTGTGATATATTCAACCAGAAGGCGGTAAAAAGGATTCATCAACTAAAGCGGCGGCCCACCCACAAGCCCTTCAGTTTCATGTGCAGCAGCCTGAAAAATGTAAGCCAATACTGTCATATTTCAAACCAGGCTTATCGCTTAATGAAACGACACCTGCCCGGAGCCTACACCTTTATCCTGCCCACCATGAAAATGGTACCCAGAATTATGACCAGTAAGCAGAAAACAGTGGGAATAAGGGTGCCGGATAATAATATATGCCTGGCCCTCGTAGAGGCCCTCGGGAACCCAATCCTGACCACCTCTGCTATACTTGACGAAGATGAAAGACCAGCTGCTGAAGCCTATGAGCTTGAAGAAAAGCTGGCTAACGTGGTTGATCTGATCATTGACGGGGGCTCAATATATCCAGAGCCCTCAACCGTTATCTCTTTGACTAAAGCGGAACCGGTAATTTTGCGAGAGGGAAAGGGAGACAGCGGAATTTTCTGACTGCGACAGCCAAAGCAGGGGAAACGATATCCTTGATTACCCCTTAATCAATGGTTCTTTCAGTGATTTGCTCATGGTAAAATGAATTGATTTCCGGGCCGGAATATGCATCATCTCCCCAGTTTTGGGGTTGGGCACCGACTTAGCGCTGCGTTCACGTACACTTAAACTGCCAAAGCCTCTGATCTCAACCCGCTGGCCGTTCTTTAAGCCCTCAACCAGGGATGTTATAATGATTTTTACCGCCCGTGAAGCGTCCTGCTTCATCAAATAGGGCATATTATCCACTATATAATTAATAATATCTTTTTTAAGCATGATGGTTAGTTAATTAATCTGATAATTATTCAGCGTGATATAAAAAGTATGCAATAACCACAGAATTACAGCAGGGCGTTCATGGACTGCTTACGCAGCTGTGCAGGTCAGCACAGACTCATAATGTGCCCGAAATGCGGTTAATAATACTGGACGGAATTATAGCCAACCACAGGTAAGCAAGCAAACCTGCAATACTCCGAACCGGGCGCAGCTGAACAGTTAATCAGTCTGATACATAAGAGCTGGCATCCTGTTCCAGAGCACACTTTCGAGCAGCTGGCTCTTCATGTCGCTGAAATAACGGAGAAGGTTAAATTTATTATCTTCCGGATAAATCAAGGGGGGATTTTTAATGGTAATACCACCAAGTTTGGCTGCCATTTCCACGGCGGTAGTAAAATTACCAAGTTTATCAAGCAACCCCAGCTCCAGAGCCTGCTCACCGCTGAAGACCCGGCCATCGGCGATCTTTTTAACCTTGGCCACCGTTAAATGACGGCTCTGTGCCACCGCCCTGATAAACTGTTTAAGAACGTTATCAATCATCTTCTGGATCAATTGACGTTCCTCGGGAGTCATGTTGCGGGACATGGAACCAATATCCTTGTTAATTCCGCTCTTTATCACTTCTGTCTTATAGCCAATCCTATCGAATATTTTTTTCAAATTGGGGAATTTTATAATAACCCCGATACTACCGGTTATGGTTCCCGGATCAGCAACAATACGACTGGCCCCCAGGGCGGCATAATATGCCCCCGAAGCGGCCACGGACTGCATACTGGCAACCACGGGTTTAACCCGTGCCGTTCGCCGGATTTCATCATATATTTCCTGAGAGGCACCCACAGCTCCGCCAGGACTGTCTATCCGTACGACTACAGCCTTGATATGGGAATTACGGCGAAAGTCTGTCAATATCCTGATAGACTTGTCGGCATCCATGATAACTCCCTGCAGACGCAGAACACCAATGGCATTGGCCCGGGTGGTCTCATAGGCCTGAGGATGAATCAGACGGGCAATAAAAAAGGTTATTCCACCAAAGAGGAAGAGAAACAGACCCGTCAGAACAAATAAACCAAACACGACAGGATGCCTCTGGTGAAATAACCTTTTCTCCATGACTATGAATTAACGCCTTAATCAGGCGTCTGTCTCTTTTTTATCGCCGTCCTCGTTCTGCTGCTGGGCAGCAATCTCCTCCTTCTTGGCATTTAAGAGATCACCAATAGTAGAGGGGCTGGCCTGTTTCTTCTGATACTCTTCAAGCACATCCTCCTGCTTGTCGGCCAGGGCCTTAATAGACAGGCCTATCTTGCGATCTTTGGCGGAGACATTAATCACTCTGGTTTCCAACTCATTACCAACCTTATAGAGACCAACTGGACTGTTGATTTTATCTTCGCTGATTTCAGAGACATGCACCAAACCCTCGATGCCATCCTCAACCTCAACAAAAACTCCAAAATCGGTCACATTAGTAATTTTACCGGTGATCTTGCTGCCCACGGGATATTTGGTTACGGCCTCCTGCCAGGGATCGGGCTCCAGCTGCTTGACCCCGAGAGAGAAACGCTCGTTTTCGCGGTCAATTTTCAAGACCACGGCCTGCAGGGTGTCACCCTTACTGTATTTCTCTGAAGGATGCTTAATGCGCTCGGTCCAGGAGAGGTCTGAGACATGAATAAGACCGTCAATGCCCTCCTCAATACCAATGAACACACCAAAGTCCGTAATATTTTTAACCTTACCCTCAATAATAGAGCCTACAGGGTAATTTTCAGAAACCAGATCCCAGGGATTGGGCTGTAACTGTTTCATGCCCAGAGATATACGTTTGGCAGCGGCATCAACATTGAGAATAACTATCTCAATCTGGTCTCCCATACCAACCAGCTTGGAGGGATGTTTGGCCTTTTTTGACCAGGTCATCTCTGAAATATGAGCCAGACCTTCAACGCCCTCTTCCAGTTCGGCAAATACCCCGTAATCAGTGATGCTGACCACCTTGCCACTGGCCTTGGTGCCCACAGGATAACGCTCCTGAACAGTTGACCAGGGGTCTTCCTTAAGCTGCTTGACACCGAGGGAAACCTTGCCGGAATCCTTATCGAATTTCAAGATCTTAACATCTATATTTTCACCGACCTGAAACATCTTGGAGGGATGTGACACCCGGCCCCAGGAAAGGTCGGTAATATGACAGAGACCGTCCATGCCGCCCAGATCAACGAAAATACCATAATCAGTGATATTGGTAATGGTACCCTTGATAACCGCACCCTCCTGAAGAGAATCGCGCATAGCTTCACGCAGTTTGTTTCTCTCCTCTTCGAGAATAGCCCGGCGGGAGATAACCACATTATTACGTTTGCGGTTATATTTTAAAATTTTGAAATCATAGGTCTGGCCCAGCATGGCATCCAGATCCTTAACCGGCCGCAGATCAATCTGCGAATAAGGCAGAAAGGCCGGCACTCCTATATCAACGGAAAGACCACCCTTGACCCGGTTCTCAATAACCCCGGGGATAGTACCGTCATCCGCCTGAATCTGGGCAATAGCCTCCCAGACCTTTATCGCAATAGCCTTTTCACGCGACAGACAGAGACCACCGTCTTTTTCACGCTTTTCAACAAAGACATCAAAGACATCACCAACATGAACATCCAGCTGTTCGCCATCATTTTTAAACTCCGACAGGGAGATCATGGCCTCGGATTTGTCACCGATATCAACAACCGCCATCTGACTGATGAAGTCAATAACCGTGCCGGGTACAACCTCTCCGACATTGGCAACTTTCAAACTGTCCTCAAACAAATCAGCAAAGCTGGCATCATCGCTTATATTGTCAAATTGACTGGCGCTTACCGCTTCGACGCTCTCAACGTCAGGCGCGGACTGAACCTGTTCTGTGGTTTCTGTTACATTGTTTCCCATTAAAGACAAGCCTCCTGTTCTATTTTAGAATAGAGTTTTATACCAGACCGGCAAGGATATTTCAATATTTTATTTTGGAATTCAATTCTTGGGCAAAATAACCGGCAGAGCCACGCGCAGCTCCCTGTCCTTTGATAAAAAATAGTCCCTGAGAATATCCCGATGGTCAAAGGTTAGAGGCGGCAGGTTATTGGGATAATACACCAGGGCCTGCCGGGCATCATCACGGCCGCGAGGAATACCGTCGGCCCGGGCGGCAAAGACTGTGCTTATGGTATGAAAACGGTGGTCACGCCTGGGATCGGAGTAAGTCCCCAACTGCCTTGTCAGGGTCACATCAAGATCGGTTTCTTCCCTGGCCTCCCGAACCGCGGCCTGTTCCAGAGACTCACCATAATCGACAAAACCACCCGGCAGGGCCCAGCCGAGAGGCGGATTGCGGCGTTCAATAAGAATTATACCGCCGCCAATTTCTATAATTATATCAACTGTAGGCTTAGGAGCCTTGTATTCACCGGTATTGCGGCCGCAATGAGGACAGATTATAAATGACATAATTCCGCGATCTCCAGCCATGATGACACACTGTGTAATTGATGACACCCCCTGTTCCAGGGCTGAGAAAAAACCAGAGGTGTTATATCCTCTTGAGCTTCCAGCTCCAGACAGGTCTCACAGCGGTCATCAACAAAATAATCCAGGCCCGCCTGCCTGATATGACGAACCTTGTCATCATGATCACCCATGGCAATCAAGCTGCATCTTTGAAAGGTCTCGCGGCCCAGGATATGGGACAACCAGTCGGCAATGGGCCGGCGCCGCGGACGGGCGGTTATAAAGGTAAGCGGAGCCAGCCTCCCGAGACGCTGAAGAACTGATACAGCTCCCGGCAAAGGCCGCATGCCTGCCGCAAGCGGGTCGGCCAGCAGAACAGCAAAGGTTCCCTCCACTATCTCAGGCTCAATATCGAGACACTGAGCAACATCAAATTCCACAATATCGGCCGCGCTGATTCCGCTTATCCCGTATTTTTCACCCAGGACACGAATAAAGGCCTCGGTGGTATCGGCCACTACGCCGTCAATGTCAAAGCCAATCGAACCTGGTTCAACCCGCATAATCCCACCCTGTATTTTTCTATATTTTTATTCATCCCGTCTAACATCCTTGACAAACAAGGCCAAGAGTTGCATTATAAAAAGCTCTTTTATTTTTTTAAATATACTTTTTTTATAAAAATCAAGTAACTTCAGCCAAAACAGGCAAATACTGTCGTCAGCTGTGAACAGTTACAAAATCAATAGCCTTAACCCCCGCGGCCCCAGAACCGCGAGTTGGAGTCCTGCTGAATGAAATTACCCTCTTTGACCATTGGTCAATATACTATACCCATCCCCCTGCTTCAAGGCGGCATGTCCATCCGCGTATCGACCTCCGCCCTGGCCGCGCCGGTTTCCGAATGCGGCGGGCTTGGCACTATTGGCGGTTCCGGCCTGCCGGTCTCAGAGCTGAAAGAGGATATCGTCCGGGCCAAGAAAGCTACCAAGGGCAGTATAGCCGTTAATATTATGTTCGCCATGAAGAATTTTTATAATCTCGTCATGGGGTCCATTGAGGCCGGAGCCGACATCATTGTAACCGGAGCCGGTTTCTCCCGCGATATATTCAAGATCGGCAAGAAATATAATACCCCCATTATCTCAATTGTTTCCACTCCCGCCTTTGCCCGCCTGGCCGAAAGGCTGGGGGCGGCGGCTGTTATTGTTGAAGCCAAGGAGGCCGGCGGCCATCTTGGTACTGATCAGCCCTTAAGAAAAATTTTTCCCGAAATCAGGAAGGTAGTGAAAAAAATTCCTCTGATTGCCGCCGGTGGTATCACCAACGGTTTTGAAATGGCAGAGATGATGGATAAATATGGGGCCGACGGTATCCAGATTGCCACTCGTTTTGTTCTCACCGAAGAGTGCGATGTTGCTGACAGCTTTAAACAAACCTTTCTAAAGGCGGGCAAGGATGATGTTACCCTGATGCGTTCACCCGTTGGCCTGCCTGGCCGGGCCATTAAAAACAGGTTTGTACAGGATTTAATGGGTGGGAAATCGGTCAGACCGGAATCCTGCGAATTCAAATGCCTTAAAAAATGTGATTATCTCTACTGTATTAACGAACGTCTTAATATGGCGGCCCGCCAGGGAGACGCCGAAAACGGCCTGGTTTTTTCTGGTGAAAACGTCTACAAACTCAACGAAATATTGACCGTCAAGCAGGTTTTTGAGCAGTTTGTCTCGCAGGCGGAATCGGTATACAAAGAAGATAACCTTAAATCATGACCAATCCAGAGGCAACAGCAGAAGCCGCGGACGTTAATCTGCCAACTCCGCAAATTATCCCCAAGGGGAAACATCCCATTACCAATCAAGAAATTGACACCGATGCCCTTATGGTTTTAAGGCGTTTGCGGCAGGCTGGTTTTACCGTCTATCTCGTTGGCGGCGGAGTACGGGATATTTTCCTCGGCAAAGCACCCAAGGATTTTGATATCAGTACCAGTGCCCGGCCGGCTCAGGTCAGAAAGGTGTTTCGTAACAGCCGGATAATCGGTCGTCGTTTTCGCCTGGTGCAGGTTTTTTTTAATGGTGGCAAAATTATTGAGGTAGCCACCTTTCGCCGCCGCAGTGAATATGAAATTACCGGCGATGATGTCGTGTTGCCCGCCAATAATTCCTTTGGTACGCCGGTGGAAGATGCCTTTCGCCGGGATTTAACAATTAACGCCCTATTCTATGAGATTGAAGGCTCCACCGTAATTGACTTTATCGGCGGAGTAGATGACCTGAAGAACCGTGTTGTCCGGCTCATTGGCGACCCGGACCGGCGCATCACCAGAGATCCTGTCCGTATGATGCGGGTAATCAGGCACGCGGCCCGGGCTGATTTCGAAGTGGAAGCGGAGACCTGGCAGGCAATTATCCGCAACCGGGACAAATTACTGCTCTGTCCGGTCTCCCGCATTCGGGATGAATTATTGAAAGATCTGCGCGGTGGAGCCTGCCGGGCATGGGCTGAACTGGCCTTTGCAAGCGGAATTTTCTACACCATCTTCCCCTTTTATCACCATATACTTACCGAACATGAAAACGCCACGGCTAATAAAAACAGGCTGTCTGCCGTCCTCAATGTTATTGACCGCCTGATTAAAACAACCCAGAAACTGCCTGACGGTCTGCTCATCTCTTTACTTCTTGTACCATGGGCCGAGGCGGAATTAGATATTCAAAGCGCCCAGACCCAGAAGGAATCCTATCTTCTCTCCCGTGATATCCGGGAGAGACTGGCCGAGATGTTCAGCAATCTTAATATAAAGCGTGCCATGCAGGATGATGTGGCCCGCAGCCTGGCGACCCTGCCTTTGCTGCTGAAACACGATAACGGCAAAGACTGGCCCAAATGGCTGCAGAAAAAGAGCTATTTCAAAAGCGGCATGCACCTCTTTCAGATTATAAAGGAGGTCAATGGCGGCCCAATTGCCGATGATCTCCCTTTTCTTGCCCCTGCCATTGTTGATCTACCTAAAAAAACTGGGCGGCAGCCGGGCAGAAGAGGGCCGTCGCATGGCGGCCGGGGAACGGCCTATGCCATAAATACCAAGGGTGGTGTTTTCGGTTTCCGCCAGAATTAAGTGAGGAATGACGATGACCCGGGAGCTCAGAGAAATTAAAGAAAAGACCTGTCACGAGCTCATGTCCCAGGCCCTGGCGACTAAGCTTAATGGCCGGCGGGGGCTGGATTTCTCGCTATGCAGTATTATAAATGCCAAATCAGGTAATTGCAGTGAAGACTGCCGTTTCTGTGTCCAGTCCGCCCATTATCATACCAACGCCCCGGTTTACGGCCTTAAGGAACGTGATGAAATTCTCCAGGCCGCCACTCTGGCCAGAGAAAACCAGGCCAGCCATTTTTCCTTAGTTACCAGCGGCCGTGGTCTTGGAGCAAAAGATTTAAAACAGGCCGCTGAAGCAATTACAGCTATCAGAGAGCAGATCGGCATTAAGGTTTGCGCCTCTTTCGGGATATTAGGACTCCTGGACTTTAAAATGTTGAAGGAGGCAGGCTTGAGCCGATATCACCATAATTTAGAGACTTCGAGAGAATTTTTCCCGAATATTGTCAGTACCCACAGTTTTCAGGAACGTATAGCCACTATTAATGCCGCTCACGAGGCTGGGCTTGAGGTCTGTGCCGGCGGTATCTTCGGCCTGGGCGAGACAGAAGATGACCGTATATCAATGGCTCTTTCCCTGCGTGATTGCGGCGTAGATTCAGTTCCCATCAACATCCTCATTCCTCTGCCTGGTACCCCCCTGGCCCACCAGCCGCCGCTATTGGCAATTGACGCCCTGCGTGGTATCGCCATCTACCGTATTCTCATGCCGGATATCCCTATCCGCCTGGCCGCCGGCCGGGAAACCGCTTTGCGGGATTTTTTAGGTTCCGCCTTCATGGCCGGGGCCGACGGAATGATGATTGGCGGCTACCTTACAGAACACGGTCGAATGCCAAAGGATGATCTTAATTTCGCTGCTGAGATGCGGCAGATATGGCAGGAAATGATCCCCGCCTGAAACTTCAGCATACGATCGTTGTCGTGCCGCTACATTTCGAGATGTTATAAAGTCGGCAGTACGACCATGATCGTATGCTGAAGTGTGGTTTGTGGAGCGCTTACCTGTTTTCTTTCCGCGCCGCCCCGTAAAGTCGTAGTTCGCTGATCATAAGGTTAGCTGAACCTGGGACTCTGGTACCGGTAAAACGTACATAGCGGGCCAGGCGGGGCGCAAAGGAGAGGCCGCGTGCCCCGGCAGTCTGTTGATGGATGTTAGTTTCGGCGGCGGCCTCTTGCCAGGTGCTGCCATTGAGACTGGTTTTTAGAGTATAAGCCGCCGGGAATCCAGCTCCAATATCTTTCCGGCGGTCAACCCTGGGGCAGACCTCGGCCCTTTTGAGCCAGTATTCTTTTCCCAAATCAATAATAAACCAGGGATGGCGGTCATTGTCACCGGCTCGCCAATAAGACAGGCGGCGGCCATCAATGAGACTGGCAGCAGGATGACCGCTGACGCTTGAGGAAGCCTTGACCTGCTTGCCATAGCTTAAGTTTATACCCTCCCCGCCGACCAGCAGAGGCGGCCCCGCCAGGTTTCGCCGCTTCGTACTATAGACCATTACCCCCCGAGCCGGAATACTGGCCTTTAATACTCCGCCGGCAGAGAATAAAGCCCAATGGCGGAGAATTATTTCCTTACCCGGCCGCCGGCGCTTTAAGGCCTGTGGATCGTAGAGATAGGCATAAAGGCCGGTTCCTCCCCATCCTCTGACCTTAAGCTGAAAATCAAGTCGTTTACTGCCGCCGTTTACCAGTAGAATATTCAGCTCATGAGCCCGGCCGGTGGCGGCAGCGTGTAACCGCGAACCGCCCTCTGTTTTATACACCTGCCTTGCCGACCCTCCAAGGAGACGGCCCAGCATGGTATAGACATACCAGGCCGGCCGTACCGCCCGGCTTTTCGGCAGCCATGGAAAGAGTCCCCATTTGTGCAGACCATCGGTAAAGTCATCCTTATTGGAAAAATATTGCAGGGGATAAGGATAGTATTGATCATTAAACATCCATAAAAATGTGGCTTGGGCCCCGGCATTCAAAAAAGCGGCATTAGCCTGGGCGATAAGATTGCCATAGAGCGCTTTTCGACGCAGATTAAGACCCGGCACCCCATATTCATCAATCCAGAATGGTTTACCGGTAGCGGCAGTCTCCGCCTTAATCTTATGAGCCAGTTCTAACCATTCCCTGTAATTACGGGGGCGGTAACTATGAGCGGTATAGATATCAATAACCTTATTTAACTCAAGCGCCGCCCTTTTCAACCACCCCCGGCCACGAGAAGTATCTGGGCCGACAATCTTTATCAGGCGGCGGCGACCGTCGGCCCGCAGTCGTTTGTCTACCGCCTTTAAAACCTTGACATAATAAGGCCATTGGCGGTAGCCGTTGGGCAGAGCGCTCGTTTTAGTGCCTGGTTCCGTGAACATGAAGATATATTTCACATTGCTGAAACCCCGGGATTCAATAATCTGCCCCAGGGATTCACTAACCCAGGACGCGTAATGATTAATATCCCCAGGGTAGACGGGCAGATGTTGATCATGCCGCCAGATCACGTCACGGCTGAACCACCAGCCCATATTAAGACCCACTTCAATATGGCGTTGCCGCATGACAGCCAGCCATTTATAAAGAGCCTTCATCCGCACCGACTGCCAATCAGGTTTTGACCAGTAGCCGTGTCCCATGGCCCAGTCAGGGCGATAGAAGGTTCGGGCTATCTGAAGGCCGGAGTTGCTGACCCGTCGAAACTCCACAGCCCGCAAGGTGTCATCCATCCCCTCCTCCTGCGCTTCCGGCATATAGCAAAAAGCATGATATACCGCGTTAAAGCCCTTAAAATCGGGCTGAACAATCTGACGACGGTTAACGGTAATTGTGACCCTTGCCCCGGCGCTCAGGGGCTGCCATAAAAGCAGCAGAATTATGAATAAAATTTTAAATTCAACCTTCATTTATTTATCGTAACTCCAGTAGTTACTGTTACCGCAACTATTTATCTTGCTAAAATCTGGCAAAAATAGTACATTACTAAATTCTCAAATTTAATATTATTATTGTTATAAGAGGAGTTTATTATGTCTAAAATGTGTGAAATATGTGGTAAAAAGCCGGTATCAGGCAATAATGTCAGCCACGCCCACAACAAAACCCGCCGCCGCTGGCTGCCTAATTTAAAGACGGTGAGGGTTGCTGATAGCGGCGGTAACGCCAAACGTATAACCGTCTGCACCCGTTGTATCCGTTCCGGGGCCATTACCAAACCAGCAGTAAAATTAAAATAACGCCCGCCGCCACACCAACCATTAGGCGCTTTCTCCTGAGAGAGAGCGCCTATTATCCCCTCTCGGCCTCCAGAACATTTTCCATCTGTCTTATCTGTTGCAGAATAGCATTTAATTGGCGCCGCCCGGAAACATTAACGACTATACCGACATAAGCCTGACCGGATTTTTTTGAGGTATGGGCTTCCACATCCATAATTTCCGCCCCGTCACTGTTATTTATCACGTTACAGAGACTGACCAGCAGCCCCTTACTGTTATGGGCCATCACCTGGATTCTGGCCTTGAGCGCCTGATGTGAATCAGCGGCCCATTCCACCGCCACGTGACGCTGAGGGTCGGTGGCCAGAAAATTTCGGCAACCCGCCTTGTGTACAGAAACTCCACGTCCAGAGGTAATAAAACCGACAATCTCATCGCCCGGCATGGGCATGCAGCAGTTGCTGATTTTGATCATCATATTATCAATGCCATCAATTTTTACGAGACTGTCACTGCCATCTTGTCGCCTCCTGGCCTTTTTTCTTGCTCCCACGGGCAGACACCCCGTCGTTAAATCAGCAAGATTAGTCTTTCCACCCTTTAAATCCGGCGGTTCAAAGGCTTCGGTTAACTGAACCACGGTAATTTCTCCGCTTCCCACCCGGCGCAGTAAATCATCAAGATGATGACTGTTGAATTTTTTGAGTAAATTCTGGAGATGACCGGTTTTTATCAACCGTTTGATACTTAAATTATGGCGGCGTAATTCCCGTTCGCAGATATCACGACCGTCTTCAAGAAAACGGTTTTTCTCCTCCTGTTTCAACCAGTGACGAATGCGGCTGCGAGCCCGGCTGGTTTTAGCCAGGGCCAGCCAGCCCTGATTCGGATGCTGGCGGGGGGCGGTTATAATCTCAATAACATCGCCATTCTGAATGCTGTATTTCAGGGGGACGATACGGCCGTCAATTTTAGCTCCCACACAATGATGCCCCACATCGGTATGGATACTGTAAGCGAAATCAAGGGGGCTGCTGCCCGTGGGCAGCTCCTTGACGTCACCGTTAGGGGTCAGGGCGTAAACCGTTGAGTAATCCAGTTCATCGCGTACCGTATCCAGGAACTCACGAGCATCATCAACCTCCTGCAGACTCTGCACCAGTTGTTTCAACCATTGAAACATGTGGGCGTCTTTCTGGGAGATAGCGGCCCCTTCTTTATAAGCCCAGTGAGCAGCAATGCCGTCGTTGGCAATCTCATCCATCTTTTCTGTCCGGATCTGGATCTCCATAAAATCGCCGTGCGGGCCGATTACCGAGGTATGGAGAGACTGATAGAGATTGGCCTTGGGCGAGCTGATAAAATCCTTAAAACGACTGGCAACCGGCTGCCACAGGGAATGAACAATACCCATGACCTCATAACATTCGCCAACCTCCTGAACAATGACCCGGAAGGCTACCTTATCATAAACCTTGTCCACGGAAATATTCTGCACCACCAGTTTACGATAGATACTGTAAAGATGCTTTGGACGCCCCAGCACCCTGAAATTATTAATCCCCTGAGCCGAAATTTTATTAGTGAGAATTGATTTTATCTCTTCAACAAATTTCTCCCGCTCCGGCAGAGACATCTGTATTTTTTCATTTAATTCAGCGTATTGTTCAGGATATAGATACCGAAAGGCAGCGTCTTCCAGTTCCCTCTTCACCAGGTCAAGCCCGAGACGACTGGCCAGGGGGGCATACAGATCCATGCTGTCACGGGCCAGCTCCTGCTGGCGGGCGGCAGGGGCGTATTCCAGGGTCTGCATATCATGAAGATGATCGGCCAGCTTTACCAGCAATACCCGGATATCGGCGGAGATGGCAAGAAGCATTTTCTTGACATTCTCCGCCTTATAATCCAACCGGCTTTTAAATTGAATATCATCAATTTTGGTAGCTCCGCGAACTATTGAGGCCACCTCTGAACCGAACAGATCCCGCAGCTCAGCCTCAGAGGAACGAGGCGGGCTGCCGCGCAAAACCTTATGCAGCAGACCGGAGATTATAGTCGGAGCATCAAGACGCAGAGAAACCAGGATGTGGGCTACGGCAAGGGGATGAGTTATGTAAGGCTTACCGGACAGTCGGGCCGGGTTGTCGGCATAGGCCTTAACAGCATAGTCATAGGCCTTTTTTATCAGCCGGATATTCTCCTCCGGCATATAGAGCCTGGCCTGAGTTAATATATTGTTTATAACAGGCATGATGTTACCGCTGTGGACTCAAGGGCGCAGAAGCTTCATGAGTTGAGCAAAAGCCCCGTCATGGGGAACGTCCAGCGTTTTGGAAGTCTGCCGTTGCCTGATCTCCACGATATTCTCTTTAGTAAAACGTTTTCCTATGGTCAGCCGCCAGGGGATGCCCAGCAGGTCGGCATCTTTGAACTTACTGCCCGGCCGTTCGTCCCGATCATCTATCAAAGCATCAATCCCTTCACGACACAGAGCCTGATAAATATCCTCCGCCGCCTTGCTTATCTTCTCATCTTCAGGTGACAAATTCAAAATAATCACCGCCGCTGGAGCAATGGGCAGAGGCCAGATCATACCGTCCTTATCATGATTCTGCTCAATGGCAGCCGCTGCCACCCGGCTGACCCCGATACCATAACACCCCATTACAAAGGGCGTTTCCCGGCCTTCCTCGTTGAGAAATACAGCATGCAGGGCCTTGCTGTAAGCTGTACCCAGTTTAAAAATATGGCCCACTTCGATGCCGCGGGTAAGCTGCAGTGCTGCCCCGCACTGCGGACAGCGGTCATTTTCAGTAATTATCCGCAAGTCAGCCACTTTTGTAACTTCAAAATCCCGGCCATGATTGGCATTAATAAAATGATGATTTTTTTCATTGGCGCCAATGACAAAATTACACAGACTCATAACCTCGCGGTCAGCAACTAAAGGCAGCTTGATACCCACCGGGCCAATATAGCCGCTGGGTACGCCCACGGCGTCAAAACATTCCTGGTCAGAGGCCAGCTCCACCTCATCTGCTTTAAGAAAGTTCTTTAATTTGACCGGCTGAACTTCATGATCACCGCGCAGAAGAACGGCCATCGGCCGGCCGTCGACCATGAAAATCATCGTCTTGACTAATTGCCGCGGTGAAATACGCAGAAATTCCGTAACCGCCGCCACCTTACGTTTACCGGGGGTAGTTATCTTTTCCATGGCCAGAAGCTCCGAGTCCTCAGTAGCAGACGGCGGCATGCAGGTGGCCTTTTCCATATTGGCTGCGTAAGAGCATTTGGGGCAGATAACCAGGGTATCTTCGCCGGTGGCGGCCAGCACCATAAACTCATGGGAGAAGCTGCCGCCAATGGTGCCGCTATCGGCCTCCACGGCCCGGAACTTAAGGCCGCAGCGCTCAAAGATACGGTGATAGACGTAAAGCATCTTCTCGTAGGTTGCGGAAGCCGCCTCATCGTCAACATCAAAGCTGTAGGCATCTTTCATGATAAATTCCCGGCCCCGCATCAGTCCGAAACGGGGCCGGATCTCGTCTCGGAACTTAGTTTGGATCTGATAAAGATTCAGGGGCAGGGAGCGGTAAGAATGGACATTATTACGTACCAGATCGGTGATCACCTCTTCATGGGTAGGCCCCAGACATGATTCCCGCCCGTGACGATCCCGAAAGCGCAAAAGTTCCGGCCCGTATTTTTTCAACCGTCCGGACTCCTCCCAGAGATCAGCTGGCTGCACCATGGGCAGCAATACCTCCTGAGCCCCGGCCGCGTTCATCTCCTGACGGACAATATGTTCAATCTTCCTTAAAACAGCCAGCCCCAGGGGCAGGTATGAATAAACGCCGCTGCTTAATTTTCTGATAAAACCGGCCCGCAGCATCAATTTGTGACTCACCACCTCGGCCTCAGCCGGATTTTCCCGTAAAGTGGGAATGAGCATCTCACTAAAACGCATAATTTTTCCCTTTTATTTCCCCTGAATATTCGTAACAGCACGAAACAACAGGGATCTTACCGAATATTTATTCCTCTTCCATTTTCTTTAATTCTTTCACAAAAGCCGCAAACAACTTATCCTCCGGCACCTTCTTGAACAATTTGCCCTTCTTGAATATAATCCCCATACCACTACCGCCAGCCAGACCCAGATCAGCCTCTCTGGCCTCCCCGGGGCCGTTGACCACGCAACCCATAACCGCAATTTTCAAGTTGGTTTTAACCGTTTGAATATACTCCTCCACCCGCTCTGCCAGAGAAAACAGATCAATCCGGCAGCGGCCACAGGTCGGACAGGAAATCAGTTCCGGCCCCCGTTCCCGAATATGCAGGGCTCGCAACAGTTCAAAGGCCACTCTTATTTCCTCCACCGGATCACGAGTCAGGGAAATACGAAAGGTGTCACCAATACCCTCAGCCAGCAGAAGACCCAGAGCCACACTTGATTTAACCGTACCGGCGATAAGCCCCCCGGCCTCGGTAACACCAAGGTGCAGCGGATAATCACAACTGGCTGCGAGCGCTCGATAAGCCGCCACCGTCAACATGGCATCGGATGATTTAACTGAAATTTTAAGGTTGGTAAAATTCTGTTTCTCAAGCAGAGCAACGTTTCTTAAGGCACTCTCCACCAGAGCCTCCGGGGTCGGGCCGCCGTGACGGTGGAGAATATCCCGCTCCAGAGAGCCGGAATTTACCCCTACCCGAATAGACGCCCCATGTTTTTTAGCCGCCTCCACCACCTTGGCCAGCTTTTCGGCCCCTCCCAGATTGCCGGGATTGATTCGTACGGCATGGGCACCATTTTCCATGCTGGCTATTGCCAGCCGCCAGTCAAAATGAATATCAGCAATAAGAGGAATACTGATCAGTGCCCTGATTCGGCCAATGGCCTGCGCCGCCTCCATGTCCAGTACCGCCACCCGGATAATCTCACAGCCGGCCTCGGTTAAGCGTTTTATCTGGTTGACGGTGGCCCCAACATCCCTGGTATCGGTGTTGGTCATGGACTGCACCACGATTGGCGCTCCAGCACCGATGACTACACCGCCCACTTCTATCTTTCTTGTCTGTTTTCTAACAATCATTCTCACCCCGCTGAAATCAAAAAAATCAATCTTTAATTATAATCGTTTGCCAACACTCCCGCACTACCTACTTTATGTATTATGATTATTTTTTATCCGTATTGAAAAATACTTCTCCGGCCTTAATAATTTAGAATTAAACGATTTTTCTTAATTTACGATTTTATCTTTGTTGAAATTATTACCAAATAATAATATGATAAATTAATTTTAGAGTAATGAACTTTTAGATTTTTTTTTTGCCTGCCGCCAAATTCCAGAAACCATATGCCGCCATCTAAATCTCATCAGCCTCCCTCTCTCAAGGTTCTTATTGTTGATGACGAATCCCTGATTCGTTGCGGGCTGGAAAAATTTGTCAAAAATGAAGGCTTTACCGCCTTCACCGCCGCTTCAGGCACCAAGGCACTGAAGATTATAGAGGATAAAGAACCGGATATAGTTCTCCTTGACATGAAGCTGCAGGATTCCATCGACGGCCTGGAAATCCTGAAAGTCATTAAAAGCTCCCGGCCGAATATTATAGTCATCATGATCAGCGGCCAGAGGGAGTTATACAGTGCCGTTACCGCCATGAAGCTGGGGGCCAGAGATTACCAGGAAAAACCCATTGATTTTGACAAATTAAAGGAAACCCTTGATAATATCAGGGAAGAGATATCCTCCACAGGCGAAATCGAACCGGGTGAATCGCAATGTGTCAGCGAAAAAATGAGAAAGGTCTTTACCATCACCAAACGGCTGGCGGTGAAATCAGACCTTACCATCCTGATTCTTGGAGAATCAGGTACCGGAAAAAATTATCTCTGTCAGAAAATTCATGAAATGAGCAACCGCCGGGACTACCCCTACCTGCAGATTGGGTGCTCCAACATCCCCGAGCATCTAATTGAGAGCGAGCTGTTTGGTTATGAAAAAGGGGCCTTTACCGATGCCAAAATTTCTAAAAAAGGGCTGATTGAGGCAGCCAATGGCGGCACCGTACTCTTAGATGAACTGGGAGACATGCCCTATCAGTTTCAGTCAAAGATATTAAAGCTCCTCGAAGAAAAGTCTTTCCGCCCCATAGGGGCCCTGGAGGATATACCAGCCGATGTCCGCATTCTGGCCGCCACCAATCATGACCTTAACGCTCAGGTTCAGCATAAGGAATTCCGTTTAGACCTCTTTTACCGTCTGAACATTGCCACAATTGAACTTCCACCATTACGGGAAAGACTGGAGGACATCCCGGTTTTGACGGATTCCTTCTTAAAAACTTTTTGCCGGAAATACGAGACCGGCAGTAAGACTATCGACAAAAAAGGGATGAAAATTCTCCAGAATCACGCCTGGCCCGGAAACGTCCGCCAATTAAAAAATCTCGTGGAGAAATTAGTTGTTCTTTCCGACAGCGATATTATCGCCGTAGAGGACATCAAGGAGAATCTGGATGACATCCTGATTGACATCCCGGCAAATAAGGGAATGGAAGAAATGGAATTACCCGCCGATCTTTCCCTGGAGGCCATGGAGGAGCGTTTTATCCGCAAGGCCATGGATAAAAGCGGCGGCAATCAACGCAAGGCGGCTGATTTCTTAGGCCTGTCACGCGACGCCCTGCGTTACCGTCTCAAGAAAATGGGCCTGTAACGCCCGCCCAGCCGACTCTTACCAAAATACGGCTAAGTAGATAAGCGCGGACTTCGTAAATTCGACATACCAGGCGTGGTGGTTCGGCAGGGCCTCGGCGATACATGTGATATGCGAGAGTGTGGTTTGTGGAGCGCTTACCAACGCCACAGATCAGACTTTTCGTTTCATGATAAGCATATTAACTACGGCGCCATCATGGATAGGTAACATTATTATGAACTTTACCATGACAAATCAGGGTGCATGAGCCACTGAATTTACCCAGGTCTTTGTATATGGGTGTTGTGTTACCGGAGATGGGGCTCACCACGTTTTTATCAAAATTAATCAGGTGGGTGTGGTCACCTGAAACACCATCATCCACCACACCGTGTGGATCGTGGCAGTCTGAGCAGGTAGCTTTAACCCTGAAACCGAGATGACCGCTATGCCCCCCCCGCATGCCGTTGCGTTTTTGAAAGCTGACATCAGATAAAATACTCGTCCGATCATGGCAACGATAGCAAAGGGCATAAGCGGCATAGCTTTCCGTGGTACCATCCAGGGTCTCATAGCGCTCCCGCAGCAGATGGGGATAAATAGAGCCGTGCGGGCCCCTGGGCCCTGTTCCCCCTATGCGCGGAGTCTCGTCACTGTCATGACAATCCGTGCAATATATTCTCGAGGAGGCATTCATGTTCTGATCCAGCGACGTTGAACTCGGCAGACTGGGAACATTAGGGTTACGGCCGATCCCCATGACCGGGTGAAAAGACGGATTGGTCACCGCCATATCGAGACGACGGTTGGTGATGGTGGGATTGGTCTGCGGGCTGTAGCGACTGATCGCCGCGGTAATGCTGGTTGTATCGCCATGGCATTTAAGACAGATCTGGTACTCATAAATCGCCGGAGTTACCGCCGCCCCCAATTTATCTACTCCTGAAACATCCTGGATTATACCGCTGACAAAGGGAGCTTTAGCAGTAATTGAAGGATTTACGGTGTGGGGATTGTGGCAGTCCTGACATTCTACATGGCCGGTAACCTGGGTAGGATTTTCTGTCGGGTCATGCGGTGTGCCGCTTGTATCACCGATGGCTGCCATCTCCACCGGATGATGCGAAATTTTGGTAAATTGAGCCGCAATGTTTTTGGCTCCCAGATTACCGTTATGACAGGCGTAGATACAATTTTTTTCCTCTTTGCGGTAGTTCAACAGGCGCTGGGGGCCGCCGGCATTATGAGGGGTATGACAGTTCTCACAGCCGTTTTCCGCTACGGTATTGCGGGCGTGCGATCCAAGACGGGCGTTAACCGGCCAGGGGTTAGGCCCCGTACCGTTCCAAGTATTAGTGGCCGTGGCATGAGCTGAGGTAGTCCAGCCCGTCCGGCCGTGACATTTAAGGCACAGAGCCGTCTTATTATTATCCACCGCGAGGAACATGCCAAAGGTATTATCGTGGGGATCATGACAGGTAGTACACTGAATAACATCCCCATTCTCAAACTGAAGGTCGGTTGGCCTGGGTTTCAATTGCGGGTTCTGGGCCAGGCCTTCAGCGTAGGGGAAGGAAAAAGGATGATCGTCCCGCAGATCCGTGCCCAGGAGCGAAGGACGGCCGGTAAGTTCCATATTCATACTAATTCCAGCCAGGACACTCTTTACCTGTCCCAAAGCAATAGTACCGTCATGGCAGGAAAGACAAAGACGTGATGAACCGGTGGGTTGGGATAGATTGACGTTAAAAGTGGTACTGTTGTAAGTCTGGTAATTAACCCCATGAGTGACTTCCCGGTTCCAGAGCGGCGTATTGGGGGTAGCGTTATGAGGGGTATGACAGAAGATACAGATTCTGGTCTCCGTTAAGGCGTGAATCGGCCCCGGCCCGGTCACCGACAGATTATGCTTGGTGTTAAGAATACCACTGTTATCAGCGGCGGCCGTCACCGGTAACAACAGGCTAAATACAAACAAGCTGATAAACCATTTCATCATTGTCTCCTCGGCAGCTTTAATCGTGCAGAGTAAAAATCTGTATCCTTTTATTATAGGTATCACAGACATATAATTTTCGGGTTTTATGATCAATAAATATCCCTGACGGCAGCCAGAATTCGCCGGGCCCGGTGCCCTTGCCACCCATGGACAACAGGTACTCACCACGTATATCAAAGAGCTGCACCCGGTCAAACAGGGTGTCAACCACATATATCACCCCTTTATTATCCACGGCAATTCCCTTGGACATGGCAAAATCACCCGAACCATTACCGTGATGACCGAAAATTGCCAAAACCTCGTTCCGGGGAGAAAACACCTGCACCCGGAAATTCATGGCATCATTAACATATATCCGTCCCCGGGCATCAGAAGCTATATGGGTGGGAAAATTGAATTCTCCCGGCTCCTTGCCCCGCTCCCCGATATGGCCGCGATAATCTCCCCGCTGATCAAATATGTCCAGACGATGAGCCATGGTGTCGGCAACATAGAGTAAATTGTTGTCCGGCCTGATGGTAAGCCCGGTCGGCCGCTGCAGGGTAGTGTTGCCTGCGGCGGAAATCCCCTGAACAAACTCACCCCGCTGGTCAAAAACGAAGATCTGCCGTCGGATAGAATCAGAAACGTAGAGCCGCAAATCAGGGCCGAAAATCACACTGACCGGCGATTTAAGCCTCAACTTACCGGCATGAGTCAGAAGCATATAACGCTGTTCAGAGGGGATATAAAGATGCACACCGGTAAGGGAGGCATCAGCAATGGCCAACCGGCCGTCGCTGCCCACTGCCACCGCCACCGGCTTAATGATCCGGCCGCTGTCTCCACGGCCGAATATCCTGGTAAACATAGATTCGCCGGTAGGCTTAAAGGCTGAAAGCGTCCCGTCATAGACAATTTTGACCGGGCTGGGCGGCGGCGGCCATTGTAATTTAGCAGGCGAATTTAGTTGATAGCCCCATTTTACCGGGGCACAGGCAGTTAAAAAAAGAACCACCGGCATTAAAAAAATATAGACAAGTCGATTTTTCACGGTTTCACGTCCACAAATTCTATGTTAGCGCCCCTGGGCAGTTGTTTACGCCAGGCGGCAAGCAGGGCCCGCTTTTTACGGCTCATAATTTCATTTTTAAGATAGTTTTTCACCATTTTGAAGCTCTTGTTCTGAGCAGGTTTATAGCCCGTCAGTTGAACAAGATAAAAATTACCATTCATTTTAACGGGCATGGATATCTCATATCGCCCCAGTTTTTTGGCAGCCTCATAGAGTTCTTTATCGGCCACCTTGTTTAAGTGAACATTTTTCTCTACCACAAATTTACCATCAGCCTTCAATTTTTCCGGGTGGTTGTTATATTTTTTGATAATCTCACTTCTCACCTTCAAAATTTGCCGTATGGTTTGTGGATCATTGGGATCAGCAAAAAATAGAATCTGATTTACCTGAACATTTTCCGGGGCATGAAAATAAGCCCGTCCCCGGGCATAGGCCGCTTTAAGATCCTTGTCGGTTATTTTGATTTCAGGGTCTATGTTTTTACGGATATAGCCCCTCACCGTTAACATACGGCGAATCTGTTCCTCAAAGGCAGCCCGGTTCTTCATGCCGTTCGCCCGCAGATATCTCCGCAGACCTTTATCCCCCCCCATGGTCTTAATCTGAGCATTGGTAACCTTTCTAACCTCAGCAGCACTGACCTTGATAGTCTGGGCCGCCTTTTGATAGGCCAGTTCTTCCATAACCAGCTGCTTAAGAGATTCGTCTTTTATTTTCTGGGCCAGAAGCGGGGTGATTTCACGCCGCCCGTACCGCTCCATGGTCAAATCATATATCCTGTCCATCAATTGAGCCATATTAATCTTCGCCCCATTCACCCGCGCCACGACTATGGAAGCGGCATCGCTGTGCCCCATAACTTTATCAACAGGCGCCGCACCGCCTGATTTAGCGGCCATTGCCGTTTGACTGCCAAAAAGAAAACCCGCGGCCGTTATCAGCATGACAATCCCTAAACAAGGCCAGTATTTTACCATTTTTTGTGTCATTATGTTCCCCACAGTTTAACCGTAAGCGAGTTAACCAGTCCTAAAACAAAACCCGTCTTACCTTTAAAAATATTTTTGAATTCGAATCCACCCTTCTGTTCACCTGATCGGTTGCCCCCACCTCTCCGCGTTGATCGTTGATGGAATAATTACCGTTGAGACTGATGGTAGTCGCGCCAAAGTTCCAGTTACGTTCAGCATCGAATATGTAATATATATTCTTGGTATTAATGCCATTCGTTAAGTTTTTGCTCAAGCTGTATATACCCTGGACGGAGGCCGTACATTTTATATAGGGAATAACCCCATATAGTTTCAGAGTATTAGAATAGGTATCGGTATCATCCTTCTCATAGTCTATATTCTGCCACAGCCCCTTATCGTCAAATTGGTACACAGGGGCATTCCCGCGCCGGCTGACAAGCGAGGTGCTGAGATTATAATGAATACCGGTCAACGGCACCGGCCCGGAAAAAGAGATACCGGTATTGAAATGCCATTCCACATCATGTTTGCGCTCAGCGCTGGCATCTTCACCGTGTACGTCATCCCGCTTATAAATAGCCCACCAGCCAGTATACAGATAATTGGTTATTTTACGACCATCGTTATATGAAGTTTCCAGGTGCCAGCGCCGGTCATAAAAATCATTGCCGTCTAACCATGTATAGGCGTTTTCAATCTTAAATGGTTTTTCTGTCCATACTAAGTCAATATAATCACGAGTAACCTGTGGTTGCAAGACTTGAAAGCCGGAATCACCACTAAGAAATTTTTCTTTGGTCAGAGAATATTCGTAGGCCGAAGAAAGACGATTATCTAACAGACGTAAATTGACGTTGAAACGGGTGGTGTTGGAAGAAATGGTATAATCCTCTCCTGCCGGCAGAGAATATTTTGCTCGAACATTGTATGTTGCATTAGAGGGATAGGTCAACCCAGGCTCATTATTCACAGGCGGTATGTAGTTAATAAGCTCTATTGTAGAATTGTTGGGATTAAACTTCCAGTCCGTATTTTTTTGTATTGTTACCCACAATTTCGTATCCGTTGTACTGTCACAACTATTACGATCATAACAGTCACAGCTATAGGATACTCCGTCAATAATAGAACCCGAATAACATATCTGAGCACTAACGGTTGCAGGATCGGCATTGAAATGGGTAAGTTGAACTTGTGCTGGACTTGGGGGCACTCCTTGAATAATATCAGTATAAATAATATCCGTGTAGGAGGGTGTACCCTGTTGAGCGGTAATCAGCAGGTCGTTGGAGGTTCTGGCCGTCAGATAACCGCCGAAAAGCCGCTTACGATAGTCAATGGAGAAATTATAATTTTGTGTTTTTGTTCTGTCACTTTCTGAGTTCTGATTCTGCCAGTCTACCTTAAACTGCGTAAACAGACTTTCGTACAGGCGATGATTAAGCTTGGCTTTGAGGTGCTCATTCTCGCTATAAGTAGATTGCCAGTCCCTGGTCTGATCCAAATCCCGGCTGGAGTCATCCTGCCGGTCAACGCTCATTTCTATTTTTGAACTCAGATTCCAGGGCAGATGAATCTTTATGTCCTGGATGAATGACTTGTGAGCGGAAATACTTCTGGACAGCGTTTCACCACTGATCAGGTCATCATCGGTATGAGAAACCGTGTAATTACCGGAGCTTAAAAAATCAAAATTTTTATAAGTAAGAGTACCGGAGAGACGCAAAAAATCATTAATACTGGAGCTGTTTCCAGTTAGTGAAGATACCGGTTTTTGATCGGTTTTATTTTTTTGAATCCGATGGGAAGCAGCACCATTCACCGAATAATCGTTACCCCTGTAAGAGGAGCTTATATTTAAGGTATCATTCGTCGCCCAGCGTTTAACCGTGCTGCCAATACCGCTGTTATCTTCCGTGGTAGATTTGTAATGAGTATAACCCAGACGGGCGGAGAGGGGGGTCAGACGGTAATTAAGGGCGCTGTCTCCCTGGAAGATCGTCTCGCGGGAATTATTGTCACCATAAACTGAGTTAATAAAAGGACGGCTCTCGGAAAGATGAAAATCCAGGTTGAGATGTTTCCTTCTTAAAACTTGACCTGCCAGGTCAAAATCAACCCCGTCCCCTTTATTTACCCGCCAACGCTCATCCTGTTCATTTTTATAGGTGTTTCTATCTGTTTCACCAGCCAGAGTCAGGGTGAAAATCAGCAGATCAGGGTTATAGATATAGCCCAGGCTGGAGAAATCAAGGGTAGCCCTGATTTCCTTATTGCGGCTCAAAGTTTCTTTATTCTGAGTCTTGTCTTTTGAGGCGTGAGAAATAAATCGATAATCATAGCTCAAGCCGCCGGTGGAATACCAGATGGTCGGCACAAACTGCCGCCATTCGGCACGAGCTGTGCCGGCAGGCAGCAGTAATGCCAGAGCCAGGTATCTGAGCCATGAAGGAGTCACTGTTTTGCTGAAAAGTTATTCCGCCGCCCGGCCTTTGCCTTTACGCCTCATCTCTCTCATATATTTATCTAATAATTCCTGATCAGAGGGATATGTTTTGCCCGTCATTCTACCAAAACCATAGACATTAATGGCTCTATAGGGATGGAACTGATTGGCAACAATAATCAGATATTGAATTTTGAAACCGGGAGCAGCGTATTTCTTAAAATAATCAACACTGTCATAATTAATTGCCACTCCGGCCGGCAGGTTCATTGAGCCTGGTTTATCCAGCGGCAGACTGCCGAAGGCGGTCAACACCTGGCCGTTAGCGGCAAACACCTGGACATTGTTAAAAGCGGCATCAGCGACATATATCCGCCCGTCATGATCAATGGCAATACCCTTGGGACGGCCAAAATGACCAAAGCTGCTGCCCGCGCTCCCCAAATAACCCCGGTAATGACCGTCACGATCATATTTGACGACCTGGAAACGCCCCATATCCACGACATACATATAGCCCTCCTGATCAAAGGCGATATCAACCGGAATACGTAACCTGGTATTTTCTTCTCCTGAATTGCCGATACTGTCAATCACGCTGCCTGTTTTTATATCAAAGACCTGAACCCGGCCTTTATTGTGAGTACCGTCAACCACAAAGAGATTACTGCCATATACCGCGACAGCCACCGGCTTCCATTCATCTGGATTGGAATAGCTCTTGACAAAAAAGTCGTGCTTGTCATATTTAAGAACCTGAGAACGAACAGGATCAGCAACATATTTATTCCCCTTTTTATCAAGGGCTATATTCAGGGGTTCTACCAATTTCCCCATACCCTGTGCCCCGGAAAGAGGGGCAAATTTCTGCTTGGCAAAATTAAAAGTGAAGACGGTGTTCATGGAGTCACAGACATAAAGTATACCGTTCCGCATTGCTACCCCGTAAGGTTTTTTAAAGACAAACCCCTTACGGCCCCGCACCCCGATAAAGGCAGCCAGGCCGGTGGCTTTTTTGGCAAAATCAGCGGAACCGTTAAAGGAACGCAGGAATTGATAACGCGGCAGAGACGGGGCCGGCGGGAAAAAGGTAGGGGGCTGTTTTTTCTGAGGTGTGGCCGAAGGCATGCAGCCGGACAGAACAAAAAGGCTGAGAAAAAGCCAGGCCAATAACATATTACGGGCATCCTTTTTAGGCATCGGTTAAACTCCTTAACTATGAGTTAAATGGATTAAAAACAGGGGCACGACCATGATCGTATGCGAGAGCGTGTTTTAATGGGGCGCTTACCCAACAACCGCCAAATATAAAAATTTAGTAAGTATAACGTAATCCCGACCATTTGCAAAGCCGTTTTGTCAGCAGGAATCACGCTTTATTTATGTTGTGTTTTAAGCCTTAAAAAAAATGAAAAAAAGAAAAAAATCCACCTCTCTAACCTCACCACAGGTATTAACTGCCCGGGCGAAAGGACATATCAACGCCGGACGTTTAAAACAGGCCGCCCAGTGCTATAAAAAATTATTAAGCATCACCCCCAACGATTTTACACTTTACAATCAGTTGGGGGTTATTTACGACAGACTGCGTGAGTGGAAACAGGCTGCCCTCTGGTACCGGAAGGCCGTCGAGCAGCAACCGGAAATGGCTGCCGCCCATTACAATCTGGCCAATGTTCTGCATCAACAGGGAAAAGACAACGAGGCCATAAAGACTTACCAGAAGACGCTGGCCATAGATAAGTATAATCTGGCGGCCTGGAATAATATGGCCGCCATTCTTTACAATCAGGGCCGTATGACCGAGACACTGACTTGTTTCAAGAAAGCCATGGAGGTGTTCCCGGATAATTCCGGCCTGCACAGCGCCTGTCTCGCCGCCCTTAATTATATACCGGGAGTTGACCGGGCCGAGGAGACTCAGGCGGCAAAGGAATGGTGGCTGAAACATGGCAAGGGGCAGCGATGCCGGTATATTTTCACAAACTCAGCCGCTCCGGAACGTATCCTGCGGGTAGGAATAGTGTCTGCTGATTTTCGGGATCATTCGGTAAGCTCTTTTCTACGCCCCCTGCTCCGTAATTATGACCCGCAACAGATAACCATTTTTTGTTACGCTAATGTCAGTACCCCAGACTCTGTTACTGCCGAACTCAAGTCATTAAGCCCTTACTGGCGTGATATAAATAACTTTGACACCAGCCGGGCAGTTCAAATCATAATGAATGACCGCATAGATATTCTCATTGATTTAACCGGCCATATGACGGGCGGCCGTTTAGACATATTCGCCTGCCAGGCCGCGCCGCTGCAGATGAGCTGGCTGGGCTACCCCAACACCACCGGCCTGCCCACCATTCACTATCGTCTTACCGATCATGAGACAGACCCGCCCGCAGACAGTGACCCCTTTTACACCGAGACCCTGCTCCGCCTGCCCGCCTTTCTCTGCTATGAACCGCCGGCTTTAGACATATACCCGGCTGAGCCGCCCTGCCTGCGGCATAAATATATAACCTTCGGCTCCTTAAACAATCCAGCCAAAATTTCACCACCGCTGATAGAGCTCTGGGCCGCCGTCCTGAAAAAAACCCCGGACTCCCGATTATTACTGAAGGGGGTAGGTTTCGATCACCAGGAGGCCAGGGAACGTATACGACGGCTCTTCACCCTTCACAATATCCAGGCAGACCGCCTTCTGTTCCGGGGCTATACGCCGAGCCGCTCCGAACACCTCCTGGTATATAATCAGGTGGATATCGCTTTAGACACCATTCCGTACAACGGAACAACAACTACTTTTGAGGCTCTGTGGATGGGGGTTCCGGTTATTACCATGCGTGGCGACCGTCACGCTGCCCGAGTAGGGGCAACTATCATGGGCCGGATTGGCGGAGCGGAATTTTGCGCCGTCCACCGTGAAGAATACGTCACTCTATCTTTTAATCTGGCCCGGAACACAAAGCGTCTGCAAAAACTGCGGCAAGAACTTCGTTCCCGACTCTTAAGCTCCGATTTCTGCCGGCCCGCTTCTTTTTGTCGTCAATTTGAGAATACCTGCCGCCTGATCTGGCAGCAGTGGTGCGCAAAAACCGCTCAACGTGCCCCCAAATGGGGCTTTTCGCCCAAGGTGGGGGAAAATAGCTCCGGGAAATAGCGTCTTTTGGCCTTATAACGAAACTTCATATTATGCGCCTTAAACAATAACAGGATTATAACACAGCGTAACACATTGTTATTCTAACCAAAAACCGCTCTCAAAACATTAAAAAATCACGAAGAAAGGCCATTTGGCATGCCAGGTGCATTAAAAAAGGTTGCAAGGCAATTAGGTTTGATTTATTTAAACATGATTATCAATCATTTTTACAAGGAGAAAAAAATGAAAAAAACATTATTTATCGGATTGGCCCTGGGGCTTGGTGTTTTTGCTCTGTCGCTGTCAAGTGGTACTGCTATGGCTAATACTACTGGCGGTGAGGGTATTGTCGGTTCATCTCATGATCTGAGTGCTCCTGGCTATGGTGATGCCCAGAGCCGGATCTGTGTGTTCTGCCATCATCCCCATAATGCTCACAAAACAGATGCAAATCTGACTTACAGTCCATTGTGGAATCATGCCGTAACCACTAACGCCGGTAACTTCACCACATATGATAATGGTAACGGTCCAACCTCCGGTCGTAACGCCCTGAATGCCACTATTGGCCAGCCCGGCGGTGTTTCTCTGCTCTGTCTGTCCTGTCATGACGGCTCTGTGGCCTTGAACGCTTACTCTAATACGCAGTTGGCTGGCGGCAGCCCGGCAGGTAAAGCTGATGAATTTATTAACAGTGGTGTTATACACCCCACAACCAATGCTTATACCATCGGCGCTGGTGGTGATTTAAGCAATCACCATCCCATCGGGTTCAATTATTATGAGGCCATGAATGCGGATCCTGAAATTGCCAATGTCACTAAGGATATGACCTCCACCACTAAAATTAAAGATCTGCTCTATGGCGGTACCCAGTTTGAGTGTGTATCCTGTCATGATGTTCATAACACCCAGAATGCCGCCGGTGCAGAGCGCTTCCTGTGGAAATCCAATGATCATTCCAACTTCTGCCTGACCTGCCATGAAAAAGGCAGTACCCATACTAATCCTAACTGGTCTGTAGCTACCGCTACCGCACCCTAAGCCAAGGATTACTTCAGCAGCAGACTAAAAAAGGGCAGCGGGACTAAAAAGATCCCGCTGCCCTTTGGTGTTTTTTGCCCTCTCTAACGACCACCCCTTGTGGCAGACCGTAAATCGCCGACGAGTAACAATTTTTTTTATAGATATACCCCCAGGATTTGCATCATAATTGAGATTTCAATTCCTTGAAAGCGTTGGTCAGTGCATCTCCGGATATCTTCAGCTTTATCTCGACCACTTCAAAAATATTTTGTCATCAAATTTTTCATGTCAAAATCATATCACCTGGTAACACATTCATTAAGAAACCACACATTTTTTTTGATAAATATTTTCTTTCGGCAAAACACCACGGTGAGTGCCTGTTGGGTATAACGTAAGCACTCCATAAACGCCCTGCTGCACACATACGATCGTCGTCGTACCGCTCTCATTCTGAGATGTTATAAAGTCTCAGCGGTACAACCATAATCGTATGCGAGAGTGTGGTTCACGAGACGCTTACGGTATAACTAACGTAATACACCGTTTTTATATTCAACAAGATGTTCCTGGCCATTAGTAAATATATAAACCCCGCGGCCGTCTCGCTTACCGTTTTTGTAAGTTCCCACATACTTGATACCACTGGGGAAGATATATGTCCCTAAACCATGGCGTTTACCGTCCTTATAGCCACCGCTGTATACGGAGCCGTCGGCGGCCGTAAAAATACCCTGACCGTCTTTACGGCAATTATGAAAACCACCATGATAACGGCCGCCATCGGATAAAACCAACGTCCCCACCCCGTTTATACAGTTACCACTCAGACATTTACCGCGAATGCCGTTGGGGAAGGTTAAGACCCCGTTTTTAATATAGGCTCCATCTTTATATATACCGCGAAAGCGGCTGCCAAAGGGGAAAATCGCAATTATTTCGCCATTAAAAAGACCGTTTTTAAAAGTTCCCCGATAGCTTGTACCATCTGCCTGCATAATGGTTCCCCGACCGGACAACTTGTTATTGAGAAATGTGCCCCTTAACTCGTCGCCGGCCGCTGTCTTCAAAACTCCGGAACCATTTAAACGTCCGTTGCGGAATGTACCGGTCAACCGCCGGCCGTCATCCATGGTTAACACCCCAATTCTGCCATCAAGACAATTGGAGTTGATTTCACATTTGCCGCCGCCTTCACCCTTTATCAGTACCCGGCCGCCGCCATTGTAATGATTATCAACAAAATTTCCCTGAAAACGGCTGCCATCGGCCAGAGTCAAAACCCCCGCGCCATTAAAACGACCGTTAATAAACGCGCCATTATAACGACCGCCATTATCAAGGATAAAGACGCCCCTGCCATTCTGGCAGTCGGCCTTGACACAATGACCAGCCATATTGGTTACAGGCGGCAGTTCAGGTCTGATTTGCACACTATGACTGCAACCATAAAACATCAAGGTCAGAATCCAGGTGATTATCATGACTGGCATTTTTAACGCTTTTACTGAGAACATGGGCTTAATGATTAATGATTGACAAAAAACAAGCAACGCATAAAATAGGAGGGATTAAAATTGGTTGGCTCAAGCCCTCACCCGAATAGTTACGAAAAAAATAACTTTAAAACAATTTATGCCTCCTGACAATTTATTATTTAGCCGTAACTCGTGGCGATTGCTGCTTACCCTCATATTTATTATTGCCGCCTTTCCTCATTGCGCCCATGGTAGTAGTAAAATTACCCAGGGCCTCACCCTTGCCGACTGCCCCAAATGCCATGCCGCCATCGTAGCTGCCAATAAACGCGATGGCCGGGCTCATCTCCATAAGGTCACCTGCTTGAACTGTCATGTGGGACATCCCCCGCTCAAGTGGGGAATAATCCCCCACTGCAGTCGTTGTCACAAAAAAGGGACTCAAGAGCATTTTGGCCTCAAAAATTGCCTGAGCTGCCATACCAATCCCCATACCCCATTGCGGATTACCCTGCCTGAACATGCCACAAAACCTTGTCTTACCTGTCACAAGAAACAGATTAAACAGTTAAAAAAATACCCCAGCATGCACTCAACCTTCTATTGCACCTCCTGCCATCCCAGGCACGGCTATAAACCAACCTGCTTTGCCTGTCACGCCGGTCATCTGCCCTATATGACCATGGCTGACTGCCGTGGCTGCCACAAGGCCCATATGCCGCTGCATGTAACCTATGGCGACAAAGTTCCCTCGGAGTATTGCGGAGCCTGCCACAAGAAAGAATACCAGCTTCTTGCCGCGAGCCACGCCAAACATCGCCGCCTGGCCTGCGTCACCTGTCACAGCAGAGTGCATAAAACCATACCGAAATGCTCCAAATGCCATAATCCACCGCCTCATGATCCGGGGCTTCTGAAACGTTTTAAGTCCTGTCTCACCTGTCATGTCAACCCTCATGATTTGCAGCTGAACCAGATAGATATTGATATTCAGCAGGAAAAGGCCAATGGCCAAAAAAATAAAACGCGCCCGTAAATCATTATTTAAACCTCGGTCAGACACCCTTGATCTCCTGCCTCAGGCCCTGGCCCTGCACCAGGCTGGAGACCTGAATTCAGCCGCCATTTTTTATAAGCGGATTTTAAAACAGGAACCAAAGAATGGTGATGCCTTAAACCTGAGCGGAGCACTGGCTGTTCAGCAGGGTAATCCCGCTCAAGCCCTGAAATATTTACGGCGGGCGGTAAAATTCTACCCTGAACGCCATGATTATCAGGTCAACATGGCCGCGGCTCTCCGCGACCTGGGGGAATCGGTCTCCGCCTCTATTGTTCTAAAAAAGATAATACGCCAGGCTCCCCAGCATCACGAAGCTCTTCACAACCTGGCTGCCATTCTCGCCGATCTAAGAGATTATCAGCAAGCAGCCGAATATTACCGCCGATTTATTGCCCTGCGCCCACGAAATATTGAGGCCTTAAGCGGACTCATTGGTGTTCTGCGCCGTAATAATCAGCTAATCGAGGCTCTTGGTTTATGTGAGCGCCTGCTTGCTTTATCCCCTGATTCCCCCCACGCTCATACTCTTAAAGCTGATATACTTATCGACATGGAGCACCATGAAGAGGCCCTGAAGGTTTTCAAAGAGGCTGTTAAACAAAAGCCTGATAATGGTATCCTGTATAATAATATGGCCAATATTCTGCTCAATATGGGGCGGCTGCATGAAGCCCTGAGCTTATATGAACTGGCCGTGGTCAAGTCCCCGGAGATTAATGAAGCCTGGGTAAATCTGGCCTGGACATATCGTGAGCATGGTCAGCTTCCGGAATCCTGGCGTTGTTTCAAACATCTACTGGCGGCCCGGAAAATGTCGGCGGCGGATTACAGCGATCTGCTGTTTTCCCTTAACTATGACCCGGAGATACCGCCGCAAAAAAAATTTGAACTGGCCCAGGGCTGGTGGAATAACTGCTCTTTACCGTTGCCGCCACGGCCGTTGCCGGCTGCCCCGCCTACAGTCGACACCCCTCTGCGTCTTGGTTTTATATCCCCTGATTTTCGTAACCACCCGGTGGGCCAGTTTATTTTGCCCCTCCTGAAAATCCTTAACCCTGACAAAATAGAAACCTTTTGCTATGCCAGCCTAAATAAACCGGCAGACGAGCAAACGACAAAACTGCGCGAAGCTGCCCGGCACTGGCGTGATATTTACGCCCTGTCCGACGAGCAGGCTGCAACTCTTATCCGTCAAGACCACCTCCATCTTCTCATTGAACTAACCGGTCATACCAGCGGCAACCGGCTGTTGGTCATGGTTCGGCGGCCGGCTCCGATACAGGCTTCATGGCTGGGCTACGTGGCCACCAGCGGACTTCCCATGATTGATTACCGGCTTACTGATGCCATATGCGATCCGCCGGGGGCAGATAAATTTTACAGTGAATGTCTCTATCGTCTGCCCCATACCTTTTTCTGCTACAGCCCGCCCGCCGAAGCCCCACCCCTGACCACGCCGCCGATGATAAAGAATAAGGGGCCGACCTTCGCATCCTTTAACAATCTCCCCAAAATTACTCCGGCAGTAACAGCTCTCTGGGCTCAAATCCTGAACCGGCTGCCGGAAGCACGTTTAGTGATGGTGAGCCGCCAATTTGTGGATTCAGCCATTATCAGACGTTATCAAGAGCTGTTTCTGGCGCATAATATTGCTGGTGAACGCCTGGTATTTCAGGCGGGACTGCCTTTTAAAGAATATTTAGCCCTCTTCAATCAGGTGGATATCGCCCTGGATCCATTCCCACACAACGGCCACACCATTACCTGCGATACCTTATGGATGGGGGTGCCGGTTATCACTATAACCGGCAACTGCTATGCAGGACGCATGGGATGCAGCATCATGAAGCACGCAGGCCTAAGTAATATGATCGCTGTCAATGAAGACGAATATGTGGAGAAGGCGGTTCGGCTTGGCCGGGACAAAGACGACCTGACCGCTTTACGAGCTGGAATGCGGCAGCGTTTACTCTCTTCCAAAATCTGTGACATTGAACAATTCGGTCATGATTTTACAGAAGCCGCCTATAATATGGTTCATCAATATGAGCAGCTGAAGTAATATCACGGCATTTTGATTATTATTGTTAATTTGCCACTTTCGACGAACTCGTAGTTAACATGCTTGTCATGAAACGAAAAGTCCATCACTTGCTAAAAGATGGCTAAGTAGATAGGCGTAGACTTCGAAAATTCGATATACCAGTCGTTGTGGTTCGACAGACCTTCGGCATACCATATGTATGGCCGAGGCCCTGCCGAACCACAACGCAGTAGATCGGACTTTTTACGACGCCATCATTATTGATTTTATAAATTTGCATAGTTAGGAAAAATAAATTAATTAATTCGGTCAACTATTTTATTATGTTATAATTGCGTGTTTTATGATTTATTAGATAGTTTAGAAATCAGGTACGCTTGAAGCGTTTACCGCTGAATACTACCCTTTAAAAATGATTAATCGTTTCATAACCATATTTATATTCTTTCTCGTGTTCCCAGGTTTGATGCCCTGTCGTCCGGCCCGGGCAGGGGAAAAATTGATTTATACCATCCAGACCGCCGCTTTCAAAGGACCTAAAGATGCGACCCGACTCTATAAATGGCTTAAGAAAAAATTGCCTCCCGCCAACCGTCAATACCTGCGACTGGAACAGATTGATGCTTTTTTTACCATCAGAGCCGGAAAGAGCCAGGATGCCAAATCCCTGAAAACCACCCTGGCCCTGATAAAAAAGATTATTCCGGGCAGCCACATTATGAGAGCCTATTATCGAGAAGAAAGGATTATCACCGAAGTCAACACCAAGGCCCTGATACCCGCGGCCAAGGAAATCAGCCCCCCCCCGCAGACCTTACCCGCGACAGAGACGGCAAAGGTTTCTCCTTCTCTGCCGCCGCCTAACAGTAAGAAATTTATCACCGATATGCTGGCTGAATATCTACCTTCAACCGAGACAATTAGCGCCATTCATCGACAAGAAGCAATAAAGCTCAATACCCGGATACCATCTTCGCCAAACTGCCTGACCGCGAATTGTCATGCCGGAATAATCAAGGTCAAAAGACCGCATCTCCCTGCTCAGGAAGCCAAATGCTCAGCCTGTCACCAGATGAAAAAAAATATTCATCATCCCAGCGGCAGCAAAAATGATTTTCTGCCGTCAGGCTCAATTAAAAAGATGTGCGCCAAATGCCACCCAAATACAAGCGCAGGTAAAGTAATTCACGCCCCTTTCAAAGAAGGAAAATGCCTGGCCTGCCACCTGCCGCATGGCAGCAACAACAAATTTTTACTGCCTACCCCGGACGAAAATCAGAAAAAACTTTGTTTGTCCTGCCATAAACACGACAAAATAACCGGCTTTAAAAACATGCATGGCCCTGTTGACCTGGGCGCCTGTACTTTTTGTCATTCTCCACACGCCTCTAATCAGCCAAAACTGTTACGACGGCCAAGCAAAGAACTGTGTCTTGACTGCCATCAGAATATCAAAAAAAACCTGACCACCATGCCGGATATCCATACCCCGGTCAAAGAACAGAATTGTTTGATTTGCCACCTGCCGCACGGCTCAGACTCGCCCAATTTACTGCCCAGAAAGGGAGAGAAACTCTGTTTTACCTGTCATGAAGATATCCAGAATACAATGAAACATTCCCGCACTAAGCATGGTGCTTTATATTTAGATAAACAATGTGCGACCTGTCACAATCCACATTTCTCTAAATTTAAAAATTTATTAATTAAACAGGAAGAGTCGCTTTGCCTGAGCTGTCACAGACGCGGATCTAACATCCCAGGATTTCGGCCCCCGGATATTGCCAGCCAGTTGAAAGGTCAGGCATACCTGCACGGTCCCATCAAAAAAGGCAAATGCGCCAGCTGTCACGACCCACACGGCTCAAATAATAAAAAACTGCTCACCGCCCCAATGGTAACCAGCTTTTATGCCCCCTATAACCTCAAAGAATACAGCCTTTGTTTTAAATGTCATGACAGTAAACTACTGACGGAAAGAGAGACCACCACGACCACAAAATTCAGGAACGGCAACCGCAATCTGCACTACGTCCATGTCCACAAGGAATTTAAAGGCAGAACCTGCAAGACCTGTCACCAGACCCACGCCAGTGATGGGCCAATGCTGATAAGCAGCACGAGAGGCGCCAAATTTGGCAGCTGGCATATATCAATTGCTTACACCATTACCAAGAGCGGCGGTTCATGTACCCCGAGCTGCCACCGTAAAATGACCTATGATCGTGCCAAAGCGCATGATAACAGTGCCAAAGCAGTAAAATACGGCAAGTACTATGTTGACTATAAAAGCAACAAATAAAGACGATTCTAAAACCGCCGGCTTAATTTCCGCCGGAGCGGGAGGGTACCGGCACCGGTGGAAATTAAGCCGCCTGGTTTTTTTATTGGCCGGTCTGTTTTGCCTGATTACCCTGAGCGGTTGTTTTCATTTCGATCCCCTCGTTAAACACAAGATATTAACCACTGTCTTTGACGGAGTACCGGATCTGCCAAGCCTTGATGAATTATGCCGGGATAATCTGGACAGTTTGTTTAATAAATATTATGAGCAGAAAATAGCGGAAGCCGCGGCCGGCAATTGGGAAGAAAATAAAACAAAAAAGAAGGAAACCCGCTCCACCCACCGGCCCTGGAGAGAAAAAAACTGTCTGGCCTGTCATGATTTCAAAGCGGATAACAAGTTGCGGCTGCCCAAAAATAAAATATGTTATCTATGCCATAAAAATTTTATTCAGGGTAAATACGTCCACGGCCCGGTGGCGGTTGGGGCCTGCCTGGCCTGCCACAATCCGCATTCCACCGGCCACCTATATCTCTTGCGCCGAAGCCTGAAGACTATCTGTTATAAATGCCATGTGGAAAAAAGGCAGGCCTTTCAGATGCACAAAAAAGTAATCAGCCGTGGTATGTACTGCGTGGACTGCCACGACCCCCACAGTGGCAAGAGACATTATTTCTTAAAATAGCCGCGCCCCTGTAATTCCCCCAAGCATTGGCCTCTCATCAGCCGCCACAACCTGATTTCAGATAGACAGGAAAACCTAAAATGAACAATGAACGTAAGCGTCCCATAAACCACACTTTCGCATACGATCATGGTCGTACCGCTGACTTTATAACATCTCGGAATGTAAGGGGGCGAAGCAAAGTTTTCATCCTGACCTTATTTATTCTATTATATATTATCCCCGCAGCCGCAGCCAAACCGTTATTACCACGCCCGGCCGCCACGGCAGCTAACTGCCGGACCGCGAAGTGTCATTCGGGGCTGACCACCCATCCTCCAGCCTCTAACTGCCTTGCCTGCCATTTAAAAATTAGCGGCCACCCAGACAAAAAATACCCCTCCCCCCTTACCCTTAAGGCATATAATTGCCTTAAATGCCATAAAACAACCGTTGATTACGACTATCTTCACGCTCCGGTTGCCGCGGGTGACTGCTTGAGCTGTCATGATCCCCATGCTTCAAAAGGCAGTATGTATATCAACAGACGGGGGGCTAAAATTATTTGTTATAAATGCCACTCTTCAGTGGTCAGAAAGACCGACACCGTACTGCACGGCCCGGTAAAAAATGACAAATGCCAGTTATGCCATACCCCGCACGGTTCCTATTTCCCCAATCTTCTAAAGGATAAATATTCCACCAGATATTTTAATGATTATACACCGGACACCTATAAATTTTGTTTTCGTTGTCATAAAATAGACTTGCTTCTTTACCCCACTACTTCATATAATACTAACTTCAGGGATGGTAAAAAAAATCTCCATTATCTGCACACCCATCGCCCCAGGGGTATAGCCTGTAAACTATGTCACCGGATTCATGCCAGCCGTCGACCTGAATTAATGGCTGATAAAGTTAAATTTGGAGATTGGCAGATGCCGATTAATTTTACCATTACCAAAAATGGCGGCCGCTGCCTGCCCGGATGTCACGCGGCCAGGAGCTATGATAGAACTATAAAATATAAACGATAGAGGCAAGGGTATGGACATAGCTCACGAAAAGCGGCACAACGCCCGTACCCCATGCAATGAGAAAATATCCTTTACCATTCCAGTTGACAACGGTAAAACCGCCGTCGGAGAGGCCAGGATTATAGATATAAGCGCCACAGGTATGGGAATTGTCAGCAATTTGCTGCTCAATAAGGATCAGGCCGTTTATTTCACCCCGAATCAGCCAGACTGGGAACTACCCCCAAAGGGAATAGTTATCTGGAGTTATAAAGAGGCTGCTGGCTGCCGGGCTGGGCTGGAATTTATTCTCAGTGAAGCCAAATGATGGGCTTTAAGAAGCAACGTTCACAGCCCCGCCATAATATTGCCGAAGAGCAGGGGCCGCTCCTTAAGATATTGATAGAAGACCCCGGGGGTGCCTATCACAGAGAGATAAATGTCCTTGATATAAATGACAGCGGCATGGGTGTCATTAGTCTCCAGCCGCTGAAAGTAGGGCAGGAGATTACATTTGACAATGAACAGGACGACTGGGATTTACCGGACAAAGGGGTAGTAATGTGGGCTTTCAGGGCCAGTTATGGCTTCCGGGTTGGCATAAAGTTTTTATAAGGACTCCTGGCAACAGATTCAGCTTCGTCTTATAATTAATATAACTGTTCAACAGCGTCAGGAAATAATCAGTGGAAAAGGAGATAAGTGTGAATCCTGAACATCAAATTATTGCCAAATCATATCGCAGCGGTCTTCTTATAAAATGTGGTCTTTTCTTCACCATTGGCCTGATTCTAACCGCCGTCATTCTCTATCTTTCCGTTCAACAGCCCCTGGGGCCGTCATACCAGCAGAGTTTTGCCCGCCTGGCCCATCTAAAACATGAAATGCTGGTAAAATCAATTATCATCTACTCTATTCTCAGCCTTTTGATAATAAGCGGTATAATATTTATAACCGTTATTTATTCTCATAGAGTTGTGGGGCCCCTTATTGGCTTAAAAAGGGTAACCAGAGCGATAGCGGCTGGAGATTTGACCATGGCCGCCCATTTACGGGAAAAAGACGCTATCATTACAATTGCAGACGCCATTAACGAACTGCGCGACTCATGCCGGGCGAAGATATTATCAATCAGCCGGGAAACCGCTGAGATAGAGAAACTGTTAAACACTAAACCAGAAGATCTCAGCACCGCATTAACTAAAAAAGCCCTGATGATCCAGGAGCTTTGCGGCAAAACGGAACGGGAATAAAGGGGCTGCCCTTTTAAAGGGGATGCCGATCTTTTACATGGAGCGATAATGTCTTTAGCCTTCCGGGTTATAATTATCTACGGGGTTCTTTTGATCGCGGTCTCGGCCTTCAGCCGTGACGGTGGTGATCATAACTTCAGCCGTAAGCAATGCCGAATATGCCATGTCGGTAATAACCGCCCCAGCCGTTACAATCTTACCACCTCTATTACCAGGAGCTGTCTGACCTGTCACCAGGATATCTTTGATGAAGGATATATGCATCCAGTGGATATAAAAGCGGATGATGTCCATGTTCCCATAGATTTTCCGTTATCAGGCGACGGTCTCATAACCTGTGTTACCTGCCATGATGTTCACTCATCAGCGAGAAATAATTTTGGCTGCAAAACTAATTTTCTTCGCCGCCAGGCACATGGAAAGGCCTTCTGCGACATCTGCCATCTGAATACCCTGAATGCAGCCAATGCCCATGAACCTGTTTTCAGTAACGCTCATTTTACCTCCAAGTATATTGTCAATAACACCGGGGACACCATTGATGCCATGAGTCGAGACTGTATATCATGCCATGATGGCTCTGTTGGCTCATCAGTGGAACTTAAGGCGGGTAACTGGCGGCACAGCACAAATTTCTTAAAATTTGATGACGGCGGCATGCATCCCATTGGGATGAATTATGAAACTACGCGCCGTAAAAACTGGAAGGCCGCCTTAAAGCCAATTAACATGGTGGATAAAAGGATCAGATTTTTTGGCCGGGGTCATAATAAAATGGGGTGCGGCTCCTGCCATGATCCCTTTTCCAGATCTAAAAACAAACTGGTTATTACTAATGCTCACAGTAAACTTTGTCTTGCCTGCCACGGAATGGACAAATAAAGGGTAACAATTATGAATAAACGCAAAACCTATTACATAAAAAACAGCGCCCAGAGTAAATTTATTTTCCGCTTTACCAGTATATCCATAATCGGCGGTATACTGGCGTTAACCGCCTTTAATTATCTGGCCTACAAGAAAATTGACTCTGTTCTATACTCCATGCGCCTGCCGCATGTCTCTCCCGGCAATCTGTTATGGAATGAGATGTTATACTCCAACCTCTTTGTTATTTTCTTTACCCTGATAGTATTTTTTATTCTGGCCAGGGGATTGTATAAAAAAATACACGGGCCGCTGAAAAAGCTCGATAATGATATAAAACGGATGAGTTCCGGTGATTTTGATAAACATATAGCTCTGCGCCATAAAGATGAATTTTTAGATTTTGCCGAAGAACTTAACGCCATGTCTCATGAATTAAATAATCGTTTTAAGGCCATGCAGAAGGCGGGAGCGGAAATTGAACGGGCCGCGGAAATACTGGACAGCACCAGAGAACAGGATGAACAGCTGAAAAAAATAAAAGATGAGTGTGTCAGACTTTCCAATATAGTAAAATCATTTAAGATCTAATTTTCCTGTAAGTTTGCTTATCATTATCATATGAAAACAATAATTCTAATTATTTCAGCCATCTTTTTATATCCGTCCCTGGCCCTGGCAATTCACAATGATGTCAACAAGACAAAATGTCTTGACTGCCACATTACCCTGCCCTTTGACCGCAAAGATCTGGCCTACACCGCCCAGGTCGGAGACGTGTGCCGCAAATGCCACAAAAAATTCCCCTGTAATGATAATAATAAACAATTCTCTCATCCCATGAATGTTAAGCCCAGTATGAACATCCCCGTTGATATGCCCCTTGATGCTGAGGGACGCCTGACCTGCATAACCTGCCACTCCTATCATGCCGAGTTCTGGGACGCTGAATACAGCAGTAAATTCCTGCTGAGACGTCCCAGAGGAATCAGACTCTGCTCCACCTGCCACAAAAAATTCAAAAAATAATATTGACAAAAATCGACCCAGGGAATAAAAAACATCATGGCTGAATGAATAGGCATTCATCTATAATTTTAAAACCAAGGAGAATTACTATGCTGAAAAAATCATTGACTGTTGCCATGGTCGGTACCCTGATGTTTTGTTTTGCCATGATTAGTGCCGGGGTATCCTTTGCCCAGAATACCGGACCAGCTACCATCATCCTGAAAACCGCCAGAGCCAGAAAGCCCGCCTTCTTCCCGCATCATAAACATCAGTCCTTTCTTAAATGCTCCGTATGTCATCACACCATGACTGCCGACGGCAAGCAAGGTCCCTATGTTGCCGGTCAGGAAAAAGCCTGTACTTCCTGCCATAATAAATCCTTTCCCAACAAAAAATTAAACGGCTTCCGGAAAGTTGGTCATGCCCGTTGTCGTACATGTCACAAGAAGATGAAGAAAGAGGGTAAGCCTGCCCCGACAAGATGTAGCGGATGTCACCGCAAGGGTCTTAAATAATTCCCAACGATTATCTGATTAAGCTTAACGCAAGGCTGCAATCCCTGAAAAGGGTTGCGGCCTTTTTTTGTCTGCCTGTGCCAGATTAAAATGCCAGCCTCCAGCAGAAAAAAATTATATAAGCATCGTCGTCAGTCTCAGCCGTGGCGCTGGAACCACATCCACTTGAGCGTCTTTCTGCTTACCATATGTCTTTTCCTCTCCGTCCTGATCACCGCCAGTCTTTATGCTCTGATCGCCCTTCATATTCCCGACATTTCGTCCCTGAGTCGTTATAATCCACCGGCCGCCACTATTATTTTTGACAGAGACGGCCGGGAGATCGGCTCTGCCTATTTAATCAATCGACGCCTAAAGACCTTAAAAGAACTGCCGCCTTTATTACCCAAGGCCTTTATCGCCGCCGAGGATGCCCGTTTTTACAGCCATCCCGGGGTTGACGGCTGGTCAATTCTCCGCGCTCTTGTCCATAATATAAGATCAGGCGGGCGGGGGCAGGGCGGCAGCACCATCACCCAGCAGGTGGCCCGCGCTCTCTTGTTGTCACCGGAAAAGACCTATATCAGGAAATTAAAGGAGGCCATCCTGGCCTATCGCATGGACAAGGCCCTTGGCAAGAATGAAATACTGCATATCTACCTAAACCAGATTTATCTTGGTGAACGTTCCTATGGAGTAGGGGCGGCCGCAATGACCTATTTTCATAAACCGGTGGAAAAACTTAACCTGGCCGAAATAAGTATTCTGGCCGGTCTGCCGCAAGCTCCCAGCAGTTATTCCCCGCTGACCCATTTCCACAAGGCCAAAATACGTCAGGCCTATGTCCTGAACCGGATGGCCGAAGACGGCTATATTACAGATCAGGAGGCCAGAAAAGCCTTTGCCGCCCCTTTATCATTGCAGTACAGCAATAATCAACAAGTTAAAGCCGATTATTTTGTCCAGGATATAAAAAATTATATAAAAAAAAGATACGGAGATCTTTTGACCACTGGCGGGCTGCGGGTTTACACCAGTCTGGATTCAAACTTGCAGAATGAGGCGGTAATGACCCTGCGCCATGGCCTGAATCAACTTACAATCAGACAGAATATGTCCGCCGCCCCTCTCCAGGGCGCCCTTATTGCCATTGACAACCAGGGAATGGTCAGAGCTCTCGTGGGAGGTAATAATTTTCAGGCCAGTCAATTTGATCGGGCCACCCAGGCAAAACGGCAGCCAGGTTCAGCCTTTAAACCAATCATTTACGCTGCCGCTCTGGAGGCTGGCTTTGCTCCTAATTCTATTATTGATGATGCGCCCATTGAATATAAGAACGAAAATGGCGTCTGGCGGCCCAAAAACTTCAGCGGCCGCTTCTTTGGACCCACCACCCTGCGTAACGGCCTGATTCATTCCCGCAATATTGTGGCCATTAAGCTCCTGCGGGAGGTGGGATTACAACGGACCATCAGACTTGCCAGAAGTATGGGAATCAAGTCGCCTTTAAAGGCAAATCTTTCTCTGGCTCTTGGCTCATCGGCAGTTTCCCTGCTGGAACTAACTAATGCTTACCGGGTATTCGCCCAGGCTGGTAAATTTCAACCACCGATATTTATCAACAAAATTATAGACCGGCATGACAGCATACTGGAACAGAATCATCCCCGGAGCCGACAGGTAATGAGTCCGGAAACCGCCTTCCAGATGGTCAAACTCATGCAGGGAGTAATTAAGAACGGCACCGGGCATCTGGCGCAGGGCATACCATATGCCGCCGGCAAGACAGGAACCACCAATCACAATATGGATGCCTGGTTCATTGGTTTTACCCCAAGATTATGCGCCGGGGTATGGGTTGGACACGATAGATACAAATCTTTAGGACTAAGAGGAACAGGCGGTCGAGCCGCCGCCCCCATCTGGCATGATTTCATGCAAAAAGCAACCGACTATCGTTCAACCGCCGACTTCAAGGCTCCAGCCGGTATTACCTTTATCCCCATTGACCGCCAGACAGGCAATTTTGAATATCTTGATCCGAACCACGCCCTCTGGGAAGCCTTCAAAAAGAAAAACATGGCAGCCTGGCAGCACCGGCACCGTCAACAGCGCTAAATCGGTAAGCGCCATCACGAATTATTAATGGCTGCTTTTATGGGGCAATTGTTCCAGATCGTCAGTTGCCGTAAAGACAAGTTCGAATTTCTCAGATAAAATCCTGGTTAGTTCGTCGGGCTTCATACCTTTGGCAACGGTTACTCTAATCGCGACCTGCTTCATACCGTCCCCGGCGTCTTCATAAGAAGTCAGGATACTGATAAGCCGAGAGTTGTTTTCCCGCAGCACCTTGACCAGTTCCGTAACCGAACCCGGTGCGTCGGGAAGATTAAAAACATATTGAATGGCACCATCCTTGATGCCGGTGGCATGGATAAAACCAAGCAGAACGTCTGTTTCACTGAGCAGACCGATAATCTGCCCGGCATCGTCTAAGACAGGAATTCCGGATATTTTGTTATCCAACATAATAAGGGCCGCTTTTTCCAGGGAATCGGTGCCGTGCATAATAATGGGATCATTAGTCATTACATCCTTGACCTTCATCTCGGAGAGCAGATAATATAATTCATGAATATCAAGAGAGGTGGTTTTGGAAGGAGAGGCGTCCTTGACATCACGATCCGAGATAATCCCCACCAGCTTACCATGTGAGACCACCGGCAGTTTTCGTATATTATTTTCCTTCATAACCCTGGTTGCCCGCATTAATGAAGTGTTTTCATCGACGGTAAGAACATTCTTGGCCATCCAATCCTTAATTAACATTATATTCTCCCTTTCTCCCTAAGAGTTTTAAGCTGTTGACAGGTACAAATACCCGCCAATTTCATAATTTTGGGTTCAGCCTGAATTTTTCCAGACCATGTTATCTTATTTTAAGATAAAGTACTTTTTCTGGCAAGATGTGATTAAATCTCAACAGGAAAAATATTGCCTTTTCAGGCCGCCAAGGTTAAAAAACGGCAATGTAACTGTTCAGCAGTACTTCATCTCCGCCCATTTAGATATACATTGTGGGTGAATAGCCAGAGCCATAAGGCAGATTCAATAAAATAACCGTCTACATGCGCCCTCTATCCGATAACTTACTGAATACTATCCTCGATTTTCTGCAAAAAGAGCAGGATTTTGTTTTCCTGGAAACCAGCAAGGTGTCGGAGGACAACTATACCAGCCTTATTTTCAGTCGGCCGCTTAAATATATCAATTATACCGCGAGTGCTCAAAACCCGGCCATTTTTTTTGCCGAACTGGAAAACTACCGCCAGCGGGGATATTTTCTGGCCGGCCGGCTGGACTATGAATTTGGTCTCGAACTGGAGCCCGCTCTGCGAGGGTTGGGACGCCAGACAAAAGATGGTAAAATACTGGCCAGCTTTGGGGTATTTACCGCACCGATAACCTATGATCACCGGAAGGGTGAATTCAGTCGCCCCCTGCCGTCTGTCAGCAGACGACAGGGAACACAGAAGGGTTTCCAGATCAGCAACCTGCGGCCAAGCATGACTCGTGAGCATTTTATCCAGGCTTTGCGGACCGTAAAGAATTACATCCAGAGCGGTGACACCTATCAGGTCAACTTCACCCTGAAATATCTCTTTGATTTTAGCGGTGACCCTGATGCCTTATACCGGAGTCTGCGTCTTAATCAGCCGGTGGCCTACAGCGCTTATATAAAGGCCGGTAATCAGCGGCTGCTCTCCTTTTCTCCAGAGCTTTTTTTTCACCAAAAAGGCCGGAATTGCAGAGTTAAACCCATGAAGGGCACTATGCCCAGAGGACACGGACTCCAGGACGACCGGGATTTGGCCCGGTTTTTAGCCGCGGACAGTAAAAATCGCAGCGAAAATGTGATGATTGTCGATCTGCTTCGTAACGATTTAGGCCGATTATGTGAACCTGGTTCAGTGCGGACAACCGCCATGTTCGAAGTGGAGACTTTTGCCACACTGCACCAGATGACCAGTACCGTGGATGGAACCCTGCGCCGTCACACCAGTCTTGAGGAATTGTTTAAGGCCCTTTTCCCCTGTGGTTCCGTGACGGGAGCTCCTAAAATCAGAACCATGGAGATTATTAACGAGCTCGAAGGCGGGGAGCGCGGCACCTATACCGGCGCCCTGGGCTTTATCGCCCCTGATGGTGAAGCGGTATTCAACGTCCCCATCCGCACCATCGCTCTTGGTAACGGCCGCGGAGAAATGGGAATCGGGGCGGGAATCACTCATGACTCTAAGCCCCGGGATGAATGGCGGGAAACCCTGCTCAAAGGAAAATTTTTAAGTAATCCACACTCAGAATTTCAACTTATTGAAACCATCCTCTGGCAGGCCGGGGACGGTTTTTTGTTCCTTGAGCACCACCTGCGGAGACTGCAAACCAGCGCCCTTTATTTTTCTTATCCACTGGATATCCACCAGCTCCGTCAACGCCTGTCGGCCATGACTGAAAACTGGGCTGCTCAGCCTCCCAATCGGCGGCTGCGTATCCTCCTTTTTCGCGACGGTACCATTGATATTACAACGGTGGAATGCGGGCCGTCAGCAGTTTTTTCCCTCTCTCGTCATAATTCAGCAGGGGGCGGATCACAACAGGAACCGTTGCCACTTATAGAAATAAGCCCAAAAAAAACAGATTCCAATAATATTTATCTATACCACAAGACCACCCGGCGTGAATTATATAATAAAGAGCGCCAGAGAGCCGGGCGGAATAGTCTTTATGAGATAATTTTCTGTAACGAACGGCAGGAAATAACTGAGGGTACCATCAGCAATATAATTATCCGCCGTCAAGGCCGTTTCCTTACCCCGCCCCTTAAATGCGGCCTGTTGCCCGGCATTGGACGGCAGATCCTTATAGAAAGGCGGCAGATACGGGAAGAGGTGCTGACCCCGGCCGATCTCTATGCCGCCGAGTCTATTTATTTTTTAAACTCTGTCCGGGGCCTGATAGAGGTCAGGCTTGCAGCTCCTTAAGAGCCAGGGGTACCTCATCAGCCACCTCTGAGGCTAAAAAACCGGCCGGGGCCTGCCGGGCCAGACGATCAGCGGCCCGGCCATGAATATAAACGCCGAGGCGGGCCGCGTCCCAGGCCGCAAGCCCCTGGGCCAGCAGACCGCCGATAATTCCGGAGAGGACATCACCCATACCGCCAGCCGCCATCCCGGGATTACCGCTGGAGTTGATGGCCGCCATTCCCTGCGGATGGGCAATAATAGTCGCCGCCCCCTTTAAGACCAGAATCACCCCCTGGCGGCGGGCGAAGGAGAGGGCGGTCTCTAAGCGTTTGGTCTGTAGATCCCGGCTGCTTATCCCGGTGAGACGCGCCATCTCTCCCGGATGCGGAGTCAGCACCCTCCAGGCCCCGCCAGATCTGGGCCGCAGATCATCCTTTAAACAATTCAGGCCGTCGGCATCAATCAACATGGGTATTTCAAGTTCATTATATAGTTTCACCACCAAATCCCTCGTGGCCGTATCCTGCCCCAGCCCCGGCCCCAATACCACGGCTTTTTTACCGCTCAAAGCCTGGATAATGGCTGGATAATCATCCATGGTCAAAAAATCATCTCCACTCAAAGTAAAGGTCATGGCTTCGGCCAATCTGGTTTCATAGATGGTATTAAGCGCTCGCGGACTGCCCAGGGTTACCAGACCAGGCCCGGCCCGTAAGGCCCCCTGGGCGCAGAGAATCGCGGCTCCCGTCTTACCACGGGAACCGGCCAGTATTAAAAGATGGCCAAAACTGCCCTTATGGGAGTCGGCGGGCCGTTCACCCAGCAGGGCTGAGACTTCAGGCTGCCGCAATAATTCAAGATTAATCCCAGCCCCCTCAATCACCTCGGGCGGAATCCCAATATCAACCACCTCTAAACGGCCAACAAAACCGGCCCCCGGATAAATCACCTGCCCCGGCTTAGCCAGTCCATAGGTAACGGTAAGTACCGCCTTGATTCCTGCCCCCATGATCCGGCCGCTGTCGCTATTCAGACCGGAAGGTATATCAACCGCCGTCACCGGCCGTTTAGATTCATTGATCAGCCTGATTACCGCCGCGAATCGGCCGCGGACCTCACGCCGCAGACCGGTGCCGAAGATAGCATCTATCACCTGCCCGGATTCCCGCAGAGCTGTTTTTAATGCATTCAGATCATCATTCACCTCACACAGTTCAATGGGCAGCTTTTCGACAATGCTTAGATTAAGCGCCGCGTCACCGGTCATCTTCGCGGCTGGAACCAGCATAAATACCCTGGGCACAGCCCCTAATTGATGCAGATAACGGGCAATTACCAGTCCGTCACCGCCATTATTACCCGGGCCAGTCACGACCACAAACTTTTTACCGTTTAATGGGCCCTGGTGAGCCTGGATAATATCCACCGTACTCCGTCCGGCGTTTTCCATCAACACCACACCGGGAATGCCGTAATCGTTAATCGCGGCCGCATCAAGACCGCGCATGACTTGAGATGCTGCCAGTTTAATCATGGTTGTCCTCTTCAGGTTAAAGGCTGAAACGAATGAAGATCAGGGGTTGCTGAACTATTACGAGTCCATCACGATTATACAATACCCCCAAGTGAAGATAAAAAAATATTTAAGTTTGTTATTCAAAGTCCGATATGGTAATTAGACAATAGGGTAAAATAACATTATTGGTCATGGATTGGCCAGGGGCGAAGTTGGTAACGATGGAACGACATAATGTTTATGGGGGTGCTATATGAAAATAGGTGATTTTATACCCCAGATCAAGACAGATAACAAAATCAGCAAGGCCAGAGGTGCCAGGGGGGCAGAATCATCCTCCGCCGCTTCTCAGGCTGGAGACCGGGTGGACATTTCCGCCAGTTCGCTTGATGTGCAAAAAATGAAAGGGATCATCCAGAAAACCCCCGACTTGCGCATGGACAGAGTACAGGCTCTAAAAGAACAGATCGAGCGCGGCGACTATGAGGTTGACCCTTACAGGGTGGCCGACAAGATGCTCATGAATCTCCTTTCTGAGAGCGAAATTATAAAATAACCCGGCAGGTAACATTATAACAGCGCCCAAAAGCGACGGATTTATTTCCGCCGCTTTTTTTATAAGCGCCCCGTAAAAAACACTTTCGCATACGATCATGGTCGTACCGTTATCCGTCCTCTATCTAACGGAAAAAGCGCCATAATCTCTTTCTCATTTGCTCCGCAAATTCCCCGTTCCGTAATCAGGCCGGATATCAATCGGGCCGGAGTGACATCAAAGCCGTAATTAGCTCCCCTGGTGTGGGGCGGAGCGATTGCCACCCTGGTTATCCCGCCGTTGTCAAGGGCGCCGCTGACATATCTGATTTCCGCGTCGGAACGCTCCTCAATGGGAATCTCCGTCAGGCCGTCACAGATCTGCCAGTCAAAGGTGGAAGAGGGCAGGGCCACATAAAAGGGTACTCCGTTATCATGAGCAGCCAGAGCCTTTAAATAGGTGCCTATCTTATTCGCCACATCTCCACAGCGCGTGGTGCGATCCGTGCCGACAATCACCAGATCCACCATGCCATGCTGCATAAGATGGCCGCCGGTATTATCGGCAATAAGGGTGTGCGGCACCCCCTGCTGACCCAGCTCCCAGGCCGTAAGCCTGGAGCCCTGCAGCCAGGGACGGGTTTCATCCACCCAGACATGGAGATCAATCCCGGCCTTCTGCGCGGCATAAATGGGAGCCGTGGCCGAACCGTAATCAACAAAAGCCAGCCAGCCGGCGTTACAATGAGTAAGGATATTCACCGGGCCTTGTTTTCTGCGGCTGATTTCTCTGATAATATTCAGGCCGTGTTCTCCCAGCCGACGGCAATATTCCGCGTCCTCATCGGCTATTTTACGAGCCTCCGCCAGAGCCCGGCGCTCTCTTGCCAGCGAAGTGGACTCTTCATTAATCGCCTGCCGCATCCGGTTTACAGCCCAGGCGAGATTACGGGCCGTGGGGCGGGTGGCGATGAGGAGTTCCGCCGCCCGGCGCAGATACTCCTGGTCGTCTGCCGGACTTTGCACCTGAGCCATATACATGCCAAATCCAGCCGCCGCCCCGATGAGACCAGCGCCTCTGACATGCATATCCCTGATTGCGGCGGCAAAATCCTCAACCGTCCGTAGTTCTTCCACCACAAATTGATGGGGCAAAAGGCGCTGATCAATAATTTTGACAAGACGCGGGTTATCTTCATCAAGCCAGATTGTACGGTATTGCTTACCATTAACCTTCATTTAAATTTACCATTGGTTTAATGCTGTAATTAGTCTAAATTATTCGTAACTGTTCAGCTATACCCCATCTTCGTCCGTTTCGTCCTCCTCACGTACAGGAAAAGTACAGACTCGGAGGCCGAAATGAACGAACCTGGAGCACATCTGAACAGTTACAGTTACGAGTTGAGGGTAATTTACAGCCCTCGCTGAATAGTTACAATTATTCTACACGGTTACCAGTTAGTCGAATAACCGGCTGAAACCCGTATTTTGCTGAAGTTACTCCAATTTTAAAATAATTACTAAAGGTTTTATAGTGGAAAACATCACCCTGGCATTGGCGATTTTATTGGGTGGCGGCTTTTTAAGCGGCCGTCTCTGCCAGTTAATCCGTCTGCCTTCGGTTACCGGGTATATCTGTGTCGGCCTGCTGCTTGGGCCTTCCGGATTAAACCTGATTCCCGGAACCGCAGTGGGTAATCAACTTCAGCATTTTATCCAACTGGCCTTGATGATGATCTCTTTCGGGATTGGCGAGCATATGGAGATTGCCCGCCTCCGCTCAGCGGCCAGAAGTCTGGCTCTGATAGGTATCGCCGAGGCCTGTGGCGCCTTTTTAATGGTCAGTTCAGGCAGTCTGCTGGTTATGAAAGTCAGCGGCCTGACAGCCGTTATTCCTCATGCCCCGGCCGTGGCGCTGTTACTTGGCACGGTCTCCATTGCCACTGCCCCGGCCACCGTTATGCATGTTATTCGAGAAAACAAGGCATCCGGCCCCCTGACCACCATGCTGCTGGCCGTCATTGCCCTGGATAACGGTCTGGCGATTATGGCCTTTGGAGTGGCCATGGCAATAGTTAACCATCTGAATGCCGCCGGTCAGGGCGGCATGCTGGCTATGATCTCTGCCAGTATTCTGGAAATTGCCGGTTCGCTGATTATCGGAGTTATTACCGGGCTCCTGCTGGATTTTATAAACAGCCATATGAGCCGAAAAAGTGATATGCTCACTGGCGGACTGGCCATTCTTCTGCTCTGTGGCGAGGCGGCCCGTCTGCTGAACATGTCACCCCTCCTGGCCGGTATGGCGGCCGGTTTTACAGTAATTAACCGTGAGCATCGGGACTCCCGCCTTTTTCGGGCTCTTAACGCCTTTGAGCCCCCCATTTATGTCCTTTTTTTTACCCTGGCCGGGGTACACCTCAACTTAGCGGCTCTAAGCACGGCGGGCTGGCTGGGACTGACCTATTTTTTCTGCCGCACTATCGGTAAGATCGGCGGAGCCGGAGTTGGCTCTCTGGTCTCATCAGCTCCGCTCCAGGTGAAGCGCTATCTCGGGCTGGCCCTTACCCCTCAGGCCGGGGTAGCCATCGGTCTTATTTTTCTCATCAGCAATAATCCAGCCAGCAGCGCTTATGCTGAATTCATCACCCAGGTTGTTCTGGCCGGGGTTCTATTATCTGAAATCTCCGGCCCGATTTTTGCTAATCTGGCCCTTAAACTGGCGGATGAACTCCCGGCTGATCCGCCGCCGGCTGACAAAAACCACCATATATCCGGGGCCTCGCTCTCCACCGTACCAGCCGGCGTTCCCCTTGTCCCCTGGACCTGGCCCCGGCTCAGTCATTTAGAACGCCCGGAGGGGGTAGTGCTGTTCGGAGTCAGCCATATTGCCACTGGTGCCGCTCTGGCCCGGATAGCCGCCATTATCGCCCATTTCCACCAGGCCTATCCCCTCATGCTCAGAGTAGTACCGCCTGCTTATCAACCTGATAAAAACAGGCGGGCAGACGATCAGGCCCTGATCTCCGCGGTACAGAGCGAGGTGCAGGGGATGGGCTCCGAACTTTACACCATTGTCAAAGAAGAAAATGACGTGGCCTCCGCTATTCTGGAGACTGCTCGACAGTCCGGGGCCTGGGCCATTGTCATGGGTTGTTCGCCCCTGCCGGTCTCCCAGAGAATCTGTAGTAAAATAATTGAGAATGCTCCCTGTCCCACCTTGATTATTAAATTTGGCGGGGTTTTTCATACCGAACGTATTTTAGTACCGATCATTTCCCTGACGGGCTTAGACGAAATCAGAATTCCACTGCGGGCTATGGCCGCGGTGGGCCGCCACAAAATCACCCTCTTGCTTTTAATGTCTTCCTCTGATTCGGATAAGGATATTAAACGGGCGTCCCAGGGCCTGGAGGACTGGGCGGCAGCAGAAGGGCTGTCGGCAGTTACCAACTGTCAGATTCTGGCTACTGAGGCCCGCAAGGATACTGTTCTGACAGAGGCCGCCAGCCATGATCTGCTGATCATGGCCGCTCCGCCTCCCCAGGCCCTGGCTCAGCGGCTGCTGTTTGGTTCGCTGTATACCGCAATCGCTCAAGGCTGCGAAAAAACAATGATAACCGTTTATCCGGCCTCAAATCTTTAGTTCTTCCCTGAGAGCAATTGAACCGTTAACATCAATAAAGGACAGATATGGACATAATTAGCATAATCAATATTCTTCGTAAGGAAGTAAAATCATACCAGGTACCGGTGGTTGATCTCATCGCCGCCCAGACCGCTGATCCCTTCAAGGTCTTGACCGCTACCATCCTTTCCGCCCGCACCAGGGATGAGACTACGGCGCAGGCCGCCGGGCGTCTCTTTGCCAGAGCTCCGGACATAGCCGGACTTGCCGCTTTAACTGAAGATGAGATCAGACAGTTGATCTATCCGGTGGGATTTTACCGGGCCAAGGCCGGTTATCTCCATAAATTACCGGGCGCCCTTCAGAGTCTTAACCATGGCCGGATTCCGGCTGATATTGATTCTCTCGTCAAACTTCCCGGCGTCGGCAGAAAAACCGCCAATCTGGTACGGGCCGTGGCCTTTGGCAAGCCCGCCATCTGCGTGGATACCCATGTGCATCGTATTATGAATATCTGGGGTTATGTCAAAACCTCAACCCCTCTGCAAACCGAGATGGCCCTGCGGGCCAAGCTGCCGCAGGAGTATTGGCTGGAAATAAATTCCCTTCTCGTGGCCTTCGGTCAGGGCACCTGCAAGCCGGTGGCCCCGCACTGCGACCGCTGTGTTATCCGAGACGCTTGTCCGCGAATCGGGATAAAACCGCGTAAAAATCCAGCAGCTGCCAGGATCAGTTCCGGTGGTCTGAATATGATCTCCTGGAACGTCAATGGTATCCGGGCCCTTGAAAAAAAGGGCTTTGTGGATATTATCGGTAAGCTGGCCCCGGACATCCTGGCAATCCAGGAGATCAAGGCCCAGCCGGAGCAGCTGTCAGCCGCCCTTCATAATATCGACGGTTATACCTCTTACTGGCATTCCGCCCGGCGTAAAGGCTATTCAGGGGTGGCGGTATACAGCAAAATAGAGCCGCTGGCGGTTATCTACGGCCTGGGAGAAGATAAATTTGATGCCGAGGGCCGGGTTCTGACCCTGGAATATGAAAATTTTTTCCTGATTAATGCCTATTTTCCCAACGCCCAGCATGAATTAAAAAGAATGGATTACAAACTGGCCTTTAACTCCGCCATCCATAAATTCGCCAATTCTTTAAGCCAAAAAAAATCAGTTGTAATCTGCGGTGATTTCAATGTGGCACATAAGGCCATTGACCTCAAAAATCCCCAGTCAAACGAGATGAACCCCGGTTATTCGATTCAGGAACGGGCCTGGATGGACAGCTTTATAGGAGATGGCTATATTGATACCTTTCGTAAATTCAATCAGGAACCAGATAATTACAGTTGGTGGAGTTACCGCTTCAATGCCAGAGTGAGGAATATCGGCTGGCGGATTGACTATTTCTGCGTCGATGCCAAAAGCGACAAACGACTGCTGGGGGCGGCTATATTAAATGATATCATGGGTTCTGATCATTGCCCGGTGAGTCTGAGTTTTGGCACATAAGTACCGGAGCCGCGGCCCTTATTCCAGAAATTCAAAGTTGCCTTCAAGAAATCTCCCGGCATAGAGCTCAATATCATTCTCATCACGAAGTACCGCGTCCATCTGTCTGGCATAGGCGATGAGTCTGCCGACCATGGTAAGGGTCTCGATTATCTCCTCCTGGGCGACGTGGGAGAGGCGGGCAATAAGCAGATCACCTTTAATATTTATATTGAAGCCGAATTCAACCAGAATTTTATCAATCAGTTTAATTCTTCTGGAGCGTTTGACAATATCGGTGGCCCCGCCCACAAAACGAAAATATATATGGTTATTGGCCGCTTTCTCACTGCAGTAGCTGTCAACGAGGTTAAAATGATAACCCAGGCTCATATGCAGGTTGATATACTCCCTGGAGATTACGGCAATATTATTTTCCGCGAAGCCCGAGGCCCCGGAAGCAAGAACTGAAAAGCGGCCGACACTGCCCATAAAATCCTTAACGTTCAAAGCCACCGCCTGCGTGTTCCAGGCTCCCTTCCAGGTCATTCCCTTAAGCAGGGCCTTGAAGGGCAAGGAGGCTATGTCATCAGCGGTAAGCGGAGATTTAGTTCCGGCAGCCAGCCCGCCGCCGATATCAAGCACGTGAATACCGGCCGGAACATCAAGATCCAGGCGGAGAAGGGATGGTTTGCCAAAGAGGCCGTGCTGGGAAATAGCAATAAGTTCCTGGACTGATTTCTCATGGATGAAACGTAATATATCATGCAGAGTCCGGCATTTAGCCGGGGTAAATTCATCGGCCAGGGGATTTACCAGATTAAGCGGCGCAATATGACGAAGGATATATTTCTGCCGTCTGTACTCATACAGCTCCTCCATTTTGCGGATATGCTGCTGCTTGCTTTTGAGGATGCTGTTGTCAAGACCGTTGACAATGGTGATTTCTCCAGACTCATCGGCCTCCAGAGTAATTTCGCCGCCATGTTGAAGAATCCTGGTCGCATCCCCGGTATTAACGATAGTAGGTATGCCGAATTCCCGGCAGACTGAGGCCATATGGCTGGTAACTGAGCCGGTATCAGTAATAATTGCGGCGACAAAGGGCATTATCCGAATAAAATGCGGTGAATCGCTGTGGGCCACCAGAATAGCCCCTTTAGGAAAATCGTTAAGTTCATCAATGCGATGCAGGACATAGACATTGCCGGCCGCTATACCTTTTTGCACCACAATTCCCGGTTTTTTGAACAGGAAGGGGCGATGGGCGGCATCAGCAGTCTGGGTATAACGGGGCAGATCTGCCTTAACCTGGGGACTGACGATCTTCAACGGCCTGGATTGCAGCAGAAAGATGGAACCATCGGCATCCAGAGCCCATTCAATATCCTGCGGTGTCCGGAAATATTTTTCGATATCAGAGGCCTTGGCGGCCAGTTCAAGAACAAGGGACGGGGAAAGACATGGCTCATTTTTCTTGTCATCCGGGGTGGGGATCTCTCGTATTCTTCCCGGCTGGGCGCTGTCGAGGACATTCATATACTCTTTACTTCCCACCCTGGATTCCCTGATCCGTAAAGACTTGCCGCGCTCCACCACATAGTTGTCAACCTCAATGGTGCCGTCCACAACCGAGGTGCCAAGCCCCCAGGTAGCGTTGATTAAAATTTCATCAATATTACCGCTCACCGGGTTTGCCGTATAGATAACCCCGCTGGCCACGGGGTCAATCTGCAGAACGCAGCCAATTGCCATACGCAGACTGCCAAAGGCGTAATCCAGGCGTTTCTGGTAGGCCAGGGCGTTGGAGTCAAAAAGGCTGGCATAAACCTTTTTGCAGGCCATGATAACATCCGGCTTCACTATCGGCACATTTAATATCGTTTCAAACTGACCGGCAAAGGAAAACAGGTCATCTTCCTCCTCGGCACTGCTTCGCACCGCCAGAGTGGCTTTGGAGCCATGCCTGGACCGCATGGTCTGCAAAATTTTGTCAAGCTGCTCTTCAAGATGCGGCGGAAAGCTGCCCGCCATAACAGCATCCTGCACGGCCTCCGCGTCCGGCTGCCGGGCCTCATCACCCTGAGCGGGCAGCATGATGTCTTTAAGCCCGTTATATTGCAGAAATTCATCATAGGCCCTGGTGGTCAGGACGAAGGTATCCGGGATATTCAAACGCAGGTTGTTTTTGAGTTCAGAGAGATGAAAACTTTTGCCCCCGACCTCACGAGCCCTGAACCATTGGACATCATCAAGAAAGAGGATACTGTCATCGCCTACGGTACCCTCTCCATAAATCATTTCCGAAATCAGCGCATCAATATGGGCGAAGGCTGGCTCAATGGCGTAGTTATCTCTCGTCAGCCGGTTAAAGAGATCAATTGATGTCCGCAGGGTATCAGCAAGTTCAGGATAAATTCTTTTGATGTAATTGATGTCAAAGATATAACTGCCGTCTAACTTCTGACCCATATCCGTGATGAGCTCCAAGGCGTGGTTATTGCTCTCCAACACCTTTTTGAAATACCGGTAAATCTCACCAAGAGGACGTTTTCTGGCAAAACGATTACGCAGCCATTTCGTTGTTGAGTCGCCCAGAGTTTTAATAATTGATGGTGCGTTATCCGGAGGGGTCATAGGCTCGGAGCTCTATTGTTTGCAGCTAATCAAGGCAGGGCCTTGCGGATGGATTCCTTCAAATCTTTGATCTTGATAGGCTTGGGGAAAAAGTCGTGGACATCCTCGCGCAAGGCCTCAATCGCCACATCAAGATTTGCAAAGGCCGTAATCATGATGACCGCGGTTTCAGGGTAGAGCTGCTTGACGGTGCGCAGAACCTCAAGACCGTCAATACCCTTCATTTTAAAATCGGTCACCACCATATCGAATTTCTTTTCTTTAAGCCGTTCCAGGGCCGCGGCACCGTTTAAAAAACTCTCAACCTCATATCCCTCTTCCTGTTCAAGGGATAATTTCATCATATCACAAACAATTTTTTCATCATCAATAATAAGAATATTATATTTGCTCATTGGCCTGTTCCTTATATTTTTTGCTGGTCGGCATAATAATTGTGAATGTCGTCCCCTGCCCCACCGTACTTTTTACCTTTATTCTACCCTTGTGCTTTTTAACAATACCATAACTTACCCAGAGGCCCAATCCGGTACCGCTGTCTTCCTTGGTGCTGAAAAACGGATCAAAGATATGATCCAGGAACTCCGGCGCGATTCCATTACCGGTATCAGTTAGACTGATTTCCACAAGATCTCTCTCTTTTACAAAACGGGTTTTAACCGTAAGTTCACCGCCGGAGCTCATAGCCTGAGTGGCATTAATCATCATATTGACCAATACCTGCTGAAACTGATGTTCATCAATATATATGGCCGGCAGACTGTCCGCCAGTTGGAGACGAGTCTGCACATTCGCCACCGTCATTACATTTTGTACCAGCTCAAGCGAATGCATAAAGACCTCATTCAGATCCTTTTCTGTCAGCTTCGGTTCTTTGGGCTTGGAAAATTCCAGCAGGTTTTTGATGATCTTCTGCAGACGCTCAACCTGCTCCTCAACCTGCGCCATAAAGTCTATGTGCTGCTCTTTATCCAGCTTATCGTAAACCTCATTATAGGTCTGAGCGATTATGGCAATATTGTTTAAAGGATTATTGAGTTCATGTGCTACCCCCGCCACCAATACCCCGATGGAGGCCAGTCTCCTCGACTGCACAATCGCCTTTTCGCGCTTACTTAATTCCTCGGCCATGGAGTTGATGGCGATAATCACCGCCCCCATTTCGTTGGCCGGCGGCTTGGTTTTTATCTTCTGGAAGTTACCCTTGGAAATCCTTTTGGTGAGAGCTACAATCCTGTGCAGGGGCTGGCGGATACTCCGCACGATAAAGAGGCTGAAAATAAAGGCAAAAATCATGATAATCCATAATGAATGCCTCATAACCATACTGGTTTTAGTTATGATATCCCAGACATGCTGACGTTCCAGCGCCGTAACATTTTCAGAGTAACTCTTCAGCTTCTGGCCGACCAGCCGAATTTCCTTCTTTGTCCAGGCATCATTTTTATTATTTTTAATCCCCAGAGAAACCATCCTGGAGTAATCCTGCAGCAGTTTCTGCATATGCAAAAACTTCTCTCTGCCCACCGCCTTGATAATATCGGCCCGCATCTGGTTTAGGGTAATGCTTGTTTCAGCGGCTTTTTTCTGAATTTCTAAAAGTCCGCCCTTGTCATTATATAAAAAAAAGTTTTTCTCAAGCAGCCGCATCTCCAGAAATGAGGCATTTAGTTTATCGGCAATTATGGTAAATTTGAATTTTGTCGAAATCTGATTAAAGCTGACAATCGCAAACATTCCAATTACGACAATCAGACCAAGATTTACAAAGGTGGTGAGATAGATTTTTTTTGAAATTTTCATGGGCTCTTTTTGGCTTGCAGTCGAAAACGAGTTCCCAATTTAGAAAAATCTGCCTGTTGACGATAAGCGGGGATGTACCACAAAATTCCATCAATAGCCAGCAGCAGGCCGATGAGAATAAGGGTACCGTAAAAAATTATGTCCAGCCCGATACCAAAATAGATAATCAAGCCGATACCTATACTCATAAAGGAAATACCGGTACGCGTAAATGAGAGACCAGTCCGGGCACGGGCGTAAATGGTACGGTTACAGGCGGCGATGGTGCGCTGGGCAGCCAGAACGTTACGTTCCCGTACAAGATGGGTACGTTCCCGGCTGGCCGGTGAAGGATAAATAATGGTACAGAATTCGGCTAAAAAATCACTTAAACGGCCAAGCATTGTCGGCCGGGTACTGGTTTTGAGCTGGGGGCCGTCGACGAAATGAAAGTTTTCCAGAAACAGCAGAGCGGCACTGGTGACTTCCATCAGGGTCAGCCCCCCCGGCGGTTTCAGCCGCGACCAGTGAACCTGGAGATAGGCGGGCAGCCCGATGATAGTCAAAATAGAGGCGATAAGCATGATACTGCCTGACAGACCGATGGGAGAAGATTCCTTGTGAATACGGGAATAGGCAAAAGTTATGGTAACCATCGCCAACCCGGCCCTGGTAAGTGCCAGAGCGGTTCTGGTTTTTGCCATATCCGTCCGGTAACAGGCAAGCAGCGTCCGCCATTGAGCCATAGTATTCCGCCAGAAAGCATGGTCAGTACGTTCGGTACCGATGAGTTCACCTGGTTTGGCGTTAAGAAAGTCATCGGTGAACCAGGTGATATCATCCGGCAGACAGACCTGAAATATATAAGGCCCTGAGCCAAGATATTTTTCCACCTGGGCGGACAGCCCGGGAGCCGCCGGGTTGGTGCAGGCTATAACAATGGAGCCGTCTTTCTCCTTGATAACAGGGAACCAACCCTCGGCCCGGAGTTTATCCGTTGTGATGCCGGTTGTAAGCAGCTCCGGCGGTATAGGCAGCCGCTCATCATATTCAATAAACGGACATTTATAATAATCACTCAGGGCCTGCAGGAGAACCGAACGTGACAGACCATATTCCCGCATCAATACCTGAGTCAGAGGCAGATTGTTAGCGGCCGCAGTTTGACTGGCAGCCTCAAAGGACTCTGCAGGAAGAGAGTCGGAGGAAACGAGAATACTTAATGGACTTGATTTCTGTGGATTATTTGCTTTCACGGTCGAATATTGCTTTTTTCCAGGTTCGGCAGGGGACGCCGTAATTGGGGATAGTTATTTCTATATCCGCGTTACAGTAAGGGAACTGCTGCCTTAGTTTTTCCGCCGGCAGAGCGCACAACAGACCTTCAGCGATGAGCGCCAGCCCTCCTACCATCATGGATATTTCGTAAACGTACCAGTAAATATTAGTTTTATGAAAGTAAACGGCAAAAACCAGACCAATAAAAAAGAGGGTCAGGCCGGTACGAATATAGGAATAACCTGTCCTGATACCGCAGGCCATAACCGTGCGCAGGCGGGCCATAAAGTTGCGGCGGTCAGCCAGAACAGTTCTTTCAAGAGCCAGACCGGTGGTCGCCCATATGCCGGCCGCCGCCCCCTTGTGCACCGGCAGAGGAGCCATTTTAATCAAAGAATCGGGAAGCTGACGATGCGGGAAAAAGAAATCCCATATATTCTCTTTAGCGTTCATCCGTTTAACCGAGTTAAAGCCAACCTTGGCAGTTTGATGCCCCTGGGAATACCAGTAGAGCCCTTCCGCGATCATAATGAGGCCTAAGCCAACCAGGGAGAAATCTAAAATACGCCATAAACCGGCATGATAGGCGCGGATCAGACCTAAGCCAAGGCCCAGAAAGGCCCCGCCGGTACGAACAAAGGCCAGCCAGGTTCTGACATTGGCCACCCAGGTTCTCAAACAGGCCAGGGTTGTCCGTTCTTCGGCATAATCAGTTCGATCACTGGCCAGAAAGCGGCGCCGCATAACCGGCGACAGACTGGACCAGTCTGCCCTGAGTTCAGCCGCGCCTGCCACTTCCGGGGTGCGGCTGAAAATCGGGTATTCTTCCTCATTCTCTACCTTGAGTACCGAAGTTCCCCCGGTGGGAGTTGTAGAGGCGTAAGGGGGTAAGACAATGTTTATTTTCCTGGCCGGCAGATATTTCAGCATATTAACCACGACCATATATATTCCAAGAATCAGCAGGGGCAATTCCACCACCAGAGCGCCAAAGGTTCTGGTGCCCATAATGGGCGGGAAGGTGCGGATGAAAAGCAGGGCAATGGCAATAAACGAGAACCCGGTGCGTACCAGAGCCAGATTGGTTCTGCTTTTGGCCATCAATGTCCGGTAAAGGGAGAGGAGAGAGCGGCGGCCGGCCAGATGGGTTCGCACTCTGGCCAGCGGGGTTCGACCGGCGCATGGCGGAAAACCTGGATTAATATCCTGATTATGCTCTACAATTCGACGCAGATCGGCGGGAGTAGTAACAATAAACTCGACCTCATCAACCTGCAGGCGCTCCTTGATCTCCGCGATTAATTCTCTGGGCGGCCGACAGGTAATAACCGTGGCTTTCTGATCAGTAACTTCTTCAGGAAACCAGCCATGTTTTTTGAGATCTTCAAGATCCATCCACCTTAATAAATCCGGCGGACCGGTTATATCTTCACTAAACAGCACCCACGGGCAGTTGTATTCAGCTGCCAGGCTGACCAGGTTATTGATCCCCTGCCCTGTCAAAATATCTTTTTCTTTTACGCTCATGAAAAATAACGGTATATAATTACTGAAAAAACAGTAATTTTAAAAAAATTTAATTTTGAACGTTGTTAAAAATAAATACGCACAAAAATGTCAAGAAATTTTTTTACTATAAGCTATTCGTACCAGTGAAGCAATAAAATAAAAAGATGAATCTGCCGACAGATATCTTCACGGGCAAGAGACAATGGATAAAAATATGGAAAGTATACTGCTGCACAGCTTAACGGTGTTTATGGGGTTTTTCGCCATCATGAACCCCATTGCCAATGTGCCGATTTTTCTTGGTCTGACCAGCGGTGATGATAAACAGACGGTTAAAACCGTGGCCTTACAGTCACTGGCCCTGGCATTTCTGGTAATTGTTGTGTTCTCCATCGCCGGCAAGGTGATCTTCGAGCTTTTTGGTATCACTCTGCCCGCCTTTCGGATTACCGGCGGCCTGCTGGTCTTTCTGATCGGCTTCCATATGCTGCAGGGTAAACAGTCAAGCGTTCATCACCCCGATGAAAAGGATAAACAAAAATGCCGCGAGGCGGCACTGAGCGTCGCAATCTCTCCCCTGGCAATGCCGATATTGGCAGGCCCCGGTACCATCGCCACGGCAATGAACTTTTCCGCTGGAGGCGGGCTGACCGGAATGGTGGTAACCATTATTTCTTTTGCTGTTCTTTGCCTGATCACCTACGTATTTTTTGTCTTTGGTGAAAAGTTTGTTACCTTCATTGGAGTTGGAGCCTTAGGAGTAATAACGCGTATGATGGGCTTGATTCTGGCAGTAATCGGGACGCAGATGGTGATTGAGGGGTTACATGGAGCTTTTAAACTTGCGGGGTAACTACAAACATACCGATATAGACATCAGACTGAATAATTACCCTGTTTTTTATCTGCCGCCTTTTCAATAGCCCTGGTGATCTCACTGAGTTTGAAAGGTTTAGCCAGGAAGTCGGAGGCCCCTTTCGCAAAAGATTCTCTCGCGGTTTCCCGAGTGGCAAAACCGGTAATAACGATTACTTTAGTTTGTGGTGACCGCTCTTTGACCTTCGTTAAAAATTCCATACCATCCAGGCCTTCCATCTTTAAATCAGTAATCACAATATCAAAATTCCTCTCCCCGGTTCTTTGCAGGGCGTCTATACTGGTCGTGAAGGTCTCCACCTCATACCCCTTCTTCTCTAAAGATGGTTTAAGACGTTTACTGACTATCGGCTCATCGTCCAGAATCAAGATACTGATTTTACCTTCGTCGCTCATTAATAACTCTCCAAAATGGAAATAGCATTTAATTTCCGGCAACCGGACGGGCAGGGGCATTAAGCGCCCTTTACCCCTTGTTCAGGAACTTTGTGTTACCAGGGTGGTAACTATTCAGCAAGGGCTGGGGCTTACCCTTAACTTGTAACCGTAACTGTTCAGGAAAGCGTAAACTCCGAGTGAAGTGCAGCAGGATGTTCATGGGGCGCTTACGGTTAAACGGAATAGGCGAGTGCGGAATTCGTAGTAGAGATGTGTAAAAGTTGTTACACGATGTGGAGTTAGCCGCAGATTTCGAGTTCCGGAGAATAACTCTGTGCCCCGAAATCTGCTATGAGCTAATCCTCAGGCTTTGTTAATGCGCGCCACCTTTACCTCTGAATATAACCCCCATGAACAACCCGGCGGCAATGGCAACCAATACTGCCATAATGCCGTGTGTTAAGGGTTTACCGAAAGCCAGCTTGCTCAACTGAGCCGGAAAACCTATGAGCTTCACCTCGAGTTCTTTTGAGATGACCCCTGTCAGCTTACCATCTTGCACGATCCCAAGATCAATCTTATAAATCCCCTGTTTCATTCTGGGCGGGATGACAACCTTCACCCTGAAAGTCTTGGTGCCGTTACTGACGGCACCGTACTTTACGGTCTCGTCGTTAACGGTATACAAGGCGTATTTCTCCTTCAACTTGATAAACTCGCCGACAATAAAATCCTTGTCTTCGCCGGCCGGGCTTACTGTGATTCGATCTTTCAGGGCAGGAATGCTAAGCCGTCTGGCCGGAGAGTTGTCCAGATCCGTAATTTCCTTAGGTGTATACACCATGTAGATGTTGGGAGCGTTCTCCAGGGTAACATCGCCGGTATTCATCCATAAAAAGCCGCCTACTTTCCCCTTTTTCTTCAAATGCAGTTCTTCTCCGGCACCGCTGACCCGGATTACGGCTTCGGCATTGGCCGGAATCCGGCCTTTGACCATTACCGAGGTTCCATTGTAAAAGGTACTGATTTCAACGACTGCAGGTGTTATTGTCATGTTGATGTCTGCCGACAGGCAGACCCTGGCCAGCCCTAAAAAGGCCAGAAAACTAATACTTAATAGAATTATTATCTTTTTCATTCTCAATGTCCTCCTTTTAAAGCAACGAGAATATCCGGCGTTATCAGGAGTCCTGCCAACATTTTTACGCAGACTAAAAGAACCAGAGACGCTAATAAAATTTTTAATTGATCACCTTTTAATTTTTTCCCCACCGCGGTACCAAACTGGGCGCCAATAGTGGAACCGGCTAACAGCAGAAGGGCAAGAACAAAGTCAACCGTATGATTACTATATGATTGCATAATGGTAACATTTATGCAGGTGAAGAGAATCTGGAACAGGCTGGTACCAACTACGACATGCATGGGCATCCGCAGTAAATAGACCATTACCGGTACCATGATAAATCCGCCGCCAACCCCCATAATAGCGGCCAGAACCCCCACCAGAGTTCCAAAAATAAGGGGCAGCAGGATAGAAATCTCCGAACCGGATTTTTCAAATTTTGTCTGCCAGGGCAGCATTTTGAGCAGTCGGGCATAGGTGGATTCCTGTTTAGGGGCTGCCGTTGCCGTCCCCTGGGGCGGTGAAGTTTCGGCCTCCTGTTTCAAGCCCTGCAGGCTTTCCCAGAACATGTAAGAGCCAACCCCGCCCAGCATGAGGACATAAGTAATGTTAATTAGAAAATCGGCATTACCCGTGGCGCGCAGTATCTTGATTACCTGGACGCCCCCCGTGCCGCCGATTATTCCGCCAACGAGAAGTAACAATCCCATCTTGACGTCAACATTCCCCAGCCGCCAGTGAGCCAGGGTGCCTGAGGTGGATGCCCCGACAATCTGGTTGGAATCAGAGGCGGCAGCCACTGTAGGAGGAATACCGATCATTATCAGCAGCGGAGTCATCAAAAACCCGCCGCCAACCCCAAATATTCCCGACAGCAGACCTACAACACCGCCCAGACCAAAGATGGTAAGAATATTTACGCTGTTTCCCGCAATGGGAAGATACATGTGCCACATTATTGTTTAATCTCCTTTTGATTAAATTTAGATGGGTCCAATTACCCAAAACCAAATAAAATTATATTCCCTGCTGCCTGCTGAAGATGAACCGGCGGCAGCCTGGAAACGCCTCTCCCCATATCCCGGCTTCCCTGATCATATCCCGTAAAAAACGATACCAATCAGGGGGCGCCCTGTTGTGCGTGCTCAAAGCCCCCGATAATATACCCCGTATACTGGGGCTTTGAGCGCTCGCACAGCTTCTGTAAATCAAGCATGACAATGCAATATAGATTAAAAAAAACATAGCGGCGATCAATTCGTGGATATGTTGACCTAACCTTTTGCACAATAGATGCCAGGCAGATAAATACGCTGAATATTATTAATATTAGTAATTAAATATACGATAATTCAAGAGATTAAACATGAAAAAAACAGAAAATACACAGAAAAAATCCATCGGCCAACAACAGGGCAGATAATCAACTGAAATAACAGCTTTTTACGCAACAGACCGTTTTTAACAGTGAAATATGACCATGGTAAAACGTAATTCGGAGGGACAATAATTGAAACGGAAACAATTAGTGTTTCAAAAAGAAACAAGGGTGCCTGCCAATGGGGATAGTCAATGATACAGAAGCATAGCGATCTTTTTCCCGGTCAGAGTGTTTCAAAATGGATTATTCATCCGGCAGGCGCAGTTTATATTTCTTTATGCGCCGCCAGAGGGTGGTACGGGGCAGTTTCAAGATGCTGCTGGCCAGATTTTTATTATAAGAGGTTTGCTTTAAGACCGTGGAGATATGTTGCTTTTCCATCTCATCCAGGGACATCAGGGGTGGGGCATCTGCCAGATTGGGCATATTTGTCTTGCGCAGCCGGGCGGGCAGATCACGAATCAGGATTTCACCGCTGTCTGCCAGAGCCACGGCGCGCTGGATTATATTCTCTAATTCCCGAACATTGCCTGGAAAATCATAATTATTAAGCAGCTCCTGGGCCTGGGGCGAAAAACCTTTAATTTTTTTATTAAAGGCAAGATTGAATTTATCAATAAAGTGGGCACTCAAGAGCGGGATATCTTCCCGCCTTTCAGTGAGGCTCGGCAGACGCATACCCACGACATTAAGGCGGTAGAAGAGGTCTTCACGGAAGGAGCCCTGCTCAACGGCTGTTCTTAAATCAATATTAGTGGCGGCTATTATTCTGATATCGAGATCAATGGGATTGGTGCCGCCCACCCTTAAAATCTGACGTTCCTGCAGGACGTGCAGGAGCTTAACCTGCATGGACAGAGGCATTTCACCTATTTCATCAAGCAGGACTGTACCGCCTGCCGCGGTCTCGAAGAGACCAACCTTGGTGCTTACAGCCCCGGTGAAGGCCCCCTTTTCATGACCAAACAACTCATTGCAGATTAATTCTTCGGCAAAGCCGCCGCAGTTGAAATATATAAAAGGCTTGTCCTTGCGGGGGCTTAATGAGTGAATGGCCCTGGCCACCATCTGCTTGCCGGTGCCGGTTTTGGCCTGCAGCAGGACATTGCAATTGACTTTTGCCACCTTTTTTATCATGGCGAAAATATCCTGCATAACCTCACTGGCCCCCACAAAACCGGAGAGGTGATCATTACCGCCCATGGCCAGTTTCAAACGCCGGTTTTCAGCCCGGAGCATAATTTTTTCACGGGCGTGCTGGGCCACCAGGCGGATGTCGTGACGTTTACAGGGCTTGGTGATATAATGAAAGGCCCCCTTCTCGGTGGCATCCAGGGCAGTCTCTATCGAGGCGTGGCCGGTTATGATAACGGCCTCAGTGTCTTCATTCAACTGTTTAACAAGGTTAAGAATGGTCAGGCCGTCTATATCAGGCAGTTGTAAATCTATAAAAACAATCTGAAAAGGCTCCTGTTTCATGCGGCTTAAAAAAGGCTGACCAGCCGTAAAAAGCTCAACAGCAAAGCCCTCCTGTTCAAGAACCCTTTTGACAAGATTCCCGGCAGTTTTTTCATCATCAATAACAGCAACCCGCATACTCATTTTATTGACTTCCTCTGGTCAGCAGCGGCCAATGGTAAATAAACGGAAAAGGTGGTGCCGACGTTTATTGTACTCTTAACTTTAATATAACCGCCGTGTTTTTTGATGATACCATAGACAATGGACAAGCCTAAGCCTGTGCCCTTGCCCACCTCCTTGGTGGTATAAAAGGGAGCGAAAATATGCTCTATATGTTCCGGCGCGATACCACTACCGGTATCACCGACACTGACCTTGATATAATCCTCAGGCTCTTCCACAGCCTTTAAATGGATCAGGCCGCCATCCGGCATTACCTGGATAGCATTCAGAAATAAATTTAGAAAAACCTGCTGCAACTGCTGAAGATCACCACTTATTGCCGGCAAGTTGGCCGGGATATAATTTTCAACCCAGATGGAATTGATTTTCAGTTGATTGGCTATAAGATCAATGGTGGGATCAATAACCTCCCTGATATTAAGAGTGGCCGTTTCGGGGGCCTTATCCCTGGAAAAGTCCAGCAGGTTTTTAACAATCTTGCCGGCCCGCTCCGTTTGAACCATAATATCAGTCAGAATCTCCCTGGATTCCCCGGCACTGAGAGTATCATATTCCTCCAGCAGGGTGTCGGCAGAGAGCGAAATATTGTTAAGGGGGTTGTTTAATTCGTGGGCGACTCCAGAAGAAAAGGTGCCGATTGCCGCTAATTTGCGGGAACGAATCAACTGGTTCTGCTTGGTGTTCAGTTCGGCAGCCATTTTATTAAAAGCCAGTAGCAGTTCAGAAACCTCATCGTTTTCGCCTTTGGAATCAGGAATCGGGGTAAAGTTGTCATTTGCCAGATCATGGATGGCCTTCTGTAAAAAAGACATACGTTGCAGAATACTGTTAACCCGCATCATGAAAAGCGGCAGAATGACAAGAAAGAAGAGACCGGTAACTATTATATAACTGTAAAAAATTAATTTTAACTCATGTCTGATCCGGGGATGTTGAATGGAGAGCAGCTGATCAGTAAAGTCTGTCAGAACTTTACCCAGCCGCCGGGCTGACCGCTGATCCACCTGCGTCACAGAGGATGTGTGCTGAAATATCGCCTTATATAAATGCAGGGTATTTTTAAAATTCTCTAAATTCTCCTGACCGGCAATTCGAGCAAGGTTGGGGCCGGATTCGTGAACATCTCTTTCCACCTTCTTGAGATAAAAGATGATTTTTTTTAGATTATCACCTCCGGCATGCAGCAGAAAGTTTTTTTCATAACGCCGCATCTCCAGAACATTATCAAAGAGGGCGTGGACATTTTCCAGATTGGTCATTTTCTTCTCAAAAGACAGCATCTGCCACGAATAGGCGATAATCATCAGGGTGACAATCGCGAAGCTCAGGCAGTACAGGCGGATCAGGCGATATCTTATGGTATGTCTGGATCGAGGCATTAATGGTAAAATTGTTTATTTTTTTTGAGCGATAACCACGAATGATTGGTTCTGGATCACCATAAATATAAACCTAAAGAGTATTGAAAGGCAAGTGAAGGTGGGAACAGCCTGGATATTCTCCAGAGATTTAATTCAATAACCATGTTAAGACAGGTAACAATAACTTTGTAAGCGCTCCATGAACACCACCCTGCACACATTGACCGGCCGCAATATACAGGGGGTATGATTGCACCCGGTCAACGTGCACATGGCGGCGTCCCTGAAGCGCTTACAGTCTGGGGGTGTTGCAAATGTCAAGGTGTGGTTCGTTTGTCACTTACATAACTTTACTCCCCTCCTTTACGCATGAAGAACAAAACGGGTCAAAAAAGAACGGTTTTCCGGCATTATCAAGCCCTGTCCCGGCCCCGCAAGGCCCTGCTCTGGGTTATTATATCTTTACTGGTTTACACCCTGACCGGTTTTTTCGCCATTCCTCCGCTTGCAAAATCTATTTTACAAAAAAAAATTCCCCAGAGCCTGGGCCGGGCATGTTCCATCGGCAGAATAGAATTTAATCCTTTTACCCTGCAAACGGTAATTGAGGATTTTTCCCTGAGCCAAAAGGATAAAGGGAACAAAAAATTTATCAGATTTAAACGGCTGGCCGTCAATTTTGAAATTGCCTCTGTCTGGAAAAAGGCCTTAATCATCAAATCAATCACGCTTGCCGATCCGGTTATATCCTGCCGCCGCAATAATGATTTGAAATACAGCTTTTCCGACCTGCTGCCTGAGAATTCTGCTCCGGCGAAAAAAGCTCCGGCGTCCCGGTCTTTTCTTTTTTCAATTAACAATGTTCGGATCAGCAAGGGAGCCATATATTTTAATGACCTTCCCAAACATAAATTACATAAAATAACCAGACTTATGCTGGCGATTCCTCAAATCTCCAATCTGCCTTACCAGATTGGCAGTTATATTCAGCCGGACTTTGCCGCCACCATTAATGGTACAAAATTTACTGTTAATGGTGTTACCAAGCCCTTTGCTTCATCCAGGGAGACAAACTTTGAAATCGGCATCAAGGGTATTAATATCCCGGCGTACCTGGGCTATATAATCAATCCTTCTCAAATCAGGCTGGCATCCGCCTTCCTCAACATCAAGGGTCGTCTGACCTATAACAATAAAAACAACAAAAATTCGCTTTTACCCAGGCTTTCGTTCAGCGGCCTTCTGAATTTAAAACGGATTATCATAACAGATAAAGAAAAAACGCCTTATCTCAAAATTCCTCAAATATCCATACAAACCGGCCCCTCTAATCTCCTGGCAAAAGAAATAAACATTGTCAAAATCACCATTGATAAACCACAATTTACCCTGCGCCGTTTTAAGGACAGCAGGATCGCGCCGCTGTGTTTTGCGGGGTCTGACAAAACCACGCCGGCAAAGACCGAACCACATATCCCGCCCCGGAAACCAGCCCTTCATTTAAGTGTCAAAGACTTTACCATCCATGGAGGAACAATTCGCTTCAACGATGAGAAAGTCTCATCCTTTACAACCATTATTAGGCCCCTTGAGTTGAGCGTTAAAAATTTCAGTACCATTCCCGGCCGTAAAGCGGTCGTCAAAATTTCCGCTGAGACCGAATCTGCCGAACACATTGCCGCCCATGGAGATATCAGCCTTTATCCCTTGCGGGTAAAGGCTGATATCTCTTTAAAGGATCTAAAACTTGCCAGATACAAGCCCTACAGCCAACAGTTTATCATCCCTCAACTTACGGACGGCATATTGGATGTCTCCACCAGAGCCGACTTTTCAGTAAACAATCAAGGGCACAATCAAACAAAACTGACGGATCTTAATATTGACTTACGCCATTTGCGTCTGGAGGATAAACATGGCGAGCTGCTCCTGCTGCCTGACCTCAGCATCCGGAAATGCTCCGCAGAACTTGAAGACAGAAAAGCTCATATTGGTGAATTCAAGGCGCAGAATTTGATTCTACATATCTTTAAGGAGAAAAACGGCGGGTTGAATATTACACATTTAATTAAACCATCCCTTGCGGCTGATTCACAAACAACAACCATAAAAAAGCCGGGATCTCACAAAACAACCGGCTCCGCGGGGAACTGGCTGATATCACTCAACAAAGCGGATTTGACCAATGCGGCGCTTTCCTTCACCGATAACAGCCTTGAACACCCGGCCACCATGACGGCCGCCCAAATATCGCTGACTCTCTCTGATCTGGCCTCAATCTCTCAAAAGGCGAAGCTGCTTTTCAGTATGCGGCTCAACAGGAATGGCCGGTTGCGGGGAGCCGGCAGCGTGACCCTGAAGCCATTGGCTCTCTCCCTCAACCTCACTGGAAAACTGGGCCTTACCCCACTGCAGCCCTATATAAACAGACATTTAAACCTGATTATCACCAGAGGAGAGCTGAATATTAAAGGACATTTGTCCATGAAACAGAAGGACGGTAAAATACCGGCGGTCTTTACCGGCGCCTGGAATATCGCCAACTTCGCGACTATTGACACAACCCACGGTAATGATCTGATAAAATGGTCTGCCCTTGATTTCGCGGGATTTAAATACAGAAGCAGACCGGCGGCCTTAAACATCAATACCATCACCGTTAAAAATTTATTCAGCCGGATTGAGCGTGAGCCCGGCGGCAGACTTAATTTTTCTTCCCTGCTTGTCAAAAGCAAAGACAGACCCGCAACCCCCGGCAGTCCGCCAACTGAATACCCCATTCTCAAAATTGGCAGGATCGTATTAAACAAGGCAGCCCTTGAATTTTTCGACCTTGACATAAACCCCTCATATAACGCCGTTATTGATGACATATCAGGTACCGTCAATGGCCTGTCTTCTGACCCGGACTCCCTGGCAGCAGTGAAAATATCCGGCAAAATAAATCAGCACTCACCAATGGATATCAGCGGCCGGATCAATCCCTTTAAAAAACCATTTTATGCCCGCTTAAATCTTAATTTTCACGACATTGACCTGAGCCCGGCCTCACCATATACCGGGAAGAGTATCGGTTACACAACAAAAAAAGGCAAGTTGACCCTGAACCTGCATTACCTGATTACCAACCGGAAAATTGAGGCGGATAACAAGATTTTTCTCGATCAATTTACCCTTGGCAGGAAAGTCGACAGCCCCGACGCGGTTAATTTGCCGATTCACCTGGCCCTGGCTCTCTTGAGAAATCGTCAGGGTGAGATTACCCTCAATATCCCCGTTGAAGGTAATTTAGATGATCCTGAATTCAGTGTCAGCGGGGTGGTGGTGAAGGTTATTTTCAACATCATTACCAAGGCAGTTACATCGCCTTTTGCCCTCCTTGGGGCTCTGATCCCGAACGGAGAAGATCTGAAATATATTTCTTTCCGCCCCGGCAGGGCGGAACTGTCAGCCGCCGCCAGAAAAAAACTGGCGGCAACAGCCAAGATACTTTATGAACGTCCCGGCTTGCAGATGGATATTGCAGGCATGGCGGCACCGGTTCAGGACAGTAAAGAGTTAAAGGATATGGCCTTTGCCCGTTTACTTAAACTTGAAAAGTCCCGCCGGGAAAAAACAGCTGATATTAGTAGACAGCCCGCCCGGCTCAAGATGATCACCATCGGCCCGGATGAATATCCCAAATACCTGAAAATGGCCTATGAGTCACTGCAGGAGCGCCTTCACCCGCGCAGCAAAGGAGAAAAGGCCTGGAGATTAATCAAGGGCATATTTTCTAAAAAACCGAAAATTACTCCCGAGAAAATGGCCCTGATCATTCGGGATAATATCACCATAAATGATAGTGACCTGCGCCTCCTGGCCCACAAACGGGCAGAGAGAGTGGTTAATTATCTGGTGAATAAAGGTGGGGTAAAGCCTGATCGTCTCTTTATTATTGAGCCGCGATTGCCGCTCAATAGCGATAAGGACAAAAAGAACTCCGGTATGCAGGTGGAGCTGGTGATTAAATAAAGTTTATGAGGCGCTTACGAATTGAATGAGGCGGGCACGCACAACATCGGGGTTATTTTCTATTGTCTCAATAACCTCAGGCCCGGGCAGGCCTTCCAGATCAATAATGTTATAACCTATACGGCCGTTACTCTGATTATTATAACTCGCTATATTAATACCGGAATTGCCAATAATCTGTGAGGCAAAACCAATCATTCCGGGAATATCGTTGTTAATTATAATCAGACGACAGGCTATATTATGACGGATAATAGCCTCGGCGGCCGGGAAATTAACACTGTGACTGATGGTGCCATACTCCAGATAATTTTTAAGGGAACTAACCGCCATTTTAGCGCATTGTTCCTCGGACTCACCGGTACTGGCCCCAAGATGAGGGGTGGTAATAACCTGCTGGTGACGCAGTAAAGGTTGACTCGGAAAATCGTTGATATATATACTGAGCTGACCACTATCCAGGGCGGCAAGTACTGCCTCTTCGTCCACCACCGGGCCGCGGGCGTAATTCAACAGAGCGGCGCCCGGCTTCAGGCGCTTGATAAAATCGGAATTTATCAGACCGCGGGTCTTATCGTTCAGAGGGAGATGAAGGCTGATAATATCAGCATGTTCCTGTAATTCAGTCAGAGAACGGGCCAGGATAACCTCCGGGGAGAGAATGTGGATATTTTTCAGAGCTGGATTGGGATCAAAACCGATAACCCGCATGCGGCGGAAGGCCCCGCCATTAGCCACTTTAATACCGATCTGACCCAGGCCTATAACCCCCATGGTTTTACCGGCCAGTTCAAACCCCTTAAAATTTGCTTTTTCGGCCTCGGTGCGGGTCTTGATCTTCGCGTCATTCAAGGCGCTCAGCTGACGACAGAAATCATGGGCCTGATGGAGGTTACGAGCCCAGACTCCAAGCATCATAAAAACCAGTTCCGCCACGGCATTGGCGTTAGCTCCCGGAGTATTAAAGACACAGACCCCGGCTTTAGTGGCCTCGGTAACAGTGATATTATTTACTCCGGCTCCAGCCCTGGCCACGGCAAGAAGGTCGGGATATTGACTGGTATTTACTGAAGAACTGCGGACGATAATTGCCTGTGGACGATCAATCTTCGCCCCTGTTTCATAATCTGTGCCCAGCAGGGCCAGGCCCTCGGCGGCGATATTGTTTAAGGTCTTTATCCGCACGGTTGATTTTAGAGGCAACAGACCTGTGAGCGGCCGGCAGCTTTGGCCTGGTACAGAGCCTCATCTGCCCGTTGCAGCCATTTTTCCTGGCTTTGGTCAGGGTCTAATTCGGCCAGACCGATACTTATCCCCAGTTTACTGCTGCCGATAGCAGGTAATTCAAACTGATCAATGGCCAGACACAGACGGTTGGCCAGGGATTTGGCATCGGCTAACTTAGTCTCTGGCAGGATTATAACAAATTCATCACCACCTACGCGGGCCAGGACATCACAGCTCCTCACCATTCCTTTCATAATCCCGGCCATTTTCTGTAAGACCATATCTCCCACGGCATGACCATGAGTATCGTTTATCTCCTTGAATTTATCCAGATCAAGACAGGCCAGAGTAACAGGATGACCATGCCGGTGGGACTGGGCCATGATGGAGGTAATCCGCTCCTCAAAAACCCGGCGGTTAAGCAGGCCGGTTAAAGTGTCGTGACTGGCCTGCTCATAGAGGTCTTCATACTCCAGAGCCCGCTGCAGAGGCTCACTTAAAATCTTCAGGCCTTTGTTGATTAAACTCTCCTCGTATTGGGTGATTTTCTTATCCTTCTTGAGCACCAGCAAAATGCCGCTGGCCTTGAATTTATCGAGAGTCCAGCGGTGAAGATGAAAATTATCATGCAGACCGTAATAAGAATCTTCAATATTGGCCTGCAGCTTAAGGGACTTTTGGGCAATTTCTATGATCTGACGACGGTCAGGCCCGTGGCAGGAGCAGAGCATATGTACCCGGTTGCGTTCCTGATTTTCATAGGCCATCAGTTCATGATCTACCAGAGGGGTCAGCCAGACGGAAAAGGCCTCCAACATGGTAGGCAGATCAACAGCCCCGGAGAGCCTGGCGTGAAGATCATTTACCAGACCTAACCATTCCGACTGCCGTCGATAATGCTCCAGCTCTACCACCAGACTGTTTAGATTTATTTCCTGACTCGGATTGTCGTAAGTCATTGTGCCAAGCATCACTGTTCATCTCCTTGTAAAGTAAGCGCCCCATAAACCACACTCCTTTATAACATCTCGGAATGTAAGGGTTTCAGGGACGCCTTGTTGTGCATGATCAAAGCCACCGATAATACACCCCGTATATTGGGGGCTTTGAGCGCGTGCAACAGGGTGTTCATGGAGCGCTTACTTGTAAAACCAAACCGTTAAACGTCTTGCGGCGCACCGGCTTTTAACATTCTAATAATAATTATCGGCATCTTTGCTTTATTATTTAATGCTATTATCGTGCCAAAGAGAAAAAATGATGAAGGGACAGCAAGCAAAGGCTGTGAAGGCAGAAAAGTAAGGGGAAATACAACAAATACAGCAATTGACCCGGGACGGGAAAAAACAACCGGGCAAAAATTACCCGGTTGTCGAAATATCAGAAGGGGAAAAAATTACTCTTTGTCAAAAAACTGACAACCGTTATTAATAACGAAGACCAATACGCTCTTTAACAATATCCAGGGTTACAGCAGCCTGTTCTCTGGCTTTTTCAGCACCTTGACGCAGTATCTCTTTAACCTGGCCGGGATCAGCGTTCAGTTCCGCCCGGCGGGCACGGGGTTCACGAAAAAACTCCCAGAGTATATCCACCAGCTCCAGCTTAATGTAGCCATAGGCAGCTCCACCATTGAGATAGAGGTCTCTGACCTCAGATAAACGTTCAGCGGGGGCAAAAAGCTTAAATATATTATAGAGATTACACTGGTCGGGATTCTTGGATTCTTCCACCGGGGTGGAGTCGGTCTTGATGGCCATTACCGATTTCTTCAGGGACTTGGCATCCTGAAAGATATTAATGGTGTTGCCGTAAGACTTGGACATTTTCTGACCATCTATACCGGGTACGGTAGCAACATTATCATCGATAACCGCCTCCGGCAGGATAAAGGTCTCACCAAAGGAGTTGTTGAACTTGACAGCAATATCGCGGGCTACCTCAAGATGCTGTTTCTGATCCCTGCCCACCGGCACCTTGTCAGCCTGGTAGATGAGGATATCGGCCGCCATAAGAACCGGATAGGCGAAAAGGCCGTGACTGGCCGCAATCCCTTTCGCGACCTTATCCTTATAGGAGTGACAGCGTTCCAGCAGCCCCATTGGAGTGAGGGTGGATAATATCCAGCTTAATTCCGTAACCTCCGGCACGTCACCCTGCACCCAGAATACACAGCGTTCAGGATCAAGGCCCAGAGCCATGAAGTCCATGGCCGCATTCAGAGTCTGCCGCTTTAGATGTTCAGGGTCATGAACCGTGGTCAGAGCATGGAGGTTAACAATAAAAGCATAGAGCTCACCCTTATCCATATGGTTAATCATGGGCAGCATCATACCGAAATAATTACCGATATGAAGCTGCCCCGATGGCTGAATGCCGGATAATATTTTCATGGATAAATCTATTTTACCTCTTCAAAATCAGCATCAACCACATCGTCATCGTCTTTTTTGCCGGCTCCGGCATCAGGACCGGCTCCAGCATCAGGGCCGGCACCAGGCTGATCCTTGGTGGCCTGTGAGTACATAATCTCAGCCAGCTTATGAGAGGCCTGGGTCAGGGCCTCAGTATCGTTCTTAATGGCCTCAGTGTCGTCGCCTTCCATGGTCTTTTTGAGCTTGGCACTGGCATCTTCCACTTTTTTCTTCGTATCGGCATCTACTTTGTCACCAACCTCCTTCAGGCTCTTCTCGGTGGCGTAGATGATGGAATCAGCCTGATTCTTGGCCTCAATGAGATCTTTACGCTTTTTATCCTCATCGGCATGAGCATCGGCATCACGTTTCATTTTCTCAATTTCATCCTCAGTGAGACCGCTGGAGGCGGTAATCCGAATGGACTGTTCCTTGCCTGTTCCCATATCCTTGGCTGAAACATGCAGAATGCCGTTGGCATCCAGGTCAAAGGTGACCTCAATCTGCGGCACTCCCCGCGGGGCGGGCGGCAGATCAGTGAGTTCAAAACGGCCGATTGTCTTGTTGTCGGCTGCCATTTCCCTCTCGCCCTGCAGGACATGGATGGAGACGGCCGGCTGGTTATCGGCGGCGGTGGAGAATATCTGACTTTTCTTGGTGGGGATGGTGGTATTTTTCTCAATCAGCTTGGTGGTAACGCCGCCCAGGGTCTCAATGCCCAGGGAGAGAGGAGTTACATCCAAGAGCAGAACATCCTTAACATCGCCCTTTAATACCCCGCCCTGAATGGCGGCGCCAATGGCTACAACCTCATCGGGATTAACCCCCTTATGGGGCTCTTTACCGAATATTTCCTGCACCTTCTTCTGTACCAGGGGCATTCTGCTCATTCCACCCACCAGGATTACCTCGTCAATATCGGATGGAGAAAGACCGGCGTCTTTAAGGGCCGTCTGGCAGGGGGTCAAGGTACGGTCAACAAGATCGCCCACCAGATCTTCAAGTTTGGCACGGCTCAACTTGATGTTTAAATGTTTCGGACCACTGGCGTCAGCGGTAATAAAGGGCAGATTAATATCCGTCTCCATAGTGGTGGACAGTTCCTTCTTGGCCTTTTCCGCCTCTTCCTTTAAACGCTGGAGAGCCATATTATCCTGGCGGAGATCAATGCCGTTTTCCCGCTTGAACTCATCGGCCAGCCAGTTAACAATGCGAAGATCAAAATCTTCGCCGCCGAGAAAGGTATCACCATTGGTTGATTTAACCTCAAAGACCCCATCACCAATTTCCAGGATAGAAATATCAAAGGTGCCGCCGCCCAGATCGAATACAGCAATCTTTTCCTCGTTCTTTTTATCCAGACCGTAGGCCAGAGCCGCGGCAGTAGGCTCGTTAATGATCCTCTGTACCTCTAAGCCGGCAATCTTGCCGGCATCCTTGGTGGCCTGACGCTGGCTGTCGTTAAAATAGGCCGGGACAGTGATTACAGCATCGGTAACCGGCTCACCTAAATATTCTTCAGCAGTTTGTTTCATCTTGGTGAGAATCATTGCTGAGATCTCAGCCGGACCGTAAGTCTTGCCGTCAATCTCGACCATGGGCCGGTTATCCTTGCTTTTGACAATCTTAAACGGGCTGACCTCCAGACTCTTGGTAACCTCGGGGTCAGTAAATTTGCGGCCGATAAGGCGCTTAATGGCAAACAGGGTCTTGGTGGGGTTGGTAACCGCCTGACGCTTGGCGACCTGACCAGTTAAACGCTCACCATTATCACTGAAGGCAACAATGGAGGGGGTAGTTCTGTTACCCTCGGCGTTGGTGATAACCTGCGGGTCGCCGCCCTCCATAATGGCTACGCAGGAGTTGGTGGTTCCTAAATCAATACCTATAATTTTTCCCATGATAATTCTCCTTATTCTGATTTCCGTACGCTGACATTCCACCAGCCTGGAACTTTATTTATAACTTTTCCGACAGGGGAGGGTTGGGTAACCGACCCTGTAACTTATTTATCCGCAAACGCCCAACATCCCAAAACTGTAGTGGTACGATTAGGCTCGTATGCGAGCGGTTCAAGAACGCCGCAATATGCACGTTGACCGGGTGCAATCATACCCCCTGTAATTGCGGCCGGTCAACGTGTGCAGGGGGGTGTTCATGGATCGCTTACCTTATATTTATTCCGCGCCCTTGGATACTACAACCTTGGCGGCCCGCAACAAGCGGTCCTTATAACGATAACCTTTTTCAAATTCCCGGATTACATGCTGAGCCGGAACCTCGGAGCTGGCCTCCATGACCATGGCTTCATGGATATTGGGATCAAAAGGCTGCTCCGTACTTAAAATTGGCTCAACACCAAATTTATTGAGCATGGTTGTCAGACCCTTCAAGGTCAGCTCTATTCCTTCGATCATGGTAGCTGAATTTTTGGAATCATGATGATCCAGAGCCCGTTCCAGGTTGTCGATAGTGGGCAGTAATTGTTTAAGAATATCCTCGGCGGCATATTTCAGGGCATTATCGTATTCTTTAGCCTGCCGTCTCTTGTAATTCTCAAACTCAGCGGCGAGACGTAGAAGCTTGTCCCGGCATTCTTTGTTTTCTTCCTTGAGAATAGTCAGCTGATCTAAATCATGATCTATATCAGCCGTCCCTTCTTTCCCGCCCTCAGCCGGCACCGGGGTGTTGTCTGTTTCCAGATCTTCAGCTGCCTGGGCCTTTATTTCGCCTGGGCTGTTGTCCATCTCAATATTGTCTTCCTGCCTTGTCACCAATTTCTCCTTTTTTCTGTATTAATCTGGAGGAAATTATTTCAGCAATAAAAAATTTATGCTTGAAAATCCTTGTTAATTAAAACAGTTCCGGGTTCTATATTTTCGCGTACCGTTGATTGAAAGCAACAATAAGTATGCTGTTTGTCCTTGTCAAGTAAGTGAATTGTAAAATTGATTGTGGTAAAAATGTTTAATTAAGGTATTAAATGCCGTATATAAGAAGGTAATAAAGTTGATTGCAAGAGGGAGGTTAATATGAAAAAGCTGGTTTTTATATTACTTATATTATGTCTCGGGACTGCCGGCGGGGTTAAGGCCCGAATGCGCAGTGTTTATAAAATAAGAGCCGGAGTGCCGCCTTACGAAATTATCAAAACGATGCTGATCGGAAACAACCAGGCTTTAAAGCATGGGATCAAGCTCTATGATCCGGGAACACGCCCCGATATAACCTGGCTCACTGACCCCGATGCCCGTATTGTTCCCAGTCTGATTAATTCAGGGGAAGGCGGCATATATACGATACGGAATTTCGGCAGTCAGTTGGAACTCTCAGCCGGGGCGGTTGATTATGGCGTGCGGCATCTTTTAACCCCGGTATTGTTAATCACCCTGGATTCCGGCAATGAGGCCGTGCGGCTTTTTATGGAAGGATATGGTGATTTACCAGGCGCTCTGCGCCGTGACCTTGATCATCTCCATCTGGCTCTTTCTCATGTTAATTATAAAAAAATGTCCTTCAAAGAGCGTCTGAAGAAAAATGTCGAGGCCGATGTCGATTATCAAACCGACCTCGCCGTGGTTCGCTATCATGACCGGGTACGCAGCGGCCGCCTGGTAGTGCTGGGAACAATACTGGATTTTGATAATATTTATAAGCACGGCTCCGGTCGTCTGATAATTATCAATATTAACGGTGAGCGCTCTCCGGCCAAACTGCGGAAGATGCCCCTGTTGAATACCATTGGCCGGGAATTTGCCAATCTCTGCGTGGGGCGTTGAACTTGCAGAATAATACTGTGGAGCATGAGGCGTGGCTGACCATTATTGTCCCGGTCTACAACGAGGAGGAAAGTCTGGGACATTTCCGGCAAGAGATGGACGCCTTTTTAAATAATAGCGGCCGGGATGGAATCAGTGTCCTCTTTGTTAACGACGGTTCCATTGACGGCAGCCAGGCCCTGATTGAGGCTATTTGCCGGACAGACAGGCGTTACGGGTTTATCCGCCTGGCCCAGAACCGGGGATTAAGCACGGCAGTGAAGGCTGGTATTGACAATTGCCGTTCTACTCTTATTGGTTACATAGATTCCGACCTCCAGACCAGCCCGGCTGATTTCACCACTTTTTTTGAATTTTTCCCTGACTATGATATGGTAAACGGTATCCGGACCAAAAGACAGGATACCATCGTCAAGAGGATGTCTTCCAAATTCGCCAACAGCTTCCGGCGCTTGATGATTAACGATCACATAGTTGATACCTGTTGCCCATTAAAAATCATGAAAGCTGATTACGCCCGCCGAATTCCCTTTTTCAAGGGAACCCATCGTTTTCTGCCTGCCCTGATACAACTTCAGGGAGGGAAAGTCAAGCAGGTGGCGGTGGCTCATTTCCCGCGTTACGCTGGCACTGCCAAATATAATCTCTGGAATCGCCTGCTGGGCCCCTTCTTTGACACTCTGGCCTTTATCTGGATGCGGAAACGCTATATTAATTATAAGGTCGCTAATCGTTCCGAACTTAATAACGCATGAATCAATATTTTGTTTATGGTGTCGGTTTTCTGGCCCAGCTTTTATTTTCAGCCCGACTCCTGGTGCAATGGCTCTTTTCCGAGCGGGCTGGACGGGTAATGTCGCCGCTTCTCTTCTGGCAATTGAGCATTGTGGCCTCCTTTATCCTCACAATTTACGGTATTCTGCGCCGTGATCTGGCCATTATCGCCGGTCAATCCATCACCTATGGGGTTTATATTCGCAATCTCCATTACCAGGGCAGCTGGCAGAAAATGCCGGCGTTGTTCCGATTAATGGGCTGGTTGTTTCCTCTCACCGCCCTCCTCTGGCTGATGCTGGGGGCTGATTACAGCTTTAACAGTATGCTGTTTAACAAACAGATTCCCTTAAAGCTCATGTTCTGGGGGCTGGCTGGTCAGTTTGTCTTTACCGGGCGTTTTATCTATCAATGGCTCTATATAGAACGGGTAAAAAAATCGGTCTTTCCTCTGGGCTTCTGGGTTATAAGCCTCATTGGCTCACTTATGGTGATCAGTTACGCGATTTTCAGACGTGATCCAGTCTTATTCGTCGGTCAAACCTTCGGTATGATTATCTATGGCCGCAACCTGCGGCTCTATTACCGCCAGGACAAGGTAAAACAGACCTGATTAAAATGTAAGCGTTTCAGGGACGCCCTGCTGTGCTCATTTAAGTACCCCGACAATACCCCTGTATATTGGGGGCAGGGTGTTCATGGAGCGCTTACTTATAAATAGAGGATGGCAGCCTGGTATACCGCTTCGACCTTTATATCCTTCATGCAGCTGCCGACCGGGCATTCTTTTTTGAAGCAGGGACTGCAGGGGGCGGCGGTTCTGATAATGGTGTGTTGACCGCCATGGGGGCCGGTGCGCCAGGGGGCGGTGGGACCAAAGAGAACCACTACCGGAACTCCGGCGGCAGCAGCAATATGCATGGGCCCGGTATCAGTGCTGATAACCACCGCGGCTCCGGCAAAAACGGCGGCCAACTGGCGCAAATTGGTTTTACCGGCTAAATTGAGCGCGCTGATTTGAGATTCACGAATTATGGCCGCAATCTCATCCCGGTCAGCCGGACTGCCGGTAAAGGCAATTTGCGCCCCTTTTTCTGCCAGAAGACGGCTGAGGGCCGCAAACCCCTCCGCCGGCCAATGTTTGGTGGGCCAGGTCGTCATGGGGTTTAGAATAACCAGGGGACGGGCATGGTCTACCCCGGCCCGGCTGAGAATATTATCTGCTTCCCTGCGGTTTTGCGTGGTAATAGGCAGTTTACAGACGGCCTGACCGGTTTTAATCCCTATGGCATTAAGCAGGTACAGTTCACGCTCCACGGCATGAATATCCATGGATACAGGTGCTATTTTTTCATTTAAAAACAGGTAACTGCCCTCACTGTGCTCCATTCCCCTCCCAAAGCCCGCTTTTCTCCGGGACCGGCAGAAAGCAATGAGGATACTGCTCTTTAAGAGTCCTTGAAAATCAAGCAGAAGATCATATTTGACGGCTCTAAGCTCTCTTATAAAACACCATATTTCTCTAATGGTGGGAAGAATATTACCGGCCTTTAACTGCCGCAGCCAGCGCCTGCGCGGCGAGATAAGCAAACGGTCGATGTCGGGATGACCGACCAGAATATCAGCGGCCTCTTCTTCCACCAGCCAGCTGATGGCAGCCCTGGGAAATTGATCCCGCAGGGCCTTTAAAGCCGGCAGAGTGTGAGTAACATCACCAATAGCACTGGTTTTAACTATAAGAATATTCACAACGGGCGGCCGATTTGTTTTGGGTTATTAGTGAGGTTATTGTGATTGCGTCGGACATGGGCAAAAACTACCTCATAGCCCCTGATTTCTGATTAGAATACCGCCTCATTCTCCTCCGGGGTATATTCAGGCACCATCTCCAGTAGAATTTTTTTAATTCCCCCGGCATCATGGTTACGGGCGCAGCTTTTCAATTTTTCGAGAAGCGGCCGCAGTTCGTCTAACTGGATACCATTACCACGCAAGACCATAATCTTTTCATGCCGGGTGGCGACAATCCCCTCACCTTCGGTAATCAACTCTTCATAGAGCTTTTCCCCGGGCCGCAGGCCGGTATATTTAATCTCAATTTCGGTATCCGGCTCTTTGCCGCACAGCCTTATGAGATCACGGGCCATCTGGGCGATCAAAACCGGAGAACCCATCTTGAGGATGAATATTTCCCCGCCCTCACCCATGGCCGCGGCCTGGAGAATAAGCTGAGCCGCCTCATCAATGGACATGAAATAGCGGTTAATATCCGGATGAGTTACAGTCACCGGGCCGCCCATCTCAATTTGGCGTTTAAAGAGAGGGATCACCGAGCCGGAGGAACCCAGGACATTACCGAAACGTACCGCCATAAAGCGGGTTTTACCCTTCTCCTGGTTGGCCAGGCAATAGGCCTGCATAATTCGTTCACAGAGCCGTTTGGTGGCTCCCATGACATTGGTAGGGCGTACCGCCTTATCGGTGGAAACTACAATAAAACGCTCTACCTCGTACCGGCAGGCGGCCCGCATCAGACGCCGGGAGGCAAAGACATTATTAAAAACCCCCTCCCAGGGGTTTTTCTCCACCATGGGTACATGTTTATAGGCCGCGGCATGGATAACTATCTCGGGGTGGTAGTGTTTAAATATACTGTCTAACAATTCTCGATCCTGCACCTTGCCAAGAATGGTTACATAATCAACAAAGCCATGCTCATGCAAAAGTTCCATCTCTATCTGATAGAGGTTCTGTTCCCCGGCGTCCAACAGGATCAAACGGCCGGGGGCAAAACGCAGTAATTGACGACAGAGCTCTGAACCAATGGAGCCGCCGGCTCCGGTCACCAAAATACTTTTGGCCTGAAAAACCTCCTCAATCTGTTTTTGCTCAAGGCGCACCTGAGGGCGGCCCAGGAGATCGCGGTAAGCGACATCCCTGCTCCCCCGGATAGATATCCTGTTATTAATAATCTCGCCGAGACTGGGCAGGGTTTTATAGGGTACAGAGCCGGTTCGACAGAGATCAACTATACGCTGCATCTGATCACGACTGGCCGAGGGAATGGCAATTAACACTTCCTGGCTCTTGGTTTTGATAATGGTCTCGTGCAGTTCAGAAATGGGTGCCAGCACCGTAATACCGTGAATCCGGTTGCCTATTTTAACGGGCATATCATCCAGAAAACCAACTACGAGATAAGGCAGGTGGGGGTTGTCTCTGATTTCGCGCACCATCTTTTCAGCCGCGTCCCCGGCCCCGATAATCAACAGCCGTTTTTTCTGAGACAGGCGGGCGGCCCGGTCAAGGGCGAAAAAACTGCCATCGGAACGCTGATAATAAAGACGGAGAGCGAGGCGAAAACCACCGATGAACATCAGGGTAAGGATACCGTCAAGAATAAAGACGGCACGTGAGAAGCCCTCTAAGCGGTTGACTACCGCCAGAACAGCAAGAGCGGCAATGGTGGTAATAAGTACGGCCTTGATGACCTTTAACAGATCGTTAATGCCGGTATAACGCCACATGCCGCGATAAAGCCCCAACATGGAAAAAACGATAATTTTAAAGGGCAGTAAAAAGGGCAGAACAAGGATTATACTGCGCCATTCAGGAACGCTTAGCTGAGCAAAGCGTATCCAATAGGCCAGAACATGAGCGCCGGTCAGGAGCAGGCAGTCCAGGCTGAGAACAAGCCAGAAGTTTAATTTTTTAAATTGATTGTACATTTACTGCCAGCTGCCGATATCGGCGTTTTCCCCCTCACCGCCGCTGGTGCCGTCGGCCCCATAGGAGGTTATATCCACTTCACCATGTTCACCAGGGTTCTGGTAATGATAATCATTTCCCCAGGGATCCTTGGGCAGGCCTTTAGCTAAATAGGGGCCATGCCATTTGTCATTACCGGTATTGCGCACCAGGGCCTCCAGTCCCTCCTGTGAAGAGGGATAGCGCCCGACATCAAGACGATATGAATCAAGAGCGGTCATTAACATTTCAATCTGGGTCTGAGCCGTTTTCTGCTTGGCCATTCCCAGCTTGCTGAACATTTTAGGGCCGACAAGAGAGGCAAGCAGGCCAAGAATGACCATGACAATCAATAATTCAATTAACGAAAAACCACTTTGGCGTCGGCTGCTCACTTCCCGCAGAGCCTGAAGACGGATTTTTGATTTCATGCTGCACCTCCTGATAATTTTTACGTCTATAACTGTTACACTCTGTGCAGTTGGTACTTTTTGACCCTGAGTCAACATTTACCAACGAGGTTAAAATACATTATTTTACCGGTAAAACAAACTACTTAAACGTAAGCGCTCAAGAAACCACACCCCCCGCAATGCGATCATGGTCGTACCGCTGACTTTACAACATCTCGGAATGTAAGGGTGTTATGGAGCGCTTACTTTATAATCTCTATATTTACGTACCGCCCTATTATGCTCTTTAAGGGTGGTGGAAAAAGAATGACGGCCGTTGTGACGGGAGACAAAATAATAATAATGGCCCGGAGTAGGGCGCATAACCGCCCGCAGAGCGGCGGCACCGGGATTACAGATGGGGCCTTGAGGCAGGGCGGGCAGGATATAGGTGTTATAGGGGGTCGGGGTTCTCAGGTCAACTTTGGTGAGGGGAGAATGGAATTTTTTCAAACCGTAGATAACCGTGGGGTCAGTCTGCAGGCGCATTCCTTTTCGTAAACGATTTATAAAGACCTGGGCGATCACCGGCCGCTCTTCCGGAGCGGCGGTCTCTTTTTCAACAATGGAGGCCAGGATGAGAGCCTCACGGGCCTTGAGATGAAGATAGCCCTTGGCCGGGGAATCCGCCGGACTTGACACCTTTAACAGATCGCAGTCTATAATTACTCTGTCATTCGAGCTTTGCTGACGGCACTCCTCGCTAAATTCAACGGTCATCCTCTTTACCATGCGGCCGATCACCGAGCGGGCCGTCATCCCCCGTTTAAAGGAGTAGGTATCCGGGAAGAGATAGCCCTCAAGGCTGCTCTCATTCAACCCCAGGGAATGAATAAAATCAGGATCATGGAATAGAGTTAGAGCCTGCCGCTCATCAGCCAGACCGCTATCGGCAATGAGCCTGGCGGCCTGGAAGATATTGGCCCCCTCGGGAATAGTCAAGAAATGACGCAGAGTCTTGCCCTGGCGCAGACGGCGTAATAAGTCCAACGGCGAAATCCGGCCCGGCAGACGGTATTCACCGGCCCGCAGGCGGCCGACAGCCCCGGTTAAACGGGCCAGAATAAGAAAACGACGATCCGGTTCTATTAAACCGGCGCGGCTCAAAATATGCTGAATCTGCTTAAATGAGGCGCCTGGGGGGATATAGATGATCACCGGCGCCCTGGATACTCCGGTGATCAGGGGGGTTCTGGAATAATGCCAGAGGTTACCGCCTAACAGGGCAGCAAGCAAAAACAGCAGGGCGGCGATAATAATCCATCTCCGCCCCCGGTTCTCCGGCATATCCGGGAATGACTGGTTACTTTTTAAAGGCAATGTTTAAAATACGGCTCATATTCCTGACCGGGATAAACTCCATCTTCTCCCGGATGTCCTTGGGGATTTCTACCAGATCTTTTTTGTTTTCATCCGGGATGATGACCGTCTTGATTCCGGCCCGCAGAGCGGCCAGGGCCTTTTCCTTGAGGCCGCCAATGGGTAAGACCCGGCCCCGCAGGGTAATCTCACCGGTCATGGCAATATCAGATCTAACCTGACGGCCGGAAATGGCGGAATAAAGGGCAGTGGCCATGGTTACTCCGGCCGACGGCCCGTCCTTGGGGATAGCCCCGGCCGGGACATGAATATGGATATCAATATCCTCAAAATAATTATCCGGTAATTTCAGTTTATCAACATGAGCCCGGCAAAAGCTTAAAGCAGCCTGGGCCGATTCCTTCATAACATCACCCAGCTGCCCGGTGAGGGTGAGGCCGCCCTTACCCTTCAAAACCGAGACTTCAATATAGAGGAGAACCCCGCCGGTTTCCGTCCAGGCCAGGCCGGTGGCCAGGCCGGGTTGATCAATTTTGTCCTGCTCAGCTTCAGGCAGAAACTTCTGCGGCCCAAGATATTTACTCAAAGTCCGCTTAGATATTTTATAGGGGCCGCGGCCCCCCTCGGCTATCTTACGAGCTACCTTGCGGCAGACCTTGCCAATCTCACGCTCCAGATTCCTGAGACCTGCCTCCATGGTATAACTGCTGATAATCAGCCCCAGCACCTGATCATCAATGATAATATGCTTCTTTTTGAGGCCGTTATCCTTTAATTGACGAGGTACAAGATAACGTTTGGCGATAATCAGTTTTTCCTCCTGGGTATAACCGGATAAACGGATAATCTCCATGCGGTCATAGAGAGGGGCGGGGATGGTATCAGCCATATTGGCGGTGACAATGAACATGACCCTGGAAAGATCCATGGGCAGATTCAGGTAATGATCGGAAAAGGAAAAATTCTGCTCCGGATCCAGCACCTCAAGGAGGGCGGAGGATGGATCGCCCCGATAATCCTGCCCCACTTTATCTATTTCATCCATCATAAATACCGGATTATTGGAGCCCGCCGTCTTCAGACCTTGAATAATCCGGCCCGGCATGGCACCGATATAGGTGCGGCGATGGCCACGAATCTCGGCCTCATCATGCATACCGCCCAGGGAGAGCCGATAAAACTTACGACCCATAGCCCTGGCAATGGAACGGCCGAGAGAGGTTTTACCCACCCCTGGCGGCCCCACAAAACACAGAATAGGCCCCTTGGTGCTTTTGTTCAGTTTACGGACTGCAAGATATTCCAGAATCCGTTCCTTGATCTTATCAAGGCCGTAATGGTCACTGTCCAGCACCTTACGAGCCTCTTTCAGGTCAAGTTTATCCTTGGTGCTGCACTGCCAGGGAATATCAACAATCCAGTCGAGATAAGTGCGGACAATGGTAGCTTCCGATGCGTCCGGATGCATCATCTCAAAACGTTTCAGCTGCTTCAAGGCCTCCTTCTTGACCTCTTTGGGCATCCGTGTCTTGGTGATTTTTTTACGCAGTTCGTCAAGCTCCTCCGAGCGGTCGTCAACATCACCCAACTCCTTTTTAAGGGCATGCATCTGCTCCCGGAGATAGTACTCCCGCTGGCTCTTGCTCATTTCGTCTTTGGCCTGGGACTCAATCTTGTCCTGCATGATAGAGACTGCCAGTTCTTTACGCAGAAATTCCGCCACCTTGCGTAAACGCTGAACCGGGTCGTTGGTCTCCAGAACCTCCTGTGACTCATTGGTTCTCAGGCGCAGGTTGGAGATAACCAGGTCAGCAAGACGGCCGGGCTCCTCAATATTATTCAAAATCATCATCAGCTCGGAGGCCATGATCCCCTTCAAAGAGAGGAGCTTTTCCGTCTGCTCCCGCACCGTGCGCATCTGAGCCTCTATCTCAACATCAACCTCGGTAGTTTCCTCATCATTAAGAACGGTGATTCTGGCTAAAAAATGGGGATCGGTCTGGATAAGTTCATCTATCCTGGCCTTGCTCAAGGCCTGAATCAGCACCTTGAGCCGGCCGTCGGGCAGTTTCAGGGTACGCATAATCATACTGACCATACCCACTTTGTAGATATCATCAGGCCCCGGTTTATCCAGGGTGCTGTCTTTCTGGGTAACGAGCAACAGTAACTTATCCTTGGCCAGGGCATCATTAACCGCAGCCACCGAGGATGGACGGCCGACAAAGAGGGGGATAATCATATAATTAAATATAACCACATCCCGTACCGCCATTACAGGCAGCTCCTCTGGAATTTCCTGATTTTCCAGATCAAAAAAATCACTGATACCAGTGGTTAACGAGTCGTTTAAATCCACGTATTCTCCTAAGAAAGAAATATATTTTATATTTTTTGTAAATATTCAGCAAAAACCTGTTCTTCTATTTAGAACAGAATGATTTTCGCCCAAAACGTGCGGAAAATTCAGCCGCCTCAGCAGATTAGAATCAATTTTCAAGCAACATTAAACATCCTTACCACCTAAGTCAACTTATGTTTTTGCCAGCCCTCAGCGGCGGTGGAGCGTGTTATAATGATGGTTATGAGCCCTAATATTATATTAGGCATCCACATAACAAGACCCACCGGTAAAACGGTAGTCACGGTCAGGCTCTCAGCTATGCTTAAACAGATAAAATAGAGCAGAAAAAAACCAATCCCAAGGGGCAGAGCCAGGTTACGGCGGCCGGGGCGGCCGCGCAAAGCCAGAGGCATCCCGAGAATTGTCAGGATAAAGCAGCCGCCGGCCAGAGCGAGGCGTTTATAATATTCACTCAGAAATTCAGCCCGCTGGATCGGTGTTTTTGCAGGATTATGTGCCGCTTTTAATAAGGCCTCCTGGGTCATACTGGAACGTGATTTTCCCTCTCCGGCAATTATTGCAGGCGCTTTCACCGGCAGATTAATATTATAATGAGCAAATTTAATGGTCTGGGTCAGACGACCATCCGTGCGGTGCATGGTACCGCTGTCAAGGTTCAGACTTATATACATCCGATCAAGATGAGGGGTTAAAGTTCCACGGGCGGCAATAATGGTTACCGGGTGTGCCTTATCCCGCAGATCAGAGATATACACCCCCTTCCAGATTCCGGTATGGGAATTCACCTCATCGACATAAATCACCAGAGGACCGGTATCATCACTGAAGCGTTTGGCCCGCACCCCGCTGTTTATCTTCTCGGTAGCCAGTTTAATAAAGAGATTATTCATGGCCGTGGAGCCGGCCGGGATAAAATGGACAGCCGAGTACCCCGTAATCAGGGCCGTGCAGACGGCAAAAAGAACCACTGGCGGCATCATTTTGTAAAGGCTGACCCCAGCCGCCTTCAGGGCAATAATCTCGTTATCATCGGTTAAACGGCTAAAGGCGATAATCACCGCTATGGAGCTGGCCATAGGCATGGAAAAAAGCAGCAATTTAGGGGCCAAATAGACACAGAGACGAAGAAAATCAGTTAAGCCGATATTCATGGCGAAGATCAAATCAACCACCTGCATAAGACGGCCTATAAAGAGTACCCCGTTTAAAATCAGCAGACTGGCAAAAAAGGGGGCCAGAATTTCAGCGCTTAGATATGAATAAAGGAGAAGGGGCATAAAATTAGATGGGCAGGATATGTACTTCCTTCTGAACAGGATGGCTGCCGCGCAGGAAAAGCCCTTTGCGTCCGTCAATGGAGACAGGGTCGCCGAAACGGATAACATGACCGCTTATTTCACAGCGTTCTTCAGTCTCATAGACTTTGAGATTCTTGCAGCCCACCACGCAGGTCTTATCAAGCCGCAGAGCCACCACTGAAGCGTGGGAAGTCTGGCCGCCGCGGGCGGTAATCAGGCCATCGACCATGGACACCTCCTTGATATCCTCCGGTACCGTATCCTGACGCACCAGAATAAGCGGAGTATGGGGGTCTTCCCGCCGCAGACGGTTTATATTTTCCACCGTAAACACGGCCCGGCCGGCCAGGGCGCTGCCACTGACCCCTATCCCCTTGCCAAGAACCGCCTTTTTTGTTTCTATATTATCAATAAAGGCGGAGAAATTTTCCTTCTTTTTAATAGTAATCATATCCCTGGTCTGGAGAAGATAGAGATCATCCGCCTCCGGACCTTCAAAAGTAAACTCAATATCCTGCGGATTCCAGTGCTTATCATATACCAGCTCCCTGGCAATACTGCGCAGACGCTGGTATATCTTGGGAAAACGCCTTTCCAGGGTAAACTCTTTGGAACGGCCGTCAATCTCCGCCTGCTCCACCGAAATGGGGTAGGCGGTAACCAGGCCGGAAACAATATCCTCCCCCTGATCACCGGGGGCATAATCACCCCAGAGGGCCACCCGCCGCACCTTACGATAGGGGTGGGCGGTAAAGAGGACACCGCTGCCGCTCTCCTGGCCCAAATTACCATAGACCATGGACTGGATAATAACCGCCGTACCCCAGGAGTCGGAGACATCCATCAGGGCCCGGTAATCACGGGTCTTGGCGGTATTCCAGGAGTTAAGTACCATTTCCAGAGCAGCAATTAACTGCAGCCAGGGGTCATCGGGGATACCAATACCAATCCCGCGAATGGTCTTCTGGTATTTCAGGGCCAGCTCCTTCATCTGGGCCGGAGTGAACTGACGCTTGACCTGGACATCATATTTACTCTTGGCCTCATCCATCAAGGTCTGAAATGTTTCACGGGAAACCCCGCTGGTCATGGCCCATGATTGCAAAAACCGCCGATAATTATCCCAGGCAAGATACTCCAGGCCGCTTTCCCCGGCAAAGCGCTCGGCAATCTCCTCATTAAGACCGATATTATGCAGGGTAGCCATCATCCCCGGCATGGATACGGCCGCCCCGCTCCGTACCGAAACCAACAATGGATTTTTTGGATCACCATAGCCTTTGCCGGTCGTCTCCTCCAACTCACGCATGGCGTGCCTGATCTGGACCATAAACTCCTCACGGGCCTTAAAAAAGTCCTTGATCACCGGCCAGCAGCGAAACATCTCAGTGGTAATCACAAAACCGGGCGGCACCTGCTGGGCATCAGCGGCCAGCAGTTTCAGGTTATAGCCCTTATTACCAAGCATGAGAATATTATCGGTGTGCGGATTACGTTCATGGAGAAAAGTGATGACGTTTTCGGGATTATAGGTCATCAGAAGATCGAGATTACTTTCATCCAGCAGCTCCTTCTGAGTCTCCAGGGTCTGGTAAATACGGGTAATAAAATTATCTAAATGCTGCAGCCCGAAGGTGCCGGAGATAATATCCCGCAAAAATGATTCACTTAAGCGGTGGATACTGCCGCTTTTATCGTCTTCATGCCAGAGACTGCGGTAGCGGGGCATAAGATTATCAGCCCCGATCTGAGGAATAATGATAGAGAGATTATTCTGGTGGACGTTGGTGTAATAGGCATAAATAATATCCTTAACTCCCTCGGACAGCCCCCGGAAGATATCGAGATACTGGGTATAGGAAAAGCGCTTCTGCTCCAGGGAGTTACCCAGCAGGGCCAGATAAGACTCTAAATAACGGCTGGTGATACCATCTATCTTCAAGGCCCGGATATAGAGTTTCAAACAGTTGATAATCCGAATAAAGGTGGCCTCGGTGATGAAAGATAGATTCACGGTCTGGGGAATCTTCTCCAGGTAGATATTGGCCATATTCTCCAGACGGAAGGTGAGTCCCAGGGCGTCAAATTTACGCTCCCGATAACGACCGTATACCGAGGGAATATCAACAGCAATATGGCGTTTATAATAAATATCCTCTTTGGCCTCAAAAATTTCCTTACTCAGGATAATCTTCTGGAGATTCTCGAGATGATCAAGAAGGGCCTCAAGACACTCAAAGGTACCGCCGGCCTCCAGGGCCTCAATCAGTTCTCCAAGTTCAGGAAAACCGGAGTTGGCCGCCAATTCCAGTTGCTGCCGAAGATCCTGAAGACCAAGATTATACTTCTCATACAACAGGTAATACATCTCCACCAGCAGGGTGAAACGGCGTAATTCCACCGGATTAAGATCCGCCTGCTGATTTAAAAAACTCGTCCGTTCCGCTAAAGGCCAGTTCAGGAGATCCTGTACCCCCTGAATAGCCGGTACCTCAAATACCCTTTTCAGCAGAATATGCAGATCATCAATAAAGGGGCCGTCAGTATCAATCTGCTGCAGGACCTCCGGGGGCAGAAAATCGGCTAACAACTCCTTGTCCCTGGTGCGCCAGAAGGAAAAAATAGCCTCAATAAAGGCGACAATGAGATTACTGGACTCCACATGGCTCTGTTTACGAAGAAAATGAATGAGGAGATCATGGCGGCGATGAATCTCATCCAGCTCGGTTGAGACCTCCCGCAGTTCACCCTCGGCCCCGATATCATTAAAGAAAACCGGCAGCAGTTTGGCAAACTGCTTAGCCAGATTATAGAGGGGCTCAATGGGATGATTAAGAAGGTTGGTAATATCACGCTGAAAAAGGTCGGTATCCTTAATACAGGTACCGGAGAGATGCAGGTTTATGATCAGGGCTGAAAAGAGGGTGGAACACCATTTGGGCTCCTGCATGATAAGACTGAGCCAAACCCGGATATTAATCAAATGAGCTGGATTTGATATAGGCTGCCAGTCTTCATCTACCCCGGTAACATTGGCGTATTGAAAGCCAAAACGCACCACCTCCCAGAGAAAACTCTCCACCAGCCGGCCGCTCTCCCGTTTAAAGACCTCCGTACCGATAATCTGAATACACTGCAGCGAGGTATGAGGGAATTTTTTGACGTTGGCCTTTAAAAGTTGAAAGGTGGTGAGGAGAAACTGTTCTATTTCCTCAAAGGACTGCTGCTGGATGAGATGCACCAGACTGCGGTTAATCTCCCGCAGGGTCTCCTCGTGAATTAAAAAGAGACCCGGAATATCCATGATCCGGAAGAGGAATAAAAGTTTGCGGTTTTCGGCAAAACGATCCTTATCTGCCTCTGTGGAGGAACCGCTGCCGCCCTGAGCCGGAAAATCATGACTGCCGGGATAAGAGGCATTGGGAAACGGCACTGTCAATAACTGGCGGGGAATATCCTTATAAAGGCGGACAATATCTATATGACCGGGAAGTTTCAGGATACGGGCCAGTTCCTTCCGGCTGTCCGCCTCCTCATTATTAGTCAGAGCGGCAAGATAAGCGGCAATACTCCGATGAGAAATGGGGGCAAAAAGTTCATCCACCTTCCAGTCATCCTGCTCGTGACCGCAGGCCTCAATAAACCAGGGCAGAGGATCTTCCTCACTCAACCAGTAATTATAATCAATTATCTCCAGACGTTTATAAAGCTTGGTAAAAGCGGTGAGATCAAAATCAGGACAAACGGCCGCGGACTTAAGAAAGGCAGCGGCAATATTTTTAATGGGATGATAGCCCTGCACGAGGTGGGTAAGAATATCATCACCAAATTTATATAATTTGACAAAACAATGATCAAAAGAATCCTGATAATCAGGGAGAGCAGCCGGCCTGAGATCCCGGATCAGTTTTTCCAGATAAGCCAGCATTGACTCCATGGTCAGACTGATAATAGCCGCGGCGTTTTTGGGTGAAGACTGACCATAGCCGGCCGATACCGGCCCCAGGCCTTTGGCTCCAACCAGAGCCCGGGCTCCGCTCACCGCCTCAAGGAAGATATCCACAAAGCGGCGCATAGCCACCGGCCCCTGAGGATGAACCATATAATGACGGTTATGTTTCAGGATGTAAGCTCGTAAACGAGGCAGAATCAGGCTCCAGTTCCGGAAAGGGTGATTGATCTCCACCAGCAGTTCATAAAGACTCCTGGATATACCCCGATAGTCCCGGACAATATCCATCAGGACATTATAGGATGGATCAATAAGTACCTTATCGACAGCGGTTTCCTGGAGATTGGCCTTTAAGGCATCTGATTTGATAGGTTTGGCGGAGGACATTATATTTCTTTATTTACAGCCGGAACAAGGGGGAATATATAATCCGTTAACTTAAGTCCTCCAATAATACCCCTTGGGGGACTTAAGTGCGTGCAGCGGAGGTGTTCATGGAGCGCTTACAATTAAACCGGCTTATGGGCCTCCATGAGCAGAACCAGGTCAATCAGACGGTTGGAATAACCCCACTCATTATCATACCAGGCTAAAATTTTCACCATTTTACCAATCGCCTTGGTTGATAAAGCGTCCACAGTTGATGAATGAGGATTACCCTGATAATCTATAGAGACCAGCGGCTCCTCCGAATACCCCAGAAAACGGTTCGAAGCCGTCTTTAAGGCCTCGTTGACCTCGGAAACAGTTACCTCCCGCTCCACTTCCACAACTACATCCACGAGAGAGACATTGGGGGTAGGTACCCGCACCGCCAGACCATCAAATTTGCCCTTTAATTCAGGCAGAACCAGGGAAACGGCCGCTGCCGCCCCGGTCTTGGTGGGAATCATGGACAGGGCGGCAGCCCTGGCCCGGCGCAGATCGCTATGGGGGAAATCCAGAATACGCTGATCGTTGGTATAGGCGTGAATAGTTGTCATCAGACCCTTCTTGATGCCAAATTTTTCCAGGATAACACTGGCCACCGGGGCCAGACAGTTAGTAGTGCATGAGGCGTTGGAGACAATATTATGCTCCAGAGGGTCATACTCGTCCTCATTCACCCCCATAACAATAGTCTTAACCTTACCCTTGGCCGGGGCGGATATGACCACCTTTTTGGCCCCGGCCTCAAGATGGGCCCCGGCGGTTTCATCGTTAGTGAAAAAGCCGGTGGACTCCACCACATAATCCACCCCGATATCCCCCCAGGGAATATCAGCCGGATTACGGTGATTGAAGATATCAACCTGACGACCGTCAACGATAATGCCCTTTTCCGTCGCCTCCACCTGCCGCTCATAGACCCCCATAATGGAATCATACTTCAGGAGATGAGCCGAGGTTTCATTATTGGTCAGATCATTTAGAGCCACCACCTCAATATCCTTAAAGGCAGGATCCTTATCAAGAGCCCGAAAAACATTCCTGCCAATCCGCCCAAAGCCGTTAATACCGATTCTGATGGTCATAATTAATCTCCTTTTAATTGTTTTTGCTTTCCTGTTTATAGAGGGTCATATAGCGCTCCACAACCCTGTCCCAGGTATAACGCTCTTCAATAACCTCAAGAGCCCGCTTCTGCATATAGGCAATGGCCTCTGGTTCATAGCGATAAACGGTCATGGCCCGCCGCATGGCATCCGACAGAGCGGCAGACCTGAAACCGGGATAGCTAAAACCGGTCTCGCCGTCAATAACCTTAACCAGGCCGCCCACCGCGTGCACAATAGGCAGATTACCAAAAAGCTGAGCCTGATAATCAGTCAACCCGCAAGGCTCATACATAGAAGGGATAAGAAAAAAATCACCCGCCGCGAAAATACGCCTCGCGATCAGGGGATCATAACCCATGAGTACACACACCCGCCCCCTGTTGGCCCTGGCCAAAGTCTGCAAATCCTCTTCCACCGCCTGCTGACCGCTGCCTAAAATAAGTATCTGAAAATCAGGATCAACAGGCAACAGTTTTTTCAGGGCTTCTAATAATTTATCAATACCCTTCTGGGCAGAAAAACGGCCGACAAAGGTAAAAAGAGGCTGGTCATAATTAACTGTTAATGTCCCGCTTTGCCGCATATCAGGAATAGAGCGCTGCACCACGGCCCTTATCAACTCCTCTTTACATTTTCTCTTACCGGGAATCAGTCCGGCATTATGACTGCCGGGGGTAAAGACAGCAGCAATAGACGAAGACCTGGTACGAGGATTATAGGATTCAGGCTCTATACCATTGGTAATACCTATAAGCTTTATCCCGCGATTAAGCAATTCATGACCCAGCCAGCCGGTGAGTTTGTCGGTATCGGTCTCACGCAGTTCACGAGCGTAATTTTCGCTGACCGTATTAACAAGACTGTAATCAGCGGCACTTAACAGAGGATCAAAACAGCCATGCAGAATACCACGCTTAATCACCTCGGATGGCAGCCCGGTTACCGCCTGAGCAAAGGGCAGGTCGGCCACCTCCTGGTGATATCCCAGCCCTGCGTTATGAATGGTAAGCAAAAAACCGGTATGATGAAAATAATGACGGTAGCCTTCCAGTTCTCTGGCCATAACCGGCAGCAGGGCAGTATGACCATCGTGACAATGAATAATATCCGGACGTGTATGCAGACGTGTTATCAACCCCAGAGCCGCCTTTTCAAGCAGAACATTCATGGCGAAATAATCATAATGTCCGTCCCCCTCCCTGTGATGAGGGTTGGCACGCTCCTCAGCAGCGGTATAGGTGTAGATTCCCAGCTTTTCTCGAAACCTGGAGCTGTCAACGAGATAGACAGCAACCCCCTCTTCCATACCCTGCCAGATCAAAACCTCTTCCCTCCTCTCCTCTTGAGAGTATGAGAGATCAAGCCATAGAGAAAGCAGGGGATTAAAACCTGATTTCTCAGGTTTCATAAAACCATAACAGGGCAGAACAACACTTACTTCCCGCCCCTGTCGAACCAGGGCGGCGGAGAGTTGACAGACTACATCTTTAATACCTCCGGCTCCAGCCAGATTACCATATTCCCGACTGACCATCCAGATGGATTTAATTGCCGCCATCCTATTTTACAGCCTGCTGACGTAAGAAAAAATCGGCCAGAGTCAAGATGACCATGGCCTCACAGACCGGAATAATACGGGGAATAGCCGATATGTCATGGCGGCCGCCAATCTTTATATTAACAATTTCATGTTTCAGATTAATGGTCTGCTGCTCCCGGCCAATAGAAGGAATGGGTTTTACTGCCGCCCGGACGATTATATCATCACCATTGGCAATCCCGGCCAGAATACCGCCGCTGTGATTAGAGGCAAAGCCATCCGGGGTAAGGGAATCATTATTTTGAGAACCGGTACTGGCAGCAGCGGCAAAACCGTCACCAATCTCCACCCCCTTCACCGCCCCAATGGACATCAGGGCTCGGGCCAGGGCTCCATCCAGCTTATCAAAGACCGGCTCACCAAGACCAGCGGGGCAGCCGGTGGCCCGCACCTCAACTATCCCCCCCAGGCTATCGCCCTGAGCTCTGACCTCTTTTATCCTCTCCTCCATACGGAGCGCGGCCTCTTTATCTGGGCAGAAAAGACGATTTTCAGCCATTGCCGCCATATCACGATGACTGGCAGTAATACCACCCAGGGCGATGGTAAAGGCCGTTACCTTAATCCCCTGGCCGCTCAACAGTAAACGAGCCACGGCACCGGCTGCCACCCGGGCTGCCGTCTCCCGGGCCGAGGCCCGACCGCCGCCCCGATAATCCCGAATACCATATTTTTCCAAATAGGTAATATCTCCATGACCAGGCCGGAAGATATCCCGCAGTTTATCGTAAGACTTACTGTGAGCGTCTTTATTAAATATAACTAACGAGATGGGAGTTCCGGTAGTCCTGCCCTCAAAAGTGCCGGAGAGAATCTGTACCTTGTCTGGCTCCTTCCTCGGACTGGCGGCTCCACCAGTCCCCGGCCGCCGCCGGTCAAGATCAGCCTGAATAATATCTTCGTTCAGCTCAAGTCCCGGCGGACAGCCGTCAATGGTCGCCCCCACAGCCGTACCATGCGATTCCCCCCAGGTTGTAACCCGAAAAATTTCACCAAAAGTATTACCTGCCATTATATATTACCCGTTTATTTTAAGGAGTCGTCTGAATTTACAATTCTGTTTTCAAGATGGTACGTTCTATGAAAAAAAAGTCAAGTAATGTTCTATTATTGTTGACATCCGGCTTAATCAAACTATATTATTGATAATAATTACTAATTATTTCAAGGGAGATTTAATCATGAAAATAAATGTGGATAAAAATATCATCGATTTTCATCCAGAGAATGAGGAAGAAACAAAATCACTGGTTAAAATGTGGCGGTTGCTGGTGGACTGTATGGGGACTAATAAAAAGATCACCCCCATCGGTGAATATATCCCGGAGAAGAAAAATACCGCCAGTTTTTTCATAGAGGGAGAAGCTGGCGGAGTAACTCAACCATCCGATAAAACCGCCCCGGCCGACGGCACCTATTATTGCTCCACCTGTAATAAATATATCCACCTTAAAAAAGGGGATACCATCCCCCTTTGCTGTGGTAAACCTATGGAATTAATGGAATAGCAATTTTTATGGAAATCACCGGGCATGGCTGTTGCTTACCATCTTGATAATTTTTTCAACAATGGAAGTTATATCCAGCCTGGTGGTATCCACCATTATATGACTGCCCTGTCGATAAAGAGGTTTACGAACCGCCAGGGTCTCATTAACCTCTGCCAGAATATTTTTACCAGTTAACGAAGGCCTCTGAGCGGCAGTATTATCATCGGTGATCAGCCGCCGGCAGATTGTTTCCTCATCGGCGGTGAGCCAGACCACCAGACCGGCAGTCATCAACTCAGGCCAGCATTCATGGGTAATCGCCCCGCCGCCGGTGGCAATTACCATTCCATCTCCGGCAGCCAGTTCCATTAACAGATCTCTCTCCCGAATCCGGAAATAATCCCACCCTTCTTTAGCGACTATCTCTTTTATTTCCAGGCCTTCACGGCGCACTATCTCCTGGTCGGTATCAATAAAATTCATCCCGAGCCGCCGGGCCAGAATTTTACCCACCGAGGTTTTGCCCACAGCCCGGTATCCTGTTAATATAACATTTTTCCAATGAGATTCGGTTTGATGTTTATCAGCCATTTTACTCCTTCTAATTACCAGTTCATGCCAGTTGTCCCTGCCGCTGTACCAGATTGACCAGGCACACTCATTTAGCCGCAAAATCACGTAATATTATTCTCGCGCTTGGTTTGCGGGTAAAATAATTCCAGGCCCATTTAACCATAATAATAAATTTATTCCGGTGTCCAATCAGATAACCGATATGCACAAAAGCCCAAAGAACCCAGGCGAAAAATCCACTTATTTGCAATGAACCGAAATCCGCCACCGCCGCATTCCTGCCGATAACCGCCAGACTGCCTTTATTAAAATATTTGAATTGAGCGGATGACTTACCCATAATATGCCGGGCGGCAAAAACACCCTGCTGCATCGCAACCGGAGCTGTGGCCGGTAAAGGTCTGCCTTTATCATCCATCAAACTTCCAAAATCGCCGATTACATAAACATCCTTAAAGTTTGCCACCGTTAAATCTTTATTAATCAACACCCTGCCTTTTTTATCAAACTTCACATTATTATCCGTTGACAGAATACCGTTTTTAAAATTTGCCTTAACCCCGGCAGCCCAGATAACAACTTTACTTTGTATAAATTTAGATGAACCGTTTGATATTATTTCTACACCGTTCGTTTTGATATTTGTTACCATGGAATTTGTTTTTATTATAATTCCAAGTTGTTCAAGAGATTTTTTTGCTGATTTTATTAATTTATCCGAAAATCCAGGTAAAATATTTTTCCCGGCTTCAAGCAGATATATTTTAGACCTTTCAGGATTAATTTTTCTAAATTCATTTTTTAACGCGTATACACTCAATTCGGCCAGGGCACCGGAAAGTTCAATACCGGTAGGTCCACCACCGATTATTACAAAGTTCAAAGGATATTCGTCACCAGGATGCAGTATTTCCGACTCAGCTTTTTCAAAAGCGGTTAATATTTTTTTTCTGATGTTTAGAGCATCCTCCAGATTTTTTAAAGGCGGCGCCTTTTCTTCCCAGCTGTCATTGCCAAAATAATCAGGAATAACCCCAATGGAAACAATCAGTTTGTCATAAAACAGTTCCCCACCCTCAACGGTTACAAATTTATTGTTTAAATTAACCGAACTTACTCTTTCTTTTAAGACGGTAATATTGGGATAGCGCTTAAAAATTGCTCTTATCGGATAAGCAATATCTTCGGGAGAAAGCTGAGCGGTTGCAACCTGATAAAGCAACGGTTGAAATAAATGGAAGTTGCGGGCATCAATAATTGTAATCTTAAAATTATTTCTACCTTTTAACAACTGCTTAGCCGCATAAAGTCCGCCGAATCCAGCCCCGATGATAATGATATGCTGCGCTTTATCTTCATTCATAATATTAACCACCTTGTTTACCCTCTCACGCTTTTATAAAGGCCGCGTAAACCTGCACATTATGTGCTTTCCGTAACTATTAGCTTCTTTCCGCCTGGTTTTCAATGTCGTTTTAATGAAAGAATAAACAGTGCCGGAAAAGAAGGCGAATCTTTATTCCACAGGAGGATGTCCAAGCAAATTGTTAATAACCCACCCTTTTTTTCAAAACCCGGGATTTTTATTGACATTCACATATAAACGTATACTTATACATAAAAGCAGTAATTCAAAAAAGCAGTCTCAAAAGATAAAAAATAAATGGAAAAACACATAAAAATTATTGATGATTTGATGAATAGCGATCCGCAGGCTGTGGCCTTTCTGGCTAAAGCCATGGGTGACGAAAATCGACTGCGAATCATCATGGTGCTGGCTAAAGGAAAAAAGCCGGTTTCCCGCATTGTTGAGGAAATGGGTATTTCACAACCCCTGGCTTCCCATCACCTTAAAGAACTCAAGCGGGCTCTGCTGGTCAAGGTTGAGAGGCGAGGCCCGTTTATTTATTACGAGTTAGCAGATCAACGCATAGTAACAATCATTTCGAACCTGAACATCCTGGCGACAGAGCTATTGGCCAACAGAAAAGCATTTTAACTTTTTTACAGGGTAGATCATGAAGGAACTACAACAAATTCTTGAGACAATGGAACCAGCCGAGGCCTTGGCGGCTTTAACTCCGCAACTCAAAACAATCCTCACCCATCTTGATGAGGATGCCAGGGTCAGCTTTGTAACTGATTTAATTGATGAGGCCGGCAGTGATAAAATTTCCAGTATGGTGGATCTCTGACTTGCCGAATGTATGGGCGAAGGTGTCGACCCAACACATATGTGTCAAAACCTGGTACACAAGGTGGCCCAGTCCAGGCAGTTGATGGCAGTCACCGACCCGGATATTCTGGTATTGTTTGAAAGCTGGCTCGATGAACTGGAGTACGAAGTAGCAGCGTACCGGAAAAAACACCCCCTGGGCACCGCTGAAGACCTTGCTGAGAGCCTGGGACTTTCAATGAGGGGGGCTGAATTTCTACTGGCAAAATTAGAACGACAGAAAGAAGTTTAGGATACAAAATATATAACAGAAAAAGGGGATGTTATGTTGATAAAATTTTTTCTGAACGAACCCAATGGTAAAACCTGAAGCCATTTCAAAGAAATGTTACCCAGGCTGGGTAAAAAAAATTCCGTACTCATAGAGTCTGTTTCAAAATCGCGCCGGGAATATCAGTCAAAAAATTATGCCGGACTCAGATTGCCCAAGGCACCAGCTATCACCATAGATGGCAAAATCATTATTGAAGGACGGGATATAGATGAACATGAACTGGTAGATATTATCCAAAAACACCTGTCTGCAAAATAGATAGTCACAATATCCATCAACAATCAAAAAAAGGGGGGCACCCAAATGGCATGGCTCTATGTGATCTCAACAAACGATACGGAAACGGTTTATAACGCCGTGAGACTGGCCAACGTCAGTCTCACCAAAGGCAAAGAGGTCAATATGTTTATGGTGGGCAGAGGGGTTGAGTTTAACGAAATATCAACCGGAAACTTTGATATTAACGGCCAGATCGAAGAATTTTACAGCAAAGGCGGGGAGCTTATCGTCTGAGGTGTCTGCCTTAAATCCCGTGGTCAGACGGGATCATCTTCTTGCCCCATGGGCTTTATGACCGACCTGTATGAAATGATTGAGGAGAGTGAAAAGGTTCTTACATTTTAAAAAAGTACAGATCACCAAAAGGAAGTACTATGAAAAAGAGAATTGTGGTTATTGGCGGATCATTCGGCGGGCTTACCGCCGCTTTTGAGGTTAAACGACTCATGAGAGAGAAAGCCGATGTTATACTGATCAGCTCGGATAAGGATTTTGTATTCATGCCTTCACTCCCCTGGATAATCATGGGCTCACGCCGGCCGACTGATATTACTCTCAGTGTGGCTGATATTCTTAAACCGAAAGGAATAAGATTTATCCATGATACAGTAAAGGAGGTTAAGCCGGATGAACTCAAGGTTCTGACCCCAAAGGACGAATATGAATATGACTACCTGATAATATCAACCGGCCCCCTTCTTTCATGTGATGAAATACCGGGTCTCAGTCCAGAAGAAGGATACACTAATTGTACTTTCAGTATGGAACAGGCCCTTAAAAGCAGAGAGGCATGGAACAGGCTGCTTGAAGCCCCAGGCCCCATAGTTCTTGGCTCCACTCAGATGGCCAGTTGTTTTGGCCCCTATTACGAATTGGCTTTTGAAATGGACCAGGAGCTGCGAAAACGTAAAATGCGCCACAAGGTTCCCATAACCTATCTCACCTCAGAACCTTACCTGGGGCATATGGGAGTAGGAGGCCTCGGTAAATCCAGACGCTTTATGGAAGATGAATTTGCCGCGCTTGATATCCAGACGGTTACAAGTCAGTCAATAGATGAAATCACCCCGGAAGAGATCCGTCTGGCCGGCGGCGGCAAGCTGCCATTTAAGCTGGCCATGCTGGCTCCGCCTTTCAAAGGAGTTCAGGGAGTAGCTTCCCTTGGCAACCCGCGCGGATTTATTCCCGCTGACAACTACTACCGCCATCCTAAACATAGTAATATTTACACCATCGGAGTCGCCATGGCCTTAGCCCCGCCGGAACCTACCCCGGTACCGACGGGAGTCCCTAAAACTGGATTCATGACGGTAAAAATGGCCAAGGCGGCAGCGGCTAATATCGCGGCAGACATGCAGCATCTCTCCCCGTCCAGGGAAAAAGAACTCGGTGTCATATGTTTTATGGATATGGGACGAACCGCGGCTTTAATGGTGGCGGAACCTGTTCTGCCGCCCCGGCAGAAATCCTATTTAAAAAAGGCATGGTGGGTAAAAACCGCTAAAATTCAATTTGAGAAATATTTTCTCTGGAAAATGCGGCATGGATACAGTCAACTGCCATAATAGTAATAAATAGGAATAAAAAATGGGGTCAAATATAATTATTTGACCCCATTTTTTATTCCGGTTAGAATTATTGGTCAGAATATTGCGGGTACATAGACCGGTTTAAGCCCCGTAAATCGTCCTGACAGAAAGGAAAAAATGAAATACAAAGGCGTTATTTTTGATTTGGACGGCACCCTGCTTGATACCCTTGAAGATCTGGCCGTTGCCGCTAATACCACCCTGGCCAGTTTCGGTTTTCCAGAACACCCGGTAGAAGATTATCGTTATTTTGTGGGAGAGGGACTCAAAACTCTGATGCGGCGGATTATTCCAGATTCTGCCGTTAACGACAGACTGCTTGAGAAACATATCAAAAAATTTAACGAAGTATACAAACGGTGCTGGAATGTCAACACGGTACTCTACTCTGGAGTTACTGAAATGATCGCGGCATTATCCCATGCCGGAATAAAACTTGCCGTGCTTTCCAATAAACCCCATGCTTTCACCAGAATATGTGTGGAAACATTTTTCCCCGATCATCCATTCCTTTACGTTTACGGGCAGCGGGATGGTATTGCTCCAAAGCCTGACCCCGCCGGAGCACTTGAAATTGCCGCCCAGATGGGACTCGTTACAGGGGCCATTCTCTATGTTGGGGACACCGCCACCGACATGCAGACCGGTAAAAGGGCCGGAATGAAAACCATTGGGGTCGAATGGGGATTCAGGGATAGAGCTGAACTTGAAAAACATGAGGCCTGGAAAATTGCCGCCACTCCAGCAGAGGTAGTATCTTATGCCTTTTAAGCAGCACACTGTTTGCGGGGTCAAATCTTTATTCTTGACATTAACCAAATTTGTCAAGAATAAAGATTTGACCCCATGTTTTCTATGTTTTGTTTTTGTCCTTATTCTATCAACAACAGCCCAGGCTGTTCCCAGCGTCCTGCTGCGGAGTTTTACGGTCAGAAAACCACAAAATAATTATTTAAGAATCGGACTGCGGGACATGCTGGCCAGCCGCCTGGCGGCCCTGGGAATGACAGTATCGACAACGGGCAGCAGTAAAAACAAATCCGTCTTGATTCAGGGGCATTACAACGCCGGAAAAGGTTGTATTGAGGTGGAAATTAAACGACCGGCTCAACAGAAAATCAAATTTACAGTAACAGTCCGGCGGACCACCGACCTGCTGGCCGCCCTTGACCGGCTCAGTATAGATATAGGCCGTCTTTTTGGTCTGCGGCCCGTGGTTAAAAGCCAGCCGCCGGCAGCATCCCCGCGGCCCCGAAAATCATTCAGCCGCCGCCCAACCTTTCCCTGGCGGCAGAGCCAGCCCTTTAATATTGCTCTCAAAGTGTTAAATGTGGGGGATGTAAATGGTGATGGTCATAAAGATCTGATATTAGCCGGTGATGACAACCTTTTAATTTTAAAAATAAATGGTGATAAATTTACGCCTCTGGCCCGATTCAACGGTCCGCCGGACAGCCATATTGTTGGGATCAGTCTCGGTGATTTAAATCATGACGGTTTAGATGAAATATATATCGGGGCCAAAAATCAGGATGGCCCATCATCATATATTCTTGGCTGGCAGGGCCGTAAACTGTACTATATTGACCGGGATATTGACTGTTATCTACGCGTTATAAGAAAAGGTAAAAGAAAAAAACTCCTGATCGGACAATACGGAGAAGGAGCGGCGGGAGGGTTTCAAAACGGCATCTATCTCATGAACCGCAAGGCAGGACGTCTGGTACCGAAGCAGCAACTGACATTGCCGCTCCCGGTAAATATCTTCAATTTTGCCATAGCTGATCTAAATATAGATCAGGAAGAGGATATAATTACCATGACCAAAGGAGAATTATGGATTATACGTCCAGACGGCCGTTATCTATGGCGTTCCACTGCCGGTTTACCTGAGTCCTTAAAGTCCTTAATGATCAACAGCCAACGAGGCAGCCATGAACGGCGGATTATAGTCCATGACATCAACGGAAACGGCTTCCCGGAAATAATCACTGCGGGAGCCTTTTTCATCGGCAATAATAAATTCAATCTTGGGGAAAATAAAATAAATATTCTGGCCTGGACAAATAACCGGCCAAAAATTTTGTGGCACACCAAAGTATTAGCCGATCAAATTGTCGATTATCAACTCCTCAACCGCCAAACAGAACAAGATGCTGTAATAATCGGGGTCAGGATAAAACATGGTTTAAGCCGGTTACTGGCCCCGGAACAATGCCGGATTCTACTCTACCCCATACCAAAGGCAATCCAGCAGACGAAAAGAAAAAAATTATGAGCCATAAACCATCGGCAATAAATATTATCTGGCTGAGCATGATTCTTCTTGCCACCCTGACCGCGGCCTATACCGGCCGCATGTCCGAGGTAACCAGAGCCTCCTTTGATTCAGCCAAAAGCGCCGTAACTTTGGCCATTGGTCTTATCGGCCCCATGGCTCTATGGCTGGGAATTATGAAGGTGGCGGAAGACGGCGGTTTAATGCGCTTCATAGCCAGGGGCCTGCGGCCGCTTATGGTTCGCCTGTTTCCGGATGTGCCGCCCGACCATCCGGCCATGGCAGCCATGATTATGAATATGGCCGCCAATACCCTGGGCCTGGGTAACGCCGCCACCCCCATGGGAATCAAGGCCATGCAGGAGTTGGAAAAACTAACCCCCAAAAAGGGCACCGCCACTAACGCCATGTGCCTGTTTTTAGCTATAAACACCTCCAGTGTTACCATTCTGCCACTCGGGGTAATTACGGTGCGGGCCGCAGCCGGTGCCGCTCATCCAGCCGCCATCCTGGTACCGGCCATTATTGCCACCTGCTGTTCCACTCTCGTGGCGGTAGTGGCAGCCAAATTAATGGCCGGCCGTGACCGTGACCCCATCGTTTCAACCACACAAAATCCAGAGAAAATGGAAGCACAACCGGCGGCAGAAAATGAGGTGGTAGAGCTTTGTCCACCCAGCCGGTCTGGAAAAATATTTGTCTCTACCCTGCTGCTGGCCTTTGGCGGCGCTGTTATTTACCGACTGAGCGCTGTCCATTCCTTTGTCTGGTCAACAGCAATGATCAATTCCGTCTCCAACTGGCTTATTCCGGTTTTAATTTCCTCTTTTTTAGTCTTTGGTTATTTCAGGGGGGTTAAACTCTATGAATCGGTGAGTGAAGGGGCCAAAGAGGGGTTCTTAACCGCTGTGCGGATTATCCCCTTTATGGTAGCCATCTTTGTCGCCATCGGCATGTTCAGAGCCAGTGGGGCCATGGATATTATCATCCGCCTCTTTTCACCACTCACCTCTCTCATCGGTATGCCGGCTGAGGCCCTGAGTATGGCCCTCATGCGCCCCCTCTCCGGCAGCGGAGCCTTTGGCCTGATGTCGGAGATTGTCAACCGTAACCCCAACAGTTTTCTGTCCTTTCTGGTTTCCACCATGCAGGGTTCCACCGAGACCACCTTTTATGTTCTGGCGGTATATTTCGGCAGTGTGGGAATTAAACGTACCCGCCACGCCCTGCCGGCAGCTCTATGTGCCGATGCCGCCGGTCTCCTGGCATCGGTGTTTATCTGTAACCTCTGGTTCGGCCGTCTATAGTGCTCTACGCCATCTTTCTGCTGGCCGGATTTACGCAAGGGGTATCCGGCTTCGGTTCAGCTCTGATAGCCATGCCGCTGTTAACCAGCTTTCTTACCATCAAAACCGCGGTGCCGTTGTGCGTTTTAAACAGCCTGATAATCACCACCTGTCTGTCACTGCAACTCAGGCGGCATATTAACTGGAGGAGAATATTTCCCCTCCTTGCCGGTTGTCTGCCGGGGATTGTCTTCGGTCTCCTGGTTTTAAAGCACGTCCCTGATATTATTCTTCAGATCAGCCTTGGCCTGCTGGTTATACTTTATGCCGCCTATAATCTATTTGGTTCAGCGGCCATAAAAATTAAGGTTAAATTATCCACCAGATGGGCCTATGCCGCCGGTTTCTGTACCGGAGGAATAAGCGCTTCCCTTGGTGCCGGCGGTCCGCCCACCATCATTTATGTCACCATGACCGGCTGGACAAACGATGAAATAAAAGCGGCCCTCTCCATCTTCTTTTTAATAACCAGCATATTCACCGCTTTAGGTCAGGCAGCCAGCGGTCTGACCACCCCACTGATATTGCATGATTTTATACAAAGTGCCCCTTTTACGCTCCTTGGAGTCTGGGCCGGTGTTCAACTTTATAACCGCATAAACCGCCAAACCTATATAAGGATAATGTTCTGGCTCTTATTGGTTATGGGTGGTGTTATGCTGCTGACCGCCTTTTAAATAGTACTCACTATAAAGTGAGCAAAAACAAAAAAATATTACATTAGTTGTGAAATAGTGGATTTTTTAATAAAATATGTTATATAAATTCTGGCGTGGAGAGGTGACCGAGAGGCCGATGGTGCTCGCCTGCTAAGTGAGTGTGGGGGTTAAACTCCACCGAGAGTTCGAATCTCTCCCTCTCCGCCATTTTTTTTATTATTCCCCACCCCCTTTTTTTCATCAATCCTCGCTTATATAGCTCCTCATCTGCCTGATGAAAAACAAGGGGTTATCGTTATACTCTTTAAAAAATCTCCTTTCAATACCTCTATTAAAGGCATAAACCTCCGGTAGTTTTCTGAACAGATGAATTGATTTATCCGGGCCTTCAAGAGAAATATCAAGACCAAATCCCACCAGCCATTCATCCGCTGCTAATTTACCCCTTATGATATGATTGGCGGCTATAAATTTATTTACCTCTACGCTTCGTTTTCTGTTTTTTTCAAGCATAAAGGCGGCGCTTATTGAACGGGGGGTAAACAGAGACAGATAATTATCCATCAGCCAGACCATGGTGTTTCCGGCATCTATCAAATCATCAATAACCACTACATCATATTGTGCAAGATTATCTAACTGCCGACCGGCGTCATCAAGCAAAGGTGTTACAATTTTCCGGCTCCCGGCTCTGGTTCCAGAATAACTCATTACCTTTATCCCCGCTCTTTTATATGACTTTTTCATCTTATCCAAGAAAAAGCATACCCTGGAGCAAAACATTCTGGCCCCCTCCAGTACCTGAACTATTAAAAGACGGGAAAAACAAGCACTGATCTCTGCCGCTACCTGTTCCGCCTGCTGATTGATTTTATCGGCACTGATTATACCGCTGGAAAAGAGGGGAAATTCCGCGCCATCCTGAAAAACAATGTTTGCAGGATATCCATTTTTATCTCCATGGAGCAGGGGGAAATTATCAGATGTAATCCGCGGCATTGGGAAAAAGATTTATATCAGTATGAGGCAGAAAAAGAGCGGCTATATAATTATCTTTAAATTCGGTTATCTCCGACAATTCAAAACTGGTCATTCTTCTCACTACCTCTACTACGTCTTTGCGAATATGATTGCTTAATTCACTCATTTTAGCCCCCATCAGAGAACCATTACCCACATAGATGATCTTATCAGCTTCAATTTCCGGTAAAAGACCAACCAACATGGCGCTGTCGAGATCAATATATGAACCAAAGGCCCCGGCTAAAATAATCTGTTCCAGATCGGCTATGCTCAAACCGATATTTTCCACCAGGGTCTTTACGCCGGCAAAAATAGCGGCTTTAGCCCTGATAAAATTATTAATATCAACCTCATTTATAACAATATCATAATCAACTCCAGCCTCTTGACGCCAGACCAAGACATACTCACGACCATTTTTACCCTCTCTGATCCGCGAACAATCTATCTTATTAAATTTACCGCTTTGATTTATAACCTTATGTCTGAACAGGGTAGATATAATAATCAATAATCCAGAGCCGCAGATACCAAGGGCCGGTTTATTGCCAATGGTTAAATTCATGGGCTCAAAATCGACCGGATTCAGGCTGAAATCCTCAATAGCCCCCTGTGCGGCCCGCATTCCATGAGTTATACCTCCACCCTCAAAGGCCGGGCCGGCTGAACAGGCTGCACACACCAGCCACTCCTTATTACCGATGACAATCTCGGCGTTGGTACCAATATCAATATAAAGAGTAAGCAGATTAGTTCGATACATACCAGAACCCATAACCCCGGCCACAATATCACCACCAACGTAACTGGAAATTGCAGGATATACCAGAGCCACAGCATGAGACGGCATATCAAGGCCCAACTCAACGGCATTAAACGGCGGAAAAAATGTACTCACCGGTACATATGGCGCCCGGCGAATATTATCCGGTTCCATACCTAAAAAAAGATGGGTCATTGTAGTATTACCGGCAATAGTAATTGAATTTATTTCATCAAGATTAATCTCATTCTCTGTTAAGCCGTAGGGCGGGGTATTCTTTTTTAATAACGACTTGATTATATCGTTAATGGTCTTTAAAACCTTTTCCTGCATCTCTTTAAGACCATTTTCCCTTTCAGAGTAAATTATCCTTGATATAACATCCTCTCCATAAGCTATCTGGGCATTATAACTACCTTTTTCAGCCAAAATAGCTCCATTGTTCAGATCAATCAACTGACCGTAGACCGTAGTGGTTCCTATATCAATTGCTATACCGAAATTTCGATAACTCCAGCAGCCGGATTGAACATTTATAATTCTGTTTTTAAACTTGTTATTTACCGGCAGTTCCAGGGTAACGGTAATTAAAAAGTTTTTTTCTCTTATTACCCTTCTTATTTTTCTCAAAACAGAGAGATCAATATTTAAACCGTGTTTATCATACTGATCTGCCAGACCGTGAACAACCCGGCCCACATCGCTCCGATTATCACTTTTATCAGGTGGAGAAAGTTCGAGACACAGTTTCTCCACCGATGGGGCAAAAATACCTTCCTTTTTAAGAGAACCTATATCAAAAACATGTTTTCCCGCCTGATGACGTTCAGGAATTTCAGTAGATAATACGCCGCCCTTTATACCTGACTCCACCGGAACACGAATAACCACATCACCTTTTACAGTAGATAAACAGGCCTGCCGATAACCTGAATCATAGTCTTCCTGACTTAACTTTTCACTTCTTCCCCCCTCTAATTCGCCTTCATCGATTATAACCCTGCATTTTCCACAGAGTCCCGCCCCTCCGCAGGAGGCATTAATATGAACTCCGGCCCGGCGGGCGGCCTTTATTAATGATTCTCCAGCCTCAGCCTCTATTTTCCGGCCATAGGGTAAAAAAGTTATCATGTATTTTTTATTCATCTTTAAATCTCAGGGCATGAATAGTGGATATAATCCAGCAGCCAATAAAAATGAATGGCGCTGTATTACCAATAATACCATTGGGAATATGAGCGGCTGTTCTGATAAGCTCGTGAGTGCTTATACTTTGTCCCTGGGCGATAAGTGGTTTTATCTGCCGCATTACCAGCATTGCCTTATGGATAACCGCGTAAGTTATTCCAGACAAACCGATAACTGATCCTGATATAAAAATTATACCAGCTTTATTCCTTCCTTGAATAATCTGTCCCAAACCAGGAAAGACAAATCCGGAAAGCAGGGCCCCTTTAATTGAATTTTTCATTTATTCTCCTGTTAATAAGTAAGCGACAAACGAACTACACCTTGACATTTGCAACACCCCCAGACTGTAAGCGATCGTCGTATAAAAGCGATACCACTCAGGGACGCCGCAATGTGCACGTTGACCAGGCGCAATCATACCCCTGTATATTGCGGCCGGCCAAAGTGTGCAGGGTGGTGTTCATGGATCGCTTACGTTAATAATATTCATTATCGTATCATGAAAAAGGGGTCTGAATTTTCTTATTTTATCATTATCGCGCCTGGGATACACCCGGTTGCTTAACAACACTATTGACACCCCCTTGGTTAAATCAACCCAGAATGAGGTACCGGTAAAACCAAGATGACCAAAACTGTTACTTGAAAAATATTTGCCGCTGCTTGATTTTCCCGGACTTGGGGTATCAAAACCCAAGGCAAAAGATCCCCTGTCACCATCTTTTTTTATAAACTGTTTTAAACAGTTTCGATCTATAAAAGGGGGTTTTATTTTACCATTTATAATATCAACAAAATAATTAATCAGCCCTGTTACCCCATAAATATTACCAAATAATCCCGCGTGTCCACTCACCCCGAAAAACCGGGCGTTATCATCATGCACTTTACCCTTTAACATTTTATGCCCCCAGGGACATTGTTCTGTGGGGGCATAAATAATATTTTTATCTTTATTGTGAAAGAATAATAAATTATCAAGAAAAAGCGGCTGATATATTGTTTTACTTACATATTTTTCAAAATTAAGGCCAGTCCTTTCCGTCACTATTTCTCCAATAATCATAAAACCAAGATCACTGTATATCTGCTCTGTTCCTGGGGGATATACCAGTTCTTCACAAAGTATTTTATCAATAATACTTTGTTTTTCCTGATTATTTTTTAAATCCTGATAATACGGTCTGTAAGCCGGTAAACCTGAACTATGATTTAACAACTGTCTCAAGGTTATTTTATTTTTATCGGCTGGAACCTGTCTATTCAGAAGATCGGTCAGACAATCATCAAGAGAAATTATTTTTTTATTCAACAGTGATAATACTGCCGGAACCGTAGCGAGAGGTTTAGTCAGTGAGGCTAAATCAAAAAAAACATTTAGATTCATTATTTCCTTCTTTTTGTAACTAAGACTGCCAGAGGCCAGGAAAAAACTATATTTTTTTTCTTGATCTTCAATGGTTATACTTGCCACCGCACCCGGAAAAATTCTTTCTTTACAGGCCTCCTCAAATAACGGCTCTAAATCTTCATAAATCCTTGTAAATATATTTAAATTTTCCATCGCTGATAGCCGGTACAGGTCTATTTTGGTTGTATTTTAAACAATTTTAAACTAAATATAATAGATTGATAAAAATATTTAGTTTACCGTTTTTTAAGCCAGTGCTTCCACCGAATAATTCAGAGACATGGTTATTTTTATTAGAAACAAACCATTAAACCAAGGTGGATAAGCGGCATCATTAAATTTTTACATAAAACTCAGTGATATCAAATATATACTACATAGCATTACAGGTTAACTGTTCACGATAATATTTAATAACATTACTGTTTTGATAACCTGTTGAAAACCCAAACAGGGTCAATTCTAAAAAGTTTACATCTATTTTTTTTAAACAGTAAAAAGTAATAAAAATAATTGGTTATCTGTGTTTTTAACATATAAACACCCTTAATAAAAATAATCTTTTAAATATATAATATATATAATTACCACTGCTGAAAACTTTTCTTAAACCCTATCTGAAAGGATGAATTATGATTATCAACGTAACAAGAGATAATTTGTATTCTGCTGTAAATTTTTTACAGAATATTACCAATAAAAAGACCACTATAGCTATATTAGCCAATATACTTTTTGAAACTGATTATAATTCTATAATTTTAACGGCAACAGATTTAGAAGTTGGAATAAAAATTACCATACCGGCAGAAATATCAGAACCAGGATCTATAACTATTCCTTCAAAAAAACTTTTTGAAATAATAAGAGAAACAGAAAAATGTAATATTAAATTAGAACTATTAGATAATAATTGGATAAATATAAATACTGATTCAGGAAATTATAAATTAGCAGGAACAGATAATGAAGAATACCCAAATTTCCCTGAATTTAATGAAGAGATACTGGTAAGTATACCAAGTGATACTTTAAAAGAAGCTATAGATAAAACTTATTTTGCCATTTCTTCTGAAAGTGAAACTCAATTTAATTTAAAAGGTACTTTATTTGAAAAGGAAACAATAGATGGTAAAAATTACATAAGACTTGTTTCTTCTGATGGACATAGATTAGCTTTTATGGAAAGAGAAGTAGATACAGATATAAGTAAACTTGATTGTGATAGAACTTTATTGATTCCTAAAAGAGGAATTCTTGAAATAAAAAAATTGTGTGAAAAAGCTGAATTTATAGATATAGGTTTTGATGCAAAACAAGCAGTCCTAAAAACAGAAAATACTTTAATGATAATTCGTCTTCTTAGTGGAGAATTTCCAAAATACAGAAATATTATAGATTCTATTAATAAAGAAACTTTTATTGAAATAGATAGAATTGAATTTATATCTGCGTTAAGAAGAGTTAATTTATTCAGTGATGATGAATATTCTTCAATAAGTTTTAACCTCACTAAAGACTTACTTACTCTTACTTCAGCAAATATGGATATAGGAAGTGGTAAAGAAAAAATTAAAATTTCCTATTCCGGTGAAGATATTTTAATAGGATTTAATGTTAAATTTTTTATAGAAGCTTTGCAGGTAATGAATTCAAGAAAAATAAAGGGTTATTTAAATTCTAATAATACACCATTTTTAATAGAAGGTGATGAAGATCCAGGATATTTAAATATCGTTATGCCTATGAGAATATAAATTGTATTATTCAGGTATAAATCAGGAGTTTCACAAATCTGTTTTGTATAGTCTGATTGTTTTATTTTCGGACTGATTACGTTGAACAGTTACAAAAGGTGCTTTAAAGTGGAAAAAAACAAAGAGTATGGCGCTGGTAATATAAAGGTTCTTTCAGGTCTTGAAGGTGTAAGAAAAAGACCTTCAATGTATATCGGTAATACAGCTGAAGAAGGACTCCATCACTTGATATACGAGGTGGTTGACAACAGTATTGATGAGGCCCTGGCCGGTTATTGTTCTCTTATAAAAGTAGTTTTTAATAAAGACGGCTCGGTAAGTGTAGAGGATAATGGCCGCGGAATACCCACTGATATACATCCTACTGAGGGTGTTTCCGCCCTGGAACTGGTAATGGGTACCTTGCACGCCGGTGGTAAATTTGATCATTCAACCTATAAGGTTTCCGGTGGTCTGCATGGAGTAGGAGTATCGGTGGTTAACGCCTTGAGCTCATGGGCAACGGCCGAAATTAAACGCCAGGGTCATATTTATCAACAGCATTATGAAAAGGGCATTAAGATAGACGATGTTAAAATAATTGGTGATACCTCACAGACTGGATCAAAAATAATTTTTATGCCTGATCCGGATATATTTACCGAAACCACTGAATTTAATTACGAAATAATTAAGGTTAGACTTAAAGAGCTGGCCTTTTTAAATAAGAATGTAAAAATAATTTTAAAGGATGAACGAAGCGGGGCTTCAAATGAATTTCATTATAAGGGTGGTCTCCTGTCTTATGTAGAATACCTGAATCGTAATAGAACTGTAATTTTTCCTGAACCGGTTTTTTTAAGCGGTGAAAAGGATAATGTACAGGTAGAGATCTGTTTCCAATACTTTGACGGCTATGCCGAAAGATTATTTTCCTTTGTCAATAATATTCATACCAGGGAAGGTGGTACCCATGTAGCCGGTTTTAGAGGTGCTTTGACAAAGTGTGTAAATAAATACGCCAATGATGATAATATACCCAAAAATTTACGGGCTAAACTAAGCGGTGATGATGTCAGAGAGGGAATTACCTGTGTGATATCTGTACGGGTTCCTAATCCTCAGTTTGAAGGCCAGACCAAGACTAAACTTGGAAATTCCGAGGTTAAATCCATAGTTGAATCGATATGTAACGAAAAGTTGTCCAGTTATCTTGAGGAAAATCCCCAAATTGCCCGGAAAATTTTATCCAAGGCGGTTGATTCAGCCAGAGCCAGGGAAGCGGCGCGGAGAGCCAAGGAATTATCAAGGAAGAAAACTTCCGGGATTGATTTACTCATGGCCGGTAAATTGGCGGAATGCCAGATTAAGGATCCGGTGAAAAGAGAGATATTTATTGTCGAGGGTGACTCGGCCGGCGGCAGCGCCAAGCAGGGACGTGACAGATCATGTCAGGCTATTTTACCCCTGCGTGGTAAAATAATGAATGTTGAAAAAGCCAGATTTGATAAAATTCTCTCCAGCGAGGAGATAAAACAGATTATATCCGCTCTGGGAACTGGTATCGGCAAGGATGAATTTGATCTGGAAAAACTTCGTTATCATAAAATTATTATTATGACCGATGCCGATGTTGATGGAGCCCATATCCGGACTTTATTGCTTACCTTCTTTTACCGTCAGATGCCGGAACTCATAGATAACGGTCATGTGTTTATCGGTCAGCCGCCGCTTTATCGTCTTGGGCGGGGTAAGAATGAAAAATTCTTTGTTGATGACAATCTACTCAATAATTATCTCTTTGAGCAAGCTGGAGCCGCTATCAATATTAAAACTGATAGCGGTGAATTAATTGTTAAAGATGAATTAATTAAGTTACTGAAACAACTTACATCTTTTTTAAGAATAAATGATTATTTAGCCAGGATGAATATATGGGAGAATTTAAATAATTATTTATTGGAAAAAAATGTAGTTTCAGCTGACCAGTTTGATGAAGAATTTGTTAATTCATTGCGGGCAGATCTGCAAAGTAATCAGGTAAGTGTAGGGCCTATTCGCAATTGTCGGTGGAAACCGGACTGCTATGAGTTCAATGCCGCGATTAAAGATAAATCTCATATGATTGCCACTGTTGGCCCGCAGATTCCGCTTATCAAGGAATATCGCCAGGCTATTGGTCTTTATCCCGATATTAAAAAATATATTAAAGGAAGTTTTATTATAGAGAACGGCAATAAAACTATCAGAGCGGAAAACTGGCGGGAGTTAATCGCCCTGGTAAAAAAAGAATCATTCCGTGGAAGTACCTTGCAGAGATATAAAGGTCTGGGCGAAATGAATCCGGAACAGCTCTGGGAAACCACCATGAATCCCGAAAAAAGGCAGATGATAAGGGTAAAAGTAGATAATGTAGAAAGTGCCGATGATATGTTTACTACCCTGATGGGTGATAAGGTAGAGCCCAGGCGGGAGTTTATCCAGAATCACGCTCTTGAAGTAAGCGATCTTGATATTTAGTCTATATAAAAGATGCCTGTAATTTCTGTAATAAACTACTAAAAAATTAATAGTTAGCAAAAAGTTACTATAAAACAATGACTGAAGAAACAGAGAACCAGGAATTAACCATATCCATTGAGAAGGAACTGCAGAATTCATATCTTGATTACGCCATGAGCGTTATCATTGGCCGGGCTTTACCCGATGTGCGTGATGGCCTGAAGCCGGTTCATCGGCGGGCTCTTTTTGCCATGCGGGAATTAGGAACTTTTCATAACCGGCCCTTCGTCAAATCAGCCCGGATTGTCGGTGATGTAATTGGTAAATATCATCCCCATGGTGACACGGCTGCCTATGATACTATTGTCAGAATGGCCCAGAAATTTTCCATGCGCTATATCCTGGTGGATGGTCAGGGTAACTTTGGCTCTGTGGATGGAGATTCACCAGCCGCCATGCGTTATACTGAGGCCAGAATGACCAAACTGGATCAGGAGATAATCGCTGATCTTGATAAAGAAACGGTGGATTTTGTCCCTAATTACGATAATAGTTTAACTGAGCCTCTTATTTTCCCCACTAAAGTTCCATTACTGTTGGTTAATGGTTCTGCCGGTATTGCCGTGGGTATGGCCACCAATATACCACCCCATAACCTCACCGAAGTTATGAATGGTCTTGTTGCCACCCTGGAAAATCCCAATATAACCGTTCATGAAATTATGGAACATATTACCGGGCCTGATTTCCCCACCGGAGCATATATATGCGGGCGGGGTGGAATCAGATCGGCCTTTGAAACCGGGCGAGGTTCGGTGCTTATCCGTTCCAAGACCCATATAGAACAGAATAAAAAAAGTAAGCGGGAATCGATAATTGTCGATGAAATTCCCTATCAACAGAATAAGGCTGCTTTAATCATAAAAATAGCCTCTCTGATTAAGGAAAAGAGAATTGATGATATATCGGAGGTCAGGGACGAATCGGATCGACACGGAATGCGGGTGGTTCTGGATCTTAAAAAGGACGCTAATGCCGAGGTTGTCTTAAATCAACTTTATAAACTGACCCCTCTGCAGAGAAGTTTTGGCATTATAATGCTCAGTATTGTCAATAATAAACCTGAAATCCTCAATATTAAACAGATACTTGAACATTTTATTCTGCATCGTAAGACCATTATTTACCGCCGTACCGAGTATGATCTCAATAAGGCTCAGGAGCGGGCTCATATCCTTGAGGGCCTTAAAATTGCCATTACCAATCTTGATGAGGCCGTGGAGATAATTAAAAAATCCGCCAGCCCAAACGAGGCCGCTGTTGCACTTATTGCCCGTTTCAATCTTTCAGAGATTCAGGCAAAATCAATTCTTGAGATGCGTCTCCAACGTTTAACCGGCCTGGAACGTGACAAAATTATTCATGAATATGAGGAGTTGCAGAAGAAAATCACCTATTTTAAGGAAATTTTAAGCGATGAAAATCTGGTAATCAAGATAATCCGCGATGAGTTTATTGAAATAAGGGATACCTACGGTGATGAACGCCGCACCGAGATTATAAATATCCCCGATGAAATTTTGCCTGAAGACCTGATTACCAAAGAGGATATGGTGGTTACCGTTACCCATAAGGGTTACATTAAACGGAATTCCATCGAGTTATACCGGGCCCAGCGCCGGGGCGGTAAGGGGGTTGCCGGAACCAATATTGCTGATGATGATTTTGTCGCCAATATATATCTGCCCTCTACCCATGATACTTTTATGTTTTTCACTAATAAAGGGAAGGTGTTCTGGCGTAAGGTCTATCAAATACCAATAGCGGGCCGGACAGCCAGAGGCAAGGCCATTGTTAATTTTTTAGAACTCTCTGAAGGTGAGAAAGTTGCGGCTATAATGCCGGTCGAAAGTTTTGAAGTTGAGGAGGGGAAAGAACGTTTTATAATGATGATTTCCAAGCATGGCGTGGTTAAAAAAACCAGAATTCAGGAATTTAATAAACCACGGCGGGGTGGAAAAATAGCCCTGACCATCAAGGAAAATGATGAGATTATTCATGCCGTCCTGACCTCCGGTAAAGATGATATTCTTTTAATCACTCAAAACGGCAAGGCCTGCCGCTTTAAAGAGAGTGATATTCGGCCCACCGGCAGAATTGCCGCCGGAGTCCGCGGTATAAGATTAGATGCTGATGACAAGGTTATCGGCACCGTGGTAATTAATAATGAATCATCCATCCTGACGGTAACAGAAAACGGTTTTGGCAAGCGCAGTTCGGCTGAAGATTACCCCTTGCGTCATCGGGGCGGCAAAGGGGTTATAGCCATTAAAACCAGTGCCCGCAATGGTAAGGTGGTAGCCGCTCTCCAGGTTAACGATCTGGATGAAATTATGATGATTACCAACGCCGGTAAAATTATCCGGATCAGGATGGATAATATGCGGGTAATAGGCCGCAATACCCAGGGAGTAAAGATGTTTAATCTTAATGATGACGAGAAAGTGGTGGCAGTTGATTTATTAGCTGAACAGGCGTCGTCAGTAGATGAAGAAGAGGATGATGCCTCCTGAAAAGATACTGATAATAGGAGCCGGCAGCTGGGGAACGGCTCTCGCTAAACTCCTCGCGGACAAAGGAAAACAGGTAATCCTCTGGGGTCACCGGGAGGCGCATATTGAGCAAATCCGGCGTGAGTCCGAAAACAGATTATATCTACCCGGAATAAAACTTGATAATATAACCTTCACTGCCGATATAAATATGGTTAAGGGGGCCGCCATGGTGGTTATGGTAGTCCCTTCCCATGTTTTCAGGGGGGTATTTAAGAACCTGGCTCCTCTCCTGGGTAACGATACCTATGTGCTGTCAGCGGTTAAGGGTATTGAAAACGATACCCTGATGACCATGACCATGGTTATAGAGGATATAAAAAAAGGGCTGCCGGTGGGTGTTCTCTCCGGCCCCAGTTTTGCCAGGGAAGTAGCGGCTGGTATCCCCACTGCCGTCACCGTGGCCTCAAGTGATATAAAACAGGCCAGGGTATTTCAACAAACCTTCTTTACCGAATTTTTCAGAGTTTATACCAGCACCGATGTTATCGGCCTCGAGTTGGGCGGCCCCTTAAAGAATATTATCGCTATTGCCGCCGGAATCTGTGATGGTTTGGGCTATGGTACCAACACCAGGGCGGCCCTGATAACCAGAGGTCTGGCTGAAATTACCCGTATGGGAGTAAAGATGGGGGCCAACCCTCTGACCTTTTCCGGTTTAGCTGGAATGGGTGACCTGGTGTTGACCTGTACCGGTGATCTGAGCCGTAACCGGCAGGTGGGACTTATGTTGGGGCAGGGTAAGACTCTCAGTGATATTCTGGCTGAAATGAAGATGGTGGCCGAAGGGGTTAAAACCACTAAATCCGCCTGGCTCTTGTCCCGTAAAATTGGAGTTGATATGCCAATTCTTGAGCAGATATATCAGGTCATATATGCCGATAAACCCTGTGCTGAAGCGGTACGGGATCTTTTAAGCCGCGATCAAAAAGAAGAATTATCCTGAATTTTTGTAAGCGCTCCACAAACCACACTTTAGCATATGATCATGGTCGTACCGCTGACTTTATAACATCTCGAAACGCTTACGAATTTTTCTTTCCTCACCCATGCAGATAAGAGAATATCAGCCCCGGAAAATACTGATCCGAGCCACCAACTGGATTGGTGACGCCATAATGACCACCCCGGCGGTACGGACAATCCGCCGGAATTTTCCCGATGCCGAGATATCCATCCTGGTTCATCCCTGGGTAGCCGATGTATTCAGTGCCAGCCCATATATTGACCGTATTATCCCCTACCAAAAGAAATCTGTTCACAGCGGTCTGTCTGGTATGCGGCGTTTGAGCCGGGAGTTAAGGCGGCAAAATTTTGATCTTGCCATTTTATTGCAAAACGCCTTTGAGGCCGCCTTAATTGCTAAACTTGCCGGTATCCCCCTTCGTCTTGGTTACAGTCGTGACTGCCGGAGGATGTTGCTTAGTCATGCCATCGGCCTTAAAAAGCAGAGAAAAAACATCCATCAGGTTCATTATTATCAGGGGTTGTTAGCGGATGCTGGTTTTGAGTTGGGGCCGGACGAATTATTTCTTAAGATATCGCAGGAAAATAAAGATTCAGCGGCCTGTTTCATTAACTCGGGAAAGGGACCTTTAATCGGCTTTAATCCTGGGGCCGCCTATGGCCCGGCCAAACGCTGGCCGGCCGAAAAATACGCTGATTTGGCTCACAGGGCAGAGCGTAAATACCAGGCCCGTATAATGGTATTCGGTACTGATGATGACCGCCAGGCCGCCGCGGTTATTGCCCGGCGCTGTAAAAATATTATAGATTTAACCGGCCGGACAAGCCTGGCTGAGGCCATGGCTCTTATCGAACGATGCCGGGTATTTGTTACCAACGACTCCGGCTTGATGCATGTGGCCGCGGCTCTTAAAACCCCGCTGGCGGCGATATTCGGCTCTACCAATCCCGTTACCACCGGCCCCTTTTCAAAAAATAATATTATCTTACGTCAACCTTTACCCTGCAGTCCGTGCATGGAAACTCATTGCCGGCAGAATAATTTTGCCTGTATGGAGAATATTGAGGTTAATGATGTCCTGACCGCCGTTGGTACCTTATTGGAAAAAAAATAAAATTTTGTCTTGCAATTTTGCCCAAAAGTTTTTAGTAATAATTATCAATTGTTTATTGTTAAAAAAAATAAAGGAGGACAATATGAAAAAATGGGAATGCCCTTGTGGGTATGTTTATGATCCGGCAGAAGGAGACGCGGAAAGCGGTATTGAGGCAGGAACCTCTTTTGAAGATTTGCCCGATGATTGGGTCTGTCCTAAATGCGGGGCTGCCAAAGAAGATTTCTTTGAGGCTGATTAAGGATATATCAGCTATAAGAGTTTTTGGTTGAGTTCAACCCTGAAAGTTGAGCTCAACCGGTCAAAATCAGGCAATTATAATGACCAGACAGGAAATTTTAGTTTTTAAACCCTACCCCTTTAAAATCGGCCAGAAGATAAAAATTGAGGGTGGAAAACGAGCCGGTGACTGGGAGGTTATCGCTGTCAACGACAGCAAAATTACGCTGCGCTGCCCGGTTTCCGGCCGGGAATTTGAGTGGGCCAGATTTTGTTATCAGGTCGTGGAGTAAGTCGGGTTAATAATCACAAAATTTATCCGCCTTCTTGATTTTTCAACACTGATCAACCGCAGTCTCACCGGCGTACCTATCTGGTATATCTTGTGTTGACGACGGCCGACAAGACGGTGATTTTTTTCATCTATTTCATAATAATCGTCATTTAAATCTTTAATAGCCACCCCGCCGCTGATAAACGATTCACTTAACTCCACAAAGAGTCCAAAAGAGCTGACCCCGGATATCAGACCGTCAAACTCCTCACCCACCTTATCCTCCATATAACGAACCTTGAGCCGGTCAACCATCTCCCGTTCGGCATCCACTGCCACCCTTTCCCGCTTTGACAAAAATTCAGCCGCCTCTTCCTGACTGTTATTTTTATGTTCATGATTAAGCCAGGCGGCCAGGGCCCGATGAACCATGAGATCGGGATAACGGCGGATTGGTGAGGTAAAATGGGTGTAATGGCTGGCTGCCAGGCCGAAATGACCGGTATTGTTGATGGAATAACGGGCCTGCTTCATGGTACGCAGGAGAAGATTGTTGATGATATATTCCCTGGGGCTGCCCTTGACCATTTTCAAGACCTCACCAAACCAGGCCGGGGTGCCGGCCTCATCGGGTAGATTAAGACCCATGCCTTTGGCAAATTGCGAAAATTCCCCCACTTTTAATGGATCAGGAGTCTCGTGGATTCTATATATGCCGTCTTTCAGCTTGTTATCACTTAAGGTTTTAGCTACCGCCTCATTGGCGGCCAGCATGAATTCTTCAATTATCTGGTGGGCGAAATTACGTTCCGTTCTTCTTATTCCCTTAACCTCATCGTTGTCATCAATCTCAATAACTGCCTCTGGTAATTCAAAACCGATACTGCCTCTTTTCTGCCGCTTTTTGAGCAGCACCTTAGCCAGTTTTTCCATCTGGCCAAGCATGGGCAGGAGAGCGGCGTATTGTTGAGCCAGCTCGTCATCCTCTTTGTTTATTAAGGCGGCCACCTTGTTATAGGTCATGCGCTGCTGACTTTCGATAACGGATTTGGCAAATTTATTCTTCTTTAGTTTCCCCTGGCGGTCAAAATCAAGAATGGCCGTAAAGGCGTAGCGCGGTTGATGGGGTACCAGACTACAGAGGTCATTAGATAATTCCTCCGGCAGCATGGGCACAACCCTGGTGGGAAAATAGACGCTGGTGCCGCGTTTATAGGCCTCATTGTCAAGCGCGGAACCCAGGGGTACATAATGGCTGACGTCAGCAATGGAGACGTGGAGCTGCCAGCCGGCAGCGGTTTCCCGCACGGCAACGGCATCGTCAAAATCACGGGCCGTTTCACCATCAATAGTAATGTGGTTAATTTCACGCAGGTCAAGTCGATCCTGGTTTACTGTAATATTATGGTCGATGGCCGCCACTTGTTCCTGCACCTCGTGATCAAAAATAAAAGGCAGGTCAAATTTACGGATAACCATCTCCGTCTGCACCTGTATACTGTCTGGATCACCCAGAACCTCAATAATTTTTCCCCTGGGGAAACCGGCTTCTTCTTCAGGCAGATGATCCAGTTTAACCACTACCGCCTCACCGTCTCTGGCGCCCATGGTATCCTGTGAGCCAACCTGTACCGTAAAGGCAAAGCGATTATCCTCCGGATGTACCAGGCCAAGTGGTTTGGCGGCGGTGTATATGCCCACCATCTGGTTTATCCCCCGTTCCAGGACGCGCAAGACCCGGCCCTCCGGCCGCCGGCCGCCTTTGGTTATCAGCTTTAATAACACCCGGTCACCATGGCGGGCCGATTTCAGGCTTCTGGCCCCCACAAAGAGGTCTTCCCTCGGCTTTCGGCCGGGTTCAACCTCAATGGCGGCAAAAGCAAAGCCCCTGGGGTTGACGGTTAAAGTTCCGATGAGAAATTTTTCAGGCTGGCGCAGGGTGTAATTTTTACCATCATTATAAAGAATTTTATGATCGCATAATTCCTCCAGGATAAGATGGACAATTTTGCGGTCTCCCCGTCCTAAATTGAGATCGTCAATGATATCACTTTGACTGGCCGTACCATTATTCATAACAATAGAGGCCAGAAGATCATCGTCACTTATGGAGCGTTTTCCTTTTTTGAAGAAGATTCGCTCTCTGGAGCTGTGAACGGAGTTGGATATTGCCTGGCTTCGGCGGCGTTCCCGTGAACTTTTATGTTTACGTCTTTTTTTATTTGTCATTGTTGTCTGGGTTTATATTAAATGTTGATGCCATCGCGGTTAACATGCTTGTCATAAAAGTAAGCGCCCGATAAAAGATGCGATGGCTTAAAATACCTGATTTGGCGTTTTAAAATCAATATATTTTATCTAAAGAGATGACAACTATCCTGACACTGGGGGACACTGGGGGTGGTGTTTTGTCGGTTTTCGCGCCAATTGTCACCCTGTAACACAGGGTTAGGCCTGTTGCTGTAACTCAAGTTTAACAGCTTTACCCAATTGATTGAGGGTGTATGGCTTTTTTATCAAGATACCGGCACCCATATTCTGCGCCTTCCTGACTTCATCTGTCTCTGAAAATCCAGTGGCGATTACGGCTTTCTGTCCCGGATGCAGGGCGATAATCCGCTCATAGGTTTCTCTGCCGTTCATATCAGGCATAATCATATCCAGCAGCAGCAAGTCAACCTTGTTTTTTTCGAGAAAAGAGACTGCCTCTGCGCCGCTGGCAACAGAGACAGGATTATAAACTAATCTTTTTAACATGATGGCGGCTATATCGCGCTGAATATCTTCATCGTCAATAATCAGGATTTTCTGGCCGTTACCCAATAAATCTTTAGTGGCCATCTCTTCGTTTTCGTCATCCGGCAATTCACGGCTGGCTGGAAAGTAAAGATCAAAGCAGGTACCATGGTCACCGGTTAAAATATCAATGTAGCCCTTGTGATCCTGGACAGCACTCCATACCACCGCCAGACCAAGGCCGGTACCGCTGCGGCCCATTACCTTTTTACTGTAAAACGGCTCGAATATATGGTCTATATCTGCCGAAGAAATACCTGGGCCGGTATCGGCCACCGAAAGAACTACATACTCCCCCTTACGCACGTCATCATATCCTTTAAGGGGAATATCAATATACCTGTTGGTGGTGGAGACGGTAATAGTACCGGTATCCTCCAGGGCCTCGCAGGCATTAATAAAAAGATTAAGTATACATTTATTGATGTGAGTGGTGGAACATTTTATGGATAAAAGATCAGGGAAAAGATTAGTCTTGAGAGTTATTTGCGGTTTAGCGCTTAGAGGATGTTGTAAATCGGGAGATTTGAGATATTCCCGCAGAAGTTTGTTCAGGTTGCAAATTTTTTTGACTGCCGCTGATCCTCTCGCCACGGTGAGCATATCGGCTACCACGGCGGCAGCACTGAGACCGGCACTTAAAATTGCCTCTAAAGAAGGGCGGAGAGGGCTGTCTTGTGGAAGATCAAGCAGTATTAATTCCGGATAGCTGACGATAGAAGATAATATGTTATTCAAGTCATGAGCCACTCCACCGGCCATTAGACCGATGGCTTCCATTTTTTGGCTTCGTTGTAATTGTTTTTCCGCCCTTTTATATTCTTCCCCTAATTTTTTTACCCTCGTTATGTCAAGTAACAGACCGTTAAAGGCAATTTCATCTTTATGTAAAACAGGTGAGGAGATTCCTTCGAACCATATTGTTTCCCCGTCAGGCTTAATATAGCGCCCCTGCCAGTTCCACGGGGTTCTTTTGAGGCTGGCCTCCTTAACGGTGTCAATAAATGACTGGCGGTCTTTCTCGTGAATATTTTCAACAAATGTTTTTAGAAGGAGGGGGGGATCATCTATAAATTCCAGCTCAAAAATATCATATAATTTTGAGCTGGTGTATCTGACTCCGGATTCGCCATTGTTTTTGGCGTAAAACTGATAAACTACTCCGGGAACGTTTTCGGTGATACTTTCCAGGAGTGCCTTCTGGCTGGAAAGCTCGGCGGTTTTCCGGCGGATCTGGCGGCGTGAAACAATAATTGTCAGAAGCAGAATAATGCCAAATCCTGCTATCAGTTCCAGTACGGTGGAAAACCATTGCGGTAATATATCAACCTTTTTTTCCGCTATGCCTGTTTCAAAATATTTTTGTAATAACTGATAATAGATGGAATTATTATTATTCTGCAAAATCTCCATTTGCCGATCTATTTTACTCTTCAGGTATGGGGTTAAGGCGGAGTTTTTGGGGAAGGCGAATTTGATATCAGTTGGATTAAAAATTATCGGGGTTTTTTTAAGCGAAAAATGTTTTGCGTTACGGTTACCGAAATTTCTGTTGGTTATGCCGGCATCAACCCTCTTTTCTGCAACAGCTTTAAAGACCTCCCGGTAGTTATTAAACAGCACGAAGGTGCAATGAAGATTAAGCCGGGTGCTTATTTCCCGGAAACCGTTTTTATCCTCAAGATTACTGCTTCCCTTCAGAGCGGCTATTTTTTTACCGGCAAGATCTTTAAAAGACAGAATGGATGGCGCCTCTTTACGAACATAGAGTCTTGACCAGCTCATAAGTACCGAAGAATTAGAAAAACTAAAGAGCTTGTCGCGTTTTTCCGTGTATGCTACATCCGGCATTATATCTATTTTGTTATTTTTCAAGCGGCGCAGGTTTTCGTTCCAACTACCCGGAATATATTTAATCTTCCAGTTTTCCTGTTTGGCTATATATTCTATGAGTTCAGGCCAGAAGCCTGCAACCTTGCCGCGCGCCGTAGTAAAAATTTTAGGGGGATTTTCATAAATCCCGACCTTTACCAGTTGTTTAGCCCATAATTGTGATTGTAATAAGAGGAGAAAACATAGAGCGGTTATAAACGAAAAAAATGTCCGTTGATAATTCGTTGTCAAATCAGGAAACGACATATCTTTTCTCCGGCTTCAGATATAGGTAGTCAGTTCACTATTATACCATTTATTTAAGATTCTTATCGTTTTATTACGGCGCCAAAGAATCCATCGTGGGAGTTGGGGCCTGGTCTGGTGGACAGAAAGCCGTTTTTGTTGATCAGGGGGGCAAGGGGGGCGGGCAGGTGGTGGGCGGCGTTGGTGATGGTGAAAGTGGGATGATTTTTGGTGAACAGCCGGATTACCTCTTCATTTTCTTCCGGTTCCATGCTGCAGGTGGCGTACACTATGAGGCCATGGGGGGTGAGCAGAGCGGCGGCGCTGTGCAGGAGTTCTAACTGGCGCTGCTGGAATTTAATCAGGTCAGCTGCCTCGCGGTTCCAGCGAATATCCGGGTGACGGCCGGTAACCCCCAGACCGGAGCATGGGGCGTCAAGCAGAATGGCGTTGAATTTAACCTTTGTGGCAGCGGCAAAATCCTGCAGGGTGGTGTTCCGGCAGACGGCATTAAGATTAAGGCGCTGGAGATTTTTCTGCAATAAGCTGTATCGTGCCTTTTGAGGCTCTAAGGCCCACAGGGTACTGTCCCGCGGGATGAGCTGGGCCAGGGTGCAGGTCTTGCCGCCCAGTCCGGCACAGGCATCAAGGTAATTACCCTTGGTAAACGGTGCCATGAGGGCGGTTATTATCTGGGCCGTTTCATCCTGCACCGAGAACCAGCCTTCATCATAGCCCGGCAGTTGATTAACCGGCATGGTTTCCTGGAGCCATACAGCCTCGTTTATCAGTCCTTGTCGGCAGGTTATTTTTTGTTCGCTTAATTTATTTTTAAAATCAGCCGTTGAAATTTCAGCCTGGTTTACGCGCAGGCAAAGATGTGAATCCTGATTTGAGGCCCCGCATATCAGGCGGGTTTCTTCTTTACCAAAACGCTTCAGCCAGCGTTCAATAAGCCATTGCGGGTGATTGCCCTCTACCGTAAAGGGCTGATTATTCAGTTCCTCTTTTAGCTTTTCCCGCTTGCGGCATGCTGTTCTCAAGACCCCGTTTACAAAGCCGGTGAGCCAGCGCGGCTGGCGTTCACTTTGTAAAGCCTTGATGGTTTCGTTGATAATTGCCGAATCAGGCAGGCGGTCCATCCATAATAACTGGTAGAGAGCGGCCCGCAGAGCCTGGAGGGTTACCGGCCGCATCTTGGTCAGGGAATGGCTGGATAATTGGGCCAGGATAAAATCAAGGGAATTTTGTTGGCGCAGAACCCCGAAAACAACGGCCTTTAAAAGATGGCGGTCCCGTTCATTAATGAGATGGTTATATTTTTCAATGAGCGGGTCGATGGACGATCTTGAAGCCTGGCGTCGGCAGAGAATCCTGATGGCCATCGATCTGACATTTGCTGGTTTGCTCATAGAGTTTATAACTGCTCAAAGCTGCTCCCAATCCGGAGTCTGCGCCTGTTACGCCTATTTTTTGCGTTTTTCCCAATCAGCTAAAAAGCTCTCAATACCGCGGTCAGTCAGGGGATGTCTGGCTAACTGGTTTATTACCTTGAAGGGGATGGTGGCGATATCGGCTCCAATCAGGGCGGCATCCAGGACGTGATTGGGGCTGCGGATGCTGGCTACAATAACCTCGGTCTGGTAGCCGTAGTTATCGTAAATAGTCATGATATCACTGATTAAATCCATGCCGGGGTGAGAGATGTCATCCAGGCGGCCGATAAAGGGGCTGGCGTAGGTGGCACCGGCCTTGGCTGCCATCAGGGCCTGAGTGGCGGAAAAGATCAGGGTGACATTGGTCTTGATTCCCTCGCTGCTGAATATTTTGGCGGCTTTAAGACCCTCGGTGGTCATGGGTATTTTGATAACTATATTATCGTGAATAGCGGCCAGTTTGCGGCCCTCGGCCACCATTCCTTCAGCCTCAAGGCTGATTACCTCAGCACTGATGGGGCCGTCGACAATACCGGTAATCTCCTTGATAACCTCTTCAAATGGTTTCCCTGATTTGGAAATCAGGGAGGGATTGGTAGTTACGCCGTCAACCATGCCGATGGCAACGGCCTGGCGGATCTCCTCGGTATCAGCGGTATCAATAAAAAATTTCATAATCAGGCTCCTTGGTTTGTTTTAAATTTTTGCAGGCATTCCTTACTGCAAAAATAATAAGTAGTGCCGTTTACTCGTAATGATTCTGAGTCCTTTTGGGGGACATAGGTGTGACATACCGGATCTTCCACTAACAGATCTTCCGGTGGTGGAGGTTCCACATGCCCCTTATTTGAGCTGCCGCTCCGGGTCAGGAGGCGAAAGATGATATAGATGAGAGCGGCGATAATTACCAGACGAATCATGTTATTTCCAGGTTGTTTTTTTTATCTGCTGGTCGTGATTCCGGCTCTCCAGGCGGCGCAGCATCTGGCGGCTGCTGAGGCCGTTTGCCGGATGCCGGTGATCCGGGGCCAGTTCAGCCAGGGGGGCCAGGACAAAGAGACGGTTCTCTATTTCAGGATGGGGCAGATCCAGATCCCTGTCATGACAGACCAGATCGTTATAATAAAGGATATCAAGATCAATAATTCTATCCATACCTCTGGCGCGGTTCCGGCCCATTTCAGTTTCTAACTCAAGCAGGGTGTTAAGTAAAGAGGCCGGTGTTTTTGTAGTCTCCACCATGCCCACGGCATTGGTGAACCAGGAACTGGAGGTCATACCCACCGGGGCCGTTTTATAGGGGCTGGACAGAGCCAGGGGGGTGATGCCGCCGCCCTTTAATTCCTGCCAGGCCTTTAATAGATTGGCCCGTCCGTCACCAAGGTTGGAGCCCAGGGCAATAAATGCCAGAGCCATTAAAAATCTTGCAGGCCTAAAACATCGAACATGGTATATATGCCGTTGGCCTGGTTTACAACCCAGTCGGCAGCCACCGCCGCACCTTTGGCGAAATTATCCCGGCTCATGGCCCGGTGGCTTAATTCCAGGCGTTCACCGGCTCCGATGAAATAGGCGGTATGTTCGCCGACGATATCACCGCCGCGAATAGTCTGAATACCTATCTCCGTGTCGCTTCTCTCGCCGATAATTCCGTGTCTGGCATAGACCCCGACCTCGTCTAATTTGCGATTCACCGCCTCGGCCATGACCTCGCCAAGTTTTAAGGCTGTACCGCTGGGGGCATCTTTTTTCATGCGGTGATGGGCCTCGACAATCTCCATATCATATGAATCTCCTAAAACGGCGGCCATTTTGGCGGCGATTTTAAAGAGGACGTTTACCCCCACCGACATATTAGGCGCCTGGACACAGGGGAAATTATGGGCCAGTTGAGCCAATTCGGCCAGCTCATCGTTAGTCAAACCGGTGGTACCGATAACCATGGCCTTTTTATATTTGGCGGCCAGCCGGGCAATCCTGATGGTGGCCTCATGGAAGGTAAAATCAATTATAACGTCGCCGGCGGCGATTATGGTTTCCAGGTTATCAACTACCTGTATTCCAAGATGCCCGCAGCCGGCCAATTCACCAATATCCCGGCCGACATCCGGGCTTCCCGGACGTTCAAAGCCGCCCGCTATCCGTAAGGCCTTGTGTTCATTTACCATATGGCCGATTCTGCGGCCCATGCGGCCGCCGGCTCCGGCGATAATTACCTTGGTCATTTTTTTAACTCCAATTCAGATGAAAGATGCTTAACGGGTGTTAGTTGAAAATTAAATAAGTCCATAAGCGGCAGCGGCGTTTTTCAGGCGCTCAAGATTGGCGGCGCTTATGGGGGCCAGGGGCAGACGAGGAGAGCCTGATTTTATTTTGGCCATTAATTCCAGCGTCTTTTTGGCCGGAACCGGATTACATTCATAGAACATGGCCTGCATCAGAGGAAAAATCCGGTAATGAACCTTGCGGGCCGCGGCAAAATCGCCATTCAGGGCGAGGGCCATAAGATTTGCCATGTCACCCGGCGCTACATTGGAGGTTACCGATATTACTCCCTTACCCCCAATAGCCACGGTGGCCATGGAGGTGAAATCATCGCCGGAGAGGACGGTAAAGTCGGCGGGGCAGAGGCGGATAACCTCGCTTATCTGGTTCAGATTGGCGGTGGCTTCCTTGATGCCGATAATATTGTCGATCTCGGCGCAGCGGGCCACGGTCTCCGGCAGCATATTAACCCCGGTACGGGAAGGAACATTGTACATAACTATGGGGATATTCACCGCCTCGGCTACCGCTTTGAAATGCTGGTACAGCCCCTCCTGGGAGGGCCGGTTGTAGTAGGGGGTAATCATCAGCGAACCGTCTGCCCCGGCCTCTTTGGCGTATCTGGTAAGCTCAATAGTCTCCGCTGTGCTGTTGGAGCCTGAACCGGCCAGAATCGGCACCCGTCCTTTGGCGGTTTTAATGCTTAATTCAATAACCTTATGATGTTCTTCATGGCTCAGGGTGGCAGATTCTCCGGTGGTACCGCATGGTACGATTCCGTTAATCCCCCCTGTTATCTGAAATTCAATTAGATCTGTTAAGCCCTGTTCATCAAGCGCGCCGTCAATGAACGGTGTGACAATTGCCGTGTAAGCTCCCTTAAATTCAGTCATTTTCATTCCCCTTCTTCTTTGTTAGTTCGTAACTATTTAGTGAGGGCTGCTGTCAACCTCAAATCTGGTGCAATACGAAAAAGTGATAATGTTAAAATCGCCACATTTTATTGATTTAACATACTAAGTTGAATATCGAATGTTGAATATCGAATGTTGAATATCGAATATCGAATATCGAGGTAAGCGTAGACTCCGATGTCGAATTACGAAGTATTCTTTTCCTTGGCAGTTTGCAAGCTGGTTACGAAAATAGATATTAACTGATTGTTTTCATCAAGTAATGGCTTTATTTTTGATGATGGTTCAATGAACTTTGCCCTTTTAATCATTTTTAACCATACAAGAGTTTCACGTAGTTCTTTGAGAGAAACCTTCATCTTGTGGATAAAATCAGCTCGTGATTCTGCACTTTGAGCCTCACCATAATTAGGTGCTGGTGATGTCCCGCTTCGAATGAGTTGCCCGGCAATATGGTTGCCAGCTTTATTCTTCGGTAATGATTCAGCAGTAGTAATAACTCGTACCGCAAAATCAATTAACCGATCTTCCAAGTCAAATTTTTTCTTTTCCTTCATCAATCGACATTCCTTGTTCGAAATTCGATATTCAATTCCAAACGCTAAATCATCACAAGACATACATGCTTAATTTATCATTTTTTTGTATTGCACCTCCTCAAATCTTAACTGTTCCGGAAAGCGCAGACTTCGAGATGAGGTACAGATGTCACCTTCCGGTTAACATGGCCTCGGCGTTTAACAACCCTTCGTAAACAATGGCGGCTCCTCCTTCAAGGTAGACATTATCAATCCGTTGATTTTTATCTATCTGGAAGTGAATAATTAATTTATCGCCGCCGGAGGTGATGACAGTCGCTGGAGAAGAGGCGCCCATAAGTCCGCTGATCAGGGCGGCGGCCACCGCGCCTGTGCCGCAGGCCATGGTTTCGTCTTCCACCCCTCGTTCGTAAGTGCGGATATGGAGGCCGTCGGCAGTCTGCCGGACAAAATTAACATTGGTTCCGGCCGGGTGATAATGAGGATGGAAACGAATGTTCCGGCCCCATTCCTGAACCTGGGATGTCGTAATATTGTCCACAAAACATACCACATGCGGAACCCCGGTGTTGATATGATGCAGGCGGCGCTCTATTCCGTCAATCTCCATTAGCTCATTAAGCCGCAGATCAACAGGGCTGGTCATTTTGATCCGTACTTTCCGGCCCTGTATTTCTGCCTCAATAATTCCGGCGATGGTCTTAAAACGCATTTTGGCCGGGGATATTTTGTGCTCGTGAGCGTAACGGGCGGCGCACCTGGCCCCGTTGCCGCACATCTCTGCCAGGCTGCCGTCAGCGTTATAAAACTGCCAGCGAAAATCGGCCTGTTCGTCATCTTCGATGAGAATAAGGCCGTCGGCCCCAACTGAAAATTTATGGCGGCAGATCAGGCGGGCGAATTCCGCTTGATCCTCCCCGGCCAGCCAGGCCTTACGGTGGTCAATGATGATAAAATCATTGCCGGCCCCGTTCATCTTGGTAAAGGAGATTGGAAATGGCAGGTTGGTTATATTCATTTTTTGCCAGCCCCCCGATAATAGCCCTGTATGTTGGGGGATTTAAGTGCGTGCAACAGGATGTTCATGGGGCGCTTACCATTTTTTAACTGAATTCCGGGATGGCCTCGCCGCGAATCAAATCGGCAAAGGTTTCCCGTTTACGGATAACACTAAACTCTCTTTGATGCACCATGACCTCCGCCACCCGTGGCCTGGAGTTATAATTGGATGACATGGTAAAGCCGTAGGCCCCGGCACTCATTACTGCCAGCAGGTCATGGGGGCCGGCAAGGGGAGCCAGGCGGCCGCGGGCCAGAAAATCACCGCTCTCACATATCGGCCCTACTATATCGGCCTCCGCTGTCTCCTGGGACTCTATTACCGGCAGGATCTCGTGATAGGCGTCATAGAGACTGGGGCGGGCCAGGTCATTCATGCCGGCATCAACAATGATAAACTTCCTGGTTCCCTCTTTGGTGTATAAAACCTTGGTTACCAGGGCCCCGGCGTTACCGACTATAACCCGTCCCGGTTCGATTATCAAGGCGCAGTCATTAACCTCCCGCAGTACCTCCTTGATAGCGGCGGCGTATTCTTCCGGGGGTGGAGGGCTCTCGGTGTCATATTGGATACCAAGGCCGCCGCCCATGTCGAGATAGCGGATATTGATTCCAGCGGCTGCCAGTTCCTTTACAAAATCAACAACCTTGTGCAGAGACTCAATAAATGGTGCCACGGTGGTTAACTGAGAGCCTATATGGCAGCTCACCCCCGCAATCTTAATATTGGGCATTTCTCTGGCTTCCGCGTATATTTGGGCCGCCGCCGCGATAGGAATGCCGAATTTATTCTTGGCCAGGCCGGTGGATATATAGGCGTGAGTTTGGGGATCAACATCGGGATTGACCCGCAGAGCTACGGGAGCGGTACGGCCAAGGGCGGCCGCGGTTTGCTGCAGGGTCTGGAGCTCCTGAATCGACTCGACATTGAACATCAGAATTTGCGAATTTAAGGCGTAACGCAATTCCTCTACCGTCTTCCCGACTCCGGAATAAACAATTTTTTGAGGATCAACCCCGGCCCGCAGAGCCCGGAACAATTCGCCGCCGGATACAATATCCGCTCCGCCGCCAAGAGAGGAAAAGAGGTTCAGGACAGCGATATTGGAGCATGATTTGACCGCGAAACAGGTAATATGGTCAATGTCGCTGAAGGCCTCATCCACCGCCTTGAAGTGGCGGCTCAGGGTGGCTGAGCTATAGACGTAGAATGGGGTTCCCACGGCCTCGGCGATGGCCGAAAGAGGGGTATCCTCACAGTGCAGCAGACCGTTTTTATAATTAAAATGATTCATAAAGAACCTCTTGTGATTTTGGGCTTTCGTTGGCTGGGGTGGAGCGGTCAAAGGCGGAGACGGCATAATACCATGATTTTGCCCCGGCAGGCGGCTGGTGGTCGATAAATTGCGCCTTACCGCTGTCTACCCTGCCAATGAGTTTGAAGTCGGCGTTGGGCAGCCGCCGGTATATCAGGTAACCGGCCAGGTCAGGAGTTAAAAGCTGTTCCCATAATAATTTAATTCCCTTGCTGCTGTTCACCACCGTCAGGTTGCGGGGCGGCGGTGGCGGGGTAAGATCGTGGGGGCGGGCGGAGGTTAGATTACTTTTCAGGCCCAGTATTAGCGCGCCCTGGTGCTTTAAGCGGGCGGCTGCCCGGTAAAAATAGGTCTGTCCGTTGGTGAGCCCGGTGTCGATATATGGCGGTTGAGCGGCTATGTCACTTAGCGGCTGGAGATTATCGGCAGTGGTACCGCGATAGATTATATAATTCAGGTTCCCGGTGATGGGGATGCCGTTTAACAGCCGTTTGCTAAGCCGCCAGTTGAGTGTTACCTCGCCGTCACCCGCTGTAGCCCGCAGGTCGGCGGGGGCCTCGGGCTGCGACAGCCAGAGGAAGGAAACGGTATTGGAGTCATCGCTGACGAGCCGCCATCCAGCCTTGGTGCGAATCTTGTAAATATAATAATGTTCAGGTCGTAACAGTGGTTCGCTGTAATGAGCCTTTTTTTTGTCTTTTGTAATGGCCTTAGCCAGGGGCAGTTCAATAACACTGGTGTATTTAACCGGGCAGCCGGGGCAGTAATCAGCGGCTGCCACTACTGAACGGAAGATCTGAAAAGATTCTATCTGGGGCAGAGTTGAACCAGCGGTGGTGCGGGTTGGAATCGTCCAGTTGAGATCAATCTTATTGCCGTCCTGGCGGGCCGTAAGGTCGGTTATCGGGGTGGGTACGGCATCCTGGGGCGGGATGGGCATGGTCTTGCGGCCGCAGCCGCTGAGGGCTAAGCCTGCGGTGATGAACAAGAGGGCAATAATGGGGAAACGATTTAGTTTCATTGTAGTTTTTGGGCGGCCATTTTCAGGGCCGCGGCTACTGAAGCACCGGCGGTACCGCCTATGGATGTCCGGCTGTTTACGGAACCGGCGGCCGAAAGTACCGCAAAGACGTCATCATCAATTAATTCCGAAAACTGGCGCAGATCTGCAAGGCTCATTTCGTGTAATTCCAGGCCTTTTTCCAGGCCATAGGCTACAGTGCGGCCGACAATCGCATGGGCCTGGCGGAAGGGAATATTTTTACGTACCAGATAATCAGCCAGATCAGTGGCGGTCATGTAGCCGCCAATGGTGGCTTGAGCCAGACGCTCCTCGTTAAATTCAAGATGGGCCAGAAGCTCAGTCATAATACTAAGACAGGGGCCTACTGTGTCAATGGTGTCAAAGAGCGGCTCCTTATCCTCCTGGAGATCACGGTTATAGGTCATGGGCAGGCCCTTGATGAGGGTTAAGATGGCCATGAGATTGCCGGTGACCCGGCCGCTTTTGCCGCGGATTAATTCCGGGATATCGGGATTTTTTTTCTGGGGCATGATGCTGCTGCCGGTGCAGAAGCTGTCGGCCAGGCGGATGAAGGAGAATTCCTCGGTGGCCCAGAGGACAAGCTCTTCCGAGAGGCGGCTCAGGTGGAGTTGAATCAGGGCGGCGGCGGCCAGGAATTCAACCACAAAATCACGGTCGGCCACCGAATCCATACTGTTGGCTGAGACTTTTGGAAAATCAAGTTTCGCGGCGACAAATTCACGGTCAATGGGCAGCCCGGTTCCGGCCAGGGCGGCGGAGCCTAAGGGCATAACATTAATCCGTTTCAGGCCGTCGGTTAGGCGCTCACGGTCACGGCTGAACATCTCAAAATAGGCCAGCAGATGGTGGGCCGTCAAGACGGGCTGCGCCCTTTGCAGATGGGTGTAACCGGGCATTATGGTGTGCTGATATCTGCCGGCCAGGGTTACCAGGGCCTGCTGCAGATTTTTAAGCAGGTCGTCAAAATTGTGGCAAACCTCACGCAGATAGAGCCGGATATCCAACGCCACCTGGTCGTTACGGCTGCGGGCCGTGTGGAGGCGCTCTCCGGCCGGGCCTATTTTTTCTACCAGGGCCTTTTCTATATTCATGTGAATATCTTCCAGCTCCGGCTTGAAGATAAATTCGCCGTGTTTTATTTCCTGCTCAATCTCATCCAACCCCCGGCAGATCAGCTTCCCCTCTTCTTCGGTGATGAGCCCCTGGCGGGCCAGCATCAGGGCATGGGCCTTGCTGCCCGCTATATCGTGGCGGTAGAGCCGGTTATCATATTGGATAGAGGCGGTGAAGGCCTCCACCGAGGCCGCGGTCTGCTCCTGGAAACGGCCGCCCCAGAGCTTGGCGTTGGTGGTCTTTGTCATACCTTGTTCCCCATCAGCCCTTTAATGGTCAGACGCAGGGCGTTTAAACGGATAAAGCCGCCGGCATCGGATTGGGTATATACCTCGTCCTCCTCAAAGGTGGCCAGGCTCTCCTGATAAAGGGAGTTGGTTGATTTACGACCCACGGGGATACAGTTACCCTTGTATAATTTAAGGCGGACAACACCATTTACCGCCTCCTGGGTGGTGTCCATGGTCTTTTGCAGAAGTTCCATTTCCGGGGAGAACCAGAAACCGTTATAGATTATCTCGCTGTAGCGCGGGGTAAGGCTGTCACGGATTTTCATGACCTCCCGGTCTAAGGTAATGGTCTCCAGATCACGGTGGGCGGTGCGGAGAATGGTGCCGCCCGGTGTCTCGTAGACCCCCCTGGACTTCATGCCCACAAAACGGTTTTCCACCATATCAAGGCGGCCGATGGCATTTTCACCCCCCAGCTCATTAAGCCTGGTCAGCATGGCGGCCGGGCTTAATTCCTCACCGTCAAGAGTCGTTGGATTGCCCTGTTTAAATTCCAGTTCAATATAGGTCGCCTTGTCGGGGGCCTCTTCCGGTGACTTGCTTAATTTAAACATGGCGGCTTCCGGCTCGTTCCAGGGGTCTTCGAGGATACCGCCCTCAAAGCTGATATGGAGAAGGTTTTCGTCGGAGCTATAGGGACTTTTGGGGGTTACCGGCACCGGGATGCCATGTTTTTCGGCATAGGCCATTAATCTGGTACGGGAATTGAGATCCCAGATTCGCCAGGGGGCGATTATCTTCAGGCTGGGGTTTAAGGCCATATAACTCATCTCAAAACGCACCTGATCGTTGCCCTTGCCGGTTGCCCCGTGACTCACGGCATCGGCATTATTCTCCTGGGCTACCCGTACCTGTTCCCTGGCTATAATCGGCCTGGCCAGGGAGGTGCCTAAGAGATATGAACCCTCGTAAATGGCGTTGGCCCGGAAGGCCGGAAAGACGTAATCACGGACAAACTCCTCTTTTAGATCGGAGATAACCACCTTGTCGGCTCCGGTGGCCATACCTTTGTCCCGTACCGCCTGCCAGTCCTCATGCTGTCCCACATCGGCAGCAAAGGCCACCACCGGGCATTGATATTCTTCTGAGAGCCATTTTAAAATTACCGAGGTGTCAAGACCGCCGGAATAGGCAAGAACTATTTTGTTGATTTCTGTTGTCATTTGATAAGGGTTTCCAAAATTGATTTATGGATATGCAGTTTATTCTCGGCCTGATCAAAGGCTACGCATTGCGGCCCCTCCAGAACCTCTTCTGTGATCTCCTCTCCCCGGTGAGCCGGCAGGCAGTGGAGGACAATGGCATTATCTGCCGCCACGCTTAAGAGTTCATTATTAACCTGGTAGGGTTGAAAGACCCGCATACGGGCCTCTGCCTCGTCTTCCTGGCCCATGCTGGCCCAGACATCAACGTTGATTACATCGGCATCAGTCACAGCCTGGGCTGGATCATGGAGCAGGGTTATGGGCTGGGCGGCCTCTTTCTGGGCCTCGGCCAGGATGTCGGCATTGGGTTCGTAGCCCGCGGGACAGGCCAGGGTCAGACGGAAACCCAAACGGGCGGCGGCGTGAATCCAGGAATTGGCCATATTGTTACCATCACCGACCCAGGTGATATGAAGGCCGGTAATGTCCCCTTTTTTCTCAATAACCGTCATAATATCACTTAAAATCTGGCAGGGATGGTGCATGTCGGTGAGGGCGTTAATAACCGGTATGGTGGCGAAATCAGCCAGTTCGTCCACTATATTCTGACCGAAGGTACGCACCACCAGGCCATTAACATAACGGGACATCACTCTGGCCATATCCTTCAACGGTTCATGGCGTGATAACTGGGTATCGCGGCCCGGCAGGTAGATGACCTGGCCCCCCATACCGTACATGGCGGCCTCAAAGGAGACTCTGGTACGGGTGGAGGGCTTTTCAAATATCAGGCCGATGGTTCTGCCGGTCAAAGATTTATGGTGAATGCCTTGTCTGGCCTCGTCCTTGAGCTGTCGGGCCCGGTCGATAAAGGCCTGTAACTGCTGTTGGTCAAAGTTCCATAGAGATGTCAGATGCGTGGTCATGATTTTTACCTGCTCACCCGTCAAGAATATTTTCAGGGGGGTCGCTTAAAAAAATTCAGGCCCAATCATAATCAGGGCACCTCTTGCCTTGCTGATTGAGCCAAACTTTAATCAATACAAAAAAATATATTTTTTGCAAACCTTTTCTACCTGAATGGCCTAAAAACTTATTCACGTCCGGTAAAGCAGGAAGTAAATCTGAAAAACCTGGGGACATAATATACTTTGTCTCCTGACACAAGGTTTTGCTATGCTAAAAGGGGGGTCAGGCTTGACAAACGGGCATCGTCCGACAAGCTCTTTGATTTTATTAGTCTTTTTTCTAAAGCCTTATCCTTTTCTAATTTCTTTTCAAGTCTTTAAGCAGACCGGCTCAATCCGGACAAATCACGTTTAAGTCTACGGCAGAGATGTGCGGCCCTCTTTATCTGAAAATATGTTATTCTCTCTATTGCTACGCAGGATAACATGGTAATAGGCGCTTGGATAATGGGGTTGGGAGCTAACTCAAGAATACCCATTTGTCAAGCCTGACCCCCTCTTTGCTCCCAACTTTTTTATATTGCTGAACAGGAAAGTCTTTAGCTTGCCGCTGTCGCAAGCCACAAGATACCAAATACCTTTGTTATTGATCAATTTGAAGGGGGCGAGTGAATTATACGATTTGCAGATGTCTTTTTTGGTATAGTCAAACGATATATGGCATTTCACAACAATGGCCTTTTCCAATTGTCGGAACAGATTTTCCTTACCGGCTGTTTTTTCGTAATTATGCCCTTTGACCAGAAAAGCCGATTGCATGCGGCTGTCAAATATATCCCCCAGGAACTGGTCGGACAACCTTGGGAACAGACCTCTGACACCCGCCAGACTGGCAAACCGCTCAATATCACGGGTGCTGAGCTTTCCCAAATATATCGGGTCAAGAAAATAGCGCCCATTATTTTTTTGCAGGGGAAGATAAGCGAATCTGACGTTCAAATCTCGTTGAATCGTGCGTATATTAACCCCGAATTCATCGGCCAGAGCCGCCGGGAGCAACTTTTGCCCCTGATTAAGCATAATTAAAATTTGTGATAGACGATAAACAAGAGTATCGTGGTTGCCAGTTGTCATATTTGGTATTTGTTGGATTAATCAGACCATATTTTACCATCCTTAGCGGAAGCACAAGAAAGCCTGCATAATCGGAGCAGTATCATGACTTTTGATAGTAGCCTCTTTGCAAGGTGGGAAGGAATGGGATCAAAAACAGGGAGGGTGTCAGGCTTGACAAACGGGCATCATCCGACAAGCTCTTTGATTTTATTAATCTTTTTTTTCTAAAACCTTATCCTTTTCTAATTTCTTTTCAAGTCTTGAAGCAGACTGGCTCAATCCGGACAAATCACGTTTAAGTTTACGGCTGAAATGTGCGGTTTTCTGAAAGCACCTGGCCGGGCCGGTCAGGTGAGAACAATAGAAAAAATAGTATTGCGTCCCCGGATTACGCACCCAGGAGCAGGGCGTTCATGGAGCGCTTTCCAATCCCCCCCACTGCATTTGTGCCATCACCCTTTTTATTCACCTAAAACCTGGCGCAATATATTCAGCATCTTGTCTATTTCGGCTTCAGAGACGATAAGGGGAGGGATAAAACGCAGAACCAGGCCGCCGGCGAAATTGGCCAGAACCCCCCGCGCGAAGAGTTTATTTATAATATCAGTTCCCCGTTCACAACCGGCGGGGGTTAAAATAAGAGCCTGAATCAGGCCTGCCCCCCGAACCCCGGTGGCAAGTTGGGGGAATTGCTCTGCCAGCCGGGACAGGCCCGCGGTTAGATATTCCCCCGTTGCTTTAACCTGTTCAAAAAAACCTGGTTTGAGCATAGTCTCCATAACCGCAGTCCCGGCGGCGCAGGCCACGGGGTTGCCGCCAAAGGTGGAGGCATGGCTGCCGGGGGTGAAGGCGGCGGCGATTTTATTGGTGGTCAGCATGGCGCCAAGGGGCAGGCCGTTGCCGATGGCCTTGGCCAGGGTCATTATGTCGGGAGTTACGCCTAACTGCTCGTAGGCGAAAAGGGTGCCGGTGCGGCCCATACCCACCTGTATTTCATCAAAGATTAGAAGGAGGTCGTGCTGGTCGCAGAGTTGGCGGATTCCCTTTAAGTATTCCCGGCTCAGGGGCCGGACACCGCTTTCGCCCTGCAGAGGTTCGCAGAGGATGGCGCAGGTGGCCGGGGTTATTGCTTTTTCCAGGGCCTCAAGATCGGCAAAGGGAGCGCTGACAAAACCCTCCGGCATGGGTTCGAACCCCTCCTGGAATTTAGCCTGGCCGGTGGCGGCGATGGTGGCCAGGGTGCGGCCGTGAAAGGAGCCTTCGAGGCTGATAATCTCATAACGGCCCGGGGCTGAGAATTTACGGGCTAATTTTATAGCTGCCTCATTGGCCTCCGCCCCGGAATTGGCAAAAAACACCTTGTCGGCAAAGGAGTTATCCACCAGCAGCCTGGCCAGTCTGCTCTGGGGGGCGGTGTAAAAGAGATTTGAGACATGGAGAAGCCGCCCGGCCTGTTCGCAGATCGCCTTAGTTACCGCCGGATGGGAGTGGCCCAGGGCGCAGACCGCGATACCGGAGAGAAAGTCCAGATATTCCCGGCCGTCGGCATCGGTGAGCCGGCAGCCATTGCCCTCTACCATAACGGCCGGAAAGCGGTTGTAGGTACCGATAAAGACCTCGGCACTGTCGTCTATTATTTCCTGGTTATTCATTTGGTGATCTCCGTGCCGGTACCCTGACGGGTGAATATTTCCAGTAAGAGGGAGTGTTCCTGACGGCCGTCGATGATATGGGCCTTGCCCACCCCCTTTTGCACTACCTCCTGGCAGCATTTGACCTTGGGGATCATGCCGCCGCCAATAAGACCGCTGGTAATGTGGTCGTCCGCCTCGGCGCAGCTCATGGAGGGAATCAGGCGGCCGTTGCTGTCTTTCACACCTTCAACATCGGTGAGCAGTACCAGTTTTTCGGCCTTGAGCTGGCTGGCAACGGCTCCGGCTACCAGATCGGCGTTGATATTATATGATTTGCCGTCCTCACCTACCCCCACCGGGGCAATGACCGGGATAAAATTCTGGCGGTCCAGGGTAACCAGTACCTCGGGGTTCACCTCGGTTACCTCTCCTACCCGTCCCAGGTCAATCAGTTCCGGCGGCGCGTCTTTGATGTTGATGCTCAGGCTCATCTTACGGGCCTTAATCATATCACCGTCCCGACCGGAAAGCCCCACGGCCCGGCCGCCATGGAAGTTAATAAGGCTGACAATCTCCTTATTGACTTTGCCAACCAGAACCATTTCCACCACGTCCATGGTCTCACCGTCTGTGATACGCATCCCTTGAATATAATTAGATTTTATATTCATCTTGTCCAGAAATGTATTAATCTGGGGGCCGCCGCCATGCACCACCACCGGATTGATGCCGATATATTTAAGCAGAATGATATCCAGGGCGAAATTCTTTTTTAACTCTTCATCCACCATGGCGTGGCCGCCATATTTTATAACCACGGTCTTATGGGCGAATTTTTTTATGTAGGGCAGGGATTCAATGAGAATCTTGGCCTTTTCCATCCCCTTGTTCATGGATGCTCCTTGGTATTATTATTAAGTAAGTGATTCAGGGACGCCGCAATGTGCAAGTTGACCAAGGGCAATATACTCCCTGTATATATTGCGGCGTCCCTGAATCGCTTACCTCTGTTTTATCTCAACCCGGCAATAAAGGGGCCGACGGCCGCCGCCCCCTGGCGGTCAACGAGCCGGATGGTTTCACTGCCGATGACGGCGATATCAGCCCGGCCGATTAAGGCCTGGACATCATTACGATTACTGATGCCGAAACCCACGGCAAGGGGCATATCGGTGCAGGCCCGGCATTGGGCAATATAATTATTAAATTCTTTATCAAAGGTGGTTTGAGTGCCGGTTACCCCCCGCCGGGCTACGCAATAGATAAAACCACCGCCGGCCTCAGCAAGGAAACGCATGCGCTCCGGGGTACTGGTGGGGGCAAATATCTGAATGGGAGCCAGCTTGTACTGCCGGGTATATTTGAGATAATCAGCCCCCTCCTCCGGCGGCAGATCGGGGACAATAAAGCCCTGTACCCCAGCCTCTACCGCCCGCCGGCAGAAGGCCTCTATGCCGTATTTAAAGAGAATATTATAATAAGTCATGAACAGAAAGGGAATGTTGTGTATCTTGGTCATCTCCCTGGCAAAACTTAAACAATCGTTCAGCCTCGTGCCGGCAAGCAGGGAATCCTGATTAGCCTTGATAATTACCGGGCCGTCGGCCATTGGTTCTGAAAATGGAATCTGCATCTCGATGAGATCAACCCCGTTGGCCACCATTTGCACAATAACCTCTCTGTTGGTCTCAAAAGACGGATAGCCCAGAACTATATGGGTCATCAACAGAATATCCCTGTCGGAAGAGGCCCGGGTTATTTCAGCGCTCAGCTTCATATTCTTTCCCCTTGTTGATTATAAACTGCTGCCAGGATGGATCTTTAAAAGCATTGGCAATTGTGAAGATATCCTTATCTCCCCGGCCAGACATATTGATGATAACAGCTTCATCCGGGGACATATCGCCGGCTTCTTTAAAGGCCTGCACAAAGGCGTGACTTGACTCCAGGGCCGGTATGATCCCCTCACGGGTCATAGTAAGCTCCAGGGCGGCCATAACCTCGGAATCGGTAGCTGAGGCAAAACGTACCCGGCCCTGTTCCCAGAGATTGGTGAGAATTGGCGAAACCCCGACATAATCCAGCCCGGCAGCTACGGAATGGGTGGTGCGCATCTGACCGTCATCATCCTGTAGGAACATGGTCTTATATCCCTGGGCCACGCCGGGGCTGCCATCCCGGCTGGCGAGGCGGGCAGCGTGGCGGCCGGTCTCTACGCCCTCACCACCGGCTTCAACTCCCACCAGTTCCACTCCGGGCAGATCAAGAAAGCCCTGGAACACCCCCATGGCGTTGGAGCCGCCGCCCACACAGGCGTAGACCCTGGCCGGCGGTTTGCCGAACTGCCGTTCAATCTGCTCTCTGGCCTCCAGGCCGATAATAGACTGAAACCAGGCTACCATTTCCGGAAAGGGATGGGGGCCGCAGGCTGTGCCAAGACAATAATGGGTATTATCCATATTAGTCACCCAGTCACGGAAAGCGGCGTTAATGGCATCCTTCAAGGTCTTGGAACCGGTGGTTACCGACACCACCTCGGCCCCTAATTTTTCCATCCAGAAGACATTGGGGCGCTGACGCATAACATCCTCTTCCCCCATATAGATGGTACATTTAAAGCCGAATTTAGCGGCCATGGTGGCAGTTGCCACCCCATGCTGCCCGGCCCCGGTTTCGGCAATAACCCGGCCCTTGCCCATGCGTTTCACCAGCAGGCCCTGGCCCATGACATTATTGGCCTTATGGGCTCCGGTATGATTAAGATCCTCCCGTTTAATAAATATCCGGGCCCCTCCGAAATGCCGGGAAAGATTATCTGCCGCAGTTAGAGGAGTGGGGCGGCAGGAGTAAGTAGCCATGAGATCGGTGTATTCCTGCCAGAAGGCGGGGTCTTTACGGGCCTCGCTGTAGAAAGCCTTTAACTGCAGGAAGGTTTCATGCAGTACTTCGGGGATAAAGGCCCCGCCCCATTGTCCATAATAACCGTTCAGGTTTTTCATTGTCTGTTTAAAGTTGAAGGTATGATGCTTGATTTGATGGCGTCGTAGTTAACATGCTCAGGGAAGACGCATTCTGCATGCCATGGCGAAATCCTCAGGGTAATGACCATTTATCCAGCGGAGCTGGGCCTCACTGAAGGCACCCGGTGCCTGGGGCAGTTTGGGCAGAAAAGAATAAAGCAGGCGCTGACCGGTTTCGCCGTCCCCAAGGCGTTTGCTGTATTCAATTACAGTAATCATCCTGGCGCCCATTTTGGTTAAAATCCGCATGGCGGTTAAAATCGCCGTGTCAATCGACTCCCGCAGGTTTTGATCCGTCTCCACGATATTACCGGCCGGAGTCAGGGGCATGAGCTGTAATTCCCATTGCGAGGTCTGAGCCTTGGGGACAAAAAGAATTACTCTTTCGTCCTCATAAACGATGAGGGAATTATCAAGATCAGTGCGACCGTCCAGGCGGGTATTTTGGCGAATTGCCCGGTAATAGTCATCAAAAAAGGAACTGCTGTATGCCGCCCGATAACGGCCCATAAATTCGGCAATAAGATCACCGCAGCCGTATGGCCGCAGGGCAGGGCCGCCCACCGTCTCCATTTCTCCGGCCAGCATGGAGAACTGCTGATGAATCATCTGATGCGAGGCATGGAGGCGGTAATTATCAGAGGAGCAGCCATAGCCGTAATTCCAGCCCCAGATGGTGGCATTCAGAGCGGGAGTTATTGCTGCACCCTGGTGGAGTCGTCGCTGAATCTCAAGGCGCATATTCTCCAGCTCGGCCGCCGTCAGGGGGTGTCGGTTCCTGACCTCAGGCATCCCCAGCCCGGCGCTTAAACGGACATAGCTCCGTTGATAATATATATGCCGCAGGGCGCGGATATCATTCCGGCTCAAATCTCGTATATGATAGCGGATGGCGTCATTAGCCATGTTGGCGGCGTAATGGCCGCCGGCAATATAGCTGTTCCGGCGCAGATATTCAAAGACGTGGCTGTCATCCGTAACTTCACCGACAATCTCGCTGCCGCCCTGGGCTCCAGGCCGCAGCACCATAATCTCTTTATAGACATCCGGCAGGTAATAATTATTGGCCAGAATTTCAAAGAGGTCATGATTGTGAATAATGGCCCGGCCGCCGTCTTTTTGGCTCTGGTACTGCAACCCCAGGGGCTGACCATCGTCACTGAAGATAAAAGCGCAGCAGAGTCGGGCTAAAATAATCAAATCCCGTGCGTCAGTTGAGTTGGCTGCCAGGCTTAAGAGCACGGGCGGCGGTAGTGCCTTGAACATCTCTTCCCGGCTGCCATCATTCCGGCCCCATTTATCCAGAAATTTACTCATTGATGCTGACGGCGGTTCCGGCAGTTTTATCGCTTCTGGATCGGCTGTTATGTCTTCAGCCCAGGAGCGGCTTATATAGGTAGTGCCGCGGAAGGGCAGGGGGTTGGGTATTTCATAGATCCAGTCGGCATCCTCAACTGTTACCGCCGCGGCGGGGAAATTTCTCTGGTTATCAAGGCTGCCGCCTCCTTCAATCCTGCCCAGGGATTGAACATAATCGTTCCGGCGCAGATTAACGACACGGTAAGACGGCTTATGGATACCGTATCGAAACCCCTGCGGCGTAACACAGGTATGGGGATATTCATCATTTTTCATAACAAAACGAGCTTAAGATAAAAGCCGCTAAATTTCAAATGAAATAGAGGGATAAAAATGAAAATTTATGACCTGAGAATTTGATGACAACGACGACGTAAATTGTCAATAACCTCAATATGACGCTGCCATACAGACAGGGGGGTGTTCGTTCCGAGGCTGCCCAACCGGCGGCAGGCCTCCTGAAAATCAGGATAATTTTCATCCCCAAAGCCGGGATAATTTACCATAATTTCGGCCAGCTGCATAAAATCTACAACCATCGAGGCAGCAGGAGGTGTATTGTCCCGCAGGCTGAATCGCATATCCTTGAACAGCTTTTGTAATTGCCGCTTCAAAGGCCGGAACTTCTGCTCGGCGATATAGTATTTATCTTTATTCATCATTAACTCTTAAAAAGCGACTTTCCCATTTTATAATACGTATTTTACGCCGCTGGTTAATTTTATTATAATAATTCAGCAGATTTTAGCTTGACATTATTTTAGTCTTATTTTGATAATACAAAATAACATATTACACCCATGCTTTTCCTGATTATTTAATATAGACAGGTAACAACGGAGCAACGGAGACCCCTTAACAAGTTAAGTCGGTTTTTGTTTTTCCGCATATCTGTCACAAATCCGAAATGCTTACATAAGTGTAGACTCTGAGCCTGGGGAATTTCCAGAGGCCGCACTTACTGGAAGGCGAGCTTGTGGGTATACTACTGGTTACCCCTGGGAACAATTACGGCTGAACAGTTATCAGTTATGTTTGACTTAATCAACAGCCGCTCTTATCTTCTTCTCACTCTGTATCTTTCCAATTCTCTATCTGAAAAATATGCCGTTAGACTGGCTCGGCCAGAAGGTAAGCGCTCCATGAACACCATTCTGCACACGTTGACTGGCCGCAATATACAGGGGGTATGACTGTACCCGGTCAACGTGCACATTGCGGCGTCCCTGAACCCCTCGCATACGAGCCTAATTGTACCGCTACATTTCGAGATGTTATAATCTAAATAGTGCAGGTTATGAGGCGCTTACGGCTTAAGTGCGCCCCAGGTCATTGTCCGGCAAATTATCCGAAAGGCAAATTGAGAGAAAAACTTTCGGTACTTTCGGTAAAATAAAGGAGGCACAGATGAGCAAAGACAAAAAACCATGTGATTTTACCATCTTTGGAGTTTTAGGTGATCTGTCGAGGCGCAAATTATTTCCAGCCCTTTATCAGTTGGACAGGGCGGGACTGCTCCATGATGATACCCGTCTCATCGGTGTTGCCCGTCATAAAATCAGCGCGGATGAATTTATCGCCACAGTCCGGCAGAGCCTGAATACCTTTGTCACTGAGCCCCTGGACTTAAAGGTGGTGGAACGTCTGCTGGCCAGGCTGGTATATGTATTGATTAATCTGGATGCCCCGGATGAATATCAGGCTTTAGCCGCGGTAATCGACCAGGAACGGCGGATATTAATAAACTATTTTGCTGTGGCTCCATTTCTCTTTGAGGATATATGCGCCGGCCTGAAGCGGGCGGATATAGTTACCCCGCAGGCCAGGGTGGTGATGGAAAAACCCATCGGCCGGGATCTGGCAAGCGCGCAGGATATTAATGATGTAATCGGCCGGGTCTTTAACGAAGAGCAGATATATCGAATCGACCATTACCTCGGTAAGGAAACGGTTATGAATCTGCTGGCTCTGCGCTTTGCCAACTCCATTTTTACCACTAACTGGGATCATAACACCATTGATCATGTTCAGATCACAGTGGCTGAGCAGGTTGGTATTGAAGGACGCTGGGGGTATTTCGATAAAGCCGGACAGCTGCGGGATATGGTGCAGAATCACCTGATGCAGATTCTTACTCTCGTGGCTATGGAACCGCCGGTCAATCTGCTGGGAGACAGCCTGCATAATGAAAAGATCAAGGTACTCAAGGCGCTGCGGCCCATAACTATCGAGAATATTGATGACAAGGTCGTCCGCGGTCAGTACGCCTCCGGTTTCATCAAAGGTAAACCGGTGTCCGGTTATTTAGATGAAGAGGGAGGCAATCCTCATTCCACTACCGAAACCTTTGTCGCCATTCGGGTGGATATCGACAACTGGCGCTGGGCCGATGTCCCCTTCTATCTGCGTACCGGCAAGGGCATGGCCACCAAACGCTCAGAGGTGGTAATCAACTTCAAACAGCAGCCTCATAATATTTTCGCGGATTCATACCGGCATCTGCCGTCTAATAAACTGATTATCCGCCTGCAGCCCGATGAAGGGGTTGAAATTGAAATGCTTAACAAAGAACCGGGTATCGGCGAAGGCGTGCGTCTGCAGCGCACCACGCTTGATTTAAGTTTTTCCGAGGCCTTTGCCGATGAGCGTATCGCCGACGCCTATGAACGGCTGCTCCTGGAAATCATGCGCGGCAGCCAGGTTCTGTTTGTCCATCGTGATGAAGTAAAACGCTCCTGGGCCTGGATTGATTCTATTCAGGATGCCTGGAGGCAGTGCAATGAACCGCCCAGGCCATACCCGGCAGGCTCCTGGGGGCCGGTTGCTTCAGTGGCGCTTCTGGCTAAGGACGGCAGAGCCTGGGAAGAGTAAGGGGCTGTTACGGGCGCATAAGCGCATAATTTATGCTGGATAATTACGATTTTAAACCGGGAGCTGACGATGAAGAAAAAACAACCAACCTCTGTTGCCGCCATCAAAAAGGCCTTTGCCAACAACCTCTATCATAATATAGGTAAACCAGCCCTGGCCGCCACGCCGCAGGATTTTTATACCGCCCTGGCCTATACAGTGCGCAGTATGCTGCTTGATAAATATATTCATTCCATGGCAACCTATCTCAAAAAGGAAACCAGAATAGTGGCCTATTTTTCAGCCGAATTTCTCGAGGGGCCGCACCTTGTCAACAATATGCTCAACTTAGGGGTGATTGATCAGGTACGTAAGGCCATGGGGGAACTGGGGCTTGATATGGACAAACTCATCTCATTAGAGAGTGAGCCGGGTCTCGGTAACGGCGGCCTGGGGCGGCTGGCCGCCTGTTATCTCGATTCACTGGCAACCCTGAAAATCCCCGCCATCGGTTATGGACTTCGATATGAACACGGCATGTTTGAACAGCGTCTGGAAGACGGCTGGCAGGTGGAATACTCCGATAACTGGCTGCATTACGGTAACCCCTGGGAGCTGTATCGCCCGGAAAGAACCTACAGGGTTCAATTTGGCGGCCGCACGGAATCCTATAATGACCCGGAGCACGGTTATCGGGTACGCTGGAATCCCGGCATGGTGGTCAGAGGAATCGCCTATGATACCCCGATTCTCGGTTATCTGGTAAATAACTGCGTTTTACTCCGATTATGGCAGGCGGAAGCGGCCAAGGATTTTGATTTTTCTGACTTTAACCGGGGTGATTATTATGGTGCCGTGGAAAACAAGGTGGTGGCGGAAAATATTACCAAGGTTCTCTACCCCAACGATGCCAGCCAGGCCGGTAAGCGTCTGCGTCTTGAACAGCAGTATTTTCTGGTCTCCTGTTCTCTGCAGGATTTGATTCATATGCATACAGTCATGAAGGGGCTTGATCTGACCAGCCATCATCGCTCCGTGGCTGCTCAGCTGAACGATACTCATCCATCTCTTGCTATTCCTGAACTTATGCGCCTGCTGGTCGATGAACATCTTTTTCCCTGGGACAAGGCCTGGGAAATCACTCAAAAAACCTTTTCCTACACCAATCACACCCTGCTGCCCGAGGCCCTGGAAAAATGGCCGATTCCCCTCTTTCAATCCCTGCTGCCGCGTCATTATGAGATAATCTGTGAAATAAACCGCCGTTTTTTAGACGAGGTGCGGCTGCGTTTTCCCTTGGACAACCAAAGGGTTGCCAATATGTCACTCATTGATGAAACCGGGGAGAGATATGTCCGCATGGCCGCCCTGGCCTGTGTCGGCAGCAGCCATATCAACGGCGTGGCCCGTCTCCATACCCAGCTTCTCAAGGATCAGGTCTTAAAAGATTACCATTGCTTCTGGCCGGATAAAATCAGCAATATCACCAACGGCGTCACCCCGCGGCGCTGGATGGGGGTCAGTAATCCGAAACTGACGGCCCTGATAACCGAGGCTGTGGGTGAGGGCTGGTTAAATGATATGACAAAGCTCACGGCTCTTGAGCCCTTTGCCGATGAGGCCTCCTTTCGGGAGAAATGGTACCAGATAAAAAGGGGTCATAAAGAGCAGGTCGCCAGCCTGATACTAAAGCGTTTCGGCTTTGCCGTCGATCCTGATTCCATGTTTGACGTGCAGGTCAAACGCATTCATGAGTATAAACGCCAGCATCTCAATATTCTTCATCTCATCAGTCTCTACTGGCGGCTGAAGAACGACCCTGATTTTGACATGGTACCGCGTACCTTTCTCTTCGGCGGCAAAGCCGCGCCCGGCTATTTTATGGCCAAGTTGATTATCAAGCTGATTACCTCCGTCGCCGAGGTACTTAATAGTGATCCCGTAACTAATGATAAACTGAAGGTTATATTCAGGCCCAATTATAATGTCACAATCGGTCAGATTGTCTACCCCATGGCTGATTTATCGGAACAGATTTCCCTGGCAGGTAAAGAGGCCTCGGGTACCGGCAACATGAAATTCTCCATGAACGGCGCCCTGACCATCGGCACTCTGGACGGGGCCAATATTGAAATTCGTGAAGAGGTGGGAGCGGAGAATTTCTTCCTCTTCGGCCTGACCGCGCCTCAGGTGTTTGAATTAAAGCAGTCCGGTTATAACCCCATGGATATATATTACAGCAACGATCAGCTCCGTGCCGTCATTGATTTGATAGAGTTCGGCCATTTCTCCCATGGAGACAGGAATTTGTTCAAACCCCTGATTGATTCCCTGAAATTTAATGATGAGTATATGCTCTTTGCCGATTTTCAGTCCTATATTGACTGTCAGCAGAAGGTAGACGCGGCCTATGCCGATAAAGAGGAATGGCTTAAAAAATCAATCAAAACTGTGGCCAGAATGGCCAGATTTTCCTCCGACCGCTCCATAGGGGAATATTGTGACAGGATATGGCGGATTAAGCCGGTTGAGGTTGTCATACCAGAGGCGAAGTAATAGTAAGCGCCCCATGAACACCCTGTTGCATGCGCTCAATTCCCCTGATATACAGTGGTATTGCCGGGTGCCTTGATCACGCTACAACAGGGCGTTCCTGAAACTCTCGCATACGATCATGGTCGTATGCGAGAGTGTGGTTTATGGAGCGCTTACGTAAATTCTTATGGAGAATAATCATGCATAATACCGTTAATAGCGTTACCAGTCGGATTACCAGGCGTAGTCAAAAGAGCCGGGAAATCTATCTGCAACAGGTTGATGAGGCGCGCGGTACAGGGCCTTTCCGCCAGAAAATTCCCTGTAGTAACTTTGCCCATGATCTTGCCGGCTGCCCGGCGGGCTGCCGTTCTGTTCTGCTCAAAGACAACGTCCCTGCCATTGCCATTATCTCAGCATACAATGATCTGCTTTCCGCCCATCAGCCCTATGATAACTATCCGGAAATTATCAAAGAGGCCATTGTCGAAGCTGACGGTATGGCTCAGTTTGCCGGCGGAGTACCGGCCATGTGTGACGGGGTTACCCAGGGTGAACCGGGTATGGAGTTGAGCCTGATCAGCCGGGATGTGATTGCCATGTCCACGGTTATCGGTCTCTCTCATAACGTTTTTGACGGGGCTCTGCTGCTGGCAGTCTGCGATAAGGTCATGCCCGGAATGCTCATGGGCGCTCTCCAGTTTGGCCATCTGCCCATGATCCTTGTTCCGGCCGGGCCCATGACCTCCGGTCTGGCCAATAAGGAAAAGGCGCGGGCCCGCGAACGTTTTGTCAAGGGAGAAATTGACCGTCGGCAGATGCTGTCCTCTGAGGTCAGTGCCTACCACAGCCCCGGTACCTGCACATTTTACGGCACCGCCAACTCCAACCAGTTGATGGCGGAGATGCTGGGCCTGCACCTGCCCGGAGCATCTTTTGTCAATGCCGGAACAAAATTACGTGAGGCCTTGACCCGCGCCGCCGCGACCCGGGTTACGACCATGACCCATCTCGGCGCTGACTATACCCCCCTGGCTTATATTATCAGCGAAAAATCTGTGGTCAACGCCATGGTGGCCCTGCTGGCAACTGGCGGTTCCACCAATGAAACCCTGCATCTCGTCGCCATTGCCCGGGCTGCCGGTATCCTTATCAACTGGGATGATTTTTCCGAACTCTCGGAGATAGTTCCTCTGCTGGTGCGCATGTATCCCAACGGCCCCGAAGATATAAATGCCTTTCAGCGGGCCGGCGGCATGCCCCTGCTTATCCGGGAACTGCTCCAGGGGGGGCTGGTGCACCGGGATGTGGAGACGGCTGCCGGGCCTGGTTTAGAGCGCTATCTGCAGCAGCCGGTACTTGAAGGGGAGACATTGGTCTGGCGGAACGGTCCGGAACAAAGCGGGGACGAGGAGGTTATTGCCTCAATTAACAAACCATTTTCCACCATGAGCGGTATAAAAGTACTGTCCGGCAATCTGGGCCGGGCAATCATGAAGATTTCGGCGCTTACCGACGGTATAGACACCCTGGTTGAGGCCCCGGCCATGGTCTTTAACAGCCAGCACGAGGTGGGAGAGGCCTTTAAGGCTGATAAATTAAATCAGGATATTGTGGTGGTGGTCAGGTTCCAGGGTCCGGAGGCCAACGGCATGCCGGAACTGCATAAACTTATCACCTACCTTTCTATTATCATGGATCGGGGCTACAGTGTCGGCCTGATCACGGACGGCCGCCTGTCCGGTGCCTCGGGCAAGGTTCCCTTCGCCATCCACTGCACCCCGGAGGCCTTCCGTGGCGGCCTGCTGGCCAAGGTCAGAGACGGGGATATTATCAGGATGGATGCCCGTAACGGTCTGATGGAATTACAGGTGAGTGAGCGGGAATTAACTGAACGTGAGGCTGTGGTTCCAGACCTTGCGTCCCACCGCCACGGCCTGGGACGCCAGATATTCGCGCCGTTGCGGACAAAACTGTCAGGTGCTGAAGGAGGGGCTACGTCAATATTCGACTATGTTAATGAGTAAGCGCTTCATAAACCACGCTCTCGCATACGAGTATAATCGTACCGCTACAGTTTAGGGGTGTAGCAGATATCAAGATGTGGTTCGTTTGTCGTTTACTTACAAAAAACCGGGAATAAAAACAATTCATCTTCCTTAAAAAGTTATATATGATGGACTCGTAGTTAACATATAAGAGGTGCAAGAATATGACTGATACAATTAACCGGCAGATATCTTCCCTGGAAATTCTCAAAACCGGTCCGGTGATGCCGGTAATAGTTATCAAGAACATTGAGAATGCGGTACCTCTGGCCGAAGCTCTGCTGCAGGGCGGCATAAAAGTTCTGGAGATTACCCTGCGCAGCAAGGCTGCGGTTGAGGCTATCCGTCGGATCAGCCGGGAGGTCCCTGAAGCCATAGTCGGTGCCGGTACGGTCACTTCAGGTGCCGATCTGGAAGCGGTCAGAGAGGCGGGGGCGGTTTTTGCGGTGAGCCCCGGGCTGACCCCGGCCCTGCTCACCGCCGGAGCCCGGGGGGCTATCGCTCTTATTCCTGGTATCTCCACTGCCTCTGAGTTAATGCTTGGTATGGAAATGGGCTATACGGTCTTTAAATTTTTTCCTGCTGAGGCGGCGGGCGGTGTCCAGATGCTGCACTCCATAGCCGGTCCTTTTCCACACCTGACTTTCTGCCCCACCGGTGGCATTTCAGGGGTCAATTATCAGAAATATTTAGCGCTTGATAATGTTGCCTGCGTGGGCGGCTCATGGCTGGCACCTGAGGCTGTCATGGAGCGCCGTGACTGGCAGAAAATTACTGACCTGGCTCGCGCGGCTGTAGACGATATATCGGCAGTCTCTGTTTAGTTAATTAGTAAGCACTCCATGAACCCCCTGATTTATGCGCGTAACTCCTCCATATACAAAGGGTATTGTCGGTGCCTCGATCACGCGTAACAGGGCGTTTATGGGTTTATGGAGCGCTTGTCGTTGAGAAAGCATAATAAAAGGGATATGGCATGAAAAAATTACCAGCTAATAAAACAAAAATTGTCTGCACCATAGGCCCTGCCTCGGATTCCAGTGGGATGATTGAACGGATGCTGAAAGCGGGAATGAATGTTGCCAGGCTGAATTTTTCCCATGGAGATTTCGCCGCTCATGGCGAGGTGATTAAAAAGATCCGAACCGCTGCGGAGAAAACCGGCATACGGGCTGCCATCATGGCTGACCTGCCGGGGCCAAAAATGCGGATAGGTACCCTGGCTGAACCCGTAATCATTGATAAAGGTTCATATTTTACCCTGACCACGGAAAATATTGTCGGCAGTAGGAATCGGGTGTCCGTGAGTATGAAAACACTGCCCGGCGTGGTGAAAAAAGATGATACTATCTTTTTAAATGACGGTCTTATTCAGCTGCGGGTCGACAGGGTAGAGGGCAGGGATATTAGGTGTATCGTTATGGTTGGCGGCCGTCTGCAATCGAGAAAGGGGGTGAATATTCCTGGAATCGATCTGGGGATCAGCGCTTTTACCGCGCGTGACCATGAGTGCCTGCGCTTTGCCCTGGAAAACGGGGTGGATGCTGTAGGCCAGTCCTTTGTCGGCAAGGCGCAGGATGTTGAAGATGTCAGGACAGCGGCGGCAGAAATGGGTTTTTCCCCCTTTATTATCGCTAAAATTGAACGGGCTGGAGTCAGTGAAAAGATAGATGAAATTTTAGCAGTTGCTGATGGCATAATGATAGCGAGAGGTGATTTAGGGGTGGAAATCCCCATTGAGCAGATTGCCGTGCAACAGAAGTTTCTTACCGCCCGGGCTAACTTTTTCGGCCGGCCGGTAATCACCGCCACCCAGATGATAGAGTCCATGACTCATAACCGCCGGCCGACCAGGGCAGAGGCCACTGATGTGGCCAATGCCATTCTGGACGGCACCGACAGTGTCATGTTGTCGGAAGAGTCGGCCATGGGCGATTATCCCCTGGAATCCGTAGAGATGCTGGCCAGGATTGCCGCGGCCACGGAACCGCATAGAGGGCGGTATAACTTTGACCCCGCCTTAAAACCGCAGGCCGGAGAGAATTCTCCCAATAGTGTTGATCTTATCGCGGAGAGTATTGAAAATATTCTGGCTAAAATTGCTTCATCTGCTGCCGTTCTGGCACCGACCGCCAGCGGTACTACGGCCAGAAGCCTGACCAGATTCAGACTGCCAAAGTGGGTACTGGCCGTAAGTTCATCTGAAAAAACCTGTCGTGAACTTATGTTTTCCTACGGGGTATATCCAATTCTGGAAAAGGAACATCCCCACGACTGGACAGCCTATGGCCGCCGCTATGTAAAAGAACATGCTCTGGTGGGTAGTTTTATTATTCAGACCGAGGGACCCTCGCCGGAGCATCCGGAAATCAACCATAAAATGGAGATTATCACCTTGCCAGGGGAATGAGCTGTTCTTCTCTTTTACATGGAGATAATCCGGGGCCGGAGAAGAATAACCAGCTCCTTTTTAGAAACCACTGTACCGTTGTTCCTGAAAAGCTTGCCGATACCGGGAATCTTACCCAGGCCGGAAACATGATTATCCGAGTAGGAAGATGAGTTATCAATGAGTCCGCCCACCACCAGCATTTCCCCACTTTTTACCCTGACAATGGTATTCATCTCCCGCAGACTTACCTTGGGCAGCCCCACCTGATTGGCCCCGAAGATTTTGTATTCGATTGGTTCGCTCAACTGGGAGGTGACCGGAGTTAAAGAGAGAATAATCTCATTGTTATCACCAATAGTGGCTACCACCCCCATACCGAGGCCGGACATAACCGAGGCGGTGTTTACCGTATAGGTAACGCTGCCGGTAGTACCGTCGGTGGTGGAACTTACCGAATCAACGTATTTAACATTCTGGCCGACACTGAGCATGGCCGGCTGACCGTTCATTACGCTTATCTTGGGGCTGGAGAGAACCTCAACATGACCCTGCTGCTTCATGGCATCCAGAATCAATGAAAAGCTTTTGTTGTCAATGGTCAGAAACTGTCCTGAGGTAGAGCTTGATGACATTTTTTGCCAGTTAACATTAAAGCCGAAACTGGTACTCAACAGATCATTCCAGTTAATACCGGTAGTATCATCTTTGGTCAGGGTAACCTCGACAATCTTGGCCTCAATGGAGATCTGGCGGTATAACTCATGACGCAGATTATCAAGATAACTTGAAACCTTCTTTAACAGCGAGGGTGGAGCGGTAACCGTAATCAGGCCTATGGGCTGATCAATGGTGTAATAGCCCTTACCGGCATCTGGAGCAGGGACGGTGGCGGCCACAGGAGCCGGCTGAGCCGCCGGGGCTGCTGTATTGCCTGAGGACGGAGTTGCCGCAGTGGTTACCGGGGTCTGTGAGGTTGGCGGCGGCGCCGACCATATCTCCAAGATTTTATCGAGATTGGTGCGGATATTCTTCCAGATATCAAACTTATTTTCCTTACTGGCCATATTCAGGGTACCGCTCATGTTAGAGCCTTCGGTACTGCCCAGGACATCGCCGCCTATGCCGGTGGAATAGGTGGTCCCCATAAAGGGCATGGCGATATGAAACCTTTTAGTCGCCTTATGCTTGATAATAATGGTGTTACCCTGAATCACCGAAAAGTAATCGAGTTGGCGCAGGAGGTTGTTGATGGCCTCAAAAAAATCCTCTTCGGGCATAATGGTAACATTGACCAGAGCTCCTTTATCGACATCACTGGCCCAGCTCACATTCATGGATTTCAGTTTTGCCAGTTCCTGCATGACCAGGCGCAGCGGTTTGGGGGTGGCAGGGGTTATCCTGGCCCCCACCGGAATCACCATCCTGTGAGCCTGATCTGGCATAGTATCAGTGGTATCAAGGACATAGGACGGTTTTTGATAACGGGCCGGTAATTTATAAACAGCGGCAGATTTTTCTGCCTTAACATTGTTCTTAACGGCCCCCCTGGTCTGTTCCGCCATAAATTTTGCTGCTACCTTCTCCGGCGGTGGAGTGGCGACACAGGCAGTTATAAAAAAGAGGGCGGCAAGACTTAAAATGCTTAAGAAAACAGCGGCTGAATTTTTATTGTCCCTGACAGGGTAATAGCGCATGGTGATAGCTCCAAATATTATTGTCTTTTGGCGTTCATGGCCAGACGGCCCTTTATATAGCGAATCATATCCGGATTAAGTGCGTAACCGGAATAGAGAATTGACTTATAGACCGCCACCGCCTTTTGCGGGTGTTTTTGCTTATCGTAGATTCTGGCCTGGGCAATCATGGTATTGAGATCAGAGCCGTATAAACTTTCATAACGGGATAAAGTGTGCAGGGCCTGAGGCAGATCATTTTCGTTTTCGAGGTAAGAGGCATAGCTTACCAGCGCCGTTCTGGAGGGCCGTCGGCCGCTTGCCGCCTGTTCAAAATACTGCCGGGCCGCGGCCTTTTTCATGTTGGCCAGGCCGATGGCGGCCTGGAGAGCGGCCTCCTGGTCCACAGGATTAAGTTTCAGGGCCTGAAAGGCGTAATCTACCGCCTTTTGGTTGTATCCCAGCTTCGTCAGGCAGAGATGCGAGATGCGGCGGGCCAGTTCCTCGTTATGGGGCCATTTATCAAAGGCGGCCTCATATTGCCGCAGGGCTTCTTTGTTGTGGCCGGCGGCCAGCAGTTGATCGCCGCGCCGGATGAAGGTATCTGCCGCCATGGCTGCCGGTGGCTGGGAGAGTTGTTTGTCGATCTTGACCTGAAGTTGATTGGAGGGAGCCTCCATCTGCAGAGCCGTTTTCTTCTTACTCACCGGCCAGACAAAGTTTTTGGACTTTGGCGAAATAACAATGGTGTGGTAACGTTCTTCCTTCTGGAGATCCTTGAGATTCATAATAACATCAAGGACAAAATCCCATGGGACATTATTCAGCGACAGGGTAAGAGAGCCCTTCACTGAATCATCGACTACAATATTATAGCCGCTCACCTCACCAATGAGACGAAAAACATTGTGGAGATCAATTTTGTAAAAATCAACCGAGATTTTCTGCTTGTCGTAACCGGCATCGGCAAAGGCATCACCGCTGATCCCGACATTTTTCAGCTGTGTCTTGATGTGGTCGGTTGTCGCAGCAGGGTGAGGCGCGGTGGGAGCGGGCTTCTTTTTGACTTCCCTGGCGGCGGTCAGGTTAGTTAACAGGCGGCCGATGGTATCCGTGGAGGCGACACTTGTCTTCCTGATTTTCTTAACCGGGGCGGACGGGGAAGCTGTTTTCTCTGCCGGCCCGGAAGGAGGCGTAATTTTAATCATCAGCCCCTTATCCGTCTTGCTGACCTTGTAGAGGAACATACGGTCAAGGGCGGAATCAAAGACTATGCGAAGCCCGTTACCTCGCGGAGCGGTTCTGATCCGGGCCAGGGGACTGATATTGACCTTTTTAATCGGTGCCAGATCGTGGCTTTTGATCGCGGGGAGATCGATATAAAATCGATCCGGCCGTTTGTTGTCTCTGGGTAATTTTACTTTTTTAAAGCTCTTGATCTGTTTATCTGTCAGCAGGAGAACATTGAGGCCCTTGCCGTCTTTTTCCACCTTAATGTCGCGCAGTATGTTCTCTGATACTATGGCAGCGCCTTTAACCGCCGCCCTGGATCTGCTCTTTTGTGAAACTGATACCGCCGGTACATTAGGGGCAGCCGGGGCGGCAACGGCCTGGAGTATGACACTTATATTGTCACCCTGCCGCTCAATTTTATAGGGCCAGTCCTGATCAAGGAGAATTTCCAGCTTGGCGATTACCGGTTTTTTGGCACTTAATAATTGCCCTGTTATCTGTTTGACGGGCGGTTCATTAACCTGCATAGGCAGTTTAAGATCACCGTTGAAAGAGGCATTGGCTATATCGAGCACGACACGCAGGGGATCAAACAACTGGTAGGTGGTAAAGGTTGGTGTGCCGGTACCCTTAATGATTACCGTAAAATTATGATCCGTTTTTTTTAAGCTCAGGTCTGATATTTTATAGGTGCTGCTGCCGGGCGTATTACCGGCCCAGGATAGAGTCCAGCCTAATAAAATTATCATGGTCAGACCGATACCTTGTTTTATAAGGGTTTTCACTTAGTTGCCCCCTCTTTTCTCAATACCATTATGTTGTCCCTGTAAATTTTTTTGCCGTTGGACCTGCGGAACCATTCCTTAATTACTACCTCATTGGGCATGATGGCGGTTACTATTCCGTGCCGCCCTATTTTAGTATTCTTTTTTATTATATATCCTTTACCAGTGGAATCCTGCACCATGGCCAGGGCCCTGGAGCCGTTAAATAGAATTCCCACCAGATTCAACTGCCCCGGCTCAAAGAGCTGCATACCGGTTAATGGTTTGGTCTTCTTCGGCTCACCGGCGGCCTTAATGGCGCTGGCGGCGATAAAGGGCATAAAGGGATCCGGACGGTTCTCCTGCTGATACGTAAAGGGTTGATCCAGCAGTTTTTTCAAGGGGCTTTCCACGACGGCTGCCTTGGCGGCCTCCTTGGTTTTATTTACGGCCCCCGCCCATTGCGGCAGAGAAACAAGGCAAAAGACGGCCGCTGAAATCAACAACCTGCCGGCTGTAATTTTATCTTTAATGGCCACGTTTTTTCTTGTCCTTGGGTTTTGGTTCAATGAATTTATAGGTTACAAGATTTATGGATGATTTTAATATCATTTCGCCGCCCTGCATTGTCGGCGAACTGAGTTTAATCTGGTTCACATTGACTATTCTCGGCAACTTGCTCACGGTATCCAGAAAATGACCGATATTGTGATAGGTTCCGGTAACGGAGATGGAAACCGGAATTTCAGCGTAAAAATCACGAGCTTTTTCTCCGCCCGGTTTAAAGGATAGAATATCCAGACCGGCACCGGTTCCAAGACTGGATATATTGGTGAGCAGTGAGGGAATCTCCTTGGTGTCAGGGATAACCCGGGAGGCCTCCTTGAATTTTATTTCAATATCCTTCTGCAGAGCCTTTTGCTCATCAAGATGGGAGGCCTTGGCTCTGATAACGGTCAGTTCGTTCTGCAACCGGCTGAGATTACTCTCCAGACGGCTGATATCGCCGGCCTTGGGTGAGTAATAGAGAAAATAAAAAGCCACGACCGGCAGGAGAAGAACCGCGGCGGCTATAAGCAGCTTGCGGTTGTTATCCAGGGTAGCGACCTTGGTATCTATGAAATTATCCAGGTTGGCCTGGAGCTGTTTGCTGTCCATATTAAGTTACGTCCAGAGCTTTTTAATGCCTTGGCGGGCTCATCAAGGTTTATTTAAGGTAATCAACAGGGAAAATTTCTTTAATTTTTTATTGGCCATCTTAATCAGCGATGAATTCTGCAATTGTGGCTTATGAAAAAAAGGTGAGGCCTTGAGCCGTTCCATATATTGAGCGATGGTGGCGTTATCCAGGGCCGTTCCCTGCAGGGCAATGGTGTTGGAATTGAGTTGCAGGGAGTTAAGCCACATGCGGTTGGACGGGGTCAGTCTGGCAATCGCGTCCATGATTCTTACCGGCAGACGGGCGTTGTTGTTCAGGGTTTCAATGGCTTTAAGTTTAAAATTAAGCCGCTTCTGCTCTTTTTTTATGTGATTTATCTGGCTGATAATGGCACGGTATTTGTTTTTTTCCGCCTGCAGGACAGCGGTTTTTCGGTTAATTTCAGTTATTTCATGACTCTGACTGTAGGCGGTCAGACCCATTATAATAAAAATTAACACCAGAACACCCAGCAGGGTGAATAATTCGTTACGTGCCCTGATTCTTTGTTTTATCTGCCTGACGGGCAGTAAATTTATATTTATCATAAGGTCACGGGTCTTAGAGCTAAACCGGCGGCAATCGCCATTTCAGGCGCTATATGAGCCAGATAATCCCGGTCAATTTTGTCGCTTACCTCTGTTTTGGCAAAGGGGTTAAAAATTTCCGTCTCCATGTTAAGCTCTTTATTTAAAAATTTATCCAGGCCTTTGATCTTGGAGCCGCCGCCGCTCAGGATGATTCGGCTTATCTTGTCTTCCGGATAATTGGAGGCATAAAAATCAATGGCTTTTTTAATTTCAAGAATCCATTGACTGCAGTTATTGACCACAATTTCCTCAACTGCCTTTTTCTCTTCTTCTTCGGCTTTTTTACCGCCTATTTTGAGGTTTTCGGCCTCCTCAGCTTCTATACCTAATTTTTCCTGAATCTGTTCCGTAATCTGGCGGCTGCCCATAACCACATCTCTGGCCAGAATAGAGGCCCCGTGAGCAATAATATTAATACTGATTTTAGAGGCTCCTATATCAATAAGGATGAAATTCTGACCGCCGCTTATCTGATCCTCAAAGGAGTTTTCCAGGGCAAAGGCATCCACATCCACCACCACGGTCTGGAGGCCGATGCCGGTCAGCATCTCAAGATAGGCGTTGATTACGTCTTTTTTGGCGGCCACCAGCATAATATCGGTGAATTCTGAATTCTCGGTGTTGGTTTTTAAATCCTGATAATCAAGATAAACATCGTTGATGTCAAAGGGGATATACTGCTCAGCCTCGGATTTGATATGCTCGGCTAATTCCTTATCTTCCATAACCGCCAGGTTTATCTTTTTAACGATTACCGAATAGCCGGACATGGAGATAGCCACCTTTTTCTGTTTTATCCTGAGGTTTTTACACAGAGTGTCAATAATGGCGGCCACGGCCTCCGGGTTCTGCAGAACGCCGTCTTCTACTGCCCCGTCAGGCAATTTGGCACTGCCTGTCTTTATTACCTGATGGCCATTGGCACTGGTGGGAATTATTTCACATACCTTAACGGAGTAAGAGCCTATATCAAGACCCAGGGCCAGTTTATGTTGTCTGGCAAAGCTCGGTAGAGAAATTTTTAAATTTTCCGGCAGCTTGAATTTACCCATTATATAATGCCCGGGAATACCCTTAATTATCTGAATAAGTTATAAAAAATAAAAGTGACTACCTAAATTAAATGCATAAAAAAAAATGTTTGTCAAGCGTTTGCCATGAAATAAAAACCATAAATTTCAATTATTTTGCTTTTCTTTTCAAGCTCTGCCGACAGGGCGCTGAGGCCTGAAAACAACATATTGTATAGGATGTTTTAATAGGGACACAATATATTGTTTTTTGAGCGATATTTTCCAGCCTGTCGGGGCAATCGGCGAATATCCTTGAGTTTTGACAGGTTTTGGGATACTTATTCTGTCGTTAAAATATCTAATATTTATTCAACCAAGGAAAATATTTTGTCAACTAAAACCAATCGCCCTAAAAAATCCACCCTGCGAGAATACGCCGAGGCCATTATCATTGCTCTGGTTCTGGCTCTGTTTATCAGATCATTTGTTGTCCAGGCCTTTAAAATTCCCTCCGGTTCCATGGAGCCTACCCTCCTTATCGGTGATCATCTTCTGGTCAATAAATTTATTTATGGGATTAAAAACCCCTTTACCGGGACCACCTGGATACATATAAGCACCCCGCACCGCCGGGATATCATCGTCTTTAAATTCCCCTTGAATCCCAATGAAGATTTTATCAAGCGGGTTATCGGGGTGGCCGGTGACCGGATAAAGGTGGTAAACAAGGAGGTATTTGTCAACGGCAAACCCTTTAAGGTCAAGGAGGCGGTGCATCTTGATCCCAATATAATCCCCGGCGACGTCCGGCCCCGGGATAATTTCGGCCCGGTGACTGTGCCGAAGGATTCTCTCTTTGTCATGGGTGACAACCGTGATAACAGCTATGACAGCCGCTTCTGGAAATTTGTCAAACTGAAGGCGGTGAAGGGTAAGGCCTTTATTCTGTACTGGTCATGGGATAAGCAGGATTTTTCGGTTCGCTGGCGCCGTATCTTTAAAATTCTGCACTGACAGACCGACGTTATGGAACAGCACCACTTTGAGCATAAACATATTCTGAGTCTCGATGATTTTTCAGCGGCCGATATTGAATATATTATCCAGACCGCCGTCTCTTTGAAGGAGATTTCCAGCCGTTCCATCAAGAAAGTGCCTACCCTGCGAGGCAAGACCATTATTAATCTCTTTTTTGAACCCAGCACCAGAACCAGGTTATCCTTTGAAATCGCCGCCAAGAGGATGAGCGCCGATACCTTTAATATCTCCATGTCAACCAGTTCCGCCGTCAAGGGTGAAACCCTGGTGGATACGGCCCGTAATCTCCAGGCTATGCAGCCTGATGCTATTATTATCCGCCATGCCCAATCCGGAGCGCCTTATCTGTTGAGCCGCTATATCTCTGCCTCAATTCTTAACGCCGGAGACGGTACCCATGAGCATCCCAGTCAGGCCCTGCTTGATATGATGACGGTGCTGGATAAAAAGGGACGGATAGCGGGACTGAAGATTGCCATTATCGGTGATATAGCCCACAGTCGGGTGGCTCACTCCGATATTATCGGTTTCTCTAAGATGGGGGCCGAGGTGCATGTCAGCGGCCCGGCCACTATGATGCCCGAGGGGTTGAGTGAATTGGGGGCGGTGGGCCATCTTAATGTCAGGGAGGCAGTGCGGGATGCCGATGTGGTCATGACTCTGCGTATTCAGCGGGAGCGTCTCCAGGAACCGCTCCTGCCCACAGTTAGGGAATATACCGACTTTTTTGGGATTAATAATGAAATTATCAAACTGGCCCGGCCGGATGCCATTATCATGCATCCGGGGCCGATAAACCGGGGTGTTGAATTAAGCCCTGACCTGGCCGACGGCAAACGTTCGGTTATTCTGGATCAGGTCAGCAACGGGGTGGCGGTACGTATGGCCCTGCTCTATCTGTTACTTGGAGGAGGTGATTAAGATGTCTCGTCCCCTGTTATTGAAAAACGGCCGCATAATAGATCCTGCCAATAATGTTGACCGGATTGGCGACCTCCTGGTGATGGCTGATAAATGCCAGGCGGCGGTGGGCTCTCCACCGGCTGATGCCGTGGAGATTGACCTGACGGGTAAATGGCTGTTGCCGGGCCTTATTGATATTCATGTTCATCTCCGTGAACCGGGGGAGGAATACAAGGAAACCATTGCCTCAGGGATAGCGGCGGCAGCGGCCGGAGGTTTCTGTGCGGTGGCCTGTATGCCCAACACCAATCCACCTCTGGATTCAGAATCGGCCATCGCTTTTGTCCGTGAGCGGGCCCGATCGGCCAGGGGGGCCAGGGTCTATCCGGTGGGAGCCATCAGCCGGGGAAGTAATGGGCAGGAGCTGGCGGATATGGGTGAGATGCGGCGGGCCGGGGCGGTGGCTTTTTCCGATGACGGTCATCCTGTGGGCGACAGCCAGCTTATGCGCCGGGCCCTGGAGTACGCCAGTAATTATAATTGTCCCATTATCTCCCATTCCGAGGAATTATCGTTAAGCCGGAACGGGGCCATGAACGAGGGGGCTTTTGCCACCCGCCTGGGACTGCAGGGTATACCGGGAGCCGCTGAGGAGATTATGGTCTATCGGGATCTGGCTCTGGCGGCCTATACCGGTCAACGTCTCCATCTGGCTCATATCAGCACCGCTGAATCGGTGGCTTTGATCCGCCGGGCCAAAGCCGCGGGCTGCCCGGTGACCGCCGAGACCACTCCCCATTATTTTTCGTTGACCGAGGAGGCGGTGGGCAGCTATGACACCAACGCTAAAATGAATCCGCCGCTTAGAACCGCAGCCGATGTGAAAGCCGTTAAGGAGGGGCTGCGTGACGGCACCCTGGATGCCATCGCCACCGACCATGCCCCTCACAGTGAGTTGGAAAAGGAGGTGGAATTCGCCCAGGCCGCCAATGGCATTATCGGTCTGGAAACCTCCCTGCCTCTGGCTCTCGGTCTGGTGTGGGAGGGGGTTATTGACGAAAAGCGCCTGGTGGAGTTGATGTCTGTTAATCCGGCCCGCATAATCGGGGTTGAGGGCGGTTCCCTGGCCACGGGGCAGAGGGCCGATATAACGGTGGTTGATCCTGCCCTGGAATTTTGTTACGAACGCCGGGATATTATCTCCAGGAGCAAAAATTCGCCCTTCATTGGACGTCATTTTACCGGCAGGGCCGTTCTGACCATTGTTAACGGTGAAATTGTTTATGATGCCGGGAAACAGGAAACAGAAAACAGGTGACAGAAAACATCTTGTTGTTCCTGCCGGAAATATGCTTACAGAAGAAACGGGATAAATTAATAAAAAATGTATTTTCAGGATATTATATTTGAGTTAAGTCGTTATTGGGCGGATATGGGCTGTGTTGTGCAGCAGTCCTATGATATGGAGGTCGGGGCCGGTACCTTTCACCCGGCTACCCTGCTGCGGGCCCTGGGGCCGGAACCGTGGCGGGCTGCCTATGTTCAGCCTTCCAGGCGGCCCACCGACGGCCGTTACGGGGAGAATCCCAACCGTCTGCAGCATTATTATCAATTCCAGGTGGTTTTGAAGCCCTCTCCTAAAGATGTTCAGGAACTCTATCTGAACAGTCTGCGCCGCTTTAAGCTTGATCCTCTGGAACATGATATTCGTTTTGTGGAGGATGACTGGGAGTCACCCACTCTGGGAGCTGCGGGCTTGGGCTGGGAGATATGGCTGGACGGTATGGAGATCAGTCAGTTTACCTATTTTCAGCAGGCCGGCAGTATGGATTTGTATCCAGTGACCTCGGAGATTACCTACGGTCTGGAGAGGATTGCCATGTATCTCCAGGGGGTTAATTCCGTCTTTGATATTATGTGGAATAAAGAGGTCTCTTACGGGGCTATTTTTCAGCAGGCTGAACGGGAATTTTCCGCCTTTAATTACGAAGAGGCCAATGTCCCGGTTCTGGTGGATTTTTTCAACACCTGCGAGGCGGAGTCCAAGCGCCTGCTGACCAGGGAGCTGATTCTTCCAGCCTATGATTATGCCCTCAAATGTTCACATACCTTTAACCTGCTTGATGCCCGCAAGGCTGTCAGTGTGGCGGAAAGAACCAGATATATCGGCCGCATTCGGGCTCTGGTCAGGCTGGTAGCCCGGAAATATACTGTTCAGCGTGAGGAAATGGGCTATCCGCTTTTGCGGGAAGATCCTGAAAACTAAATTAACGGTAAACGATCAACAAAAACAATGAGGAAATAAATATGGCAATTTCCGATGAGCGGAAAAAGACCCTGGATTCAGCAGTTCTCCAGATTCAGAAACAATTTGGCAAGGGCTCTATTATGCGTATGGGCTCGGGGCCGGTGGAGCCCTGGCCCTGTATATCCACCAGCGCCCTGAGTCTGGATATTGCCACCGGTATCGGCGGTATTCCCACCGGCCGGGTGACTGAAATCTATGGCCCGGAGTCCTCCGGCAAGACCACCCTCTCCCTGCATGCCATTGCCGAGGCCCAGAAGAAGGGGGGGGTGGCGGCCTTTATTGATGCTGAGCACGCCCTGGACATTCAATACGCCTCCCGTCTCGGCGTAAATATTGATGACCTTCTGGTTTCCCAGCCTGATTTTGGTGAGCAGGCCCTGGAGATTGCTGAGATTCTGGTTCGGAGCGGCAGCGTGGATATTATTGTTGTTGATTCCGTCGCTGCTCTGGTACCAAAGGCTGAGATTGACGGTAATATCGGCGATTCCCATGTGGGACTGCAGGCCCGGCTTATGTCGCAGGCCATGCGGAAGCTGTGTGGTATTTTGAACCGTACCAACACTGCCCTTATCTTTATTAATCAGATTCGTATGAAGATCGGGGTTATGTACGGCAGCCCGGAGACTACCACCGGCGGTAACGCCTTGAAATTTTATTCCTCTCTGCGTCTTGATATCCGGCGGATCGGCGCTATCAAGGATGGAGCCGAAGTGGTAGGTAACCGCACCAGGGTAAAAGTGGTTAAAAATAAACTGGCCCCGCCCTTCAAAAATGTTGAATTTGATATTGTCTATGGTGAGGGCATATCCAGGGAAGGTGATCTGCTGGATCTGGCCGTGGAGCAGGATATTGTTGATAAAAGCGGGGCCTGGTACTCCTTTAACGGCGAGCGCATCGGCCAGGGCCGGGAGAATGCTAAGACTTTTCTCAAGGAGCATAAAGAGATGATGGACGAGATTGAGCGCCAGGTAAGAATGGGCTTTGGGCTGGATGTTCCCGTCCCTGGGGCGGAGAAGAAGGCGGAGGGTAGTAAAAAGTCGTGAAAGGTAACGAAATACGGCAGAAATTTTTAGATTATTTTATCAGCCGCGGCCATGAGCAGGTGGAAAGTTCGTCGCTGGTGCCCCATGATGACCCCAGCCTGCTCTTTGTCAACGCCGGCATGGTGCAGTTTAAAAAGGTTTTCACCGGTGAGGAAAGCCGCTCTTATAAACGGGCGGTGAGCTGTCAGCGCTGCGTACGGGCCGGCGGCAAGCACAATGATCTGGAGAATGTCGGCTACACCGCCCGTCATCATACCTTTTTTGAGATGTTAGGTAATTTTTCCTTTGGTGATTATTTCAAGGAAGAGGCCATTAAACAGGCCTGGGAGTTTTTAACTGAGGTCTTGCGGGTTCCCAGGGATAAACTGTGGATAACGGTATTTGACGATGATGATGAGGCCGCGGCTCTCTGGGAAAAGGTGCCGGGCCTTCTTGAGGGCCGTATTGTCCGCATGGGCGAGAAAGAAAATTTCTGGGCCATGGGCGATACCGGCCCCTGCGGCCCCTGTTCAGAGATTCATTATGACCAGGGCCCGGAAGCGGGCTGCGGCCGCCCGGAGTGCGCCCTGGGCTGTGACTGTGACCGTTTCCTTGAGTTATGGAATCTGGTCTTTATGCAATACGAGCGTGATGGGGATGGCAAGTTGCACCCCCTGCCCAGGCCCAGTATTGATACCGGCATGGGCTTAGAGAGAATAGCCTCGGTACTCCAGGGTAAAAAGACCAATTATGATTCCGACATCTTCAGCGGTCTTATCGACATGATCGCCGGAATTGCCGGAGTAAAATACGGCAGCGCTCCTGAGACGGACACGGCCTTAAAGGTTATTGCCGACCACGCCAGGGCCACGACATTTCTGGTGGCGGACGGGATACTGCCCTCTAATGAAGGGCGGGGGTATGTCCTTAGGCGGATCATGCGCCGGGCGATTCGTTACGGCCGCAGCCTGGGGCTCGAGAAGCCCTTTATGCGGGATATAACCGCTGAGGTCGCAGCCCGGATGGCAGCCCCTTATCCCCATCTGAACGAAGCCGCGGAATTACTGGCTCAGGTGGTGGTTAACGAGGAAAAACGCTTTCTGGAGACCATTGACAGGGGGTTAAGCATGCTGCGTGAGGAAATGCGGCGGCTCCAGGGGACGGGCAGCGGGATTGATGGTGATTTTATCTTTAAACTTTATGATACTTTTGGCTTTCCGGTGGATATTGTCCGTGATATGGCCTTGGAAGAGGGCCTGACCGCGGATGTGGCCGGATTTGAGCGAGCCATGGCTGAACAGCGCCGCGCGTCGCAGGAATCATGGAAGGGCGGGGTGTCGGAAACTGCCCCTGGTTTACGAGATTTGGCGGCCAGGATCGGCAGAACCGAGTTTCTGGGTTATAGTGACCTGCGGGCCGCGGCCCAGGTTAAGGCTCTGATTGCTGAAAATGGCGGGGCTGTTACCGAAAGCGGGCCGGCGGAGGTTCTCATGGCCTGCGATCAGACGCCCTTTTATGCTGAGTCCGGTGGTCAGGCGGGGGATCAGGGAGAGATCATCTGGCAATCAGGCCGGGGCCGGGTATTGGATACGATAAAATCCAGCACCGGGGTATTTCTCCATAGAATGATGATCCAGGAGGGGAGGCTGGCAGTCGGCGAAGAGATAAAACTCATAGTAACAGCCGGCCGCCGCCATGATATTGCCGCCAACCACACGGCTACCCACCTTCTTCAGGCCGTGCTGCGCCAGGTGTTGGGAGGCCATGTCAAGCAGTCAGGTTCACAAGTGGACGCTGAGCGTCTGCGTTTTGATTTTACTCATTTCTCGCCCCTCAGCCCCGCCGAGTTAACCACAGTTGAGAACATGGTTAACGATGAGATCAGAAAGAATATTTCTAATGATACCAGGGTAATGTCCCTGGATGAGGCCCGAAAATCCGGGGCCACCGCCCTCTTTGGTGAAAAATATGGTGATCAGGTCAGGGTAGTGCGTTTTGGTGAATTAAGCATGGAGTTCTGCGGCGGCACTCATGTGGCGGCCAGTGGTGAAATCGGCCTGTTCAAAATTATCAGCGAGGGCGGAATATCCGCTGGAGTACGGCGCATAACGGCCATTACCGGCCGGGCTGCCATGCTGGATTATCAGCGCCTTACCGATCTTACGGCCCAATTATCGGCAACCCTGAAGACGGCCGGTGCTGCCGAGCTGCCGGAGCGGATTAAAGCCCTGGTCAATCACGAGAAGGCTCTGGAGAAGGAGGTGGCAGCCCTGACCGCCCAGTTATCACTTGGCAATATTGATAATCTGCTGGAACACGGTCGTGATATTAACGGGGTACGGGTGACGGCGGCTCAGGTGCCCCTGGACTCCGCCAGGACCCTGCGCGAGATTGGTGACCGGATGCGGGATAAAATGGGCAGTGGAGTTCTGGTGCTTGGCGGTGAACTAAAAGGCAAGGTGGCATTGTTGGCCATAGTCAGCAAGGATTTAATTCCCCGCCTACAGGCCGGGGATATTGTCAAAGAGACAGCGGCTCTGGTGGGCGGCGGCGGAGGAGGCCGTGCCGATATGGCCCAGGCCGGCGGCACCATGGTGGACAAACTTTCAGAGGCCCTGGAACGGGTTTATGACATTGTAGCGGCCCGAATTGTTTGATTGTCTGCTAAGTATAATTACCCATGACGCCGGAATTTATTGTCAATTTTATGACCCATAGGCCTTGACAGCCTGATTTATATCTGCTAAAGAAATTCCATTTGGCTGAATCACTATTCATTAATTCGTCGGCAGAGGCTTAAATCTTGCGCCGCCGGACGACAGCTTAAGGAGCACAAAAGATGATCACCCTTGATATGACGATGTGGGTTCACATCGTTAACATTCTAATTATGATTGCTGTAATGAATGCCGTTTTGTACCGGCCGGTGCGGGCCATCTTAAAGGAGCGTAAAAAAGAGGTTGCTACCCTGGAAACGGATATCGAGACCTTTGAAAAAAACGCTGAGCTGCGTCTCGAAGAATTTGAGCAGAAACTGGCCGCTGCCAGAGCGAAGGCCAAGGAAAAGTACGATGTTGTACGCAACGAGGCCATGGCAGTCAGTTCTGAAAAGATTGCCGCTATTCGTCAGGAGGCCGATCAGGAGAAAAGTGCTGGACTGGCTGATCTGGCCGGTCAGTTCGAAAAGGCAAAATCCGAACTGCAGAATCAGATTGAGGGGTTTGGCAAAGAAATGGCTAATAAGATTTTAGGGAGGGCCGCGTGATAATGAAGGCTGAAAACAGTAAAATCAAACTGACACTGACCATAGCTCTTGGCGTCCTCGCTGTAGCAACAGCGGCCTGGGCTGGTGAAACAGGCGAAGTCCGGCCATTGATCAGTCATGGGCAACTGGTTGATTTTGGCTTGCGCTGCATGAACTTTGCCGTTCTTGTGGTGATTCTGCTTAAATATGTCGTGCCTCCTATTGGTAAAGCACTCTCCGACCGGCGGACGAAGATTACCGAACAATTTGGTGAATTGCGGGAAAAGCGAAGCGAAGTTGAGACTACCTATAAGGAATATGAGACTAAACTCAGCCATATTGATGAAGAGGTTGAATCAATCTTGAATATTGCCATAACCCAGGCCGAAAATGAGAAGGCAAGAATTATCAGTGATGCCGAGCGTACGGCCGAGGATATCAAGCGCAAGGCGGCTGTTTCTGTACAGAATGAATTAAGCAAGGCCCGCAAAGAGCTGCGTGATGAAGTGGCGGAACAGGCCGCAATTATGGCAGAAGAAATTATTAAGAAAAATTTTACCGAGACTGACCAGACAAAACTGGTTGAGGATTATCTCGGTCAGGTGGGGGCGATGGCATGAAAAATACCATTTTAGCTAAGAGGTATGCCAAGGCACTGTTCTCAGTTGCCGATGAAGTAGATGCCTTTGATGAATACAGCAAGGCCTTAAAGGATTTTTCAGATACATTTAAAGCCAGCGCTGAGGTTCGTGACGGCCTTACTAATCCGGTTTATCCCCTCGATGTTCGCGAGAAGGTTATGGATTATCTTGTCGAAAAGATGGGGCTTTCCGGGGTTGTCAGGAATTTTTTGAATTTAGTGGTACAGAAAAAACGGGCGGCAGTACTGCCTGATATCGCTGAGGCCTTTCAGGGCCTGGTGGATGAAAGACGGAATGTATGTCAGGGAACCGTGGTCTCGGCCATGGCCTTAAGCGCGGATCTGAAAGATAAGGTGCAGGCAACCCTGGAAAAGATAACCCATAAAAAGGTTATTTTGTCAACGGCGGTCGACCCGGCCATTATCGGCGGTATTATAGCCAAAGTTGGCGATCTGGTATTGGATGGCAGCCTGAAAAGCCAGCTGCTTGGCCTCAAAGAATCTATTAAGGGAGTTAATAATTAAAATGCAGATTAAAGCTGAAGAGATCAGTCAAATTATCAAGGGGCAGATCAAGGATTACGACAAAAAAGTCGATTTAAGCGAGACCGGGACTGTCCTTTCCGTTGGTGATGGTATCGCCCGTATCCATGGCGTAGAAAACTGCATGGCCATGGAGCTCTTGGAATTCTCTAACGGTGTTCTTGGCCTGGCCCTGAATCTGGAGGCCGATAATGTTGGTTGCGCGGTTCTTGGCGCGGTTAGTGGGATCAAGGAAGGTGATACCGTAAAACGAACCGGTAAGATTGCCGAGGTTCCCGTCGGGCCTGAGATGGAAGGCCGGGTTGTAGACGGTGTTGGCGCTCCCATTGATGGTCAGGGACCGATTACCGCCAAGGAATCAAGAAAAATTGAGGTCATAGCCCCTGGTGTTATCGCCAGAAAGGGTGTTCACGAGCCGTGTTATACGGGTTTAAAGGCTATTGACGCCATGACCCCGGTTGGTAAGGGTCAGCGTGAGTTGATTATTGGTGACCGGCAGATTGGTAAAACCGCCGTCGGGGTTGATGCTATTATCGCCCAGAAAAATACGGGCGTTCATTGTATTTATGTGGCCATTGGTCAGAAGAAGTCCACCGTGGCCCTCATTGTTGAGGCCCTGCGTAAGCATGGGGCAATGGACTATACCACGGTTGTCGCGGCCTGTGCCTCTGATCCGGCACCTCTGCAGTATGTAGCCGCCTATGCCGGCTGCGCCATGGGTGAGTATTTTCGTGATAACGGTCAGCACGCCCTGATTATCTACGACGATCTCTCCAAGCAGGCGGTAGCCTACCGCCAGTTATCACTTCTTCTCCGTCGTCCGCCAGGACGTGAGGCCTATCCTGGAGATATTTTCTTTAACCACTCCCGTTTGTTAGAGCGGGCCGCCAAGGTCAGTGATGAGCTGGGAGCCGGTTCCTTAACCGCCCTGCCCATTATTGAGACGCAGGCCGGCGACGTTTCAGCCTATATTCCGACCAATGTTATTTCCATTACCGATGGTCAGGTTTATCTTGAGCCAAACCTCTTCTTTGCCGGGGTTCGGCCCTCCATCAATGTTGGTCTGTCGGTATCGAGGGTCGGTGGTGCTGCCCAGGTTAAGGCCATGAAGCAGGTAGCCGGTACTCTGCGCCTCGATCTGGCTCAGTATCGTGAGCTGGCCGCCTTTGCCCAGTTCGGTTCCGACCTTGATGCCGCCACTCAGGCTCAGTTGACAAGGGGTGAGAGACTGGTTGAAATTCTCAAGCAGCCCCAGTACAAGCCCTTGCCCATGGAAAAGCAGGTAACTATTCTCTATGCCGGCACCAAGGGGCATCTTGATACTCTGCCGGTTGACGTGCTGGCCACGTACGAGGATGAGCTGTATGATTACATTGATCGCAGTGCCCCGGACATTTTCAATGATCTGCGTGAGAAAGAGGCCATTGATGATGACCTTGATGGTCGGATGAAAAAGGCCATAACCGCTTTTACCGCCGAGTTTAAGAGCGCTAAGGGCATTAACTGATAATCGGGTTGGGAATCTATTATGGCGAGTCTTAAAGACGTTAAGCAGAAAATAGGCGGGGTTAAAAAGACCTCGCAGATCACCAGCGCCATGAATATGGTGGCGGCTGCCAAGCTGCGTGGTGCCCAGGATAAAATGGAAAGCTTCCGGGACTATGCCGAGAAGTTTAATTCCGCCATGGGTAATCTCTCCTCTGGTATGCAGTCCGGGCAGTTTCCTCTCATGGAGGCCCGTGACGTGCAAACTGTAGAGCTGGTGGTAGTTACCTCTGATCGTGGTCTGTGCGGCAGTTTTAATTCCAATGTGGTCAACATGGCGCTGAAGCTGATTGCCGAAAAGCAGAAAGAGGGGAAAAAGGTCAGCATTGTCTGCATCGGTAAAAAGGGTTACCAGAAACTGCGGCACAGCGGTTTGGTACGTAAAAACCATGTTGATATAATGGCCAAATTTGAGATGTATAACGCTCGGGCTATTGCGCAGGATGTAGCGGATAATTTCATTGAGGGTGCCGCGGATGAAGTATTGCTTCTCTATCCGGAGTTCATCAGTGTCGGAGTACAGAAGCCCAGGCTTATGCCCTTTTTACCGGTTCAACCAGTGGCGGCAGAGGACGTTAAGTCAACAGACAAGAAAGAAGAAACGTCTGAGGCCGTAGCCTATATTTATGAGCCGGGCTCTGAGGAGATTATGACGGTCCTCCAGCCCCTCTATCTGAATGTAATGGTTTATCATGCCATGCTGGAGACAGGTGCAGGTGAGCATGCCGCACGTATGACTTCCATGGATAATGCCACCAAGGCCTGTCATGATATCGTTCATGATTTGACGCTGGTTTATAATAAAGTACGTCAGGGCAGTATTACCTCTGAACTGATGGATATTGTCGGTGGCGCTGAGGCCCTGAAGTGATATTAGTTTAATTGGTAAATTGTGGCTGGTTATTTTAATAAATCAGCTTGATTGAATACAAGACAGTTGAGGAGTGAATATTCAGGGCAGTGTTTTATTAAATTTTACCCTGAATATTTACAATTCGCAGTTTCTACTCGTTTTTGAAATTTGAGCGAATATTTACGTTGAGGAGGCGAAGAGCCAAATGAGTGCAGAACAAACAGCAGGAAATATAGGTAAAATTGTTCAGGTTATTGGTCCGGTAATCGATGTTGAGTTTGGTTCTGGAGAGTTGCCGGATATCGGTAATGCCCTTTTTATATCTAATCCCGGGATTAACGATGTTGTGGATAATCTGGTCGCTGAAGTCGCTCTGCACCTTGGCGACAATGTAGTGCGGACTATCGCTATGGATCAAACCGACGGTCTCCGTCGTGGTCAGGACTGCCGGGACAGTGGTGACCCCATTATGATTCCGGTGGGTGAAAGCTGTCTGGGACGGATTATGAACGTCGTTGGACGGCCGGTGGACGGTTTAGGGCCTATTGAATCCAAGACAAAGGCCCCTATTCTGAAATTAGCCCCGGCTTTTACCGAGCAGGATACAGAGGTTAATGTTCTTGAGACCGGCATTAAGGTTATTGATCTTCTCGTTCCCTTTCCCCGGGGCGGAAAAATGGGCCTCTTCGGCGGCGCCGGTTGCGGTAAGACGGTTATCATGATGGAGATGGTTAATAACATCGCCATGCATCATGGTGGTATTTCCGTATTCTGCGGCGTTGGCGAAAGAACCCGTGAAGGAAATGATCTTTACAATGAGATGAAGGAATCCGGCGTACTTCCCAAGGCGGCTCTGGTTTACGGCCAGATGACTGAGCCTCCAGGAGCGCGGGCCAGGGTTGCTCTTACCGGCCTTTCCGCTGCTGAGTATTTTCGTGACGAAGAGGGACAGGACGTCTTGTTCTTTGTTGATAACATCTTTCGTTTTACGCAGGCAGGTGCTGAAATTTCCGCTCTTCTCGGTCGTATACCGTCAGCGGTTGGTTATCAGCCTACACTTGGTACCGATCTTGGTGAATTGCAGGAGCGTATTACTTCAACGACTAAAGGTTCAATCACTGCGGTTCAGTGTGTTTACGTCCCTGCTGATGACTTGACTGACCCGGCCCCAGCCACTACTTTTGCCCATCTTGACGGCACGGTTGTACTTTCCCGGCAGATTGCCGAGCTTGGTATTTATCCGGCGGTTGATCCTCTGGATTCCACCTCGCGGATTCTGGATCCCAATGTTTTAGGTGAGGAACATTATGATGTAGCGCGCCGGGTGCAGACTACCCTGCAGAAATACAAGGATTTAGCTGATATTATTGCGATTTTAGGTATGGATGAGCTCTCTGAAGAGGATCAGCTTACCGTTAACCGGGCTCGTAAGATTCAGCGTTTTCTCTCCCAGCCCTTTCATGTAGCTGAGGTCTTTACTGGTATGGACGGTAAGTTCGTTAAGGCTGAGGATACGGTCAGGAGCTTTAAAGAGATCCTGGATGGTAAACATGATGATTTACCGGAAGCGGCCTTTTATATGGTAGGATCAATTGATGAGGTCATTGAAAAGGCCAAAAAACAGAATTAAGGAAGGGCGCAATGGCGGAGAAAATTCAGCTTGAAATCGTTACTCCCACCGGTGCGGTAGTCAGTGAAGCGGTTGATATTGTCACTGCTCCCGGTACTGATGGTGACTTCGGGGTGCTTGCAGGTCACGCACCGTTACTTAGCACGATTAAGATAGGCAGCTTAGAGTATAAAAACGATAATCAGACGCAGACCATCATGGTCAATGGCGGTTTCTGTGAGGTGTCTAATAACAAAATTACCTTTCTTGTTGAGTCGGCGGAGCGCGGTGAGGAGATTGATGCTGAACGAGCTTTGCGGGCTAAAGAACGGGCCGAGAAAAGACTGGCTGAGGCCCAGCGTCAGCAGGAAACACTTGATGTTGCCCGGGCTGAGGCTGCCCTGCAGCGGGCTCTGGCCCGCTTGAAGGTCGGCGAGAAGAAGTCCTGATATTGCACCATTCAGGCGCTCTTGATACCATTGAGCAATCAATGGGGCAGCCGGGATGTAGCCGAGATGTTATAACGTCAGCGGTACGACCATGATCGTATGTGAGAGTGTGGTTTATGGGGCGCTTACGTTTGAGTTCCTGTCTGAATCAGTTATCCGATATTTATTCTTTTTATAAAAAAGGCCGCTTATCTATTTACAGTAGATGGCGGCCTTTTTTTTTTATCATGCTTCTCTATTCTTCCTTCTTGTAACCTAAATTAGCCTCAATGACAAAATCACCATGTTCGGTATTGAAAGGAATGACGATGGTGGGGAAATCGGTATAATAGGAAATTTCTATACCCTTGCCTACCACCATAGTCGGGGTAGCAAGGTCAAATTTATGGTTAAGTTTGGAGAGAGTGGCCTTGGCTCCTCCGCAGATCATATTGGTTAATTCGCCAACCGCGTCGACTATATCATCGTTAATGGCCGGCTGTGGTTCTTCAAAAAGCATATTGGCAACAATCTGTAGAATGCAGGATTTGGAAAAGCTTAAGATCATGCAGCCTTGAATAGTTTTCGAGGCCATGCCGATAATTCCGGTAATTTCACCGTAGGAACAATTACCCTCTTTTAATAACGGGCTTTGGGCGGTAACTTTGGTCTGACACATGGTTTCCAATACATTCTTGGTCGAGACCAGAAAAGGATTGATAAATTCTGCCTTCATGGTTAGCTTTCAGGGTTACAGGATTAAGGTAATTTATTGTAAGGGTGTTAATGAAATCCTTATATTCCGAGAAGTTAGTTTCGGAATTAATAAGGTTGAAGTTCCAGAACTGTTTTATTTTGTGGGCAGCGAAGAATAGTTACAGTTCACAATTCAGGCTATATAAAAATAAAAAAATTGTCCAGTACTAAAACTTTTTTATTGGAGGTTGAGATGAAACCAAAGGAAAGACTCGCGATTATGCGTCAAAAGGCCGTTGAATTGCCGCCCGCCGAGCGTATTAAGAACTTTGATGAGGTTACCCTTAATTTTGATGAAAAGACCGCTATGCTGGAGGCTGAACGCTGCCTGCAGTGCAAGAAACCTAAATGCCGGACAGGCTGTCCGATTCACAATAATATCCCCGAGTTTATTCGTCTGTTACGTGAGGGGCATATTGAAGAGGCTTACTGGGTTATCCGTGAGACCAGTACAATGCCTGCAGTTTGTTCCAGGGTGTGTCCCCATGAATTTCAATGCGAAGGGTCATGTATTCGCGGCAAAAAGGGGGAACCCGTGGCCATTGGTATGCTTGAACGCTATATTGTTGACTGGATGGTGCTCCATGATATGAATATGACCAGGGCCTGCGCCCTGCCGAAAGAGGAGCGGGTCGCCATTGTTGGTTCCGGCCCGGCCGGCATGGCCGTGGCCTATTATCTGGCCCATGAGGGGTATCATTGTACTATCTTCGAAGCTCTGCCGGTTCTTGGCGGTATGCTTACTGTCGGTATTCCAGCCTACCGCCTGCCCCGCCATATTATTAATGCCGAGTTTGACGCCCTGAAGCATTGCGGAGTTGAGATAATAAATAATATTAAAATCGGTATAGATAAGACCATTGATGATTTACGGCAGGAGGGTTTTAAGGCGGTATTTCTCAGTCCCGGCGCTCATACCAGTCGTAAACTGGGTATTGAAGGGGAGGACTTAGAGGGTGTTGTTCACGGGGTTGATTATCTGCGTGATGTTAATCTTGGCAAGGATGTTCATTTAGGTAAAGAGGTGGTTGTGGTTGGCGGCGGTAATGTAGCCATTGATGTGGCACGTACGGCACTGCGTACAGGCTCAGACAAGGTGTTTATTCTTTACCGGCGTACTATGGCCGAGATGCCTGCCGCCAAGGCGGAGATTCATCACCTGCGAGAGGAAGGAGTTAAGATTGAGTTCCTGGCGGCTCCGGTTGAAATCCATGGTCTGAATGGCCGCTTATCCAAGATAGAGTGTATCAGGATGCGCCTTGGTGAATGTGATGCCTCGGGTCGCTGCCGGCCGATACCCATTGAGGGGTCTAATTTTATGATCAAGGCCGATGCTGTAATTCCCGCAGTCAGCCAGAAGGTAGATCCCACTGCCGGTGCCGGAGAAAATGTGGCAATGACCAAATGGGGGACTTTTGATGTTGATCCCGATACCCTGCAAACCAACATTGAGTGGTTATTTGCCGGTGGTGATGCTGTTTTAGGGCCGCAGACTGCCGCTAAGGCTGTCCATCAGGGTCGCATGGCAGCGGAGTCAATTAAGCGTTTTATTGAGGGGCGGGATCTGCATGCTGGCCGGTTTGACTCTGAAGAGTGATAACGGCGTGTTTTTCGGTAACTATTTTATTCGCTATTCCGCATTGACTGGATGTAAGCGCTCCATAAACCACACAATTTCGCGTACGATCATGGTCGTACCGCTGACTTTATAACATTTCGGAATGTTAAGGGTTCAGGGAGCGCTTACGACTGGATAGTTACCGCTTTTCTTTGGCTGTAACTGTTTCATCCGGAGATAGATCAAGCTCCTCTGGTGCCGGTTCTATGTCTAAACTAAGATCTATCGGCTCCAGAGAAGCATTTTCAAACTCCTGATTGTCCTGGTCAAAATCCAGTTCCAGTTCCAGGGCCTCCGGCTCCGTCTCCAGACTTTCCAGGGTTAGTTCCTGCTCATCAATATTGATATCTCCTGTGTCGAGAGATTTTTCGACCTGGGGGATAGTGGTATTTTCCCGGGATGAAGCGGCGGGTTGCGGGTCATGAACCAAATCGGAAAGGTCTATTTGTTCCAGGTCAAGAGACAGGGACTCCGAATCATCCGCATCTGTCGCCGGCTGGCCGGCTGGTTCTTCTAAAGGATCATCGTCAATTTCGAGGGAGAGGGAGTCTATATCAAGGGTAAGCTGATCATTGTCCCTGTCTTCGTCTTTTGTTTCATGTAAGGGGCTTTCTAATATTATCGGCGCGACATCCGACTTTATGTTAGATTCACCTTCAGGCGGCAACTCCTTCTCTTCCTCAAGCAGATCCGCTGATTCGGTAAGAGTTATGCCTGCCTCTGCTTCTGGGTTTATTTCTGTCTCATCAGGGGTATCGGTCATGAGAGCCGCCGCTTCTTCAGCTTCTTGCCTGTCCTCGTCGTTCAGGTCAGGACTTAAATCCAGACTTGACTGGTCAAGGGGAGGCATTTCCCCAAGATCAAATGAAATTTCATCCTGCTCATCCGCTGTTTCGTTGAGCGAAGTTGATTCATCACTTTCCGGCATGGATTCTTCTCTGGACTCATCTTCATACTCGTTCCGGGGCGCGGGCTGCTGGGTTATTTCATCATCCTGGCAAATAGAGCCTAAAAAATATTGCTCTTCTACCATGATGGCAGTGCCGTTTAATGTTTTTCTGGTTTCAGTAAGATCTTGTTTACAGCTTGGGCAGAAATCAAGGCTGTCAAATGATATATAGCTGCATTTTGGACAAAGCATGGCAGAATCCTTTTTGAGTAATTAATTATGATGTAACTAAAATTATCTTAAAGCAGAAAATATCTTCAGGTCAAGCCTGAGTCGCAAATTGTTGCAAAATAGTGCGGATCAGGATAATAAGTTATAAATAGGTGCAATACAAATTTGTGAAAATAGTATAAATATGGCTGTTTAAGATCAGCGTTTAAAAATTGAACGTCCAACACCGAACATTCAACATCGAACACCGAATAAAAAAACAGCGAATACAGTTGTGCTTACGGAGATCCTAACAATATTTTGTTGGTTTACCATGTAAGTAGTTTTTGTTGTTGATTCATAATTCGGTGTTGAATGTTCGGTGTTCATTTCTTTTGCGCTGTTACTTTTTGTATTGCACCCGTTATAAATTAAATGTGTGCAGCAGGGTGTTCCTGGGCGCTTGTCTGTTAAGTATTGTTAATTCAACTATAGGATATCAATGTATTCTGTCCGTAGATTATTTCTCATTGCTTTTGTCGCAATTATGCTTGCCGCCTGTTCTTCTACCACCTATGTGCGTCATTTGGCCTCTGATGCCGCACTTATTGTCCCTCGTCAGACTACCAGCAAAGAAGTGTTGAATTATTTAGGGCCGCCTGATTATCAACTTAAACTTGCTAATGGTCTTGAGTGGATTTATTTTCAGGGTAATAAGTCTCTGTTGCGCAAAACGCCTTATATCGGCTATAAGTTTGGACGGGAGGATTATGATTTATTAGAGATTTTCTTGAAAGACAATGTAGTTCAAAGCCGGGTTTATCGTCTCTTTAATGAGCGTCAATTCAAGCAATTTAAAAAGAATAAGCTCAAGGCCGTTGAAAAGAAATAATTATGCCACTGCCCGGGCTCGAATGATTGAGGAACAGATTATCCCCAGGGGGGTGACCGATAGTCAAGTTCTTGCCGCCATGGGTAGTGTGCCCCGCCATTTATTTGTTGAAGATGCTCTGCAGTCTCAGGCCTATGGAGATTACGCTCTACCCATCGGCTCCGGGCAGACAATTTCACAGCCCTATATAGTCGGGCTGATGACTGAGGCCCTTAATCTGCGCCCTGAGCATATTGTTCTGGAGATAGGTACGGGCAGCGGTTATCAGACAGCTGTTCTTTCACAGCTTTGCGCCAAGGTTTATACAGTTGAGCGCCTGAAGCCCCTCTTCGTTAAAGCTCGCCGCTTATTTGATCAACTCCATTATTTAAATGTGGTGTGTAAATTAGATGACGGTACCGTTGGCTGGCCGGCCTATGCCCCTTTTGATGCGATAATTGTCACGGCAGCCGGGCCGGTTTTACCATCCGCTCTACTTAGTCAACTTGCTGATCCAGGGACCATGGTTATCCCGGTGGGTAACCGGCAGAGTCAAAAATTAATAGTGGTGCGCAAGCGCAATGGAGTTATTAGCGAAAAGGATATCGAAGATGTGCGTTTTGTCCGCCTTATTGGCCGCCAGGGCTGGCAGCCATGAGCGACTTTTCTGCTTGACAATGATGAGCTTCATATTATACATTGTATATTAGAGCTTAATTAATTTGCGTAAATGTTGCCGTACAATTATTAATCTTACTACAATATATTCTGCTTCAAGTATGAAATTCTCCGTTATTACAATCCTGACGGCATTGTCTCTGTGTGCTGTTAACGCCCATGCCGGCGGCTCAAGTTCTGGAACCGGGATGGAAGGGTTGCGCTTTTCATTTTCAATCTTACCCATAAAGATATCCAACACTTTGGCTGGCTCTTCGTTTAGTCATAATTCCCTGGCTCGGCAGGGAGCTGTTTCATTAAAGAACTCAGGGCTGAAGGCTGTTACCACTGTCAGTACCAGACATATACGCGGCGGAGTTTCCTATCTGACTGGCTCCGCCGTAGAAAATAATCTTTTTTCAAGTTGGTATCATTCGGCTTCCAAGGTTGATCTTGGCCTGCGGCCTGTATTTATTTTGCCCTGTGAATATCTCGATTTATATACCAGTCTCCATCCTCGTGATTCAACCGGCAAGAGGGGACTCAGCATTCAGGGGGCCTATCTCCTGAGCCCCAATCTGCAGATAAATGGCGCCTTTCTCGTTGCCCAGTCGACAGTTACCAAACAATCACTAAATAATAATGGTCTAATTGTCGCGGGTGATAGTACGAAGAAAACAAACTGGCAACTGGATTTGGGCGGCGCCATTCGTTTTAGTCACAATATGACCTATAGTGTTAATTTTGGTTACATGGATGGCGGTGATATTTTCACCAAGGGGCAAACTGCTGATTTGGATGGCGGCAGTGCCTATGTTATTAAGCATCAACTTAATATGAGCTTCTAATCCTGTTGACCGCAGTTAATATTTTGCGAGTGTACCGAGTGTTATAAAGTCAGCGGTACGAGTACGATCGTATGCGAGCGTTTCAGGGTGTTCATTGAGCGCTTACATGGCTTCCGCTGCCAGCTTTGCCTTTCTCTCCTTTCAGCAGTTCGTTGAAATATATTATTGATTTGAATTTGGCAGATTTTTTGACAGCCTGTCTGCTGCTGGGTTTAGCAACATAGATAAGGTGTTTAATCCCGTATCGTTGGGCGGACTGAAGAATTTTTTCGGTATCTTCCGCCAGCATGGTGGTTGATTTGTCATATTTAATTATCTGTCGCAGTCCTTCCCAGAAGATATGGTCCTCTTTGGGACGGCCAATCTCCTCGGCGCATATTATGCGGTCAAAATAGCCGTTTAAAGCGGTCTTTTCCATTTTAATGCCCAAGGTCTTGCTGTGGGCATTTGTCACTAAAAACACCCGTTTTTGGGCTATTTTTAAAAACTTAAGAAAATCAAGTACATATGGGTGAATTTTGATTAAATGGTTGATTTTCACCTTTAAGGCGGGAATATCCAGCCTTAACTGTTCCGACCAGTAATCAAGATCGGTCCAGTCCAGGGTTCCTTCTTTGGCCTTGTAGGTTTTTAGTAATACTGTTCTGGCTTCTAGGTCAGAAAGGTTATTCTGGGCCGCGAATATTTGCGGCACGTATTCTTCCCAGAAATAATCGTCGTAATGTTTATCCAGCAGAGTGCCGTCCATATCAAGAAGTACGGTTTCAATTTCTGACCAGTTTAAAATCATTTTTTTAGCCATTTTTCCTCATTTTCCGCCCTTGGCGGCCCCAATGAGGGTCTGGAGCTGATTAATATTATTTTTCCGCATATAGCGTTTTATGCCGGCTTGAATTTCATCGACAGCTGCCGGGTTGAAAAAATTCGCCGTTCCAACCTGGATTGCACTGGCCCCGGCCAGGATAAACTCAATGGCATCCTGCCAGGTACTTATGCCGCCAATGCCTATTACAGGAATACGAACGGCATCCGCCGCCTGCCAGACCATGCGCAGGGCAACCGGTTTGATTGCCGGGCCAGAGAGGCCGCCGGTGATATTAGCCAATACCGGCTTTTTAAGTCTGATATCTATGGCCATGCCGATAAGGGTATTGATTAAGGAAACAGCATTGGCCCCGCCAGCCTCGGCCGCCCTGGCCATGGCTCCAATATCGCTGACGTTGGGGGATAGTTTAACAATCAGGGGGAGAGAGGTCGCCTGACGTACTGTACTGGTTAATTCCCGGGCCAGATCGGGTTGTGACCCAAAGGCCACGCCGCCTTTTTTGACATTGGGACAGGAAATATTCAATTCAATAGCACTGATCCCATCTTCTTTGTCAAGGACGGCGGCTAAATGACGGTATTCTTCAATACTGTCTCCCAGAATATTGACAACAAGAGGGCATTTGCGGCCTTTAAGATATGGCATTTTGTCTTTTATAAAGGCCTCTAAGCCGACATTTTCCAGACCGATGGCATTCAGCATGCCGCAGGCCGTTTCCACAATTCGGGGAGGGGGATTGCCGGGTCTGGGGTTAAGTGAGATTCCCTTGACGACTATGGCCCCAAGATTATCAAGGTCGGCAAAGGACTCAAATTCCCGGCCATAACCAAAGGTGCCGGAGGCGGTCATGAGCGGATTGTTGAGTTGCAGACCGCCGCCAATATCTACCCTTAAATCCTGCTCGTTATTATTCATGATTTCCACTTAATCTGGTCGGCCGCGAATACAGGTCCATCCTGGCAGACATGGAGGTATTTCCCTCCTTTCTGGTTGGTATTTCGGGCGGCGATTGTGCAGCCCAGACAGGCGGATATACCGCAGGCCATCATGGTTTCCATGGAAACCTGGCAGGGCCATTCAGGCTGGCAAATGGCGGCCACGGCCCGCATCATCGGGTATGGCCCGCAGGAATATACCTGCCATTGTTTTTTGTTATCTTCCGCAAGCAATTGAGGCAGAGCTTCAATAATAAAGCCCCGTTGCCCCATGCTGCCATCATCGGTAGCATATAACAGCGGGCAGCTTAAAGCCTGAAAGGCGGGTAAAAATGTCATTAATTCCGCCTTGTTTCTTGCTCCTAACAGTATATGGGGAGTTACCCCTTTACTCCGCATGGTTCGGGCGAGAAAGAGGAGTGGGGCAACCCCCATGCCGCCGCCAATAAGACAGCATGGGCCTCCCTTCAAGGTAAAGGCGTTGCCCAGCGGCCCAAGAATATCTAATTGTTGCCCCGCTTCAAGTTTACTCAGGAGAGTAGTGCCCTTACCCAGTTTTTTAAAGAGAATCTGGATTTCACGGCCCTCGGCTTGATGGATTGAAAATGGGCGGCGCAGTAAAGGATCAAATCCTATTCCGGCCTTCACCATTATAAATTGTCCCGCCAGGGCAGTAGCGGCAATTTCCGGCGCTTGTATGCTCAGGCGGTATATATCCGCTCCGAGACTTTCGTTGCGGATTATCTGTCTTTTTACCTGTATCATTTTTGTAATTTCAATTCATATTTTATTAGGTAAGCGCTCAATAAATCACATTCTCGCATATAATCATAGTCGTACCGCTGGCCTTATGCTGTAAGCGCTCCATGAACATCCTGCTGCACGCGCTCAAAACCCTCAATATACGGGGTGTATTATCGGGGGCTTTGATCACGCACAGCAGGGCATTCCTGAAACCCTTACATTTCGAGATGTTATAAAGTAAAAAGTGGGTTTAGGGGCGCTTGCTTATTGCTTGACAATGAGCCCTAATAAACGCTCAAGCTCTTCCGGTGAGGAATATTCAATCTCTATGCGGCCGGCATTACCTTTCTGGATAATTTTACTTTTTGCCCCCAGAAAGTCTTTGAGGCTTTGAGAAAATTGCCGGCAATGCTGGCTGGGGATAGCTCCTGGTTTTTTAGATTTTACGGCGGGTTTATGAAGTTTAGCGCCGTTATTTTTAATCTCACGTCCTAATTTTTCGGTTTCACGAACAGATAAACATTCTTTGATGATTTTGTCATGCAGAGCAAGAATATCTGTTTCATTTTCCAGGCTCAGCAGCACCCGGCCGTGGCCTGCTGATATATCTCCATTGGCCAGGCTTTTCCGGGCATAATCCGGAAGCTGTAATATTCTGATACTGTTGGTAATAGTTGAACGGCTCTTGCCAACCCGCCGGGCAACTACTTCCTGGGTAAGGCCGAATTCCTCGATCAGCTGGCCGTAGGCCATGGCCTCTTCAAGGGGGTTCAGGCCTTCACGTTGGATATTTTCAATGAGGGCCAGTTCCAGGCGGTCGGATATTGAGATGTTTTTGACTAATACCGGCACCTTTTCAAGCTCGGCGAGACGGGCCGCCCGCAGTCGTCTTTCGCCCGCGATTAATTCATATTTATTATCTGTAAGACGGCGTACAATCAAGGGCTGCAAAACCCCTTTCTCCTTGATAGAGGCACTGAGTCCAGCCAGTTCAGCTTCTTTAAAATTACTACGGGGTTGATAGGGGTTGGGAATTATGAAATCCAGCGGACAGAGAAAGTACGGCCCCTGTTCCTCATTTGCTTCTTCAGCTCCACCCCAGGCGTTGAGGTCATCATTGTCCGAGGCGGGAAGAAGCGCATTCAGTCCCCTGCCCAGTCTATGTGTTGTCATGGTCGCGCTCCTTTAGACGTTCAATAAATTCTTTACCGAGATTCATATAGCTTAAAGCCCCGGTGGAGTGTTTGTCGTATTGATGGATCGGTAATCCATGGCTGGGGCATTCACTAAGGCGGACGTTTCTTGGGATTACGGTGTCATAAACCTGCGTTTTAAAATGCTGTTTTACCTCTTTGGCAACCTGATGGGTAAGGCGGTTACGCCTGTCATACATGGTAAGCACGATCCCTTCAATGAAGAGATTATGGTTATATGAATTTTTTACCAGTCTGATGGTTCTGACCAGTTGGCTTAACCCCTCTAAGGCGTAGTATTCGCATTGGAGGGGAATAATAATGGCATCGGCTGCTGTTAATGCATTAATGGTCAACAAGCCCAGGGAGGGGGGGCAATCGATGAGAATTATTTCATATGAGTCTAACAGCGGGGCTAACAAGTCGGACATGAAGCGTTCTCTTTTAACTGCTGACATCAATTCCACTTCTATACCAATGAGATCGACATGAGTGGGAAGGACAAACAGGTTCCCCTTCCTGTCTACCTGTCGGATCGCCTGTCCCGTATCGGCTTCGTTGGTAAAACAATGATAAAGATGGTGCTCCATCTGCTGAGTATTTATTCCCAGGCCGCTTGAGGCATTGCCCTGAGGGTCAGAGTCAATTACCAGCACCTTAAGGCCAAGGAGGGCAAGAGCTGAGGCCAGGTTCACCGTAGTCGTAGTCTTTCCTACTCCGCCCTTTTGGTTGGCCATGGCGAAGACCTTGCCGCTTTTTTTCTGTCTCATCTAAAACTTCTCCAGTTGCTTTCTGCAAAATATAAGCTTGTTAGCTGTGAGTCCATCAGGAATATGAGTAAAAAAACACAGAGCGAGGAGCATGTCAAGAACGGATGTTTCACGTGAAACATTTACGGCCTTGAAATCGGCCGGGGTGACGAAGTTTTGCTCGGGTCTGTAGCGATTCCGGGGCGTTGGAGGTGCAGGGTGATGGCGTTGTAAAAAGTCCGATCTATTGCGTTGTGGCGTCTTGACAGGCCTTCGGTGTACCACACGTATGACTGAGGCTCTGGCGAAGCACTACGTCTGAAACATCGAATTTTCGAAGCCTACGCTTATCTACTTAGCCATCTTTTGTAAGCGACAAACGAACCACACCTTGACATTTGCAACACCCCCAAACTGTAAGCGATTCAGGGACGCCGCCATGTGCACGTTGACCGGGTGCAATCATACCCCCTGTATATTGCGGCCGGTCAACGTGCACATGGGTGGTGTTCATGGAGCGCTTACCATCTTTTAGTAAGTGATGGTCTTCTCGTTTCATGACAGGCATGTTAACTACGGGGCCATCAAGGTTGATATCCCTCAGATTCAGTGCCTTGTCCATATGCGTGTTCTTGAGAGCAGAGTCGGGATACAGATAAACGACTTGGCTTTTTTTTAAAAAGCAATTAAAAACTCTAACTGGACGTCACTGATATTTAGACGCTTTTTTTATGATTTTTATGTAAGCTCTCCATGAATATTTCCCCTGCACATATAAATCAAAAATCAAGAGCGTGTTTTATTGATCGCTGCTCCGTGTCTGTCCCAAAATAACAAAAAAATTAATTTAATTAACATGGAGGCATAGTGAATATTAGAGGAATAATTACCCTTGTTATGACCCCGATCCTGACAGTTGTGGCTTGCGTTATAGCCATAATCGCCACAGTTATCTTTCGGGTTCCCAGCGCCAGGATTCAATTTTTACCCCGTTATTGGGCCAAAATTATTTCTCGACTGGCCGGTATGCGGGTTATGTTGTGCGGGGGCGAGAATCTGGTTGCCGGCCAGCCTTATATTCTGGCGGCCAATCACCAGAGTCAATTTGATATATTTGCCCTGCAGGGATATTTAAATATTGATTTCCGCTGGCTGGCCAAAAAAGAATTATTTAAGATTCCTGTTTTTGGTTTTGGTATGCGGCAGGCTGGTTATATTCCTATTGATCGTTCGCGGGGCCGGGAGGCGATTAAAAGCCTGTATGCGGCAGCAGAGCGCATTGCCGCGGGGGCCTCGGTTATTATCTTTCCGGAAGGGACAAGAAGCCCGGACGGTCATCTGCAGGATTTTAAAAGCGGTGGCATGGTTCTGGCGATTAAATCTGGGGTTCCCATAGTGCCGGTAGCCATTTGCGGTACTCATGATATATTACCCAAAGGTAAATTGCTGGCCCGTCCGGGCCGGGTCAGCATTAATGTGGGCTGCCCCATTGCCACCAGTAATTTTAAGGTTAGTGATAAACAGGAGCTGGCCCGCCGTCTTCACGATGAGGTAGCTGCTCTGGCAGCCAGGGGGCAGGTTTGAGCGTTTACGTTTTGTTAGTGGTGGGGGGGTATATACGACCTCAGCAATTTTGGTTTTGAGATAAGTTATTTAAAGGACGGATGATGATGGATATTTCACAGACAATCGCGGCGCTTAAACAGCAGCCGGGTTTTGCGGAAAATGTTGGTATGGTTCTGATACATAACGGCACGGTGCGGGGCTGGTCACGGCAGGATCGGCGGAAAATAATTGCTCTTGAGGTTAGTCCGGATCAGAAAAAGATTGAGGAAATCCGGCAGGAATTCCTCAAATGGCCGGGGATTTTTGATATTAAAATAGAGGCTCTGGCTGGAACATTCGTCCCTGGTGATGATCTGCTCTTCCTCGTCGTGGCCGGCGATATCAGAGAAAATGTCAAGGCGGCTCTGGCCGGTCTTCTGGATCGAGTCAAGGCCGGGCCGGTTAAAAAACGAGAAATTATGGCGGTATAGCGAATTTAAAAAGGGGATTCACGCTGTTTTAAAGTAAGCGTCTCATAAACCACCCTCTCGCTTACGTTTCAAAAGCGTTTGGGCAATACGGATTAAAGCAGACAATTTTCCTGAACTTGCAGTACGCCGGCCTCAGAGTCCATTAAAACCGAGGCACCAATCGGCAGCATGACATTATCCGCCCCATGACCGACCGGGAAATTGGCCCAGACCGGTACCTCCTCATTAGTCAGCTCCAAGACCCGCTGCCAGATTAATTCAATATCGGCCAGCGTCCGCAGGTCATTATTCAAAAAATCACCCATTATTACTCCGGCGGTCTGTTTGAGCCGCCCCGTCTGCTGGAGATGGGTCAGCAGGCGGTCAACCCGGTAGGCCGGTTCATTGATATCCTCAATAAATAGAACGGTCTGTTGCCAGTCTGGTTCATAGGGGGTTGCGAGAAGATGAACAAGGGTAGTAAGATTACCGCCCATGAGGCGGCCTGCCGCTTGACCGGGCCGGATAATCTCCAGCCCTTTGGCTTTTAGCGGAGCCGGCCGACAGAGACTGAGGGCTGTGAGGCAATTATTCAGAACCGCCCGCCCGTCCCTGATAATGGTTGACAGCATGGGACCGTGCCAGGTTATCAGGCCGGTTCGGATGGTAACGGCATTCAAGAGGGCGGTGAGATCGGAAAAACCAAGCAGGATTTTAGGATTTTGCTTAAGTAGTTCAAAGTCAACAAAAGGCAGAAGGCGGGCGGAGCCGAAGCCACCCCGTACTGCCATAACAGCCTTGACATCAGGATCGCTGAAGCAGCTATGTATCTCCTGCAGGCGCCTGCTGTCCTCTCCGGCAAGATAATTGTGTCGTCTCTTGATGTCCGCGGCGCAAATCACCCGCAGGCCGGCATCCGTCAGCCATTGTATGCCGATGCTTATATCGGCGTTAAGTGGTCCGGAGGGGGCGATGAGGGCAACAGTATTCCCCCGCCGCAGGGCTGGCGGGATAATAGTTTTAAGAGGCGCAGCGTTCATGGATCAGTTTCAGCCCTTCCAGAGTCAGCAAGGGCTCAATATGTTTTATGGTCGGAGTCAGAGGGGCGATGAGCCGGGCAATACCGCCGGTGGCGAGAATCAGCGGCGGGCCGCTGGTGAATTCGGCGCTCAGGTGTTTTATGAGCCCCTCAATGAGACCGCTGTAACCGAACATGACTCCTGATTGAATGGCTGTTACCGTGTCGCGTCCAATGGCGGCTTCAGGCGGTTTGAGGTGTACCTGCGGCAGACGCGCTGTCCTGGCTCCGAGGGCTTCTAAAGAAATAGCCAGACCAGGGGCAATGGCGCCGCCAAGATATTCCCCCTGGTTGGAGATGCAGTCAAAGGTAGTGGCAGTGCCGAAATCAACAATAATCAGTGCCTGTTTGAATTTATGAAAACCAGCCACGGCATTTACCAGCCTGTCCGCTCCCACTTCCGAAGGCTCGGCAGTACAGACTGATATGCCGAGATCAAGCCTGTTAGTCACCATCAGGGGGGTGAGTGAAAGCTGGCGGGCGAAATTCTGCCAACTCTCTTCAAGGGGAGGCACGACATTGGCTATTACCATGCCGGTGAGAGCGGTAAAATGTATGCCCCGCATGGAGAACAGGCCGTGCAGGCAGGCGGCTATTTCATCAGCCGTAGCCCGGTGATTGGTTTGGATACGCCAGTTGTAAAGCAGATCTTCAGCCGCGAAGAGTCCAATAACTGTATGGCTGTTTCCTATGTCAATGGTCAGCAGCATTTTTATCTCACATCATGCGAATCCGGCCGCAATCGGGACAGACCCAGGTGGGGCCGTTGGAGAGTCCCCATTTGTTTTCCGTAAAGCACTCCGGGCAGATTTGAAAACCGCAGGGGCAGTTCCAGCAGAAAGGCAGTTCCCGGCGGCAGCAATGGCAGATAAAATTTTTGCCGCCCCGCCGCCGCTGGCTGTATGATCTTTTTTCTTTGGTCATCTGCTGTATTATTTCCTTAAAAGATGATGCGGCATACCGCTGCTGCCGTGACCGTAATTCACCTTCTGGCCCGCCCGCAGTAATCGCCAGACAAAGGCGCTGCTCTGGCGGCAGGCCAGTTCGTAATCCGCCCCCAGCAGACGATAAGCAGCCATGGCAGAGGCGAAGGTGCAGCCGGTGCCGTGAGAGTTCCTGACCTCCAGGCGGGGCAGACTTATTTTAATCGGCGTTTGCGGCTCCGTGGCAAGGAGCAGGAAATTATCCACCTGAGTACTGGTCATAAAATGTCCCCCCTTTATCACAATAGCCTGAAGACGGGGGTAACGGCTCAAAATCCCTTTAGCCGCGCTTAAAGAATCCTGGACAGACCGGCAGTCTTCGCCGCTTATCTGCCGCAGTTCATCAAGATTAGGCGTTAGTACTGTGACCAGGCTGATAAGTCTGTCTAAACCGGGTAGATCTGCAGCCGCAACTAACAACGGCATACCGCTGGTCGATGTCAAAACCGGATCATAGATTATTTCCCCCTTAAAGTCATCCAGAACCTGGCTGACCGCCGAGGCAATTACTGCCGAACCAATCATGCCGATCTTGATATGGCTTACCCGGAGGTCAGTGAGCACTGCCCGCACCTGTTCCGCGACAATTTCCGGGGCCAGGGGATAGACGGCGGTAACGCCCAGGGTATTCTGAGCTGTGAGGCAGGTTATGGCGGCGGCCCCATAGACTCCCAGGCGGGTAAATGTCTTGAGATCGGCCTGGATTCCAGCCCCTCCGGAGGGGTCGGAACCGGCAATACTTAAGACAGTCCTGGTTAGATTGTCAGTCACTGGCCGCGGCAGATTTAATCTCCCGCAGGGTGAGCTTGTATTTTAGATCCTTGCCGGCCAGAGGGTGATTAAAATCAAGGGTGGCGAATTTTTCGTCCAGGGCTGTGAGCAGGGCTGGTATCTTATGCTTTTTACCCTCATGCTCAATTTTCATGCCCAGCAGCATACCGGGATGCAGGTTTTGATGATCCGGAAGTGTGCTGCGCTCCATACGATGAATAAGTTCCGTTTTAACGGGTCCGTGGGCCTGAGCCGCCTTAATGGTAAAGGTTTTGGTCTCCCCGACCTCCATATTGATCACTGCTTCCTCAAAGGCCGGCAGTACCTCCCCGATGCCAATTTTAAATTCCAGCGGCCCGCTGGCCTCTGAGGATTCAAAAACCTCACCGGCTTCCAGAAAACCATCATAGACCACAACGACCTTATCCCCAATTCCCGCTTTCATTATTTTTTCATCCTCCTTGATTGGCTTTGATAAAAGAAGTTTGTTTTTTTTCTAAGAGCAGCGCCAGTTTTTCAAAGTTGGACGGCAGTTTGACCGTGGTAATACTCTGTAGATTTTTTTTAACTTCGTAGTTTTTAACCATTTTTTCGGCGGCCTGGCCGTAGGCCGTAATTGTCTGCTTCACTAATGTAAATATTATGTCATACGGGAACGGCCTGGAAAAATGATTAATCAGGCTGTCAATAAAATCTCGCAGTTCACGCCTCTCTTTATTTGAGTTGACGTGAATTGTTTTACAGCTGTTAACCGCCTTTTCCAAAATTATCTGTAATTCAACTTGATTAAGAGCCTGATGTCCTTTGAGTGAGGTTACCATTAATTTCATGGAGCGAATAATTCCCTTGGGGCCGGTAAAAAAGTCCCTGGTTTTTTTGCTGCTCAAAGTAACAGGGTTTACCGGTGAATTGTTTTTTTTGATTTCATCCTGTAAAACAGGAATAATCTTATTCTTCAAGGTCAGGTGATAGATGTTCAAAAATTCAAGACTTTCAGCAATTTTAGCACAGGTTTGAACCGTATCACGCTTGTGGTATAGATCATTTAACAGCCGGTAGACGGCGGCGGCCTGCTTCAGCACCCCGTTTAACAGCTCCGCGGTATTCTCCAGGGCGGCAAGTTCAGGAAAACGGCGGTTAAGGGTCTTTATATTCTCCTGATCGGCGGATAATATGCCTGCTGTTTTTTTATTGAAGATCTGCAACTGTTCTATGGTCTTGGTTCCAAGCTCAAGATAATGATAGAGAATTTCCTCCACCGGCCGGGGAAAATTAAGAATATCAACATGATGGAAGCGGGACTCTAACTGTGCTGCCTGACGGTTTAAGGCCGCGATGCCAGGCGGGCTGTCATCCTTGATTTCCGCGCCCATGGTCAATAAGCGGTAAACTTCCAGGCCTTTATTAAATATATGGGGCTGCTGATTGATATGTCTGGCCAGGGGCAGAATGTTTTCAAAACTAAGAAGGCCTCGAATTTTTTTATCAGCACTGAGGAACTTGTCTGTCAGCTGGTGCAGTGAAAACAGCAAGGCATCAAGCTGCCTGGATTTTTTCTCGAGTTGAGTGGCAGCCAGTAAGGCCGGCTCTGGATTACGGCAGTCAATCAAATCAGCCAGTTGGTTGCTGATTTCGTTATTACATAATTTGATATGGGCGGCGGCCCCCCTGGCCTGACGCGGGTAGCCCTGCAGGGCCTTCTGCAGCTCCTGAGAACAAATTCCCATTACCTTTAATTTATCTTCTATGCCAATGATATCAATATCTTTCCATATGGTAATCCGGGGGTCTTGCAGTAAATTAAAAAGTGCCTTTTTCTCCACACGCAGATATTCACGGATATTGATAAGAATATCTTTACTTTGTTGCAGACTGGCAGTTGTCATAAATGGTGTTTAGAGTGGAAGAAAATTACAAAAAGGGCTATATTAACCAAGCTTGGATTAATTTTAAATATAAATTTTTGTTGTAACTATTCTGAATATTCAGAAGTGTTCCTGCCCGGAGTATACGCTTATTTTGTTCATTGGACGCTGCAGGCGTATTTTAAAAGTCCTGAATGAACGAAGACGGGGCAATACTGAACAGTTCCTGTCCATCCTGGTTTGATTCCGGCCTTCAGCGCTTTGCCGCCACTGGCCCTTGACAAATATTCCGGGGAGACATATTCTACCACGATTGTGGAATTAATCTGCGAAAAATACAAGGAGGAAATGTCCGCCGCCGAGGTTCATTGCCGGCATGCATATTAGTACTGTAAATTCCGTACTTCCTGTATACCATATTTTGCCGGTCGGGATTTGGTATTAATAATACCAAAATCAGAGGCCATTGAAAACGCCGGGCAGAAAGACAAAAATGACTGAATTAAATTTTAAAAAAGGCGGCGGCCTGCTGCCGGTAATTGTTCAGGATTATAACAGCCGCGAAGTTCTAATGCTGGCCTATATAAATGAAGAGGCCTGGGAGCAGACCATTGCCACCGGCAAGGCTCATTTCTGGAGCCGCTCCCGGGAAAAACTGTGGTTGAAGGGCGAATCATCCAGGCATTATCAAATAATCAAGGAAATACTATTAGACTGCGATGAAGACACGGTTATTTATTTAGTGGAGCAACAGGGTGGAGCTGCTTGTCATAAGGGGTATCGGAGCTGTTTTTTCCGCCGTTTGCGGGCCGATGATTTTGAGATTAAAGATGAGCCGGTATTTGATCCGGCGGAGGTTTATAAAAAATGAAGCTGCTGAAACTTGGTATCCCTAAAGGCAGTCTGGAAAAGGCTACCATTGAATTATTTGATAAATCCGGCTGGAAAATCAAGACTGTCTCCCGCAATTATTTCCCTGAAATTGATGATCCTGAGCTGTCCTGCTCCATTTGCCGTCCCCAGGAGATGTCCCGCTATATTGAAGACGGAATTCTGGATGCCGGAATTACCGGTAAGGACTGGACCCTGGAAAATGAATCCGATATCGTGGTAGTGGCGGATTTGGTCTATTCCAAGGTCAGCCGCAAACCGACCCGCTGGGTGGTGGCGGTGCCGGGAGATTCGGACATTAATTGTTTAAATGATCTGGAAGGTAAAAAGATTTCCACTGAACTGGTAAATTTCACCAGGAATTTTTTCAAGCAAAAAAAAATTAATGTTGATATAGAATTTTCCTGGGGTGCCACAGAGGCCAAAGTGGTTTCAAAGCTGGCCGACGCCATTGTTGAGGTTACCGAGACCGAAACCACTATCCGGGCTCATGGCCTGAAGGTGATTTACGAGATGCTGGAATCTAATACTCAGTTTATCGCCAACAAAAAGGCCTGGGAGAATCCCTGGCAGCGAGAGAAAATTGAGAATATAGCCATGCTTCTGCAGGGTGCTCTGAAGGCTGATAATATCGTGGGCCTGAAGTTAAACGTGGCCAATGACAACCTGGAGCAGGTTATTGCTCTGATGCCCAGCATGAACGCCCCCACTATAGCCCATCTATATAACAAAGACTGGTACTCGGTGGAAACGGTTATCTCTGAACATGAGGTACGTGATATTATTCCACGTCTTATAAAGGCCGGGGCTGAGGGGATTATAGAATATCCTCTGTCCAAGGTTATTTAGCTTGCCGGACTTTCCGGATCAAATCAATAAACTTGGATTAGAGTATGCTTAATTACGCCAGAATTAGATTTTTGGCCAGTGCCTTTAACATGAAGCAGCTGCCCGAGGATACTCTGCCGGAGATCGCCTTTGCCGGCCGCTCCAATGTTGGGAAGTCCAGTCTTATTAACAAGCTGGTCAACCAGCGTAAACTGGTAAAAGTCAGCTCCCGGCCAGGCAAGACCCAGAGTCTAAATTTTTTTCTGGTGGACGAGATGGCTTATCTCGTTGATCTGCCTGGATACGGCTATGCCAAGGTTCCTCACAGCATGAAGGGGCTGTGGCAGCAGCTGATCGCCGATTATATAGAAATGCGGCAGTCTCTGCGCTGCGTGGTGGTTATTCTTGATATTCGCCATCCCCTTAAGAGTCTGGATTTTGAACTTATCTCCTGGCTTCAGGAAATTAATGTTCCGGCCCTGCCGGTTTATACCAAGATTGACAAAATTCCCCGGGGTCAGCGTTTGCGCCATGCCGCGGCCCTGGACGCCGGACTTGGTATTTCGCCAGATCAACGGCTGTTATTCTCTGCCAAAACCGGAGAGGGGAAAGATGATTTGATTATTCGTCTTGAGGATCTATACTGTTTAGACGCGTAAGGGGCGGGAAGTAAAATGGCAAAGGCAAAAATACTCTATATAGATGACGAAAAGATCAATCTAAGTAATTTTGCCGCATCATTTAAGGATGAGTTTGAGGTTATAACCGCCATTTCCGGTAATGAGGGGCTGGATATATTCAGGGTAAATCACGATATCGCCGTGATTGTCGCTGACCAGCGTATGCCGGGGATGAGCGGCGTGGAGATGCTGACCAGAATTTATGAGATGGATCCCGATCCCATCCGCATCATTCTCACCGGTTATATCAATCCGCAGGATATCATTCTGGCCATTAATCAGGGCCATATTCATCAATATATCAATAAACCTTGGAATATAGACCAGGTAAGAAGTATTCTGTGCCAGGCCGTTGATAAATATCAGCTAACCAGGGAAAATAAACGCCTGCTCAAGGTTCTGGCCGAGAAAAATGAAGCTCTGCAAAGGGCCAATAAGCAGTTAATCGCCGACATTGATCTGCAGGCCAGGCTTGAGCGGCAAAACCGTGAGGCTGAAATTAAGATGATGTCGCAGGCCAAAATGGCCTCGCTGGGCCAGATAGCCACCGGTATTGCCCACGAAATAAATCAGCCTCTGACCTTCATTAAAATAGCTCTGGAATCCACGGCCCGTGATGTTGAGAATCAAGCCCTCAATATTACTGAGCTGCTGGAAGATATTAATGAATCGCAAAAACAGATTCGCCGGATTACCCTGATTATAGACCATCTGCGCACCTTTGGCCGTAATGGCAGTGATGAACAGAATCCGGTAAATATGCCTGAAGCCTTAGATTGCGCCCTGATTTTATTCAAGCAGAAAATCAAGGCCGGAGGGGTGGAACTGCGAATCAGCGGGGCCGATAATCTGCCCCTGGTTAATGCCAATATCTCCAAGCTGGAGCAGGTGTTTACCAATTTGATCCAAAACAGTATGGATGCTTTGGAGGATGTGGAAAACGGCCGCATAGAGGTTGATTTCCAGTCGTGTGGTCAGCAGGTGATTACACGTTTTATCGATAATGGCCAGGGGATGGCGCCGGAGGTGCGGGAAAAGGTTTTCGAGCCTTTTTTCAGCACTAAGGAAACCGGCCGGGGGACTGGCCTGGGACTCTCGATTATATATGGTATTGTTAGTGAATTAAACGGTATCATTGACTGTGAGTCTACCCTTGGCCGGGGTTGCACTTTTACCATTACTCTGCCGGTCTTGAATACCGACTCCACTGAATAAAGTTATTAAGAGGCAAATATTCCGGTTTATCCGGTTGAGGAGAATTGAAAATGTCATTTAGTTCATTTGAGGAAGCCTTAAATATCTGTATGAATGCCGGGGAGGGCAGTAAGGAGCAGGACGAGGCGCTTCTCTACTGTCTGGAGTTCGCCCCCGATGATTTAAAGGAACAACTGCAGGGCATTCTGCGGCATAGTCCGGCCGGGCATAGTCATCATGACGGCTGTGGCTGTGGCTGCCGTGATGAGGAGTAGATAAAGTTATGGTTAAAGTAGCGGCGGTTGGCCCGGAGAGATCCCAGACCTGGCAGGCGGCCGGCAGTTATCTCCCCCAGGCGGAGATTGTTCTCTATTCAGGCATAAACAAGGTTATTGATGCCCTGGCGCAGGGTGAAACAGATTTTGCCATTCTGCCCATTTATAATACCCGGGAAGGCGGCATTAAGGATATTCAGGCTCTTGAACGTTTGAGGAGGGGATATTGGATTGATAATATTGTCCTGCCCATTCAACTCTCCCTGGGCAGTCTGGACAGAACGGAACCGATTAAAATTCTCATCGGTACTATGTCTATCCTTAAGCAATGTGAAGAGTTTATCAGCGAAAAATACCCGGATGCCGCACTGCTTGCTGTTCATGATATAAAAGAGGCGATTGCCGATATCAGGGCAGAGAAGAAGGCCGGTTATGGTATTATTGAGACCTCGGAACTTCTAAAAGAGCAGAGCCTGATTATCCGGCATCTTGATGTCGCTCCCCACAACCGGACGCGATTTGCCATTCTGGGCCCGGAAATGACGATACCCACCGGTTATGATGCCACCGCCCTTTTCACAATTCCCCTTAATGACCGGGTTGGTCTGCTTTATGATATTCTCGGTGAATTTACCCGGCGTGGTATAAATATCATTGACCTGCAGTCAGAAAATGATATTAAAACCCAGAAGCTGAAGATCTATATTGAGGTTGAGGGCCATCGTGACGACTCGATCATTGAAGAAGTTTTAACCAGCCTGCAAAACCATATTATTCAGGAACCGCACGCCATCAAAACCCTGGGCTCTTTCCCCCGGGTTGATATGCGCCGGAAATTTATAAAATCCTTTGGCTTTATCGGTACCGGGGCCATGGGCCGCTGGTTTGCCGACAAGTTACGCAATGAAGGTTATCAGACCATTCTCTGCGGTCGTTCCACCACGAAACGGCCGGCCGAGATGATTCCAGAAGTGGACGTGGTTATTATCTGCGTACCCATCAGTGCCACCCCTTCCACGATTAGAGAATACGGCCCCCTGCTGCGACCGGGCCAGGCCCTTATTCTACTGGTGGGAGCGGCAGAGGAGACCATTAAGGCCGCTCTTGATTCCACCCTGCCGGAGGTGGAGCTTATGCTGGTACATAATCTCTGGGGACCGAAGACTGCCGTTATGAAGGACAAGAATGCCGTTGTGGTGCGTACCAGCCGCAGCGGTCGTTTCTGTGGTGAATTTGAGGCCTTCCTCTATAAACACGGGGCTGATATTTTCCAGGACAGCCCGGCCCGTCATGACCTGCTCATGGGGGTAAGCCAGAAACTGCCCACTGCTATCTCTCTCGCCATGGCCATGGCCTTGAAGGACAATAAAATCGCCCCGGACGATATTGCCAGTCACTCGACACTGACCTCGCTGTACGGGATTTTAGGCATGGCCCGCGTTCACGCCCAGAATCCCGCTACCTACGCGGAGATTCTCATTGCCGGCGGAGCCGGCAACCAGATGGTGAATTCATTTCAGCAAAATCTCATGGAGGTCATGCGGATGGCCGCTGAGCGTGATATGGATAAATTAAAGGCAACTATCCATGACAACCGGGCCTATTTTTCCGAAGACTTTTTAGAAGACAGGATGGAACAGGCCCTGGCTGTGGATCAGACCCTGGGCCGGATGCTGCGGAAATAGAAAACATGTTTTTTTTACTTAAAAAATTTAAATCACCTCTTTAATTCATGCACCAGCTTTTTATCTATATAGCCCCGCCGTTAGTAGGAGCCTTTATTGGTTATATGACCAATTATATTGCCATTCGCATGTTGTTTCGGCCTCTTAAACCCTGGCGTTTTTTGGGTTGGCGGCTGCCCATGACCCCAGGGGTTATTCCAGCCAAACGCCATGAGCTGGCCATTAATATGGGCCGTATGGTGGGGCGCCATCTGCTGACCAGTAATGATATAACCAAGGCCTTAAACGGCAAGGCATTCAAAAAACAGTTAGCTCTGGTCATTGACAGCAAGGTACAGAGGCTTTTAAATCGGGATCTGGGGCCGCTTAGCAGTATAGTTCCCAAGCGTTTTACTTCCTATCTTGAGGCGGGCTTAAAGATTCTGCGCTGGCGCGGTCTGAAGATTGTTCATAATCATCTGGCCGGTGATGCCTTTGCTGAAGAGATGGCGGTAATCATTGCCAGCCATATTGAGGAGACCGCCGATAAACCTCTTTCGACGATTCTGCCCGCTGAGGCCCAGACCCGTATGCTGGCCGTGCTTGAAAAAACGGCGCGTAATATGCTGTCCAACCCCGGAACTGAGGAGTGGCTGAGTAATTATATTGACCAAAAGTTGCGGGAGATAATGACGTCGGAGCGTACCCCGCGCCAATTGCTGCCGGATGCTGTTCCTGATTTTATTCTTGGCTTCGTTGAACGGGAGACTCCTGCTTTGCTGGCCAAGGCGGCCCGAATAGCAGAGGAACCAGGAAGCCGGGATAAAATTGTCAAAGCCATCTGTGCCGCTATTAATAATTTCATTGCCGGCTTAGGGCCAATGGCCGCTTTGGCCGCCGGCTTCATATCCCCGGAACTTATTGATGGTAAGGTCAGGGAGTATCTGGATGAACATGGCGCGGAGCTTTCCGCCTGGCTGCAGGGTGAAGAGGTACAGGAACGCCTGCGGGATATTTTGAGCGGCTGGATAAATAATCTGCTGGATCAGCCCATGGCAGAATTGCTGGCCAATGTTGAGGAAGAAAAAATAAACCTTATCCGGTTGGAACTGGCGGCGCAGGCCGCCCGCGCTCTGCGGGAACCCCGTTTAACCGCCATGGTTATCAATCTGTTAAACGAGGCCCTGAAAGAGCTGTCCAACTCGCCCATTCATGAGGTGATCGTCCGCTTATTCGGCAGCGACGGCATGGGGCGCGGTAAGGATTGGGCCGCGCGGGAGGTGGTAACCATGTTTCGTTCCCGTGAGGTCAAGCAGGTTCTCGACCACCTGCTGGGCGGTCTGCTGGAGCGGGAACTTTTCCGCCGCCCCATCGGCCCGCTGTATAATTTTCTGCCTAAGGCTGTACAGACCAGCCTGGCGGAATATATTATTGAGCAAAGCAACCTTCTCATGGCCCGTGAGGTGCCGGGGCTTCTGGATTCCTTGAATTTGGAGCAGATGGTGAGTAAAAAAGTGGACGGCCTGGATCTCCTGCAGCTCGAAAATCTGCTTTTAGGTATAATGGAAGAGCAATTCAAATATATTAATCTCTTCGGTGCCCTCCTGGGCGGCATTATCGGACTGCTGAATCTGGTTTTTATTATTTGAGGAACTTTTCGTAAGCGCCCCATAAAACCACACTCTCGCTTACGACTTTTCGTTTCATAACAATGTTAACTACGACGCCATCACAAGACCATCTGATTGACTGGTTGACCCTGGCTCTTGTTCCCGGACTGGGAGCGGTTGGTATGGGACGCTTGATCCGGGAGCTGGGGGAACCTGAGCATATATTTGCGGCCGGCAGAGAACGTCTTTTACGGGTGCGGGGTATCAGGCATCCCGTAGCAGATACTATTATCAATGCCCCCCCAATCCGTGAGGCCGAGCTTGAACTCCAGCGTCTCCGGCACCACAATTTCAGTCTCCTGACCTGGAATGACCCCGCTTATCCCGCGCTCCTGCGGGAAATATATAATCCTCCCATGTTGCTCTATGTCAATGGTGACGTTGGGCTCTTGAAGCGGCCCTCTATTGCCGTGGTTGGTTCCAGGGCCGCCACCAGCTATGGCCTTAAGATTGGCCGCCGTCTCGGGGCCGAGCTTGGTGCCCGTGGTCTTAACGTGGTCAGTGGCCTGGCCTTAGGGGTTGATGCTGCCGCTCATGCCGCTGCTCTTGAGGCTGGCGGTATTACCGTTGCCGTTCTGGGTTGTGGTTTAGATGTCCCCTATCCCCGCCGTAATTTAGGCCTGTCCCGGCGTATTTCCGCCCAGGGGGTTATTGTCAGTGAATACCCTATGGGTACCAAGCCGGAAGCCTTTCGTTTCCCGGCCCGTAACCGTATAATAAGCGGTCTGGCTCTTGGAGTGGTGGTTGTCGAGGCAGCCAAACGTTCCGGCTCTTTAATTACTGCTCGTCTCGCCATGGATGAGGGGCGGGAGGTATTTGCCATTCCGGGCCGGGTAGATTCCGCCGCTAATGCCGGCGCTCATAGTCTGCTTCAGCAGGGAGCTAAACTGGTTTACAAGATTGAAGATATTTTAGTGGAATTAAGTGCTCATCTGACGGATTTTAAGGCCGCATCCCACCAGGCAGAGCAAAACAAAGAGGATACGGCTGCCGGGGACGTGGAGCTGACTCCGGAAGAGAAGTCATTAATGAAAATTCTGGAGCCATATCCCAGCCATATCGACAGCATTATCGACCGGGCTGCTGGTAAAGCGGCCAAGGTGCAGGAAATTCTCTTGATACTGGAATTGAAGGGGCTGGTGGAATCCCTGCCCGGCAGTCAATACCGTCTTAGCGGCCAAATGCCTTAAAAGGTAAGTGCTCTGACCGTTTTATCAGAAGGCTAAGTGCAGGGCGGTGCTGGCCATATCCAGTAACGAGGCAGGATAAACACCGATAAAAATGATGGCGGTTATGAGGATAAAACTCACCGCTCTGGTGCCTATATCAACCCTGATGGGGGTGGTGTCAGTTTCCGGCTCATTACAGTAGGTTACTTTTACTACGGAGAGATAATAATAGATGGCAATGGCGGCGTTCAAGGCCCCTAAGATAACTACGGTGAGATGGCCGGTCTGCAGGGCTCCGGCAAGGAGAAGAAATTCGCCCATAAAGCCGGCAAAGGGCGGAATACCGGCCAGGGCAAACATACTGAGTCCCATGGTAAAGGCCAGTAAGGGGGAGCGTTTATAGAGTCCGGCAAGCCCGGAAATGGGCACATTTTCACCGGACTTGGAGACCTTGCAGACCACCATAAAACAGGCCAGGTTCATGACAAGATAGCCCAGAATATAATATATGGAGGTGGCGTATCCGGCCTCTTTAAAGGTCAGAATACCGAGGAGGACAAAACCGGCATGGGCCACAGCGGAAAAACCCATCATCCGTTTAAAATCTGTCTGACGCAGGGCGCAGAGATTACCATAGAACATTGAGCAGACAGCCAGAATAGCCATGAAGTTGATAATGGCCTCTGACGGATTGATTAAATTAACAATTCGGATCAGCATGGCAACGCCGGCCAGTTTGGGAACAGTGGCCAGAAAAGCGGTGGTTTCATTGGCGCCGCCTTCATAGGCATCGGAGACCCAGAAGTGAAATGGGAAGATGGCAAGCTTGAACATGAATACACACAGAATCATGACTATACCCACTACCGCTGCTGGTTCGTGAATAAGGGCGGGAAGTCTGGCGGTAATTGCGGCCAGGCTGGTACTGCCGGTAAGTCCAAAGATATAACTCATCCCAAAGAGCATGATGCCGGTGGCCATTACCCCGAAGAGCATGTATTTAATCCCGGCCTCCATCTGAATCCGCAGACCGTGCTCACTGCTGCGCATGGGCAGCATCAGATAAAGGGAGAAGGAGGAAAGCTCCAGGGAGACAAAGATGGCCACAAGGTCAACGCTTGACACCAGCATCATTAGACCCAGGGTGCTTAAAATCAGGCAGAGATAATATTCTGGCCTTACTCTCTTTTCAATCCCCTTGTGCCTGCCGCCGAAGATTAATACGGCAGTCATGCCGGCGGTGATCATTGTTTTAAAGAGTTGCGAAAAGAGATCAACATTGTAGGCCCCGCTGAACATCATTCCGCTGAGATTAACCCCGCTGGCACTGAGAATAAGAGCACCAAATCCAGCGGCTATGGCGACATTCCGAGCGCTGTTATGGTCATCACTTAAAGAGAGCAGGAAGACAATGAGGGCTCCAAGAAGGAGAAAAAGTTCTGGGGCAAAGAGCATTATATTCATAAATATTTCCTACTATCAAGGCAGACAGGCCAGGGCTGGATGAACTACTCCGGCGTTGACCTGTGCCAATAAATGATGCACGGTACTGTGCATTACCGAGAGGAACGGCCCGGGGGCCAGACCTATCCAGAAGACAAATACCAAAAACGGGGCAAGAGTCACAATCTCCCTGGTATTCAGATCCATGAGACCTTCATGTGAGGGATTGTTTACACCGCCCCAGATAACCCTTTGCAGCATCCTCAGCATATAAGCGGCAGCCAGGATGGCGCCTGGAATGGCGACGGCAGTAACCAGCTTATGTTTAGCAAAGCCGCCGGCCAGGACCAGAAATTCACCGACAAAGGAGTTGGTGCCCGGAAAGGCGAAGGATGACAGAGAAAAAATGGCGAAAAAGGTGACAAATACCGGCATATATTTACCGACCCCGGTAGCGGTAGCCAGTTCCCGGCTGTGGGTTCGTTCATAAATCATTCCCACGCAGAGGAAGAGAGCCCCGGTGGTGACACCGTGGTTAATCATCTGTAAAATAGCGCCCTCCATACCACGGAAGTTGAGGACAAAAATACCCAGGGTTATAAAGCCCATATGGCCGACACTGGAATAGGCAATCAGCTTCTTCATATCATGCTGAGCCAGGGCGGTAAAGCCGCCGTAAAGAATACCGGCCACCGACAGCCATAGAACGTACGGCATAAAGGTTAGAGTAGCCTGCGGGGTAATGGGTAGGCAGAAGCGTAAAAGTCCGTATGTTCCCATCTTCAGCAGGATACTGGCCAGGATAACCGAACCGGCGGTGGGCGCCTCAACATGGGCGGCCGGCAGCCAGGTATGCACCGGAAACATCGGTACCTTGACGGCAAAGGCCACAAAGAAGGCCAGAAATATCAGAATCTGGAAAGTTGTTGAATAGGGTTGCCCCATGAGGGCCGGAATGAAAAAGGTATGCGGGGTGCTGTGCAGGTAGAGGGCGATTATTGCCACCAGCAGCATCACTGAACCGGCCAGGGTATAAATAAAGAATTTTGTGGAGGCGTAGACCTTGCGGGGCCCGCCCCAGATGGCAATGAGCATATACATGGGGATCAGCATAGCCTCCCACATGATATAAAAGAGGATGAAATCCAGAGCCGCAAAGACCCCAAGCATGGTGGTTTCCAGTACCAGCATGCAGATCATGAAGGTTTTGACCCTCTTGGCGATATAACGCCAGGAGGCCAGAATACAAAGCGGCATGATAATGGTGGTAAGCAGGACAAGAAGCAGACTGATGCCGTCCAGGCCAAGGGTATAATTAATATTCCACTGGGGAATCCAGGCCTGATGCTCGGCGAATTGAAATTTATAGCTGCTTGAATTAAAGGCAGAATAGAGGGGCAGGGAGATAATCGCATTAAGGCTGGTAACAATCAGAGCCCAGACCCTGGATACCTTATCTCCGGAGAGGAACATGGCAATAAAGGCACCGGCCAGCGGCAGAAAAATCAGCACGCTTAGAATGGGAAAGCCTTTATTCAGAATCAAGAAATCCATCTCTTATAACACCTCAATTATTAATTGATCGGTACCTGTTAAGTACCCTACAGGTCTTTTAATGTTAGCTGAAAACATAGGCGATCAGCAGTATTCCGCCAATGGCCGAGGCCCAGAATATGCTGGCCTGGAGGCCGTCCTGCGAGCGGCGTACCATGCCGCCCACACCTCGTACTCCGCGGGCGCTGCCATCAATTGTTCCGTCGATGGCATTCCAGTCAAACCATGACCAGAATTTGGAAATAACCATTAAAGGCCCAAGACCGATTACCCGATATATAACCCCGACCCAGTTGTCGATGGTCTGCAGGGGTACCTTGGCCAGCCAGAAGAAGCCGCGGCCCGCCATGCGGTAAAACCAATCCAGATCCAGGCTGATCTCGGCTGTGGGCTGCAATTTGCGGCGCAGCAGATAACAGGCCAGGGCTGTGGCCGCCACCACCTGCATTGTCTCAGAGATATGCATGGGGGTATAGGCGTTGAAGGTATTGGCAAAGGGCAGCATATTATACAGGAACGGGGTATAAGAACCGATGAATATACAGAAGAAGGCGCCTATCGCCATGGCTAACTGCATATTCCAGGGTGGATCAGCGGCTCTCTGCATGGTTTCCTCACTGGCTCTGGTCTTGCCGAAGAACATAAGGTAGGGAAGCTTTACACAGATATAAAGAAAGGTACCGGCGGAGGCCATGGTCAGACCGAAGCCTACCCAGTACAGGTGTTCTTCAAAACCGGCGGCGATAATCATGGATTTGGTCACAAAACCGGAGAAAAAGGGCAGAGCGGCCATACTCAAGGCCCCCACCATGATATAAACCAGGGTGCGGGGCATTTTACGGTAAAGCCCGCCTAAGTCAGTAAATTTACTCTTGCCGGTCATATATAGTACTGAACCGCAGCCCATGAAGAGCAGTCCTTTATAGAGAATATGGGCAAAAGCATGGGCGACGGCCCCGTTGATGGCCAGTTCGGTACCGATTCCAACCCCGCAGACCATATAGCCCAGCTGGCTCATAATTGACCAGGCTAACAGGCGGCGGCAGTCATTCTCCAGAATGGCATAAATTACCCCGTAGAGGGCCATTATCACTCCGAAGACAATCAATATTTCCATGCCGGCAAGGCAGCGGATAAGGGTATAGATGGCCGTCTTGGTGGTGAAGGCGCACATAAAAACCGCTCCGGTGACTGAGGCCTCGGCGTAGGTGTCGGGCAGCCAGGAATGCAGAGGAGGGACGGCGGCGTTGACCATGAAGCCGATCATTATAATATAGGTGTAGAGGGCCGGGTTATGGACATCCAGCTGGGTAAATGAGAGATCGCCGGTGGCCTTGTAACGGAGCACAAAACCAGCTAACAGCACCAGACCGCCAAAGGTATGGACGAGGAGATAACGGAAACCGGTGGCAATGGATCTGGGGCTGCGCCGAAACCAGACCAGAAATACCGAGGAGAAGGCCATGATCTCGGAAAAGAGAAAGAGTACCAGATAATCACCGGCCAGGATAACTCCGAGGGAACCGGCCACATAGAACCAGGCCGCTATCATCTGGCGGTCATCGTCCTCATGGAGGCTGTAAATGGTACCGATTATACACATCAGACTCATGACGTAGGCAAAAATCTGACTTAATTTATCAACCCGCCCAAAGACCAGTTTCCAGTCCATGAACTGGATTACCCCGTAAACACCCTGAGGGCTGTACTGCCAGACATCAATAAAGGCCAGAACCGGCACCAGCACTATGAAGGCTTTTTTGGCCGCGCCCTTGCCGATTAAGGGCAGAAGCAGGGCGCCAACCATTAATATTACTGAGGGATGAAGCCAGGAATCAATCATAATAATCCTCTTTCTGTCGGATTCCCTGCCGCCCGAACCACTTGGCGACTATAATCAGTCCGGCACCAACCACGAAGCCGAAGATTGTCCAGAAGCCGGGGAAATGCTGGATGGCGGTATGAGCGTGTGTTTTATCAATAACAAAGATGTCTATGCAGAGCAGAAGGACGATAAAGGCAATTCCCAGCCGGGCCAGGGCGTGCAGGTGAGCACGCAGATAATCGAGAAATTCTACAATCATCAGAATACCCCCTTGACGAAATTAAGAAAAATATTCGGATAGATACCGAGGAGTATCGAGATAATAGAGGTTATCATCAGGGGAATCAACATGGCCAGCGGCGCCTCTTTTATCCCCTCATATTTTTCACCCTCAGGCCGTTTACCGAAAAAAGCGTTGTAGGTAATGGGAGCGAAATAGGCTACGTTCAACAAAGTGGAGGCCAGAAGTACCAGGAGTATGCCGATTTGATGGGCCTGCATGGAACCTACCAGGAGCAGCCATTTGGTGACAAAACCACCGGCCGGCGGTGCCCCTATCATGGTTAACGAGGCAAGCCCGAAAGCGGCAAAGGTAAAGGGCATGGAACGTCCCAGGCCGCCCATTTCGGAGAGATCCTTCTTCTGGGTTGCCACAAATATGGCGCCGGCGCAGAAGAAGAGAGTGATCTTGGCAAAGGCGTGATTGGCGATATGGATAAGGCCGCCCTCAATACCAGCGGGGGTGAGCAGAGCCACGCCAAGAACAATATACGATAACTGGCTGATAGTGGAATAAGCCAGCCGAGCCTTGAGGTTTGTTTTGGAGAGGGCGATTACCGAGGCCATCAGAATGGTGAAAGAGACGAAATAGGCCGTTGGTATCCCCAGATTAAGGGCGCTCATGGTATTGACCCCGAATACATAGAGCATTACCCGGGTAGTGGAGAATACACCAACCTTGACCACTGCCACGGCGTGCAGAAGAGCCGATACCGGAGTCGGGGCCACCATGGCACCGGGCAGCCAGTGGTGAAAGGGCATAATGCCGTTTTTGGCAAAACCGATGAGGCAGAGAATATAGAGAACGGTAACCAGTGTGGCGTTAGCCCCGGCCGGCAGAATTCCAGTGGATATATTATTGGCAAAATCGAGATTGCCGGTGAGGACATAGATCAGCACCATGGCCGGCAGGACAAAGGCATGTGAGGTTCCGGAGAGATAAACCAGGTATTTCCGGGCACCCTTGTACCCCTCTTCATCCTGGTGATGACCAACCAGGGGATAGGTGCAGATGGAGACGATCTCGTAGAACAGGTACATGGTAAAAAGATTATCGGAAAATGCCACCCCGATAGCCCCGAAAATAGCCAGGGCGAAACAGGCGTTGAAGCGGGTCTGGGCGTGTTCTTTTAGGCCGCGCATATAGCCCAGGGAATAGAAAACGGCCACCATCCACAGGCTGGAGGCCACCAGGGCGAAGATCATGGAAAAGGCATCGGCTCGCAGAGTTACCGTTATCCCGGGCAGGATATGAAACATGCCAAAACGGAAGGAATGCCCGTGGAGAACATCCACTCCAAGAGAGCAGACAATGAGAAAGAGAATCACCGAGGCCGCCACCGAACAGGCCTCCCTCACGTTGGGACGCTTACCGGTGAGCATTACCGCTATGGCACCCAGGAGGGGGGTGAGAACAGCAAAGACTAAACGACTTGATTCAATTGGTGCTGATACGGCGTTAATATCCATATCTATTTCCTGTTAACCTTTAAGATCGTTGAGATCTTCTGCGGCAATGGATTTATAGTTCCGATAGACCGCAATAATTATACTTAAGGCAATGGCGGCTTCGGCCGCGGCAATGCCCATGATAAACAGAGTAAATACCTGCCCGACTACCGGGTCGGGGGCCAGAAAGCGGTTAAAGGCCATAAAGTTAAGCGAGGCCCCGCTCAAGATCAGCTCTGCCGAAATCAGCATACCAATTAAGGTTCGGCGGTTAATCAGGCCGTAGAAGCCGATGCCGAATAAAAAGGCAGCTATAATCAGATAGGTATTCAGATTGGCGCTTAGCTGCAGCATAAAAATATCCTTATTTGATGATTACAACGATAATAGTGTTTCTGCCGCTTGTTCCTACAACTTGTTTATCCTGAAATTTTACCGGGGCCGTTTGATCTTCCCCTTCTGCCCAGGGCCAGAGAGCCGATAATGGCAATGAGTAATACCACGGAAATGAGCTCAAAGACCATGCTGTAGGTGGTGAGCAATGACTTGCCAAGCTGCAGCATGGATCCATCATTAACCTTCTCTGCAGCTCCCTGCCAATGAGTACTGAGCCCGGTCTTAATAAGTCCCCAGGTCAGAAAGCCGCCGCCGATAAAGCCGAATACGGCGCCTAAGCCTGTGGCGCGGTTGCCTTTCTTTTCCGGCCGAGGGTCAGCTAACATGATGGCGAAGGCGATGGAAACTCCCACTGCTCCGACATAGATCAGAATCTCCATCAGGGCCAGAAAGGGGCTGTTTAGAAAATAGTACAGTCCTGCCACCCCGATGAGACAGAGACATAGTCCGGTCACGGCTCTGATCAGGCGTTTACTGTTCACGGCAATGAGGGCACCAATTACCACGGCAGCACTGACGGTCAGAAAAACGACCCCGGCCAGGCCCTGGGCTGTTAATAATTGATTCATTTGGCCTTCTCCTCCAGGCGCTTGAGCAAATCGAATGAGTAATCCTCTTTCCTGGTGCTGGCCAGGTTATAGTCTTTTGAAAAGGTAATGGCCCCCGGCCGGCAGGATTCCACGCACATTCCGCAGAGGCTGCATTTGGTAAAGTCCAAATGGTATTTGGTTAATACCTTGCCCTTGACTCCCTCACGTTTTTCACCGGCCACCGTGATGCAGCCCGACGGACATGATCTCTGACACATGCCGCAGACAATACACCTGGTTGAGCCGTCCTCTTTAGGGATCAGCTCAATATGGCCCCTGAAGCGCGGGGTCATGGTAGATGTTTCGTATGGATATTGCTGAGTTACCAACGGCTTCAGCATCTGGCCGAAGGTGATTTGCAGGCCGACAAAAAGACTCTTCGTGCCGCTGAATAATTCTTTAAAATAGGCGCCCATATTAAAATACCTTTAAAAAGCCCGCAGTCAGCAGAAGATTGAACAGCGAAATGGGGATCAGAATCTTCCACGACAAATTCAGTAAGCCGTAAAACTGGGTACGCGGATAGGTCCAGCGAATCCAGATCACCGTAAAAATTAAACAATAAAGCTTGATGAGGAACCACCAGACCCCGGGAAAAAGCCCGAAGGGATCCTGCCAGCCGCCTAAAAAGAGAATTACTGCCAGGGAACTGCCAATAACAATATTGGCATATTCACCCATGAAAAAGAGCCCGAAGCCCATACTGGAGTACTCGGTGTGGAAACCGGCTACCAGCTCACTTTCCGCCTCGTTGAGGTCAAAGGGCGCCCGGTTAGTTTCGGCCAAGGAGCAGATAAAGAAGATTAAAAATGCCACCGGCATCAGAGGAGAGGCCGAAAACCGGAAGATATACCATTGGCTGATATTCGGCTGCTGGGCGACAATATCATTTAAATTCAGGGTGCCGGTAATCATTACCATGGTTATTACCGTAACCAGCATTGGAATTTCGTAGGCCACATTCTGGGCCACGGCCCGGGCGGCGGAGATAACGGCGTATTTGTTGGCCGAGGCCCAGCCTCCAAGGAGAAGAGCCAGGACATTTACCGAGGCAAAGGCGAAGATCATCAGCAGGCCAAGGTTGATATTACGGGCCACCAGTTCCTGGCTGAAAGGGATGGTGACAAAGCACATAATAGCCGGGATCATGGCGAGGATGGGAGCCAGACGGAATAATACCGGATCAACGCCGTCGGGAATCAGTATCTGTTTGGTCATGAGCTTGATGCCGTCGACCATGGGCTGCAGGAGGCCGAAGGGGCCAACCTCTTTGGGGCCGATCCGGCGCTGAATATGGGCGGCTTCCTTCCGCTCCAGCCAGACGAGATAGGCGGCATTAAGGGCGGCGAAGGCAATGACTCCCACCAGAAAGGCAATCACTCTTATTATTTCAGAATCCATATCCTTTACCTGTCTATTTCCGGAATAACCAAATCAAGACTACCCATGAGCGCCAGGGCGTCGGGCAGGAGCATCCCCTCGCTGACCTCACTGAACAGGCTCAAATTAGAAAAGGTGGGTGAACGTAATTTGAGACGGTAGGCCTTATTGGTGCCGTCACTCACCGCCCGCATGCCCAGTGAACCACGGGCCGACTCCACTGCCTGGTAATAATCACCCTTGGGCGGTTTTAATATTTTGGGAACTTTGGGAGCCATGACCGGGCCGTCGGGCAGTTTGTCCAGAGCCTGCTCTATAATCCGCATGCTCTGTTCAATTTCATCCATACGTACCATATAGCGGGCCATGGAATCACATTCGGTATACACCGGTATGTCAAAGTCGAACTCGGGGTAGATGGAGTAGGGCTCATTCTTCCGGATATCGTAATCAACGCCGGAGCCCCGGGCCACGGGGCCGGTGGCCCCGTATTTCCGAATGACCTCTTTGCTTATAGGGCCGATACCCTTTAGACGCTTGATGAGAATGATATTCTTGGTTACCAGATTATGATACATGGGCAACCGCTCACGCATGGTTTTAATAAATTCTCTTGTACCATCGACAAAATTTTCGTCAATATCATTATAGAGACCACCGAAACGAAAGTAACAGTAGGTGAGTCGGGAACCGGTTACTGATTCCAGCAGGTCAAGGATATGCTCACGGTCATCAAAGGCGTAAAGCAGAGGGCTGAAGCCGCCGAGATCGAGAATAAAGGCCCCGAACCAGACCAGATGACTGGAGATGCGGTTCAACTCCACGGTAATGACCCGTAAGTATTCGGCCCGTTCCGGCACCTCAATACCCATGGCCCTTTCCACTAAGGCTGCGTAGCAATGGTTGAAGGAGAGAGCGCTTAAATAATCCATCCGGCCGGTATTAGGCATAAACTGGGCCCAGGTGCGGTTTTCACCCATCTTCTCGTGCATACGATGAATATAGCCCAGCACCGGTTCAGCATGGATGATATACTCGCCGTCCATGGTCAACTTGACTCTTAAAACCCCGTGGGTGGCCGGATGCTGCGGGCCGAGGTTTAGGACAAAGGACTCCTGATTATTAGTAGGGAGTGGATGACTCATACCTGAAAGTCCTTTAAAAGGGGGTGAAAATCGGCATCCTCGGGCAACAGAAGCGGGGTAAGATCAGGATGATTACTGAACTTAATGCCGAAAAAGTCGTGGGTCTCCCGCTCATGCCAGTTGGCGCCGGGGCAGACCCCGGAAATAGTAGGAACCTCCGGGGCCTCACGATTAAGGCGGGTGCGGACAACTACCCGGCAGGTGGGTTGCCAGATGGTAAAGTCGTACACCACCTCAAGTTCTTTTTCCTTAATCCAGTCAACTCCGGTGACCGCTTCGAGGAAAAAGCCCTCTTCATCAAGAATAGTCGCCGCTTCCACCACTGAATCGGCCGCCACCTTGACATCAAAGTGAAAGCCCCGGGCCGGGTAGTTAATCTCACCGGCAGCGGGACGGCTTACCGGGGCTGCCGGCTCCGCCGGGGGCTGCTCCTTTTCGCCCTTGTCAGGCTCTGCCGGGGAGGTCGCGGGAACCTCCTCAATGAGAGCCAGGGCGGTAAGGCGTTCTTTTAATTTGTTAAAGTCCATAAAAATACCATTTACCATGTTCATTAATGAATATTGAACGAGTAATGTCGAATTATAACTATTGCCGTCCCGGAAAAATCAAATTGATACAGTTAAAGGGGCTGTTTGTTTTCCCCGTTAGACCGTTATATTGATTCGCATTTTACCCGCGGCCAGCGCCTGGTGCCGGTAAGTTTTTCCTCTAATTGTAAAATACCTTCAATCAGAGCCTCCGGCCGGGGCGGGCAGCCGGGGATGTATACATCCACCGGCAGAATTTTATCGGCTCCCTCTACCACGGCATATTGACCTTTAAAGGCAAAGGGACCGCCGGAGATGGCGCAGTTGCCCATGGCAATTACCCATTTGGGTTCCGGCATCTGGTCGTACAGAGTTTTTACCGCCGGGGCCATCTTGTGGTTAATAGTGCCGGCCACAATCATCACATCGCATTGGCGCGGGGAAGGACGGAAAACCTCGGCCCCGAAACGGGACAGGTCAAAACGTGACGCCCCGGTGGCCATCATCTCAATGGCGCAGCAGGCCAGGCCAAAGGTCATGGGCCATAATGAATTGGCGCGTCCCAGGGCGAGCAGCTTATCCAGGGACGCGAACTGAACGATTGCCGGATCTACTGCCGACTGTAAACTCTGCGATTCCACTCAAATACTCCTTTGCGCCAGGCGTAAATAATGGCCAGCGATAAAATGCCGACAAAGAGCAATATCTCGAAAAAATCATAGGCCGTAAAACCGCGATTATAAGCGACGGCTACTGGAAAGAGGAAAAGAACATCAACATCAAAGGCCAGGAACATCAGGGCATAGAGGTAATAAACGGCACCGAAACGGATCCAGGCATCGCCGATGGGCTCCATGCCGCATTCGATATATTGTTTTGATTTGTTGGAGACATTGCGGGTGCCGCGCGGTGCGAGGATGTTGGCCAGAATGAGCGGCCCTAAGGCGAAACCGAGACCGCCTAAGAAAAAAGCGGCGACATAGAGTAAGTCCATTAATGATTTTTGATCCAAAATCAATACTCCCATCTGTGAAGATTTAAGGACTGTTACTGCTAAACTCAAATACGTTTGTATTACAAGAAAAAGTCGAAGTCAAGGAAATAATGAATAGTCGTTCATTTATCTTGAATGTATTTGCGATTTAAGGGTAATAATAAGGGAAAACGAATAAATATGGGTAGTTGTATTGTGAGCTGGATGAAATAATTGATTAATTCAACTTCTCCATCCAGTTGTAGCGGTCGTCCTGATGGGCGTATTGCACCGCTTCCAGTTCATCAAAAAGTCGTTGGGCCAGGGGGCCGGTCTGGCCGTTATTGATGGATATGCTTTGGCCCTTATAATATAATTCGCCCACCGGTGAGATGACTGCCGCCGTGCCGGTACCGAATATCTCCTCTAATTCATTGTTTTCGTTGGCCTTTAAAACTTCGTCAATAGTTATGGGCTGCTCTTTGACATTTAAGCCCCAGGCCCTGGTGATGGTCAGGGCTGAATCTCTGGTGACGCCGGGCAGGATGCTGCCGTTTAAGGGCGGGGTTATAATCTCGCCGTTTATCTTGAAGAAGATATTCATTGTACCTACCTCCTCTATATAGCGGTGTTCACAGGCGTCTAACCACAAGACCTGGGTGTAACCAGCCTCCCTGGCCTCCATGGCCGCCATGATGCTGGCCGCGTAATTACCGGCGGTCTTGACATGCCCCACCCCGCCCTTTACGGCCCGGACGTATTTATCGGTTACAAATATTTTCACGGGGTTGAAACCCTCGGGGTAATAAGCACCAACGGGACTTAAAATAATAAAAAAGAGATATTCCGTCGATGGCCGCACCCCGAGAGCGGCCTCGGTGGCAATCATGGCCGGTCTGATATAGAGGGTTGAGCCCTTGGCTGATGGTACCCAGTCCTGGTCAATATCCACCAGTTTTTTTAAGGCCGTTAAAACCTCATCAGGATCAATTTCAGCCATACACATGCGGGCGGCGGTAACATTCATGCGCTCCAGATTGGCCCGTGGTCGAAAGAGCCTGATTTTATTGTCCCGGCCACGGTAGGCCTTCAGGCCTTCAAAAATGGCCTGGCCGTAATGGAGGGCCATGGCGGAGGGGTTAAGGCTGAAATTCTGATAAGGCTTGATTTCGGCATCGTGCCAGCCTCGGTCGGCGTTGTAAGTCATGACAAACATATGATCACTGAACAGGTTGCCGAAGCCAAGGGCGCTTTCATCGGGTTTTTTCTTCAGCTCGCTCGCCGCGGCCTTTGTGATGCTGATATCCATATTGTGAACTCCCGGGTAAGATTACAAAATAGTGGGAAATTACCACGTTCGTCGACGGGCAACAATAAATTTTCCCGCTAAATTGGAAATTCATTAAATATTTCGGGGACACTATATGGTTTATGGGGCGCTTGTCAATCTGGAGTACGTCATGTCCACTACCGCCTTCCTGTTCACCTTGGATTGAAACTCAAACAGGGTTTCCTGTGGTTTTGTCTCTGTATGCGGTAAAATCAGTTGGAACGATAAGGCCTTACGGGAATTTTAGCGACGTATATGTGAGCTTAACGGTCGAAGCTGGTTTATCTCCATGAATTACCGTTTCCAAATAGATGAATGGCTCCGGCGGCGGATACTGATGTACTACTGGAAACAGTGGCGGTATGCCCGACAGGTGGCTCATGGAGCAGGGGATTGATTTCTGTCAAAGATCAGTGGGTGAAGATACACTGTCCGGTTACCGGATTCGGTTATTTCATGTACTTGTGTTGTTTCTTCTCAAGGTCTTAGGGGTAATTTAAATTAATTATTTAACTAACTCGAATAGCTTGTATTTTGATGCTTTTTTATCAAGAGTAATTACAGTTTCACAACCTTGTTCCTTCGCAGAATGAGCAATTAAAAGATCTGAGAGGTCATATTTGTTTTCTTGTGCCTCATTTGAGAATTGTTGTACCGCAGTCTGGTGTTCGAAACTTAATATTGGCATTAGCAGTAGTTCACTAATTGAATCTAAAATATCAGTTCTTGATATTTCGTAGACTGATTCCAAGACCCAGATTAGTTCAAGTATTACGAGCAATGGGATAAATAGTTCTTTTTTATCTGATTCAGTTTTTTTGAAAATATTATAAACTTTTTTGGTTTGTTGCTTGTCGTCTCCAACCAGAAAACGAATCAGGATATTTGTGTCTATTGCTTTCATGTAAATTTATCCTTCATTCTGTTTCTTATTGCATTGTCTATGGCTTCAAGAGAGACAGGCTTTCTATTTGTTTTATGTAATTTGCAGAATACGTCATCTACCTTCTTTGAGATTGGCCGGATTAGGGCTTCTCTTTTTGCGGTAACAATAATTTCAAGTTTGTCACCGGTATGTAACTTCAATGATTCCCTAATCTTTTTAGGAATCGTGAGTTGTCCTTTTGTTGTGAGAGTTGCTAATGCCATCCTGTCCTCCTTACTTTATTATTTATCTTACTCAAGTGTAAGGAGTGTGGCGTTGGATGTCAAGAATACTTGTGGGGCAGTGCCTGTTTTTTTATATTTCCCAAACCGAACCGTTTGAGATAAGTGAACTGAATGAAACGAAGTGAAATTTCCCGGCACAAATTTACGGCTGGTCTATGAACTGGTGTCATAGCAGATCCCTGAGGCCGGGATGTCTGAAGTTCTTTTGTCTCTTGACAACCGGGAGCCTTCTACGTGTTATAGTGCATTTAGCATCTGCCGATCAACCTTATAGCCACTTTCCGTAGATTTAAGTAAGCCTAATTTATGTAATTTCATTAAATCTCTCCTTGCCGTCCTGTCGCTAACCTTGGCATACAGTGTTCTGAATGGCAATTCTCGTAATACTCCATTGATAGTTACCGTTTTGTTTTTCGGAGACTCCAAAAGTAAGTTCAAAAGCTCTAACTGTCTTTTGCTTATTACTTTATTGTTTTGCAAATCGACAAAATAATTTTGCAGTGCCGACAAGCGAATATAGGAAGTGATATACCTCTTGACTTCATTTAACGAATATATAGCCCCTTTAAGAACAAATTTTATAAATGGCGTAATGTCGTTTGTTTTGCTTTTTCTTGATAAAGATATTGAGATAAAATACTCATCTATCTCCTTGTAATAATAATTGGATAACATTATCGGCAGGTATTTAATGCCTGATTCCATTAGAATGGCAGCTTCAATTAACCGTGCAGTTCTGCCATTACCGTCTGCAAACGGATGGATAAGGGCTAAATAATAGTGGGCTATAGCAGAACGAATGACGGGGGAGAGGCTAAGGATAATGTCGGAATTAAGCCATTTCACATACTCCGCCATTAAATTTTGAATATCTTTCAGGCACTTAGGTGGGGTATCAACACCGCCATGCTGCTTGTCGCCTACTTTTACGATATGATTCCGATATGAGCCAGGAATGCAAGAATCATAATTTAGTTTATTTGTGACGGTTTTATGAATTTCCTTAATGAAACTCTCTGAAAGGGTAAAGTTTGACTTTGCTTTTATATTGGATATTTTGTCATAGGCTTGCTTGAGATTATGAATTTCTCTTTTTTTGATTTCGAGAAGATCCTCGCCTGAAGCAGAGTCTATTATTTCAGAAACCTCCCTTTCCTGTAGCGGATTCCCTTCTATGGCCGCTGTGCTGAATATTGACCTTATTGTCAGTTCTATTGCAAATTCGTGTGCTTGCCTTGGCAAAATTGGAAGCTCTTTTAACGCATCATAAATAAGCCTAAATTCAATCCCCAAGGAGTCAATTTCTGATTCTGAGTAGTTGTGGCTAAAAGCAAACTTCCCAGACTTGAATGTCATTATTTTTTTGACTTTCATATCATCTTACACTTTGTCATAAGTTATTAACTAATATTCAATTAGTTAGCATAGATGATATTTATCTTTTGTCAATGTTTATGACACGCAAAAGTTACGCATTGCCCCAGCGCTATAACGACCATTATCACCTGCTGTACGTTGATTAGACTGCCAACTTCGAGCGTAGCACAATCTATTGATAAACCACAAGAAAACGCTCGTGCTCGCCAGTCAGGTGCATAAAATTGTTCTCTTTAGATCTCATTCAAAACTTCTAACTTTTCTACAGAGTCAATTACCAGTTTTTTATTGGCAGGGTATTCATTGAATAGTTTCTCCTGCTTTTTGTTGAGTTCTGCGTAAAACTTTGATTCTATGAGAATTTTATCCTCTGTGAAGAAATCAATTTCTGTTGTGTTTTCGTATAAATAATATAGCGTCTTCTTGTTTCTCAGCAATAAATAAATATAGTTTTCAAAATAACTGCCAAGGTCTCTTTCCCCCATGAACAAATGTTTTATGCCAAGATCAGATGCGTATATTTTTTTAGCTGATAATAATTTTTGGTTTGTTTTTCTCCAACGCGGAAGGAGATGAATAAGATAGGTGGATTCAAAGAAACTTAAATATCTTTTTGATGTGTCGGGTGATATCCCAAGAATTTTCCCAATTTTATTTATGCTCAATTGTTTACCGCTTCGCTCCATTAAAAGGGTAAAGTAATCTCGAACTATTTGGTGGTTCTTAATAGCATGAAAAGCAGTTATGTCCTTTTGGATAATGTCATCAACCAGATTCATTAAATATTCTCTGTTTGGATTTAAGACATTTTCTGGTAAGCCACCGACTTTGCAGTATTCAAGGAAGTGTGATTTGTATAATTGCTTATCTCTCTTTTTTATTCTTATTTCATTGAAAAATAAATATTCTTCAAGGTCGAGTGGCTTTATTTCAAGTGTTATGGCCCGACCTGTTAAACTAGCTTTTTTGTCACGTAGCATTGATGCAGATGAAGAGGCTACAAATAGTTTGGTATTCTGGGAATCATAGATATTTTTTAACTGAACATGAAAATCTTCTTTGTATGTAACCTCATCAAGGAATAGATATATTTTTTCTTCTATTTTTATTTTATGAACTTTTCTGAATTCATTAACAATTTCTATAATATTGTTTTTGTGTAATAAATAGTCATCTATACTTACATACAAAATATGTTTTGAGTCAATGCCTTTGCCTATGAGTTCCTCAATAATTAGCTTCATCAAGGTTGTTTTGCCGACACGACGAAGACCTGTGAGGATGATTATTTGCTTAAATTCTAAATATTTTCTAAGTTTAACGAGATACTTTTCACGTGGTTTCACATTTTCGTTCTTGAACGATTCTTCCCACCACGGATTATATTGATATAGTAATTCTTTCATAGCCGAACTATATGTTCACATCAAGAGAAAGTCAATATAATTATTCGTTTCAATCGCATAGTTCTGAAAAGAGAACGTCTGAAATAAGTTGCCCGCCTACCAGTCACCGAT